>NZ_AKKE01000121.1 GCF_000281975.1 Novosphingobium sp. AP12 | reverse complement strand
GGCGCCGGCAGGCGCTTCGCCCGCCAGCAGCCGCGCGACGGCTTCGACGATGGGCATCTGGATGCCGTCGCGGCGCGCGAGGTCGGCGAGCACCGGCGCGGTCGCCGCGCCCTCGGCGACGCTGTTCTTGCCGACCAGCGCCTCGGCCGCGGTCAGCCCCTGCCCGAGCGCGAGGCCGAGCGAGAAGTTGCGGCTGGAAGTGGACGAGCAGGTGAGCACGAGATCGCCGAGCCCGCACAGGCCCGACAGCGTCTCGGCCCGGGCGCCGCGCGCCAGCCCGAAGCGCAGCATCTCGGCATACCCGCGCGCGATCAGCGCCGCGCGGGCGTTCTGGCCGAGGTTCAGCCCCTCCACCACGCCGCAGGCGATGGCGAGCACGTTCTTCACCGCGCCGCCGATCTCGGCGCCGGTGACGTCGTCGGAGTAATAGGGCCGCAGCATCGGCCGGGCGAGCAGCGGCGACAGGCGCTCCCACTGCGCCTGTCCGCCCCCACAGGCGAGGGTGACGGCGGTGGGGAGCCCGGCGGCCACTTCATGCGCGAACGTCGGCCCGGACAGCACCGCGAGGCGCTCCATCGGCGCGGCCTGCGCGGCGACGTCGGCCATCAGGCGCCCGGTGCCCGCCTCGATCCCCTTGGCGCAGAGCACCAGGTCGCGCGTGCCTTCGGGCAGGCCGGCGATGACGCCGCTGAGGAACTGCGCGGGCACGACGACGAGCAGCGCCGGAAGCGCCGCCAGTTCGCCGAGGTCGCTGGTGGCGTGGATCGTCGGTGCCAGCGTAGCGCTGGGCAGATAGAGGCTGTTGCGGCGGTCGCGGTTGATCTCCTCGACCAGCTCGGTCTCGCGCGCCCAGAGCGTTACGTCGCTGCCGTCACCGGCCAGCGCCTGCGCGAGCGCGGTGCCCCAGGCGCCCGCGCCGACAACTCCGACTTTTGCCCCGCTCATGCCTTCACTCCCGCTCCGCGAACGACCTCGGCCTCGGGATCGAGCGGCCAGCGCGGACGGGCCGCCACGTCGAGCGGGTCCGACTGCCCGCGCTCCAGCCGCTCCATCCCGGCCCAGGCGATCATCGCCGCATTGTCGGTACACAGCGCCAATGGCGGTGCGATGAACGGGAGCCCATGCTTGGCGGCCAATGCTTCGAGCGCGCCCCGGATCGCCTTGTTCGCCGCGACCCCGCCGGCAACGACCAGGGCGTTGATCGGCCCGACTTTCGCCAGCGCGCGGGTCAGCCGGTCAACGAGGCAATCGATCGCGGCCTGCTGGAACGAGGCGGCGATGTCGGCGTCGCTGTGTTCGCCCGACTGCTTGGCTCGCAAAACGGCGCTCTTGAGCCCGGCGAAGGAGAAGTGCGGCTCGTCCGACCCCTTGAGCGGACGCGGCAGGCGCACTTTCTTCGCATTGCCCTCCAGCGCGAGCCGCTCGAGCGCGGGGCCGCCGGGATAGCCGAGGCCGAGCACTTTGGCCGACTTGTCGAAAGCCTCGCCCAGCGCGTCGTCGATGGTGGTGGCAAGGCGGCGGAACTGGCCCACGCCCTCGACCAGCAGGATCTGGCAGTGCCCGCCCGAGACCAGCAGCAGCAGGTAGGGATATTCGAGGGCCGCGTCGGCAAGGCGCGGCGAGAGCGCGTGGCCTTCGAGGTGATTGACCGCGATCAGCGGCTTGTCGGAGGCCATCGCCAGCGCCTTGGCGGTGACGAGGCCGACCATCACGCCGCCGATCAAACCCGGCCCGGCAGTGGCGGCGATGGCATCGACCTGGTCCAGCGTCATCCCGGCATCGGCCAGCGTCGCCTCGATCAGGGGGGCCAGCCGCTCGGCATGGGCACGCGCGGCGATCTCGGGCACGACGCCGCCGTAGGGGCGGTGCGCCTCGTCCTGCGAGGCGATGCGCTGCGCCAGGATCACCCGGTCGCCGGTGACCAGCGCGGCTGCGGTTTCATCGCAGGAGGATTCGATGCCGAGGACTATGCGTGTTTTCATATTTTTGGGCCGATCTTCCCCTGAACGACATTGCCGGGTAGCACAAGCCGCCGATGACCTACGACAAACACCAGAATGATCGCTTTAAGCTGGGCACCCGCCGCTCGCCCCTCGCGATGGCGCAGGCCCATGAAGCACAGGCCCGCATCGCCGAGGCCCACGGGCTCGATCCCGCGCATATAGAGATCGTTGCCGTCACCGCCAGCGGCGATCGCATCCAGGACCGCGCGCTCGCCGAGATCGGCGGCAAGGCGCTGTGGACCAAGGAACTCGACGCCTGGCTGGCTTCGGGCGAGATCGATTTCGCGGTCCACTCGGCCAAGGATGTCGAGACGATCCGGCCCGAGGCGTTCACGATCGGCGCCATCCTCCCGCGCGAGGACGTGCGCGACGTGCTGGTCGGCGCCGCCTCGATCACCGCGCTGCCGCAGGGCGCCGTCGTCGGCACGAGCGCGCCGCGCCGCGCCGCGCAGCTGCTCCACGCCCGGCCCGACTGCCGCGTGGTGACGTTCCGCGGCAACGTCGCCACCCGCCTCGCCAAGCTGGCGGCGGGCGAAGTGGACGCGACCTTCCTCGCCGCCGCCGGGCTCAACCGGCTGGGCGAAACCGGCACCGGCCACCCGCTCGACGCCGAGGACTGGCTCCCCGCCCCCGCGCAGGCCGCGATCATGGTCGAATGCCGCGCGGACGACGAGCGGACGCGCACGCTGCTCTCGCGCGTGGATCATGCGGAAAGCCGTGCGCAGGTGCTGGCGGAGCGGGCGCTGCTCGCGGGGCTTGGGGGCAACTGCCACAGCCCGATCGCGGTGCTCACCCGCAGCGAGGGCGGCGATCTGTTCATGCGCGCGGCGCTCTACAGCCCCGACGGCGCCGAACACGTCACCGGCGAGGCGCGCTTCGCCGCGACCGACGTGGAAGGCCCGCTGCGCCTCGCCGCCGATCTGCTGGGCCGCGCGGTGCCTGCGATCGCGGTGCATTTCGCGGGGGCGGCGGCCTGAGACGTGGCATTGCTCGCCCGTTCGAGGCGCGGATGACCCGCCTCCCGGTCCTCATCCTGCGCCCGGAGCCCGGAGCGGCCGCCACGCTCACGGCGGCGCGGGCGATGGGCCTCGTGGCACAGGCTTTCCCCCTCTTCGAAGTGCGGGCGGTGTCGTGGGACCCGGTTCCTCGGGAGGATGTCGACGCCCTGCTGCTCGGCAGCGCCAACGCCCTGCGGCACGGCGGCAAGGCGCTGGCGACTTATCACGGCCTGCCCGTCTACGCCGTGGGCGAGACGACCGCCGAGGCGGCGCGCGAAGCCGGGCTCGACGTCGCAGCGACCGGCCGAGGCGGCCTCCAGAACATGCTCGAAGCGCTGGAGCCGACCCACCGCCGCCTGCTGCGCCTCGCCGGGCGCGAGCGGGTCGAACTGGCAGTTCCCCGCGGGGTCGAGGTCGTCACGCGCGAGGTCTACGCCAGCGAACCGCTGCCGCTGCCGACCGCCCTCATCGACCTGCTCGCCTCTCCGTCCCTCGTCCTGCTCCACTCCGGCGAGGCGGCCGCGCACTTCGCGCAATCGTGCGAGCAGGCCGGGATCGACCGTGCCCTCGTCCGCCTCGCCGCCATCGGTCCACGTGTCGAGGCGCGCGCCGGGACGGGCTGGGCCGACCTTCGCAGCGCGCCCACGCCGGACGACGCGGCGCTGCTGGCCTTGGCGCTGCGGATGTGCCAAGAAGCCGGCTCGGGACAATAGTTGCCACATAAGGGCTTGATGCAGGACATTTCGGCACCCGTCGCACCCACCCCGGATCGCAGCCGTTCGCGGGGGCCCACGCTGTTCATCGCGCTGATCGCCTTCCTGCTCGGCGCCGCGCTGGTGGCCTGGTTCTCGGCGCGCGGCTATCTCGCGGTGCTGAACCCGCAGGTCGCCGCGCCGGTCGAGGTCACGACGCCCGCGCCCCCGCCCGAGCCTGCCGCGCAGATGGCCGCGATCGGCACGGTCGAAGGCCGCCTCGCGATGATCGAGGACCGCATCTCGCGCATCGACTTCGAGACCAACGCCGCCGCGGGCAACGCGGGCCGCGCCGAGGGCCTGCTGATCGCCTTCGCGGCGCGGCGCATGGTCGACCGGGGCGAGCCGCTGGGCCACGTCGCCGACCAGCTGCGGCTGCGCTTCATGAACGCCCAGCCCCGCGCGGTACAGACGGTGATCGACTTCGCCGCCAACCCCGTCACCATCGACGGCCTCGCCGCCCGGCTCGAGGCGCTTTCGCCCGAGCTGACCGTGACGCAGGCCAACGAAAGCCTGTGGGACCGCGCCCGCCATGAAGTCACCTCGATGTTCACCGTGCGCCGCGATTCAGGCACGCTCGCCACACCCGCCGCCCGCATCGACCGCGCCCGCGTGATGCTCACGGCGCGGCGGATCGACAGCGCCGTGGGCGAAGTGGAGCGCCTGCCCGGCGCCGACGCCGCCGACACCTGGATCGCCGACGCCCGCCGCTTCGAAGCGGCGCAGAAGGCGCTCGACCTGCTCGAAACCACCGCGATGCTGGAGCCGAGCCGGCTGCAGGATTCCGCCGGACAGGCAGTCGACCAGCCGAGCCCGCTGGCGCCGGTGGCACCGCAGGGCGAGCCTACGGAAAGCGCGGCGGAGTAGACCTTCGTCCCCCTCGGGGAGGGCGTTACGCCTGCAGCAGTTCCGGCAGCTTGCCCGACATGCCCCGCGCCTCGTCCATGAAGAAGCGCTTGAGGGCGGGGAGGCGCTGCACCGCGCCCATGCCGAGGCGGCGCGCGGCGCTGGGCAGGCGGCCGGGGATGCCGAACAGGCGTGTCAGCCCGTCGGTCACCGACATTACCATGAAGGTATCGAGGCTGCGCCACTTCTCGTAGCGGGCGAGCAGCTGCGCGTCCCCCGGCTCCAGCCCGAGGCGCATGCCTTCGGTCAGTACCTCGACCAGTCCGCCGACGTCGCGCAGGCCCAGGTTCAGGCCCTGCCCGGCGATCGGGTGCATGCCGTGCGCGGCATCGCCGATCACGGCAAGGCGCTCGTCCACGACCTTGCCGGCGTGGTGGAAGCGCAGCGGATAGCTCATGCGCGGCGCGGCGAGCGAAATCTGCCCCAGCACGCCGTGCATGCGGGCGGAAACCTCGTTGACGAACATCGCGTCAGGCATGGCGAGAACGCCGGCGGCGTCCTTTTCGCCCACGGTCCAGACCAGCGCGCTGCGGTGGCGGCCCTGCTCGTCGTCGAGCAATGGCAGCAGCGCGAAGGGGCCGGCGGGGTAGAAGATTTCCCAGGCGGTGTTGTCGTGCGACTTCTCATGAAACAGCGCGGCGACGAGGGCGCGGTGCTTGTAGTCCCACTTGGCGAGCGCGAAGCCGGCCTCGTCGCGGGTCGGCGACTGGCGCCCCTCGGCGGCGACCAGCAGCGAGGCGGTGAGAACACGGCCGTCCGACAGCTCGACCTCGACGCCGTGCGGACCGCGGTCGCGCCGCACCGCTTCGGTCCTGACGTGCCAGGCGATCGCCGGCTCGTCGCGCGCGGCATCGAACAGGGCGATGCGCAAGTCGCGGTTGGCGAACATGCGGCCGAGGGAGCCCTCATCGGGCTTGGGGGTGAAATCGATGCGGCCTGGCTTCATCCCATCGGTGACGGCGATGGAATCGATCGGGCAGCCGAGCGGTTTGAGCCTGTCGGCGAGGCCGATGTTGGTGAACAGGTTCCAGCTCGCGGTCGAGATCGCCGAGGCGCGGGCGTCTGCGCCCTCGGCCACGAGATCGGCGGGGTCCGCCCGGTCGATGACGTGGCTGGTGATCCCGGCCCGGGCGGCGGCCAGCGCCAGCGTCATGCCGACGAGGCCGCCGCCCAGGATGATCAGGTCGCGGCGTTCGGCCGCTGGTCTTGCTTCGATATTCGAGTCGCTCATCCCGAGCAGCTATCGGACTCCCCGGCGTAGATGTCGAGACACCTGCCGTCCCATGTGCCGGCCGGCTCGCTCAGGCCGATCAGCCCGGCGAGGGTCGGGGCGATGTCCACGGTCTCGACCGGCTGGGCCTGCTCCATGCGGGTGATCCCCTTGCGCCAGAACAGCATCGGCACGCGGCGGTCGTAGTCCCAGGGGCTGCCGTGGGTGGCGGTGTAGCCCGGGACTGCCTTGGTGCCCGGCACGACGGCGCGCCTGGTCATCATCAGCACTTCGCCCGAACGCTCGGGATCGAAGGAGGCGGCGACGCGCTCGATCTCGGTCCAGTCCTGCGGATGGCCGCTGGGGACCTTGACCTTCTTCAGCTCGTCGGCGGTGTAGACGCCCGAAATCTGCGGGTTGGCCTTCAGCTCGGCGACCAGCTCGGCGATCACCTTCTTGCGCTGCTTGGGCTTGAGGCCGGCGTTGAGCCAGATGTCGCCCGAACCGCCAGCGCCATAGAGCAGCGGGCCATCCTTGACTGTGATCCTGGTAGCCTTGGAAACCGAGGCCGAGAGGCCCTTGTCGGTCAGCGATTCGTCGAGGCGCGCAGCATCGGGCACGCCCTGCAGCTTCATGCGCTCGGGAGCGTCGGCGCCGCCGTGGTCGGCGCTGAGCACGACCACGTAGTCCAGCCCGCGTGCGTCGAGTGCGTCGAGCAGCGTGCCGATCGTCTGGTCGAGCACGTTCATCTGGATGCACATTTCCACGCCCTCGTTGCCGTAGGCGTGGCCGACCTTGTCGGTGGCCGAGTAGCTGACCGAGAGCACATCGGGCACGGCGTCCCTGCCGAGCGGCATCTCGTCGAGCAGGCGTACCGCCATGTCGGTGGTGGCGATGTCCACGCGCGGGCTGTTCGAGAAACCCTTCATGTCGCCGGCCTTCAGCGGGAAGCGGTAGGTGCCGATGGTGAAGCCGCCCACGTCCGTCGCGCGGTCGACCGGGCCGCACCAGCCCGGCACCGGCAACTCGCCCGCGCCCGCTGCCACGGTCTTCGCCATCGCTGCGTTCTCGGCGAGGGCTGCGGGCGAGAGCTTGCGGCCTTCGTAGCTGGTGAAGCCCTTGCCCTTGATCCAGTAGGCGGCATCGGTGGTGTGGCCGCCCATCATCACCACCGCGCGGTCCTTGAAGGACACCGCGGCGTTGAGGCTGGCGGGGTTCTTCTGCTTGAGCAGGTCGCCCAGCGTGGGGGCCTTGAGGTGGTCGGGCTTGATGACCGAATCCTCGGAGTTGCTCTTGGGGTTCGTCTCGTCTTCCGAGCAGTAGACCTGCTTGTCGGCGCGGGCGATGCCGGGGACGAACCAGTTGTTGGCGATGATGCCGGTCCGGTTGGGGTGAACGCCCGTCAGCAGGGTCGAGTGGCCGGGGCAGGTCTCGGTCGCGGCGTGCGACTGGAAGCCCGAGGGGAAGACCGCGCCCTGCAGCAGCCGCGCGAGGCCCTTGGTGTAGCGCTCGCGGTACTGCTGGAACAGGTCGGCGGAATACTGGTCGACCGAGATCGCGACGATCAGTTTCGGCGGCGTGGTGGGCGCCGGGGCGGCGGGCACTGCCGCGGCCGGAGCGGCCTCCTGGGCGAACGCGGGAGCCACCGAACCGAGCGCCAGGGCCACGGCGAGCGAGGAGAAGGCCAGCGAGAATGAAGGGCGCATCGCGGGAGGTTCCTTGAAAAGTCTGCGCGTTGGGAGCAGATGCTTCGATGACCGGATTGCCGCCCGAGCGCAAGGTAGTCCAGCCTCACTGGCAACGCACGGGAGCATCATGGAATCGCGCCGCTACTCCGTCCTCGTGACGGTCCTGTGTCATCTCGTGGCGCTTTTGGGTGTCTTTCTTGCAAGTGCGGTCCCGGCCAGCGCCGCGCCCAGCCACATCGCCGCCGAGCTGGTGGCGGGGCCGGGCTCCGGCGGCGGAGCGACGCTGGCGATACGCATGACGCCAGAGGCCGGGTGGCACGGCTACTGGGTCAATCCCGGCGACGCGGGGCTCGGCATGCAGCTGGGCTGGGAACTGCCCGAGGGCGCCTCGGTCGGCACGCCGCGCTATCCGGTGCCGCGCACGCTGGTCGTGCAGGGGCTGATGAACCACGTATACGAGCGCGAATACGCGGTGCTGGTGCCGGTGACCCTGCCCGCCTCGGCCAAGCCGGGCACGCGCCTGCCGGTACGCGTCAAGGCGCAATGGCTCGCCTGCACCGAGCAGATCTGCGTGCCCGAACGCGCCGAACTGGCGACCGAGATCGTGGTCGGCGCGCAAGGCGAAGCGCCGCGCTTCGACGAGTGGACACAGCGCCTCCCCGCCCCGCTCGGCGCTCCCGCCGCCTTCACGCTCGGCGGCAAGGACCTGCGCCTCGCCATCCCGCTGCCCGCCTCGGTCAAGCTCGACGCGCCGCACCTCTTCGTGCGCGAGGACAAGCTGGTCGACTACGCCGCGCCGCAGCTGTTCAGCCGCAAGGGCGACCTCCTGCTGGTGACGATCCCGCGCGCGAAGTTCGCCGCGCGCGGGGCCGATGCCATCG
Source organism: Novosphingobium sp. AP12 (assembly GCF_000281975.1). Classification (GTDB taxonomy): domain Bacteria; phylum Pseudomonadota; class Alphaproteobacteria; order Sphingomonadales; family Sphingomonadaceae; genus Novosphingobium. The sequence continues at coordinate 130,802 of NZ_AKKE01000121.1, read as the reverse complement.
AGGGCGTGCTGCGGCTGGACGGCGCGGGCAACGGCATCGAACTCACCGCAAAGCCCGGCACCGTGCCCACGGGCGGGGTTCCCATCGTGACGGGGCCCGCCAACGAAGGCGCGCCAAAGCTGCCCGCGCTGCCGTGGCTGCTGCTGGCGGCGGTGGCGGGGGGGTTGCTGCTCAACGTGATGCCCTGCGTCTTCCCGATCCTGTCGCTGAAGGCCATCAGCCTCGCCCGCGCCGGCGAGAGCGAGGCCCATGCGCGGGTCGAGGGCTTGGCCTATGCCGCCGGCGTGATGCTCGCCTGCCTCGGCCTCGGCGCGCTGCTGCTGGTGCTGCGCGCGAGCGGCGAGCAGGTCGGCTGGGCGTTCCAGCTGCAGGAGCCCTGGGTCGTCGTCACCCTCTTCGCACTGGCGGCGGCGATCACCGCGAACCTCCTCGGCCTGTTCGAGTTCGCGGTGCCGGGCTTCGCGAGCGCGGGCTCGCCGCAAGGCGCCTTCGCCACCGGGCTTCTCGCGGCCTTCGTCGCCACGCCCTGCACCGGACCGTTCATGGCGAGCGCGATGGGCGCGGCGCTGCTGCTGCCGGTGCTCCCGGCACTGACGCTGTTCGCGGCGCTGGGGTTCGGGATCGCGCTGCCGTTCCTTGGCGTCGCTTTCGTGCCCGCGCTGCGCGCCCGCCTGCCGCGTCCGGGCCAGTGGATGGTGACGTTCCGGCGGATCATGGCGGTGCCGATGGCGCTGACCGCGCTGGCGCTCGCGTGGTTGGTCTGGCGTCTGGGCGGGACAGCCTCGCTGTCCTACGTGCTGGCGCTGGCGGCACTGGTGCTGGCGCTGCTGGCGCTCGCCGGACGGGCGCAGCGGCGCGGCAAACGGGCGCTGGTGCCCGCGCTGCTGGCCGCGGCGATCCTCGCCCTCGGCGTGCTGACGATGCCCGAGCCGCAGGCGCAGGCCTCGGCCGAAACCTCGGTGATCGACGCGAAGCCCTTCTCCGCGGAGGCGCTCGCCAGGGCGCGGCGCAGCGGCAAGCCTGCCTTCGTCTGGATGACGGCCGACTGGTGCCTCACCTGCAAGGTCAACGAGCAGGTCGCCATCGAGCGCGAGGATACAAGAGCCGCGTTCGAGAAGGCCAGTGTCGTCGTCCTGCGCGGCGACTGGACCCGCCGCGACCCGGAGATCACCCGCTACCTGACGGCCCAGGGCGCCGCCGGGGTCCCGCTCTACGTCTGGTACGGCCGCGACGGTACGCCGGAGCAACTGCCGCAGGTCCTCACCCCGGCGCTGCTGGCGGAGAAGGCGGGCGAGTAGTCCCGAAGCGGGGCGGCTACTTCCCCAGCTTCCCCGCGATCTCGGGCACCTTCTCCAGCTGCGGGCGCACGCTCGCCAGCGGGCCGACGATCACCACGTTCAGCTTGTCCACCGGCAGTTCGCGCTTCGCCGCCGCCTGGAAGTCCGCCGCCGTCAACGCGCTGACCTTGCCGACGTAGCCATTGAGGTAGTCCGCGCCGAGGCCCAGCAGGTCGAGGTTCGCCAGCGAGGCCGCGAGCCCGTCGCGCGAGGACAGGCCCAGCACGAAAGTGCCGTTCATGTAGTTCTGGATGCCCTTCACCTCGGCGGCGGTGGGCAGGGTGTCCTGCATCCGGCGGATCTCCTTGTAGATCTCGGTGATCGCCGGGCCGGTCGATTCGGCGGTGATGTCCGCGTCCTCGATCCAGGTGGAGCCCTGCACCTGCTGCGACAGCGTGGCGCCGGGCGAGTAGGTGTAGCCCTTGTCCTCGCGGATGTTGCGGGTGATGCGCGAGGAGAAGTAGCCGCCGAGCAGCGTGCTGGCCGCGCGGAAATCGACGTCGTACTTCTGCTTGGCCACGCGGGTGCCGATCAGCACGGTCGACTGCGGCGCGCCTGGGCGATCGAGCAGCACCACCTTGGCGGGCGCGGGAGCGGGCGCGGGCAGCTCGGCGGGGGCTGGCCCCGCCTGCCAGCCGCCGAACGCCTTCTCCACCGCCGCGCGCACCGTAGCGTCGTCGAAGCGGCCGACGATGTACAGATGCGTGCGCGCCGCGCCGAAGTTCGCGGCGTGAAAGGCCTTCACCTGCGCCAGCGTATAGCCCGAAAGCTGCTGCGGCGTCGGGAAGACGCGGCCGTAGGGGTGGTTCGCATAGACGGTGCCCTGGAACGCCTCGGCCGCGAGGGAGCCGGGGCTGGACTTGGCGATCATGAGGTTGCGCAGCAGGTCGGCTCGGACCTTTTCCAGCTCGGCGGGGCTCATGTCGGGCCGCTGGAGCAGGTCGGCGACGAGGGCGATGGCCTGGGGCGTGAATTCGCCCAGCACGTCGATCGAGGCGGTGGCCGCGTCGACGCCTGTGGAGAGCGAGAGCCCGCCGCCCATGCCCGCCGCCGCCTCTGCCAGCTGCGAGGCGTCGCGCCCGCCTGCGCCCTTCTGCATCAGCGCGCCGGTAATGTCGGCGAGCCAGACGTTCGTGCCGTCGTCGATGTTGCCGGTGCGCACCATGGCGGCGATGGAGACCTTGGGCACGTTGCCGTGCTGAGCCATCGTCACCTTCATGCCGTTGGGGAGCGTGAATTCGGTGAGCTGCGGCAGCGCGAAGGGCCGGGGCGCTGCGGGCGCGGGCGGCGCCTCGCGCGCGATGGTCGGGGCGGGCGCGGCGGCCATGAAGCCCAGCGCGGCGGCGGAGAGGCTGAATGCCCTGATCGAAGTCATCTCCATGCCCTCCTTACTTCGCTGCGGCCGGAGCCGGGGCAGCCTGCGCCGCGCCTGGCTTGAGGCTGATGATCGTGCGGTTGCTCGCGCGCAGGTATTCCTTCGCGGTCTTCTGGATCAGCGCGGGGGTGACCGCCTCGATCTCCTGTTCCAGCCGGTTGATCCGCCCCGGATCGTCATCGAACAGCGCGAAGCTGGCGAGCAGGTCGACGAGGCCGAAGCGATTGCCGTCGCCGATCGCGTCGTAGAGCGAGGAGCGCGCCTTGGTCTTGGCGCGGGCGAGTTCGGCGGCGCCGACGGGCCTGTCCTGGAGGTCCTTCACCACCGCGTCGACATCGGCGAGGACCTGCGCGTCGGTCACTTCCGGCCCGTGGATCAGCATCGCCGACCACAGCATCGGTCCGTTGTAGTTGTAGGCATTGCCCAGCGGCCAGTTGATCCCGCCCGACACGTCGCCGGTATAGCCCTTGTCGTTGACCAGTACCTTGACCAGCCGGCTGTCGGCGCCCTGGATCAGCATCAGGTCGATCAGGCGCATCGCCGCCGCCTCGGGCGTGTCCTTGGGCGGCACGTGGTAGGCGAAGGAAAGCGCCGGCTGCGGGGCCAGCGCGTCGGTCTTCTCGGTGCGCTTCTCCGCGGTCTGGCGCGGTTCGGAGACGTCGGGGAACTTGAGGCTGGCCGAGGCCGGGATCGGCCCGAAGTACTTCTCCGCCCAGCCCATCACCTGCGCCGGATCGACGTCGCCCGCCACCACCAGCACCGCGTTGTTCGGGACGTAGTAGTCCTTGAAGAACTGCTGCACGTCGGTGAGGGTCGCCGCGTCGATCTCCTTGAGATCGCCGTAGAAGTTATGCGCGTTGTACCAGTTGACGTTCGCCACCTGCGGCAGATCGAGCCACGGGAAACCGCCATAGGGCTGGTTGATGACGTTGACCTTCACCTCGTTCTTCACAACGCCCTGCTGGTTGGTCAGGTTGTCCTGCGTGATGTCGAGGCCCCTCATGCGGTCCGCCTCGGCCCACAGGAAGGTCTCGGTCGTGTTGCTGGGCACGGCCTCGTAGTAGTTGGTGAAGTCGAACCGGGTCGAGCCGTTGAGCACCCCGCCGTTCGAGTTGACGAGGCCGATGAATTCCGCCTTGCCCAGGTTCTTCGAGCCCTGGAACATCATGTGCTCGAACAGATGCGCGAAGCCGGTGCGGTCGCGCGGTTCCACCCGAAAACCGATGCCGTAGTAGACGCCGACGGTGGCGGTGGGCACCGTGTGGTCGGGCGAGATCACGACCTTCAGCCCGTTCGCCAGCTTGTGGTATTCGACCGGCACCTGACCCCCCTTCGGAGCCGGGGCGGCGGCAAGCGTGCCCGCCTTGGGCGCGGCCATCGCCGGACTGGCGGCCAGCGCCGCGAGCGATGCGGCGGCGAGGAAGGCGGCGCGTCTGAATGTGCCGTTCAAGACCATGTGGTTCGTGCTCCCGGAAAACCCTGGCGGCGGAACGTCCTTCCGGCGCGACCTGTGCACTGGCAGACTATCGACCCGGTCCGGGATTTCAATCGACGAGCGACATTTTCCCATCCACCGGAAGCGTCGATCAGGTCCGAATTGAACGCTTTATCCCCCGTGTATACTCGGCTCGGCGCGGGAATGGGGTAATAGTATTACCGCCATTTAACGCGCTCGGTACTTGCCGATTCTGATAAAATCGCCCTCTTAGCGAGGGACATTGCATGCAGCGGATCGGCGAACTGGATGGCCTGCGCGCCATATTAGCGTTTTGGGTGCTGTTCGTTCACATATCGAAGGCGGTTTACGACGTGGACCTGCTGCCGCTGGCGGATTTGATTTATAACGAAAACACGCGTGTGAAGATCTTCTTCATGATCAGCGGCATGGTCGTGATCGGCATGCTGGCTGCAAAGAAGCCGCGTTATGTCGATTACATGCGCGGGCGCCTGCTGCGGATCTATCCGGCCTTCTTCGTCGCCCTCGTCCTGTCCCTGCTGGTCATGCCCATCGGCCGCGACGCTCTCCAGCATATCCCGTTCGACGCGCCCCAGAATGCCCACAGGCTGCGGATCATGGATGCCACGGTCGAGAATCTCTGGCTCCACCTGGCGGCCCATCTCACCATGCTGCACGGCGTCGTTCCGCATAACCTGCTGAAGTACGTGGAAACTGCGATCATCGGGCAGGCATGGAATATCTCGACTGAATTCCAGTTCTACATCGTCGCCCCCGCACTGCTGTGGATACTCGCCCGTCCCGGGCCGGGCCGCTGGATCGGCCTGGCAGGCGTCGCGCTGTGCGTAGTGGCCGGGACGCGCTATCCCAACAGCGCCAACCTCGGCGCCAACGCGCTCTTCTTCGCGATCGGGATCGTATCCTACTACGTCATCAACAATGCCAACCGGCTCTTCGCGGCGCCACTCGTGAGATACGCCGCGCCCGCATGCGTGATGGTGGTGGCGGCCGCGGTGGCCCGATCCGAGCTGGCGATCACCATCTGGCTGATGTTCCTGCTGCTCGTCACGCCCTACTATCTGGGCTTCTGGAGCGCCCGCCCCCTGGCGGCGCTGGCATCGCCGGCGATGACGTTCCTGGGCAAGCTGTCCTACTCTGTCTACCTGAGCCACATGGTCGTCATGTACCCGGTCCTCTGGCTGCTCAACGACCTGGGCCTGTCCAGGACGACATATTTCCTGGTCCTGCTGGCCGCGACCACGCTTGGCGCCACCGCGCTGGCCTACGCCATCAATCGCTATGTCGAGGAACCGTTCGCCCGGATGGGCCGGACGCCGGACAGGTCGGGCAAGGCGAAGTCCGCGCTGGTCTCGGGCTAGAACGTCACAGCACTTCCGCCACGCCCTCGAGGCTGCTGCGCAGCTTGTCGATGGCCTGGGCCTTGAGCTGGTGGACGCGCGGGACCGAGACCTGGAGCACCTCGGCGATCTCGGCGAGGTTGAGTTCCTCGACGAAGTAGAGCTGGACGATCAGCTTGAGCCGGTCGGGCAGATCGGTGATCGCCGCGATCACCGCCCCGCGGGTCTCCTCGTCGGCGAGCAGCGTGAAGCTGTCGGGCGTCTCGGCGGCGAAGGCCATGTTCTGGTCGGAATAGGCCTCGTCGAGCGAATCGAAGCGCAGCGGCTGGCTGGAGGCTCGCAGGGTGGCCAGCTCGCTCTCGTCGATGCCCATCGCCCGTGCCAGTTCGTCGCCGCGAGGATCGCGGCCGAGGCTGCCGCGCAAGCTCGTCTCCTTCTCGGCGAGCAGGCGGCGGCGCTCGGTAGCTCCGCGCGACAGCGGCACGGTGCGGCGAATCATGTCCACCATCGCCCCGCGCACGCGCATCTTGGCATAGGCCGCGAACCCGTCCTCGGTCGGGCCGGAATGCTTCTGCGCGCACTCGGTCAGCGCGACGAGCCCGGCCTGGACGAGGTCCTCGACCTCGATGCCCGGCCGCCCGCTGCCATGGACGTGCCACGCCTGGCGGCGGACCATCGGCAGGAAACGGCGGACGCGGTCGGCGACGTCGCCCTGATAGGCGCGCATCGCGGCGGCGGCAGGATGGGGAGGGATCGGCGTCGGGACGGACATCTGGTTCATGCAGCCATGCTTTCGGCATTGTCGGGCGCGGGCAGGCCGCGAGGTTCGGGAGGCGCGGGCGCGGCGCCGATCACGTCGATGACCTCGATCGGCTGGGTCGCGGGCAGTTCGGAGATCGACAGGACCAGGCAGGCCGGCGCGCGCATCCGCAGCAGTGCGGCGAGCGTGCGGCGGGCCCTGGGCTGCACCACCAGCGTCAGCGGGATCGCATGCGGCCCACGCTCCTCGCCCAGCGCGGCGACCCGCTCGCCGATCATGCGGGCGAGGTCAGGCTCGATCACCGGCTGTCCGGTCGCAGGATCGAGCATGCCCTGCACGATCGCGCCTTCCAGCCCGGCGTCGAGCGTCACCACCGGCAGGCGCGCGCTCGGCGGGCAGATCCGCCCGACGATCAGCGCGCCGAGGTCGGCGCGGACCAGCTCGACGAGGCGGTCGTGGTCGACCGTGGTCTGCACTGCGCGCGACAGGCTGGCGAAGATCGGCACGAGATGCGCGATCGGGATGTGGTCCTCCAGCAGAGCGCGCAGCAGGCGGGTGACGGCGGCAAGGCTGAGGGGCGCCGGGTGGACCGTCTCGACGAGGCCGGCCGAGTGCTCCTTCAACGACTCGATCAGCGCGCGCACCTGGTCGGGGCCGAGCAGGTCCTGCGGCCGGGCGGACAGCAGCTGGTTGAGGTGAGTGGCGATCACGGTGCCGGGATCGACGGTCAGGAAACCCTCGGCAGTGGCGTGGTCACGCGCGGCTGGGTCGATCCACAGCGCCGGGCAGCCGAAGCTGGGGTCCCAGGTGGGCTCGCCGCGCAGGGCGTGGTGGGGGCTCGCCTCGCCGGCGTCGATCGCCAGCACTTTGTCGGCCCGGATCGCGCCGCCGCCCAGGTTCACCCCGCCCAGCACGATGCGGTACTCGTGCGGCGGCATGTCGAGCGCGTCGCGCACGCGGAACTGGGGCACGATGAAGCCGAACGACTGGCTCAGCTGCTTGCGCACCCCGGTGACGCGGGTCACCAGCGGCGACCCGCGCCGCTCGTCGACCAGCTGGACCAGGCCGTAGCCCAGCTCGATGGTGACGAGGGTGTGGTCGGACACGTCCTCCAGCTCGATGCGCGCGGGATCGACGGGCTCGGCAGGTGCCTCGACCACGACAGGCGCGATCAGGGCACGCTCGGCGCGTTTACGCAGGCTATGCCACATCCATGCGGCAAGCGCGGCGGCGGGGAGGAAGATGCTCTGCGGCATCGCCGGGATCATGCCGATCGCGCCGAGCACGACGGCAACCGGCAACCACGTGCCGGGGGCGGCAAACTGGTTGCCGATCTGCCCGGCAAGGTCGCGGCTGTCCGACACGCGGGTGACGATGACGGCAGCGGCGATCGAGAGCAGCAGCGAGGGCACCTGCGCCACCAGCGCGTCGCCGATGGCCAGCGTGATGTAAGCCTGCGCGGCCTCGGTGGCGGAGAGGCCGTGCGAGATCATGCCGAGGCAGAAACCGGCTATGATGTTGACGCCCAGGATCAGCAGCGCGGCGATCGCGTCGCCCTTCACGAACTTGGAGGAGCCGTCCATCGAGCCGTAGAAGTCGGCCTCGGTCGCCACTTCGCGGCGGCGCGCCTTGGCTTCGTCGGCGGTCATGAGGCCGGCGGCAAGGTCGGCGTCGATCGCCATCTGCTTGCCCGGCAGCGCGTCGAGCGTGAAGCGCGCGGAGACTTCCGAGACGCGGCCCGCGCCCTTGGTGACGACCACCATGTTGATGATGACGAGGATCAGGAACACGAAGATGCCGACGGCGAAGTTGCCGCCGATCAGGAAGGCGCCGAAGGCCTCGATCACCTTGCCCGCAGCAGCCTCGCCCTCGTGCCCGTGGACCAGCACGACGCGGGTCGAGGCGACGTTGAGCGAGAGGCGCAGCAGCGTCGCGAACAGCAGGACCGAGGGGAACGCCGAGAAGTCGAGCGGCTTCTCCGCATTCATCGCCGCCATCAGCACCGCCACCGACAGCGCGATGTTGAGCACGAAGGCGACGTCGAGCACGAAGGCCGGCACCGGCACGATCATCAGCACGATGAGCACGAGGATGCCCGTCGGCAGCGCGATGGTCCCGGCGTTGCGGAAACGCGAGAGGAGGCTCACAGGCCCAGCCTCGCGAGCTTGGAATAAGCCTCGCGGACATGGCCGGACGCGGCGGTGTCGGAGGCCCCGAAGGCTGCCTGCAGCGTCTCCGCCATCGAACGCGGGGCGATGGACGCCGTGGGAGCGGCGGCGGGCTGGCCCGCGTGGAACTCGCGGGCGAGCGGGCCGGAGGGCTGGTAGCTGGCGGTCTCGAACCCGGCGCTCTGGAATCCGGTATCGTAGGGAATGTTCGGGCTTCCCTCGGCCCGTTCGGCCGCTGCGCCGGGGCCGAAGCCGCCTTCCATCGCGCCGTCGACCTTGCCGCGCATCAGCGCCATGACCTGCCCGACCGAGCGCGGCGCGCCGCCGGAAAAGAAGATCGAGCGATTGGCGGCGGCGGCCTTGGGGAGGATGCCCGCCGCGCTCTGGCCGGGATCCTCGGCGAGCGCGGAGAGGAACTTGCCGGCGCCCGCGGAGCCGAGGAAGTGCGCCAGGTAAAGCTCGGCGGCGTCAGGCTCGCGGCCGAGGCGAGCAGTGAGGTCGGCGCGGTTGTCGGCGGCGAGTTCGCCCGCCATCAGCGCCGAGACCTGTGGGTCGTAGCGCAGCCCCATGACCTGCGCGCGGGTGGCCGGATCGGCGATCGCTCCGCCCTGGATCGCGTCGCTCACCCAGCCCATGCCGTGCTCGGCGCCGTGGCGGTCGAGGGTGCTGAGCCAGGTGCCCGAGGTGAACTGGTAGAGCCCGGCCGCGCTGGAGGTGGCGGCCCGGGCGGTGGGATCGAGGCTCGATTCCAGCTTGGCCTGCGCCATGAGGTACTGGAAATCGACGCCCGTGGCCTCGGCCGCCTGCGCGATGGCGGCACGCACTTGCGCGCCTCCCGCAGCGGCCCGGCCCGCGATGGCTCCCCCCAGTGCCCCAAAGACTTGTCCGTCGCTCAAACCGAAACTCCCGGCAAACCATTTGCCGGGAGCGTTTGAGCAAGAGCCGTGCCAGATGGCGGGGTGTGGTTAACGCCTCAGCCGCGCCCACCTGCCATCGCATAGCCTGGGGGGATGCGGTAAAGCTGCGGACTGCCGGTCAGCGCGTTGAGGCGGCGCGTGACGTTGGCGGCGATGATGTTGCGGACCTGCCGGTTCACCTCGTTCAGGCGGCGCGCGGCGTCGAGCATGCCGCGGCATTCCTCGTCGAGATGCCCCCCACCGAGATGATCGCCCAGCGTGTCGAGCGTACCGCAAAGACGGTCCTTGTCGTGCGTGGTCCCGACGATCGCGTCGAGGTCCAGGCCGGCAAGTGCCTGCCGCTCGTCCTCGAGAACGGCAAGCATCTGCCGCAGGGCGTCGCGAAGTTGGGGCTCGCAAGGACGGGATTGGGGCATCTTAGTGTGCGCTCCTCAGCAACATGCCGGCCGCGATCATGGCGTCGGCGATCTTCGCGGGGAGGACGGGGTACTGACCCGATTCCACCGCCTTGCGGATCAGCGCCACGCGGTCGGTGTCGACCGGGGCGGCGCCGGGGTCCAGGGCTTTCGAAGTCTCCACGGCCGGGGCCGCCGAGATCGTATTCGTGGTCTGCGCCTTCGCCACGGTGGTCGTGGCATGGGCCGGGGTCGTTTCCGCCACGCGGGGGAGCCGGGTTTCGACGGCGCCGATGCGGGGGGCTGAGCCCACTTCGATAGGTGGCATATTGCCGCTCCTTGAGATGTCCTGTGATCCAGAACGGCCGGGGCGCGGCGGAATAAAGGGGTGGGCGGCAGGTTTTTGCCATGCGGCAGATGCTGGGCGGCAAACCGGCCCGAACCATCAGGGCAAAGCCACCGAGACGAGGCCGGGTCGCTCGATGCGGGCGCGCATCACTTCGGCGCGCACAGCCCGGCCCGGCACGGCGGCGGGGCGGACGCGGATCCAGCCGCCGACGGGGCCGGATTCCATCGCTTCGCCGGGTTGGGAGACGGTGAAACCATCGCCCATGACCGCGATCGCCACGGCATCGCCGCGCGCGACGGCGACCGGGCCGCCCTGCCCCGAGCCCGCGCCCCCGCTCCTGACCGGCACGAACAGGCGCCAGCCGGAGGGATCACCGCACTGGACGACGACGCTGTCCTGCGCCTGCGTGCGCCACGACAGCGCAAGGCCGCTGCGGCAGGGCTGCAGCCGCAGTCGCCGGTCGACCGGCGTCGCCGCGCCGCCCATCTCGCCCGCCGATGCGCCGGTGAAGCTCGCCACCTGGCGGTCTATGGCGTCGAGATCAGCGAAAGGCGCCGCGACGGAGGCAAGAAGAAACAGGCTGACGGACATTCACGACCCTTTGCGCGATGGAAGCGTACGGCGCCGTTACAGCAAGTCCCGTGCCACTCGGGCGGGGTCATCATAAGCCAGCGCCACGCGGGCCGGACCGGCGCCCGGTTCGATCACGAGCCGCGCCGTCAGCCCTGCCGCGCCCGCCTCGCCCAGCAGCCGCGACGCCTCGCGCAGGGCCGCGTCCCGCGCGCCGGGGGCGTCGCCGTAGCGGGCGGTGATGGTGAGCTGCTGGCGCGGGTCCAGCGCCTGCTGCCCAAGCCATTGGCCCAGCGACGGCGCGCCCGGCGCGGCTTCGTAGACAGCGAGGGGCTCGGCCATGGGCGCCGGACGGGCGGCGGGCGCCGTGTGTAGCCTCTCCGGTTTTGCCGGCGGCTGGCGGTGGAGGGCCGCCGCACTCAGCATGAACAGGATGAGGGAAAGGTCGGCGAGCGAGGTCTGCCAGCCGAACGAGGAACTGCCTTTCATCGGTGACGGCCACCGTGCGGCAGCGCGCCCGCGACCTGCTGCTCCAGCCAGTCGAGCACGCGCTGGCGTTCGCGCTCCTCGTCGGCGGCGCGGCGCGCGATCATGCGGGCGAGCGGGGCGAACAGCAGGTTGCCCAGCAGCAGGCCGTAGAGCGTGGTCAGCACCGCCATCGAGATCGCCGCGGTGAAGTCCCCCGCCGCGCCCGGATCGGCGGGCAGCCGAGTGAGCGAGACCAGCGTGCCGGCGAGGCCGAACACCGGCGAAAGCTCGGCAGCCTGCTCGAAAGTGCGGACCGCGCGGCGGCTGTGGTCCACCCGGCGGCGCTTGTGGGCGACGTGGGCGGCGTGGAGCGCGCCGAGCGAGCGGGTGCCGATCAGCGCGTCGGTGAGGTCGTCGAACTCGGCGTCGCCGAAGTGGTGCGGCTCGGCGCGGATGACGCCGTCCTGCTGCATCTCCTGCACCGGCACGGCCAGCTCCGCCTTGGCGCGAGCGGCATCGAAGCGCCCGCGCACCAGTCGCCCGGCACCGGCCAGCGCCATGCGCGTGTCCCAGACGCCGCAGCGAAGCACGGTGGCGAGGCAGGTGCCGCCCACCACGATCGCGGCGCTGGCGGGGTCGAACAGGGTATGGGCGATCATTTCTGGTTCTCCATTCGGAACGACAGAACGGCACCTGCCGCCCCGTTTCAGGCGGCAGCCCACATTTGCCGCTTTCCGGCAAAGACTTGCCGCCCCGGCCCGCTGCCCGCCTGGAACCCACGCAAAACCACTTCGGCAAAGCGCCGGAAACCGGCACTGCAACCGATTGGCACACCTCTTGCGAAACACCCGGCACACAGTTCGGGACACCCAACTTCGATGACGCAGGACCTGTTCGGAATACATGGCAAGGCGCTGGAACTGCGCTCGCAGCGCATGGGCGTGCTGGCCTCCAACATCGCCAATGCCGCGACCCCCGGGTACAAGGCGCGCGACATCGACTTCGGTGCCGCGATCAAGGCTGCCGATGCCGGCGCCTCCACCGACAAGGCCGCGCACGCCGCTACGCTCTACCGCGTGCCGGTGATGCCCTCGCTCGACGGCAACACGGTGGAGCTGCAGAACGAGCAGGTCGCCTTTTCCGAGAACGCGGTCGGCTATTCGACCACGCTCGAATTCATCCGCTCACGGGTCGACACCGTGAAGCGGGCGCTGCGGGGAGACTGACCTTGAGCAGCAACTCCAGCGGCCCGCTCAACCTCTTCAACGTCGCCCAGCGCGGCATGTCCGCGCAGCTGGTGCGGATGAACGCGGCGGCCTCCAACCTCGCCAACGCGGGGTCGGTCTCGAGCACCGAGGACGGCGCCTACAAGCCGATCCGCGCCGTCTTCTCGGAAGACCTCGACCGCGCCAGCGGCCTCTCCACCGTCGCCGTGTCCGGCGTGGTGCGCGAGAAGGCCGCGGCGGTGCGCCAGCACAATCCCGACCACCCCCTCGCCGATGCCAACGGCGACGTATGGTCCGCTCCCGTCGATGAGAACGCGGAGATGGTCGAAATGCTCGAAGCCTCCCGCCAGTACCAGAACATGGTCGAGGCCCTCTCCACCGCCAAGCAACTGATGCTCGAAACGATGAGGATGAAATGACCGTCACTTCCGTAACCTCGACCACCCCCACGTCGGGCACCGGCACGAAGGCCAAGTCCTCGCTGTCGCAGCTCGACCAGAACGACTTCCTCAAGCTCATGATGGAGCAGATGAAGCAGCAGGACCCGACCAACCCGGTCGATCAGAAGGAGATGCTGGCGCAGATGGCCCAGTTCTCCTCGCTCGCGGGCACCACCGAGATGAGCGACACGCTCAAGACCATCTCGAGCCAGCTGGATTCCCTGGCCTCCGCGCAGAAATCCACCGCCGACGCGGTTTCCGCGCTCGCCGCCGCCCAGACCGACAAGACCGCCTGACCCTTACTTTCGGAGACCTTTCCAGATGTCCTATTACACCTCGCTCACCGGCCTCAAGAACGCGCAGACCGAACTCAACGTCGTCGCGCACAACATCGCCAACGCCGAGACCAACGGCTTCAAGAAGAGCACCGCCGCCTTCGCCGACATCGTCTCGGCCTCGGTCATCACCGACCCGGCGCTGACCGTCGGCATCGGGTCGCGCGTCAGCAAGATCAACCAGGAGTTCTCGCTCGGCCCGATCGCGCAGACCGGCTCGGGCCTCGACCTCGCGATCGACGGCGAGGGCTTCTTCACCGTGAAGTCGCAGACCTCGGGCCAGACCGAATACACCCGCAACGGCGCCTTCGGCCTCGACGGCGAGGGCTACATCAAGAGCGCGCAGGGCGCGCGCCTCCAGGCCTTCCCGGTGACCAGTGGCGTTGCCGACACCACCTCGCTTCAAGACGTGCACGTACCCCAGACCAACGCCGCCGGCTCGTTCTTCGCCGGCGTGACCGTCGACGGCACCGGTCAGGTCATCGCGACGTACGCCGACGGCACCAGCGAGGTCGCCGGCAAGGTGGCGCTCGCCAACTTCGTCGCGCCCACCGGGCTCAAGCAGCTCGGCAGCTCGAGCTGGCAGGCCACCGGCAAGTCGGGTTCGCCCCTGTATGGCGAGCCGGGTTCGAACCTGTTCGGCAAGCTGAACTCGGGCTCGCTGGAGCGCTCGAACGTCGATATTGCCGAGGAACTGGTCAACATGATCAGCGCGCAGCGGTACTTCCAGGCCAACGCCAAGGCCATCGATACCGCCACGCAGATCTCGCAGACCGTCATCAACCTGCGCACCTGATGATGGGGGCGGGATGATGCCCGCCCCCTCGTGACCCGCCCCGAGGACCGCCCATGGACCGCCTGATCTACACCGCCGTCTCCGGCATGAACGCCTCGCTCAACCGCGAGCGCGTCATCGCCAGCAACATGGCCAATGCGCAGACGATCGGCTTCAAGGCCGAGATCCTGCAGGCGACGCCGATGACGCTCGAAGGCCCGCAGCTGCAGACGCGCAGCCTGTCGAGCACCGAAGTCACCGGCGCCTCGATGAAGGCGGGCGGGCTCAACCGCACCAACTACCCGCTCGACGTCGCCATGCAGGGCGATGCCATGCTGGCGGTGCAGGCGATGGACGGCCAGGAAAGCTACACCCGGCGCGGCGACCTTTCGGTCACCGTGACCGGCGTGCTGCAGAACGGCGACGGGCTGCCGGTAATCGGCCAGTCCGGCCCGATCACCGTGCCACCCGGCGCCAAGGTCACGATCGGTCCCGACGGCGGGGTCCTCGCCTCGGACCCGGAGACCCCCGACGCGGCCCCGCAGGTGCTCGACAAGCTCAAGCTCGTCAGCACCACGGGGACGCAAATTTCGAAGGACATTGCGGGCCAGTTCCGCGTTCCGAACGGCGGAATCCTGCCGGTGGACGAGAACGCTCAGGTGATTCCCGGAGCCCTCGAACAGTCCAACGTCAACCCTTCCGAAGTATTGGTGGAGATGGTCGCGGCGCAGCGGCTTTTCGACATGCGGACCAAGCTTGTCCAGACCGCCGGCACGCTCGACGAAGCCGGCGCGCGCCTGATGCGCCTGGATTGATCCAGAGCCCCTGAGAGGAAGTTTAGATGCCCAGTTCAGCACTGCAGGTCGCCCGCACCGGGCTCGAGGCGCAGGACACGCGCATGCGCGTGATCGCCAACAACCTCGCCAACGTCTCAACCACCGCGTTCAAGCGCGACCGCGCCAACTTCGCCACGCTCGCCTATCAGGACGCGCGGGTCGCGGGCGCGCAGTCCTCGACCGAGACTGCCTATGCCACCGGCCTGAACCTGGGCACCGGCGTCGCGGTCCAGTCGACCACGCGCATGGAGACGCAGGGCTCGCTGCAGACCACCGGCAACTCGCTCGACGTGGCGCTCGACGGCGACGGCTACTTCCAGGTGTCGATGCCCGGCGGCCAGCTCGCCTATACCCGCGCGGGCAACTTCAGCCGCTCGGCCGAGGGCCAGCTGGTGACTTCGCAGGGCTACCCCGTGCAGCCCGCGATCACCATTCCCGAAGGCGCGACCACCATCACCATCTCGGACGACGGCACCGTCTCGGCGCAGCTTGCCGGGCAGTCTGAGCCGAGCCAGCTGGGCCAGATCACCGTGGCCAGCTTCACCAACCCGGTGGCGCTGCAGTCGGCGAGCGACAACTTCATGCTCGAAACCGCGGGCAGCGGTCCGGCGCAGATCGGCATCGCCGGCCAGGAAGGCCGCGGCCACGTCCGCCAGGGCATGCTCGAAGCCTCCAACGTCAACATCGTCGAGGAGCTGGTCGACATGATCGAGACCCAGCGCGCCTACGAGATCAACTCCAAGATGATCTCCGCCGTCGACGAGATGCTGCGCAACGCCAACCAGACGCTGTGATGACCGCCAGCCGCTTCCCCCTTCTCGGCGCTTCGCTCGCCGTGCTTGCCCTCACCGCAACACCTGCCCTCGCGAAGAAGGCGCCGCAGCCGTCGGGCTTCGAGGCCACGCTGCCCGCGCCGCTGCCCGCCATGCCCGCGGCGGCGACGGGCGGCATCTTCAACGTCTCCGCCGGCTACGCGCCGCTCTACCAGGGCACGCGCGCGGCGCGGGTCGGCGATCCGCTGACGATCCTGCTGGTCGAGAGCACCACCGCCTCCAAGGCGGTCAGTTCCAAGAGCGGCAAGAGCGGCTCGCTGGGCGTCCAGCCGCCCACCAAGGGCCTGATCTCGAAGCTGCTGAATGCCGACGCGCTCAAGGCCGGTTCGAACTCGTCGTTCAACGGCCAGGGTAATGCCGCGCAGACCTCCTCGCTCAATACCACGCTGTCGGTCACCATCGCCGAGGTCCGTTCCAACGGCACCGCGCTGGTCCGGGGCGAGAAGAAGATGCTCATCAGCCAGGGCGACGAATGGGTCCGCTTCTCCGGCATCGTGCGCCTCGCCGACATCGACCAGGAAAACCAGATCGCCTCCGACCGCGTGGCCGACGCCCGCATGGAATACACCGGCAAAGGCGCGCTCCAGCAGGCCAGCAAGCAGGGCTGGCTGGGGCGGTTCTTCAACGTGATCTCGCCGTTTTGAGAAAGGTGATGAAACCGATCGCGAAGCAGATCGTCTCCATTCTCCCCTCCCGCCTGCGGGAGGGGTCGGGGGAGGGCGTGTCCGCAGCGCAACCCTCGAAAAACAAGCCCTCCCCTAACCCCTCCCGCAGGCGGGAGGGGAATCTGTGGATCAGCTTGCTCTGCGCGCTGATGGTGTTCGTGCCGAACACCGCTTTTGCCGAGCGCGTGCGCGACCTCGGCCAGTTCCAGGGCGTGCGCACCAACCAGCTGACCGGCTACGGCGTCGTCGTCGGCCTGCCGGGCACGGGCGACGACAACCTCGAATACCTGACGCAGGCGATGAAGGGCGTGTCGGGCCGCATGGGCCTGAACCTGCCGGCGGGCGTCGCCCCCGGCCTCAAGAACGCCGCCGCCGTCGTCATCACCGCCGACCTGCCCGCCTTCGCCAAGCCGGGCCAGCGCATCGACGTCACCGTCTCGACCATCGGCAAGGCCAAGTCCCTGCGCGGCGGCGCCCTGATCCTGACCCCGCTCTACGGCGCGGACGGGCAGGTCTACGCGATGGCGCAGGGCAACCTCGCGGTCGGCGGGCTCGACGCCTCGGGCAAGGACGGCTCCAAGGTCACCGTCAACATCCCGACCGTGGGCCGCATCGCCGAGGGCGCCAGCGTCGAACGCGCCGTCGCCACCGGCTTCGAGGCGGGCGAGACGCTGCGCTGGAACCTTTTCGAGGCCGACTTCCTCACCGCCAGCCGCGTGCGCGATGCGATCAACAAGCGCGTGCCCGGCATCGCCACCGTCGAGGACGGCGTGACCTTGGCCCTGCGCATGCCCGGCGACGCCGACAGCCGGGCCAGCATGATGGCCGCGATCGAGATGATCGACGTTTCCCCGGCCGAAACCGCAGCGCGAGTCATCGTCAACAGCCGCACCGGCACCGTCGTCATCAACTCGGCCGTGCGCCTGTCCCCCGCGGCGATCAGCCACAGCAAGCTGACCGTCCGCGTCGAGGAGAACGACCGCGTCTCGCAGCCCGGCCCGTTCAGCAATGGCAGGACGACGACCGAGAACCGGTCGAACGTCTCGGTCGAGGAGGAGCAGCGCTCGGTCGCGCTGTTCAAGGGCGGCGCCTCGCTGTCCAAGGTGGTCGACGCGCTCAACATGCTCGGCGTCACCCCGTCCGACCTCGTCGCGATCCTCGAGGCGCTCAAGCAGGCGGGTGCGCTGAAAGCGGAAATGGTGGTGATATGAGCACGATCCTCGCCCCCGTCGCCGGCATGGCGGCCAAGGCCGACGCCACCGACCGCGAGAAGCTGAAGGTCGTCTCCAAGCAGTTCGAGGCCGTCTTCGTGCGCGAAATGCTCGCCGCCGCGCGCAAGACCAGCTTCGGCAGTGAAGGCGGCGCGGGCGACATCGACGGCGGCCAGGGCCTCGACACCTTCCGCCAGCTCCAGGACGAGCGCTTCGCCGACGTCACCGCGCAGAGCGGCACGCTCGGCCTCGCCAAGATCATCGAGGCGCAGATGGCGCGCTTCGTGGATGCGGCGCCTGCGGCTGACACCGCCCCGGCGCCAGCCCCCAAGCCCGGTTCGTGATGGATCACGCGGAGGTGCGGAAACTCGGAGGAGAGGAAGGTTGGTTCGCGCAAAGGCGCAAAGGCGCCAAGATGTGCCGCCGCACCGCAGGTGCCTTCCCCGCAGCAACGCTGCGGCAAACGCCCCCGGGAAAGGATAAGCGGCTTCGCCGCAACCACGCCCCCTCTGCGCCTTTGCGCCTTTGCGCGAACCTGATCTTTCCCTTCTCCGCGCCTCCGCCCCTTCGCGTGAAACAGGCTCCAAAACCGACCCATCCTTTAACCGCGACCCGCGCTGCCGTTCTACAGTCGCGATACCAGACCCAACGTAACGGACCCCGCTAAACCATGGGCGCAGACCTCCTCTCCATCGGCAGTTCCGGCGCGCGCGTCGCCCGCAGCGCGCTGGACGTGACGGCGAACAACATCGCCAACGCCTCGTCCGAGGGCTACGTGCGCCGCAGCGTCGCGGTGAGCGAGGTGTCGGGCGGCACCAACCCCGCCGCGCCGACCGCGATCAACCTCGCCGGCGCGCGGATCACCGGGATCGTGCGCAATGCCGACGCCTTCCGCCAGTCCGAAGTGCGCCGCACCGGCTCCGACGCCGCGCGCGCCTCGGCCGAAGTGCAGGGGCTGGAGAACGTCGAGTCCGCGCTGGAACAGACCGGCGTCTACCCATCGATCGTCGCCTTCGAAGGCAGCATCAAGCAGCTGCTGTCCGATCCCACCGACGGCAGCTTGCGCGCACAGGCCGTCGAGAACGGGCGCACTCTGGCGCAGACTTTCAACACCGCCTCGCAAAGCCTCGACGCCGCCGCGCGCGGCCTGCAGTTCGAGGCGCAGGACGGCGTCAACCAGGTCAACCGCATCGCCGGCGAACTGGGCCGCGTGAACCTGCGCCTGATGCGCTCGGCGGACACCTCCAGCGACCAGTCGGGCCTGCTCGACCAGCGCGACGCCCTGCTCCAGCAGTTGAGCGACCATGCGGACATCACCACTACCATCAATGCCGACAAGTCGGTCTCGGTGATGCTGGGCGGGCCGACCGGCGCCGCGCTCGTCTCGGGGGCGAGCGTCAATACGCTGGCGATGACCACCGCCGCTAACGGCACGCTGTCGTTCACCGTGAACAGCCAGGCGACCACGCTCAGCTCGGGCGCGATCGCGGGCAAGGCGCAGGCGCTGGTCGAACTGGGCAGCGCGCGCACGCAGCTGGACACCATCGCCGCCGGCATCGTGACGACCATGAACACCGCGCAAAGCTCCGGCGTCGACCTTGCAGGGAACGCCGGGCAGCCGCTGTTCTCCGGCACGAGCGCGGCGAACATCGCCATGGTCGCGGCCAATGGCAGCGCCATCGCCACGGCGCCCGCGGGCGCGGCGGCGGGCAGCCGCGACGTGACCAATCTCGACACCATGCGCAGCGCGCTCACCGCCGCCGACCCGGCGGGGGCGATGGACACGCTGCTGTTCGGCGTCTCCAGCGCGGTCGCGGGCCGCACCACCACGCGCGACGCGCTCGAATCCATCTCCACCAGCGCCCGGACCGCGCTGGCCGCCCAGGCCGGGGTCAACCTCGACGACGAGGCGGTCAACCTCGTCCGCTTCCAGCAGGCCTACCAGGCCTCGGCGCGGGTGATGCAGGTCGCCTCCGACATCTTCGATTCCATCCTCGCGATCAGGTGAGCCAGCCATGACCACGATCTCCACCAGCACCGGCGCCTTTTTCGACAAGTCGCGAACCGACATGAAGGCGCTGCGTTCGCAGGCCGAATCGTTGCAGTCGCAGCTGTCCAGCTCCAGCCGGCTGGACCGCTCGTCGGACAACCCGGTCGCCGCCTCGCGCCTGCGCTCGCTGTCGCGGCAGGAGACGCTGTCGCAGATCGACACCGCCAACGCCACGCGCGCCAATGCCGACCTGACGCTGGCCGATTCCGCCATGTCCGACATGGCCGACGCGATCATTCGTGCACAGGAACTGGCGACGCAGGCCGCCTCCTCCACCCTCACCGGCGAGCAGCGCAGCGCCATCGGCACCGAGCTGGAGCAGATCAACCAGAACCTGCTGGCCCTTTCGAACGCCCGCGATTCCAGTGGCCACGCCCTGTTCGGCGGCGAGACTTCCGGCGATGCCTACAAGCTCGACGCCGCCGGCAAGGCCGCTTACGTCGGCACCGCCAGCGTGGAAGAACTGCCGCTGGGCGAGGGCCAGAGCGTCACCCGCTCGATGACCGGCCCGCAGTTCCTCGGCTTCACCGGCAAGGACGGCAATCCCACGGACGTCATGGCGACGGTGAAGGCGCTGTCCGACGCGCTGAAGACCGGCTCCGCCACCAGCGCCGCCGCCAGCGACGCGCTCGCCAACCTCCAGACCGGGCTCGACACGCTCTCCACCGGGCAGACCGTGGTCGGCACGCGCCTCGCCTGGATCGAGCTGACCGGCGAGCGGCGCGCCGACCTCTCGCAGCTGCGCTCGACCGAGCAGGCCGACATCGGCGGCACCGACATCGCCTCCACCATGGCGCGGCTGCAGGAAACGCTGACCGTGCTGGAGGCCAGCCAGGCCAGCTTCTCGAAGCTCGCCGGCCTCAGCCTGTTCGACCAGCTGCGCTGATGGCCGCGCGCACCGACATCTGAACACCCACCCCGTCCCCCTCGCGCAGGCGGGGGCCCGGCTTTGTCTTTCGTCCTCGCGGAAGAAAAGCGGGATCAGGAAATGTGGAGAGCGCGCTGGGGTCGAGTTGCCGTGCCTCGTCCATACCGGCGGCCGGGGCGGCGTAAACGAGACCCGATCAGCCACTCTCGTAAACCTGCGTAAGGCGCGGAAAAGCAGAACTAACCAACTGCGAGCTACGCCAGTCGCACACGGAAGCGTGATTCCGGCCGCCCGGCCTCGCGCCTGCGCACCGGTTTCCCACACGAAGGACCCTGATCCATGTTCGCAATCATCGGCGTCGTCATCCTGCTGGTGATGGTCTTCGGCGGCTTCGCGATCACCGGCGGCGCGCTGGGCCCGGTGCTGGAAGCGATCCCGCACGAGATGCTGATCATCGGCGGCGCCGCGATCGGGGCGATCGTGACGGGCAACTCGATGCACGAGCTGAAGGGTCTGGGCGGCGGCATGATGAAGGTGTTCAAGGGCCCCAAGCACAACAAGCAGGACCACATCGACGTCATCATCCTGACGACGCGCCTGATGAAGATCCTGCGCGTCGACGGCCCGGTCGCGCTGGAAAGCCACGTCACCGATCCCAAGTCCTCCGCCATCTTCGCCGAATTCCCGCGCATCCTCGGCAACGCCGCGCTGGTCCACCTCATCGCCGACACCCTGACGCTGATCGTCGTCTCCTCGGGCACGCTGGAGGTCCATGCGGTCGAGGACGTGATGGACAACGCGATGAAGACGCACTTCCACGAGGCCCACGAGGCGCAGCACGCGCTGCAGGGCCTTGCCGACGCTCTGCCCGCCCTCGGCATCGTCGCCGCCGTGCTCGGCGTGGTGAAGACCATGGGCTCGATCGACAAGCCGCCCTCGATCCTGGGCGGGATGATCGGCTCGGCGCTGGTCGGCACGTTCATGGGCGTCATGCTCGCCTACGGTATGGTCGCGCCGATGGCGGGCCGCCTCAAGCAGGTGCTGGAGGCCGACGAGCAGATCTTCCACGCGGTCAAGCAGGTCATCATCGCAAGCCTCCACGGCTGGCCGCAGCCGCTGGTGGTTGAATCGGCCCGCTCGGGCCTCGGCCATGCGTTCCGCCCCAGCCTGTCAGACCTGCTCGACGCCATGCGGGGCAAGTGAAGTGGCCAAGAAGCCCGACGAACCCATCCGCCCGATCATCGTCAAGAAGATCACCGTTGTCGCCGGGGGCCACCACGGCGGCGCGTGGAAGGTCGCCTACGCGGACTTCGTGACCGCGATGATGGCGTTCTTCCTGCTGCTGTGGATCCTGGGCGCCACCACCGAGAAGCAGCGCAAGGGCATCGCCGACTACTTCTCGCCGACGCTGGTGAAGAACCGCAAGTCGGGCTCGGGCTCGGGCACCGGGCTGCTCGGCGGCACTTCGCTCACCGCCAAGGACAAGCTGCCCCACCCCGGCGGCAGCGGTAACAAGGCGATCACGGTCCCCAAGGACACCACCGGCGGGCCGAAGGAAGGCGCCAAGCGCAGCCAGCGCGCCAAGCAGGAGGTCGAGGCCAAGCTCAGGTCCACCGAGCGCCTGCGCCGACTGGCCAAGCAGGTGCGCCTCGTCGACACCACCGAGGGCGTTCGGATAGACCTCGTCGACGACGCCAATTTCTCGATGTTCCGCATGGGCACCACGATCCTGACGCCCGAGGCCGCCGAACTCATCGACGCGCTCGGCCAGGCGCTGAGCGATGACAAGGGCGGGTTGACCCTGCGCGGCCATACCGACGCGCTGCCCTACAAGCCGGGCACGGTCGGCAACAACTGGTCGCTTTCGGCTGGCCGGGCCGAGGCCACGCGCCAGGCCCTGCTGCGCGACGGCGTCAAGGAAGACCGATTCCGCCGCATCGAGGGCGTGGCCGATAAGGAACTGCTCATCCCCGCCGACCCGCACGACCCGCGCAACCGGCGGATTTCGATCACGGTTCTGGACTGAGCCAACGGCCCGTCATCCCAGCCTTCGCCGGGATGACGTATTAGCGCGCCAGCGATCCCCCCACGCTTGCCCCGCGCGCCCTTGCGCATCACCATCCCTCGCAAAACAAGAGGGAGAGCGCAGATGCCATTCACCGGCCCGGTCGAGGACCGCCTCGCCATCCGCGAGCTTTACGGCACGTATGCCGACGCCAGCTGGCGCGGGGACCGGGCGCTGTGGCTCACCACTTTCACTGAAGACGGCCGCTGGACCAGCCACCTGTTCGACGCGGCCGGCCATGCAGCCCTCGCCGAGACCTGGGATGGGCTGTGGAAGGACTGGGCCTCGGTCGCCTTCATGGCCGAGATCGGTTCGATGGAGATCGCGGGCGATGGCGCGGCCGTGCGCAGCTATGCCCGCGAGGTCGTGCAGACGAAGGAAGGCGCGATCTTCAAGCTCTGCGGCCGCTACGAGGATGCCTTGGTGCGCGAAGGCGGCGAATGGAAGTTCGCCCGCCGCGACTACACCCTGACCATCGGCGAGTTCCCCGAATGACCTTCACCGGGCCGCAAGCCGACCGCATGGCGATTCGCGAGCTGATGGAATGCTATGCCGACGCCGCCTCGCGCATCGACAAGGCGCAGTGGCTCGGCTGCTGGGCCCCGGATGCGGTCTGGGCGATGCGGCAGGGCGATATCGTCGGGCTCGAGGCGCTGTCGCAGACCTGGGACATGATCTTCGGTGCGGTCGATGCGCTGGCGTTCTTCGCCATGCCCGGCGCCATCGCGGTCACCGGCGACACCGCAACCGCCCGCTGCCACGTCCGCGAGATCGTCCGCCGGGGCGGCGAAGTGAGCAAGCTTTCCGCCCGCTACGACGACGAACTGGTGCGTCATGAAGGCCGCTGGACATTCGCGCGCCGGACTTATGTGATGAACATCGAGGAGTAGAATGGCCCGGCCGGGTAACCCTCTCGCCCGCCTCTGATCCTCCACCACCCGTCATCCCGGCGCAGGCCGGGACCCAGCTAACGAAAATCGCCGCGAAGCGACTTTGTTTGCGGGGCTGGGCCCCGGCCTGCGCCGGGATGACGATCTGATGGTCTGAAAGCCGCGCATTTTCCTACACGTCCGAAGGCTGATAGGTTCTCGCCGGGTCTTTCACATCGTCGTTCGCAGCGTGCCCCGGCAGCTTCAAGGAAGCCCGCGCCGCGCATGCCTTTCATCAACTTGCGTTTTGCGCACCTGCACAAACCGAAACGCCCGGCGGTCAAGGGACAGACCGCCGGGCTGGGCCCTCCGGGGGACGGGAGGCCGTGAGGGTATTCGGTAGAATTAGCGCAGCAGCGACAGGACGTTCTGCTGGCTCTGGTTGGCCTGCGCCAGCATCGCCGTCGAAGCCTGGCTGAGGATCTGGGCCTTCGCCATCTGCGTCGTTTCGGTCGAGTAGTCGGCATCTTCGATGCGGCTGCGGGCGTCGGACAGGTTGGTGACGTTGTTGGTCAGGTTGTTGATCGCCGATTCGAGGCGGTTCTGGCCGGCGCCGAGCGAGGCGCGGGTGGCGTTTACGTCCTTGAGCGCGGCATCGACCTTGGTCAGCGTGGTAGCGGCCTTGGTCGAGTCCGTCACGTCGAGCGACGAGGCGGTGAGGTTGGTGCCGTCGATGGCCTTCGAGGTCAGCGTGACCTTCTCGCCCGAGTTCGCGCCGGTCTGGATGTCGAAGCTGAGGTCCGAGCCCGAAGTGGTCGAGAGCAGCGCGTTGCCGTTGAACTTGGTCTGCGTCAGGGAGTCGCTGATCTGCGAGGTGAGGGCGGTGACTTCCTGCTGCATCGCAGCGCGGTCGGAGGTCTGGTAGGTGCCCGAGGCCGACTGGATCGCCAGTTCACGCACCCGCTGCAGCATGTTGCTGACCTCCGAAAGCGAACCCTCGGCGGTCTGGGCCAGCGAGATACCGTCGTTGGCGTTGCAGATGCCCTGGCTCATGCCGCGGATCTGCGAGGTCATCGAGGTCGAGATGGCAAGGCCCGCGGCGTCGTCCTTGGCGGAGTTGATGCGCTTGCCGGTCGACAGGCGCTCCATCGCGGTGCCGAGCATCTTGTTGGCGGAATTCGAAGCATTCGAAGCGCGGATGGCGCTGATATTGGTGTTGATGACTGACATGGTGTTCCCCGGTAGGCCTTCTGCTTGAAGGCCCCGATCCTGGCGCCTTCTTCGTATGGCCAGGAGAACGGCGGAGGCTGTGAGTATTTAAGCGGAACCTGCTTTCGCTTGATCGCGCATTGAATCCCCCGCATGACCCCACCGCCCTTCGCGATTGCAAACAAAAGGATTACCGATGCCTTCCGGCCTTGTCGCCCTGCTCGACGACGTGTCCGTCATCGCCCGCGCCGCCGCCGCATCGCTCGACGACGTCGGCATGGGGGTCGCCAAGGCGGGCACCAAGGCCGCCGGCGTGGTGATCGACGATGCCGCGGTGACGCCCGGCTACGTGACCGGCTTCACGCCCGACCGCGAACTGCCGATCATCTGGAAGATCACCAAGGGCTCGCTGTTCAACAAGCTGGTGATCCTGCTGCCGATCGCGCTGCTGCTGAGCGCCTTCCTGCCGCAGGCGATCACGCCGATCCTGATGCTGGGCGGGCTCTACCTCGCGTTCGAGGGCGCCGAGAAGATCATCGAGAAGCTGGGCGGCGAAAAGCACGGCGAGACGCTGGAGGACCCGGTCGAGGACATCGCCACCTTCGAGAAGACCCGCGTTTCCGGTGCTGTGCGCACCGACCTCATCCTATCCGCCGAGATCATGGCGATCGCGCTGGGCACCGTCAGCGAAGAGACGATCGTCACGCAGGCCGTCACGCTGGCGCTGGTGGGCATCGCCATCACCGTCGCGGTCTACGGCGCGGTGGCGCTCATCGTGAAGATGGACGACGTCGGCCTGCACCTCGCCCAGAAGCCGAGCGCGGCCGCGCAGGCGACCGGGCGCGGTTTGCTCAAGGCGATGCCTGTGGTGCTCAGCCTGCTCGGCAGCGTCGGTACGCTAGCGATGCTGTGGGTGGGCGGCGGCATCATCCTGCACGGGCTCGAGGAACTGGGCGTTCCGGGGCCGGCACACATCGCGCATGGCCTCGAGCATACGCTGGCAGAGGCGACCGGGCCGCTGGGCCCGGTGGCGGGCTGGCTGGGTTATGCGGTAGCTTCGGCGATCGTCGGTCTGGTGCTGGGTGCGATCGTGGCGGTGGTCGTCCACCTCGTCGCCAAGGCACGCGGCAAGGCGCACTGAAGAACTGGTTCACGCGGAGGCGCGGAGACGCGGAGAAGTAAAAAGAAAGGGCGCGCAAAGGCGCGAAGGCGCGAAAATCTCGCGGTTGCGGCGAAGCCGCCTTCCATTCCGGCGCTGCCTATTCCCCGGCATCGCTCCCATAGGATTGCCTGCGGCACCGCACGACCTCTTTGCGCCTTCGCGCCTTTGCGCGAGCCATACCTTGTTCTTCTCCGCGTCTCCGCGTGATCCTTTTTCTCAGGCCAGCGCTGCAAGAATGTCCTTGGCGAACACCGTCAGCGTATCGTCGCGCGCGCCCATGACGACCACGCGGTCGCCGACGCGGGCGGTCTGGGCGATCCAGGTGCCGCAGTCGGCGCGGGCAGGGATGTACTCCGCCTTGCCGCCATGCTCGCGGATCAGGCGCACGATGCGCTCGCTGCCTTCGCTGCGGTCGACGGTGCCGCCGAAGTAGACCGGATCGCACAGCACCGTCACGTCGTCCGGCCCCAGCTCGCGGGCGAACACCTCGGCGAGTTCGGCTCCCATCTGCCGCAGCGGGCCGTAGCCGTGCGGTTGGAAGAACGCGATCACGCGGCCGGGGTGAGCCTTGAGGGTGGCGAGCGTCGCCGAGACCTTGTCGGGGTTGTGGCCGAAGTCGTCGATCACCGTCACGCCGCCGGGCGAGGTGCCGACGATGTCGAACCGCCGCGCGAGCCCCGCAAACGAGCCCAGCGCCTCGACCGCCTCGGCGACCGGCACGCCGGCGGCATTGGCGGCGGCGATGGCGGCCAGCGCGTTGTAGAGGTTGTGGCGGCCCGGCACCTTGAGGTTCAGGGCATGAGAGGTGTCGTTGCGCCGGTCGAGCACAGTGGCGGCAAGGGAGGTCGGCCCCTCGACCACGTCCACCGCGCCGATCTGCGCATCGTCCGAGGTGATCCCGAAGGTCACCAGCGCCCGTGCACGTCCGGCGAGCGCAGCGGTCTCGGCGTCGTCGAGGTTGATGGCGGAAACGTCTGCGCGGGCGAGGAAATCACCGAAGAGGTCGCGCAGTTCCTCGAGGCTCTTGTGGTCGAGGCTGACGTTGCCGAGCACCGCCACTTTGGGGCGGTAAAGCGCGATCGAGCCGTCGCTCTCGTCCACTTCCGACACGAAGGCGTCGCCCTCACCGACGCGGGCGCTGGCGAAGGGGGCTTCGGGGCCTGCGAAGTTCTTCATCACCGCGCCGTTCATGATCGTCGGGTCGCGGCCCGCCCCGGTCATGATCCAGCCGGTCATGCCGGTGACGGTCGACTTGCCCGACGTGCCGCCGATGGCAATGCCGAGCGGCGCGGCGTTGAACAGTGCGGCGAGCAGCTGCGCGCGGCTCATGCGCGGGCAGCCCAGCTCGGCGGCGCGCACCACTTCGGGGACGGTGTCCTCGACGGCGGCGGAGGCGACGAGGGTCTGCTCGGCCGAAACCACGCCGCTGCCGTCCTGCGGGTGCAGGTCGAAGCCCAGCGCTTCGAGCCAGGCGAACTTCTCGGGCGTGCGGCCCTGGTCGCGGCTGCGGTCCGACCCGCCGATGGCCGCGCCGTGGCCCTTGAGGATCAGCGCGAGCGGCAACATGCCGGAGCCGCCGATGCCGCAGAAGAACCAGGGATGGGCGGTGAGGGAGCCAGAGGGCAGGGGCGCGTCGGTCATGGACGGGACGTATTTCGCGGAAGCCGCAAACACAACCTCCATGCCGGCGAGGGCGTTGGCCGCGCTTCACGGGACCGGTGGAAAAACCGTCGATTCCGCCTTCGCGTGGAGGGCGGGGAGAGGTAGCGTCCGGCCCATGACCCGCATCGCCGTCTGCGCTCCGTCCACCCCGATCACCCGCGACGACGCGGAGCGCGTGCTCGCGCTGGCCGCCGCCGAGTTTCCCGGCGCCGAGATCGTAATACACGACCAGTGCTTCGCCACTGCCGGGCACTTCGCTGGTTCCGACGAGGTGCGCACCGCCGCGCTGGTGGAGTGCGCCAACGACCCGTCCTTCGACGCGGTCTGGTTCGCGCGCGGTGGCTACGGCGCCTGCCGCATCGCGGAAGACGCGCTGGCCGCGTTTCACCACGGCGCACAGGCCAAGACCTTCCTCGGCTATTCCGACGCGGGCTATCTGCTCGGCGGCATATACCGCGGACGCATGGGCAAGGCGGTCCACGGCCCGATGCTCGCCGACATCCGCCGCCCGGGCGGCGAGGACGCGGTGCGCCGCGCGCTCGGCTTTCTGTCCGGCGGCCGCGACGGCCTCGAACCTTCGCTGGCGGGCGAGCGTCATCCCGTCGTCGCGTTCAACCTGACGACGCTGGCGATGCTGGGCGGCACGCGCCTGATGCCGGGCCTCGCCGGGCATGTCGTCATGGTGGAGGAGGTGTCCGAATACCTCTACGCCGTCGACCGCCTGTTCTTCCACGCGACCGCGCACCTGAACGGCATCGCCGGCCTGCGCCTCGGCCGCGTCAGCGACGTGCCGGAGAACGACCGCCCGTTCGGCGCCGACGCCGTGGAAATCGCCCGCCACTGGTGCGACCGCCACTCGATCGCCTTCCTGGGAGAGGCGGATATCGGCCACGACGCAGCCAACCGGATCGTCCCCTTCGGCTGAGGGATTCCCCCTCGGGACTTGCGATTGCCGGCCAAGGTCAATAACCCCCCGCGCCACAATCGATTCGCAAGCGGCCCGTCATCCATCGACCGCCGCGCAACAAGGACGGTCGCAAGATGCGTGCATTCGTTTTCCCGGGTCAGGGCAGCCAGAAGGTCGGCATGGGAGCCGAACTCGCCGAGGCCAGCGCCGTCGCGCGCGAGGTGTTCCAAGAGGTCGACGACGCTCTGGGCCAGCACCTTTTCAAGATCATGACGCAGGGCCCGGAGGACGAGCTGCTGCTCACCGCCAACGCGCAGCCGGCGATCATGGCGAACGCCATCGCGGTGCTGCGCGTGCTCGAGAAGGAAGGCGGCATCGCGCTCGCCGACAAGGCGGACTTCGTCGCCGGCCACTCGCTGGGTGAGTACACCGCGCTCTGCGCGGCGGGCGCCTTCAGCCTCGCCGACACCGCGCGCTTGCTGAAGTTGCGCGGCGAATCGATGCAGGCTGCCGTGCCGGTCGGCGTGGGCGCCATGGCCGCGCTGCTCGGCGCCGACATCGAAAAGGCGACAGCGCTTGCCGAGGCTGCCGCCGAAGGTCAGGTCTGCACCGTCGCCAACGACAACGATCCCGGCCAGGTCGTGCTATCGGGCCACCGCGAGGCGATCGAGCGCGCCATCGCCATGGTCAAGGACTTCGGCATCAAGCGCGGCATCGCGCTTCCCGTGTCCGCGCCGTTCCACTGCCCCCTGATGCAGCCCGCCGCCGACGCCATGGCCGAAGCCCTCGACGCCACGCGCCCCGGCGCCCTGCGCGTCGCCCTGTTCGCCAACGTCACCGCCGCCGTCGTCACCGACCCCGCCGAAGTCCAGCGCCTGCTCGTCGAGCAGGTCACCGGCCGTGTCCGCTGGCGCGAGAGCGCGATCGCGATGCACGCGGCGGGCGTCGAGCGCTTCGTCGAACTGGGCGGCAAGGTCGTCGGGCCCATGATCAAGCGCTCCGCCGGCGACGTGGACGTGACCTCTGCCTCGACGATGGGCGAGATCGAGGAACTGATTAAAATTCTTTGATTCGCATCATCCGGCCGTCGCGTTAGTAAAGGTTCGCGCAAAGGCGCGAAGGCGCAAAGGGGGCCGCGTTGGTTGATGTCGATGCGATCAGCGCTCACGTTGTGGATGCCGCAATCCGCATCCACCGGGGGCTCGGCCCTGGACTGCTCGAAAGCGTCTATGAAACCGTGCTGGCGGCCGATCTGGCGAGGCGGGGTTACAAGGTCGACCGGCAAAGGCCGGTCGACATCACATTCGATGGCATGCGGTTTCAAGGCGCATTTCGAGTCGATTTGCTGATCGAGGACCGCCTGGTCGTCGAGATCAAGTCGGTGGAAAAGCTGTCCGGTGTTCATGCCAAGCAAGTTCTCACGTACTTGCGTTTGCTTGATCAGCCCTTAGGGCTGCTTCTCAACTTCTCGGGTGAAACGATGAAGGAAGGGATCCGGCGATTGGCAAACAACCACCGCCCCCTCCGCTAGGGCCTTTGCGCCTTTGCGC
This sequence comes from Novosphingobium sp. AP12, assembly GCF_000281975.1. Classification (GTDB taxonomy): domain Bacteria; phylum Pseudomonadota; class Alphaproteobacteria; order Sphingomonadales; family Sphingomonadaceae; genus Novosphingobium. The sequence goes on along the minus strand of NZ_AKKE01000121.1, from coordinate 100,986 downwards.
CTTTGCGCGAACCCTTTCAAAAGGCATCACGGAGCTACCTCTCATGTTCGACCTTCACGGAATGACTGCCCTGGTGACCGGCGCGAGCGGGGGGATCGGGTCGGCGGTGGCCCGCGCGCTGGCGGCGCAGGGGGCGCGCCTCGCGATCTCGGGTTCCAATGCCGACAAGCTGCGCGCCTTCCGCGACGAGCTGGACGAGCACAGCCCGCAGGCGCCGCAGGAGGTCGACCACGTCGCCATCGCCTGCAACCTCTCGGACGCCGAGCAGGTCGAGAAGCTGGTGCCCGCCGCGCTCGAATCGCTGGGCAAGATCGACATCCTGATCAACAACGCCGGCATCACGCGCGACAACCTCGCGATGCGCATGAAGGACGAGGAGTGGGACGCGGTGATCCGCGTGAACCTCGAATCGACCTTCCGCCTGATGCGCGCCGTCGCCAAGCCGATGATGAAGGCCCGTTTCGGACGCATCATCAACGTGACCTCGGTGGTCGGCACCACCGGCAACCCCGGCCAGATGAACTACTGCGCGGCCAAGGGCGGCATCACCGCCATGTCCAAGAGCCTCGCGCAGGAACTGGCCACGCGCGGCGTGACGGTGAACTGCGTCGCGCCGGGCTTCATCCGCACCGCCATGACCGACGTCCTGCCCGACGCCCAGAAGGACGCGCTCAACGGCCGCATCCCGATGGGCCGCATGGGCGAGGGCGAGGACATCGCCTCGGCCGCCGTATTCCTCGCCAGCAAGGAAGCCGGCTACGTCACCGGCCAGACGATCCACGTCAACGGCGGCATGGTGATGATCTGAGGGTGGGGCGAGGGGGAGGGCGCCGCTCTCTCCCGCGTCTGGGCTCAAACCCCCGATTTATCCCCAGATTCGCGGTTTTCCGCGTAGTTCATGCTTGCCGCTCTGCCGTCTGGCGCTAGAGATAGTCGTCCTGAAATTCGGGTTGTTCCGAACCCAAGGCCGACCAAGGGGGACCTGAGGCTGTCATGAAGGCCACGATCGAACGCTCCACGCTTCTGCGCTGCCTGTCGCACGTGCAGTCCATCGTCGAGCGCCGCAATACCATCCCGATCCTGTCGAACGTACTGATCGAGGCTTCCGCCGGCGGGTCCCTGCGCATCATGGCGACCGACCTCGACCTGCAGGTCGTTGAATCGCTCGGTGCCGTCTCGGTCGAGCAGGCGGGCGCGATCACCGTGTCCGCGCACCTGCTCTACGACATCGCCCGCAAGCTGCCCGAAGGCAGCCAGGTCAGCCTCGACGCAGCCGACAACCGTATGGTGGTCAAGGCCGGTCGCAGCCGCTTCCAGCTGCCGACGCTGCCGCGCGACGATTTCCCGATGATCGCCGAGGGCGAACTGCCGACCAGCTTCGAAATCCCGGCGGCGACGCTGGGCCAGCTGATCGACCGGACCCGCTTCGCGATCTCGACCGAGGAAACGCGCTACTACCTCAACGGCATCTTCCTCCACGTCAGCGACGAGGAACTGAAGGCCGCCGCCACCGACGGGCACCGCCTCGCACGCTTCACGCTCGCCCGTCCCGACGGCTCGCAGGGCATGCCCGACGTGATCGTGCCGCGTAAGTGCGTGGGCGAACTGCGCAAACTGCTCGAAGAAGCGCTCGACACCAACGTGCTGGTCGACCTCTCCGCCAGCAAGATCCGCTTCACGCTGGGCGGAGAGAACGGCGTGGTGCTGACCAGCAAGCTGATCGACGGCACGTTCCCGGACTACACCCGCGTGATCCCGACCGGGAACGACAAGCTGCTCAAGATAGACCCCAAGAGCTTCTTCCAGGGTGTCGACCGCGTGGCGACGATCGCCACGGAGAAGACCCGCGCGGTCAAGATGGCGCTCGACCATGACCGCGTGACGCTGTCTGTCACCTCGCCGGACAACGGCACGGCGGCCGAGGAAGTGCCGGCGGACTACAGCTCTGAAGGCTTCGAGATCGGCTTCAACGCCAACTATCTCAAGGACATCCTCGGCCAGATCGAAGGCGACACGGTGGAACTCCACCTCGCCGACGCTGCGGCGCCGACCCTGATCCGCCAGGACGAAAAGAGCCCCGCACTCTACGTGCTAATGCCGATGCGCGTCTGACCTGGACGAGCGCGGGCTGAACGAAAAGGCCGGGGCGATTGCCCCGGCCTTTTTCGTTGGCGCCGCTGCCGGCGATTTTCCTACATCGCCGGACGCTGCTACCTTCGCGCCGGTTCTTTCAAATCGTCGTTCCGGCGCCCGCTTTCCCTTACAGGGAAAGGCGCCCCGCGCGTGCATTTCATCAACTAAACCCCCGCGCCCAGCTCTCCCGGCCAAGCGCTGGGATTAAATTCCTGTCACTCGCTCAGATTGCCTTGGATTCCTTCAGCGCCGCGATCTTCGCTTCGTCGTAGCCGAGTTCGGCGAGAATCTCATCCGTGTGCTCGCCCAGCATCGGCGGGGCCATGCGGATCGTCGCCGGGCTCGCCGACATCTTGGCGAGCGGGCTGGCGATCAGGTCGACCGAACCGCTGGCGGCATAGGCGTGGGGCGTGGTGGCGCGAAGGCCGCGATGCTGGACCTGCGGGTCCTCCCAGACGTCGGCAAGTTCGTTGTAGCGCGCCGCCGGAATGCCCGCGCCGTCGAGCTTGGCCTGGACCTCGTCGGTGGTGAACTGGCGGCTCCAGGTGTTGATGATCTCCATCAGTTCGGCCCGGCTGGTCTTGCCGCGCTTGAGGTTGGTGTCGAAGCGCGGGTCCTCGTTAAGTTCGGGCTGCTCCATCAGCACCGTCAGGCGGCGCCAATGCTCGTCGGTGCCCGCGGTCAGGTAGATGATGCCGTCGGAGCAATAGATGAGGTCGGCAGGTCCGCCGCCGTTGCCGCCGTTGCCGAGGCGGGGAGGGGCCTGGCCGCTGATGAGGTAGTCCTGCATGATGTGGCTGACCATCGCCACCGAACTGTCGAGCAGGGCGATGTCGATGTACTGGCCCTCGCCGGTCGTGTGGCGGTGCATCAGCGCGCCGAGGATCGCGAGCGCGGTGTTGTGGCCGGTCACGAAATCGACGAGGCTGGGCCCGGTCTTGAGCGGGCCGGAGCCGGGCTGGCCCTCGGGAATGCCGGTGACCGCCATCATGCCCCCGGTCGCCTGGAACAGCCCGTCGTAGCCGGGCAGCGCGGCCATCGGTCCGGTCTGACCGAAGCCCGTGACCGAGCAGTAGATGAGCCGCGGATTGATGGCCTTCAGCGTCTCGTAGTCGAGCCCGAAGCGCTTGAGGTCGCCGACCTTGTAGTTCTCGATCAGCACGTCGGCGGTCTTCACCAGCTCGCGCAGGATTTCCTGCCCCTCGGGCTTGGAATGGTTGAGGGTGATCGAGCGCTTGTTGCGGTTCGAAACGGTGAAGAAGCTGGAATGCCGCGTCTCGATGCCGTCCTTGCCCGGCACCCACGAAAAGCCGTAGCCGCGCCCGTCGTCGCCAACGCCCGGACGCTCGATCTTGATGACGTCGGCGCCGAGATCGCCGAGGATCTGGGCGCCCACGGGTGCCGCGAAGACGCGGCTCATGTCGATCACGCGGATGCCCTGGAGGGCGGCTTTAGGGGTCGAGGTCTCGGTGGTCATGGCCCTGACTAGCCAGCGCAGGGGCGGGGGCAAAGACGGGCCGAGCCAATACCGCCCGGGCGGTTCGACGGTTCCGGACCTCGCGGCTACCACGGCGGCAGACATGGCAATCAATTTGGAGGTAAGCCCGGTGAAGGTAGCGATCATCACGGGAGCAGGTAGCGGCATCGGCCTCGAAACCGCGAAGATCCTGCATGGCGAAGGCTTCGCCATCGTCGGCGTCGGGCGCAGCAAGGACAAGCTGGCGACGCTCGAAGCCGCGATCGGCAATCCCGAGCACGTCCTGGCGATCAGCGCGGACCTGACCGATCCGGCTGCGCCGAAGTCGATCGTCGAGCAGACGCTGGCGCGCTTCGGCCGCATCGACGCGCTGGTGAACAACGCCGGTGTCGGCAGCCCCAAGCCGCTCGACGAAACCGACGACGAGACGCTCGACGGTTTCCTCGACATTATGTTGGTCGCCCCGTTCCGCCTCTGCCGCGACGTGATCCCGCACCTCAGGGAGGGCGCGAGCGTCGTCAACGTGACGAGCACGTTCGCGCACATCGGCGGCCGGCGCGGCGGCGCCTATTCGGCGGCCAAGGGCGGGCTCAAGTCGCTCACCGAACACATGGCCTGCGAATATGGCCCGCGCGGCATCCGCTCGAACTGCGTGGCGCCCGGCGTGACGATGACCGACATGGTCCGCCACCGCTTCGAGGACGAGGGCTTCAAGCGCGCCAACGTCGAGACCACGCCCTATCCGCGTCTCGCGCTCCCCGAGGATATCGCCTCGGTCATCGCCTTCCTGTGCCTGCCAGGGAGCGAGATGATCAACGGTCAGTCGATCGTCGTCGATGGCGGCTGGACTGCGACCAAGTATCTTTCGCCCCGCGTGACCCGCACGACCTGGGTCGAGCCGGCGGAGTAAGGAGTTCAGGCGGCAACGCGTACCGCGTTGCTGCCGCTCTTCTTCGCGGCGTAAAGAGCAAGGTCGGCCGCTGCGAACATGTCTTCCGGCGAGCGTCGGCGGGCGTCGCCCGCGAAAGCAAGGCCGACGCTGACGCCGACCGGGATAGCGGTGCCATGCCAGTCAACGCGGCCGACGAGACTGCCGAGGCGTCGCCGCACCGCGCTTTCCGCCGCGAGGGCCGGCAGGCTGTCGGGCAGCAGCATTGCGAATTCGTCACCGCCGATGCGGGCGATTAGCAGGGCATGGGGGAACGCGGCAGCGAGGCGCTGGCCGAAGCGGGCGATGCAGGCATCCCCGGCGGCATGGCCCCAGCGATCGTTGATGTCCTTGAAATTGTTGAGGTCGAAGATCGCGAGAGCGCCAATCCGTGACAGCCGATCCGATCCGGCAGGCAGGTCCAGGAACTCCGACTGGAAGCGTGCGCGATTGCCCAGCCCGGTGAGCGGATCGTTCTCTGCGAGGCGGCGAAGTTGCTCCCAGCGCAGGCGGTCCTGCGTGATGTCCTGCTTCATGCCGTAGATCTGCACCGCGCGCCCGTTCTCCACCCGCGTCGTCGCAGCGAGGCGCATCCAGCGCAGCGCACCGCCCGGCTGCCTGATCTGCGCTTCCATGGAGAACCCCGAACGCGCCTCGATCGCATTCCGGCGCAGGCGCTGCATCGTCTCGCGCGATTCCTCGCAGTAGAGTTCGACGGTGTCCCGGCGCTCGAAATAGGCATCTCGGTCGAGGCCGAAAATCTCGAACACGCCCTCGCTCCATTCGAGCGCCTCGGTGTCCAGATTGCACCTCCACGCGCTCAAGCCGACCAGCGCCGCTGCCTGCGAAACGAGGCCGCCGTCGGTCAGGGGCCGGATGCCCGTCTGTTGCCGGTCGGGCTGCAGGTACAATTCGGACCCCTGGCTTCTTTCACCGCCAATCCGATGAATTCGTAGGTACTTAGGTGGATAGAGTAAACGCTCTGCTAATGAAACTGCATTGTAATGCAGCGCCAGTTTTGGCCGGCATGGTCAAGGATGGGCGGTTGCCATGGCCGCGGTCGCCGAGGATAATCTGCCGCAAAGAAGACGAGGGAGAGCATCATGATCCGCGGTATCCATCACATCGGCATGAACTGCCGGGACCTCGCGCGGATGAAGCGGTTCTACTGCGAGGCGCTGGGCTTCGAACCGGTGGATGAAGAGGGCTTCGCATGGGCCGACGAGCCGGTCATGGACCGGATCGTGGATGTTCCGGGATCGGCGGCGAAGGGCTGCATGCTTCGCGCGGGGTCATGCTACATCGAAATGTTCGAGTACACCGCGCCGCCGTCCGATTTGGAACGCCCGCTCAGGCCCAACGATCGCGGTTACACTCACTTCTGCATCGACGTTACCGACATTGCGGTCGACATCACGCACCTCGAAGCCTGCGGTATGACGTTCAACGACCGCGAATTCGTCGATGTCGGGCATGTTCGAACGCTCTACGGCTACGATCCGGAAGGCAACGTGATCGAAGTGCAGGAATGCGCTCCCGCGAACGGCTTCACGCTCGAGGAACTGCGCGAGCGGGCGCCCGCGCTCTGAAGGGGCACATCGCCCCGGCGGCGTCGGCTCGCCGGGATTGCCGGGTGCGGATGCCAAGGCCACACTCGCCGCGACGCCGAAAATCCGGCGCGCAGGGGAGAGCATCGCCGTGGGCGACGACACGCTGACCGCAGGCCAGGAATTCCGCCGCCACTGGAAAATGATTCTGGCGGCGGCGATCGGATTCTCGTTTACCTCTGTCGTCACCGCCGGGACGGGGCTGTTCATCGGCCCGATCAGCCGCGAATTCGGGTGGAGCATTGCGCTGGCCTCCTCCGGTGTATCGATCACGGCGCTGCTGACTTTCCTGTTCTCGCCGCTGTTCGGGGTGTTCATCGACAAGTGGGGCGTGCGCCGCATGGCGATCCCGGGTCTTGTCCTGATGGCCGGCGTCATCGCCGCGCTGAGCCTGCTCGACGGCGCCGTGTGGCAGTGGTTTGCGATCTGGACCGCCTATGCGCTCGCGGCGCTGATGACGAAGTCGACGGTGTGGACGGCGTCGGCCAACAGCACTTTCGAGGCAGGACGAGGGCTCGCCCTTGGGCTGGTGTTGTCGGGTGCGGCGATCGCGCAAGCCTTTACACCCGTCATCACCGAATACCTCATCCGCATGCATGGCTGGCGCATGGCTTTCGTCTGGCTGGCTGTGGGATGGGGATCGCTTGCGGTCCTCATGTGTTTCTTCTGGTTGCGCGACGGTTACGAGATCAGCCGCAAAGCGCGGGAGGCGGCAGGGCCGTCCAATGGACCGGGCCCGCTTCTCGACGTCCCGGGCCTCACGGTGGCTGAAGCGCTGCGCGACCCGGCGATCATACGGATAGCCATCTCCACCTTCCTCGTGATGATGGTCACCATCGGACTGGTCGTCCACCAGTTCCGCATCCTTACCGGGTCGGGGGTGAGCGCGCAGGCGGCGGCGTTCTATGCGCTGCCCGCGGGGCTGGCGGGCATCGCCGGGAAGCTCGTCACGGGCTGGCTTCTCGACCGCTACCCAGCGCGCTGGGTCGGGGGGCTGACCATAGGCGCGACGGCGATCACGTTCCTGATCCTGGTCATGCCTCACGCACCGACATGGGCCATCGTCACCGCGCTGGTGATCAACGGTTATGCCAGCGGGACCAAGCTGCAGCTCGTGGGCTACCTGACCGCCGCGTACACGGGCATGCGCAAGTTTGGCTCGATCTTCGGGCTGATGGCCAGCCTGATCGCCGCAGGATCGGGGCTCGGCCCGGTGCTGGGCGGGCTCATCTTCGATGTATGGGGCAGCTACGCGCCGGGGCTATGGGCGGGAGTGGTCCTTACACTGGTGAGCGCCTGGCTCCTGCTCGGGCTGCCCGCCTATCCGAACTGGAGCAAGGACACGGACGCGGTGTTCAAGTGAGGGTCTGAACCGAATCGCGGACGATCAGCCGGGCGACGAAGGCCGTTTCCGGTGCTCCCGCCGCGCCGCGCGCCGTCATCCTCCGAGCGGCTTCGCGGCCCATGAGACCCCACGGAATGTGCATCGTCGTCAGCGCGGGCAGGATGCGGGCGGATAGCGGTCCGTCGTCGAGCCCGGCGACCGACAGGTCCGCCGGGACTGCGAGGCGCATCTGCGCGGCGGCATGCAGGACGCCGGTAGCCATCTCGTCATTGGAGGCGCAAATGGCTGTGGGACGAGGGCTGATTTCCAACAGCAGGCGCCCAGCTTCGATGCCGGAGTCGAACGAGTTGTCGCCCTGCACGATCAGCGCCGGACCGCGGTCGAGACCGGCCTCGGCCATGGCGTCGAGATATCCGAGTTCGCGCTGCTGTGCGCTCAGCGAGCCGTCGGGGCCGGCGACGAACCCGATCCGCGCGTGGCCCTGTGCGACGAGCCACCCTACGAGATCGCGGGCGGCGCGGCGCTCGTCCACGGCGATGGCGGGCTGGCCGGGGGCCGCGCCCTCTCTTGCCGGGCCGAGGCGGGTGCAGCGGACGCGGGCCTCGGCGCAGAGGCGCACGAGGTCCTCGCGTTCGGCGAGCGGAGGAAGCAGCACCACGCCCGCGGGACGATGGCGGCGAAGGAATTCGCGCAGCGCGGTGGCATCGCCTGCGGGGAGCGAGTGGAGGGCGAGCAGCAAGTCTCCGCCTCCCAGGGTCTCGGCCATTCCGGCCTCCACGGTGCCGAGGATACCCGAATCGCTGCCATCGTGAACCAGCGCCAGCACGGGGTTGTGGCGTACTGCCGGCTTCGGAGGGGGCGCATCCGGCGTGAAGCCGGCGCGCTCGATCAGCGATGCGCCCGCCCTGCGGCGGTCGGGCACTGCCGAGCGCCGGTCCATGCCGGCGGTTGCGGCTTCATCTGTTCGAGGGGGTGCATCGGTAGGGGACATCTGACGATCTTCGGCGTACCGGCGAGGCTCACCAACCTCAGTCTCATCCGAAACGGAGGTGGAACATAGGACAGGGGGTTACCCTCTGTTACAACCGTATGATTGCAGACCGGGTGCAACCGGCCTATTGAGCCGGCGATAACAACCCGGACCATCGGTCGGGTCGCGCTTCGCCACGGAAAGAGATGCAGCCCGCCTCAAACTCACGCCAGTCCCAACGCCACTATGGAATGGATTGGCTGCGCATCGGCGCTTTCGTGATGCTGATCTTCTACCACGTCGGCTTCTCGTTCACGCCCTGGGGCTTCCAGACGCCCACGCGCGGCGTCGTCCAATGGGCGGAGATACCGTTGCTCGGGCTGAGCGCGTGGCGGCTGGCGCTGCTGTTTGCGATCTCCGGCTATGCCAGCGCGGCGCTGTTCTTCAAGGAACCCGATACCGGAGCGTTCCTCAGGAGCCGGTTGTTACGGCTGGGGATTCCGCTGCTGTTCGGCCTGACCGTAATCGTGCCGCCGCAGCCCTACATGGGCCTGCTGAACAGCGGCTATACCCATGGTTATGGCTATTTCCTGATCCATGACGCCTTCAGCTTCCGCCAGGTGATCCACGAGAGCCTCCCGGCGGTCATGCACCTGTGGTTCGTGATCTATCTCCTCGCCTACACCGTCGCCCTCTGCTTCGCGCTGATGCTTTTGCCGGCGCGGTGCCGCATGGCGCTGCGACAGGGCGCGGAGAAGGTGTTCGCCGGGCCGTGGCTGATCGCGGCCGGCATTCTTGGCGTTTATGCAGTGCGCTCCGTGGGCGGGGAATGGACCGATACGCACAGCGTGTCGAACGACCTTTCCGCGCACCTGCACTATGGCGGCATGTTCCTGTTCGGCTTCCTGTTGCGCGGGTCGGACGCGCTTCGGCAGGCCATTGCCCGCCAATGGCAGCCGGCCCTGGCGGTAGGGCTGGCGGGCTACGCCTTCGTGGCGCTCGAGGCCTGGTATTTCCCAGGCAACGTGCGCACCCCGCGCGCTTGGCTTGAGCCGCTCGACTTCGCGAAGGCGGTACAATGCTGGGGCACCGTGATCGCGTTGTTCGGCATCGCCGACCGTTTCTGGAACCGAGACGCACGCTGGCGCGGTACGCTGGTCGAGGCGGTTTTCCCGGTTTTCATCGCACATCAGACAGTCATGGTGCTGGTCAGCTACTGGCTGCGCGACAAGGGCCTGACTGCGCTGCCCGAGTTCCTGACGCTTTGCGTCACGGTCGCGGGGGGATCTTGGCTGTTCTACCTTGCGGGGCGCGAGATCGGACCGCTGCGCCCCTTGATCGGGCTCAAGCGCGTCAGGACGCTGCCGCGACCTCAAGTCGTGACGGTGCCGTCAACGGCGGCCTGAGCCGCATCCCCGACCCCGCGGGAGGAGAGCCCGCGAGGTCGGAGCCCTTCAAGCCTAGTCCTTGGCGAGCAGCAGCGCCGCGGCCAGCGGACCGCCGCCGGAGGTCGCGACCGCGACCTTGGGATCGCCGGGAATCTGTCGCTCGCCGCCATTGCCCCGGAGCTGTGTCACCGCCTCGTGCGCGAAGCCGAAGCCGTGGAGGCGGCCCGCGCCGAGCTGGCCGCCCGCTGTGTTGAGCGGCAACTGCCCATCGCGCGCGATGCGGGTGCCCCCCTCGATGAAGCGGCCGCCTTCGCCCTTTTCGCAGAAGCCCAGGCCTTCGAGCCAGGTGATCGGAAGGAACGCGAAGCCGTCGTAGAACTGCGCGGTGTCCACGGCGTCGACGGTGTAGTCGGTGTGCTGCCAGAGGTCTCGTCCGGCATCATAGGCGGCAGGCCACTCGACCTGGTCCCATGAATAGCGATCGACCGAACCCGACATCGCGGCGATGCGGATCGGTTCGCACTTGATTTCGTCGAGCGCGTCGCCGGCCGAGACGATGATGACGGTCGATGCATCGGAGAAACGGTCGCAGTCGTAGAGGCACAGCGGTGTCGAGATCAGCCGCGCGTCCATGTACTTGTCGAGCGTGAGCTCTTCCTTGGTGATCGCGCGTGCGCGCGGGTTGAGCATGGCGTTCTTCGAGCCGTTGATGGCGATCTGGCCAAGCTGCTCGCGCGTCATGCCGTACTGGTGGACATGGCGCGCCGCATACTGCGCGGTCCAGCAGGCGGCCGAGGTCGCCCAGAACGGGCTGGTCCACTGCGAGGCGCCCGAGACCGTGTCGGAGCGAGCGGGCATGTAGTGCGCCGGGTCGGCCATGCCGCCCGCCTCGTAGACGGTGCGGAAGCACAGGACATGGCGGCAGATGCCCGACTTCACCGCCCAGGCGGCCATGGCGATGGCGGCGAGCTGCGCGGGCTGCTCCATCGCGCCCATCTGCCACTTGGACTTGATGCCCAGCGCCTCGATCACCTCGTCGGTGCCGACCGGCGAGAAGGCGAGGTAGCCGTTGACCTTGCCCGGGAACGAGAACACGCCGTCGATCTGATCGAAGGTGAGGCCGGCTTCCGCGACGGCTTCCTTGGCAGCGTCGAGAGTCAGCAGCAGCGGATGGCGCGGCAGGCGCACGCCGACTTCGGACTGGCCGACGCCGGTGATGTAGGCTTCCTTGCTGGCCATCAGCCGACCTTCTCGAAGAGGGGGTAGAAGATGCCTTCCTGTTCCTCGAACACGACCTTGACCCGGTCGCCGAACGAGACTTCCTCGACCGGGGAGTTGACGATGTTGGTGGTGAGATAGACGCCCGGCACCCCGTCGAGCGCCACGCGGGCGATGACGTAAGGGACCTCGAGGCCCTTGGCCCAGGGCTGATGGTTGATCGTCATGGTATCGATCACGCCGGTGCCAGCGACTGCCTCGGCGGAGATGTTCTCCGATTGGCAGTGCCGGCAGAGAACGCGCGGCGGATGGGTGAACTGTCCGCAGTCGCCGCACTTGACGATCCGCAGCGCACCCTCTGAACCGCCCGTCCAGAAGGCCGTATTTTCCTGGTCCAGCTTGGGCCGTGGCCGCGGTGGGTTCATTGCTCGCTCTCCCGGTTCTTGGGGAGGATCAGTCCGGGCTGACGCGGCAATCGTCAAGACCGACGCTCATGTCATCGCGGCCGCGTTCGAGCCACCGTGCCTCACTTTACCGCCGGCATGATCTCCTCTGCGACCCACTGGGTGTAGTCGTAATAGGCCTGGATGCTGGGAAGGTCAGGGATCGGCACCGAACTCCAGGTGACGCCAAGGGTCTGGAACCAGCCGAGGCGGTCGATGATCTCCTGCTTCGTCTGCCCGGGGCGTGCGGTGGGATCGTCGATCACCGCGTGGCCTTCGCCAACGCGCGCCGTGGACATGCCGTAGTAAACGTCGGCGAGCTGACCGTTGTAGTCGGGCTGGGAACGGATGAAGTCGATGCGCGCGGGGATCTGATCCGGCTTGGTCAGGAACGGCCACCAGCCTTGCGCATAGCGGGCGACGCGCTTGAGCACGGGGTCCGCATCGCCGCCGAACCAGACCGGAAGGTGCGGCTTCTGCACCGGCTTGGGTTCGAAGGCGACGTCGCGGAAGGAGACATACTTACCTTCGAACTCGGGGCTTTCCTGGGTCCAAAGCGCGATGATCGCCTGGATGTACTCCTCCGCCATCGCGCCGCGTTCGTGGAAGGGCACGCCGAGCAGCGCGAACTCCTCCTCCAGCCAGCCCACCGCGAAGGTGATCGTCACGCGGCCGCTGGAAAGCCAGTCCATCGTCGAGAGAGCCTTGGCAGTGACGATCGGGTTCTGCGCGGGCAGGATGGCGATGCATGAGTTGACGCGCACCGTCTCGGTAGCCCCGGCGATATAGGCCATGGCGGTATAGGCGTTGAAGTAGAACGGCCCGGAGAGGTCGATGTGGCTTCGGGGGATGATATGGTGCTCCGGCACCGCGATCATCTCGTAGCCGAGTTTCTCGGCCCATTTGGCGAGCCGGGTCTGATCCGCCCCGGTGACCTCGCTCTCCCAGGACTGCATCGTCGCCTTGAGCCGCAGCATGTGCGGCATCGCAAATCCGAGTTTCATGAATCCTCCCGTCGGTGCTTTCCGATCGACGGGGCATTGTGTCCCTAGTCGATCACCTCGCGTGCGATCAGATCGTTCATTTCGTCTTCGCGCAAGCCCAGCAGGTCGCGGTAGACGTAGGCATTGTGCTCGCCGAGCAGCGGTGCGCCGCGTTCGACGAGGGGCGGGTCCGGGCTGATCCGCCAAGTGGGGCCGATGATGGGGCGGGTTCCATTGCGGTGGTCGCTGACCATGCGATAGGCGTCGCGGGCCCATAGGAAAGCGTCGGTGCACAGGTCGAGCGAACTCATCGACTTGAAAGCCGGGACGCCTGCGTTCCTGAGGGTTTCGGCGAGCTGCCCGGCATCGTGGGAATGCGTGAGGGCGGCCAGTTCCGCGTCCAGCGCAGTTCGGTTTGCGAGGCGGTCTGCAAGGGTTACGAAGCGGGGATCGGAAGCGAGGGGAGAGGCGTCCAGCACGCTACAGAGTGCCTGCCATTCGCCGTCGTTCGCCACCGCGATACTTGTCCACGCACCGCCCGCGCAGGGGTAGGCGCCATGCGGGCACATCTCCGGATGGAAGTTTCCGTCGGCCTCGGGGACCTCGCCGGTGACGCTGGCGGCGAAGAGGCTGTCGCCCACCAGGCTGGTCATCGTCTCCACCGCCGAGAGATCGATGAACTGACCTTCGCCGGTGCTTTCGCGGTGATGGAGCGCCGCGACGCAGGCGAGGGCGGCGCAGGCCCCGGCGGTCGAATCGCCGTAGCGGATGTTCATGCCCTTGGGCGTCTCCCCTTCATGCCCGACCAGCGCGGTCAGTCCCGAAAGCGCGGCGAAGCAGGGCGCGTAGCCCGTCTGGTAGCCCAGCGGTCCCTCGGTGCCCCACATCTTTATCGAGCACTGGATGAGGTCCGGCTTGATCGCCTTGAGGCTTTCGTAATCGAGACCGGAGCGCTCCATCGCGCCGGGTCGGATGTTGTCGATCAGGATGTCGGCCTCGGCGATCATACGTTTGACGAGATCTAGGCCCTCGGGGGTCTTCATGTTGACCTGGACCGAAAGGATTTCCTGGTTGATCGACAGGAAATAGGGCGCCGCGTCGATGTCGACACCGCCATAGGCGCGCATCTCGTCGAGGTTGCTGCGGCTTTCGATCTTGATGACCTCGGCGCCAAGATGGGCAAGCATCTTGCCGGCGTAAGGCCCGGCCCAGACCTTGGTCAGCTCGACGACGCGGATGCCGGCGAGGGGACCGCCGCGGTCACGCACGATCGACCTCGCGTTGATCGGCGCCCAGCGTCGGCGCTGGAGTACGGACGCGGGCGGGTGTGGCGCTCATGCGGTAGCAGGCGCCGGGGTATGCGACTTCGCCGAGGGTCGGGTGATCGGCTGGCTGGAAGTAGGCGCGGTGGACGAACTGTTCGTGGACCGGGAGGTCGGCAGCGGTGTTGACCGGGACCATCGCAACGCCCGCTTTCTGCGCCGCCTCGGTGATCGGCAGCTTGTGCTGGAGCGCGATCCATTCGGAGAAACCGGCGCGGAAGGAGGCGACGTTGGCAGGGGTGCAGTCGAATTCCAGCCAATCCTCGCGGAACGCTGCCGCCCAGCCGGGCTCGCCCATCAGCGCGCACAGCGCTTTCCAATGCTGGCTCGTTGTCATGAACAGGAAGACGTGTCCGTCGGCGCAGGCGAAGGAGGTGCCGGGGCCGCCCATGTCGTAGGCGGTCCGCTCTTCGCTCGGATCGGCGTCCCCCGCGAGCATGCGGTCAAGAACGCAGTCGATGCGGTTGAGCTGTACTTCGACTTCGGAGATGTCGATCGACTGACCCTGTCCGGTACGGCGCAGGCGGAGCAGCGAGGCCATGGTGCACAGCGCGGCGTCGATGCCCGCCTCGTAGTCCGAGAGGAAGCGGCCCGCGCCCTTGAGCGGAGGTTTGCCGCGCGGCGTCTCGCTGGGGCTGTGGTAGGCCCAGCCGCCGGCGTTGATGACGTTGATCGGGCGAAGGTTCTGGAATTGCTCCGGCGCGCCCTGCCCGAAGGGAGTGACGAGCGTGTGGACCAGTGCGGGATGGCGCGCAGCAACTTGTTCGGGATCGAGTCCCAGGCGCCGAACTCCGGTCTCGTCGTGATCGTCGACGAGGGCGTGGGCACGGTCCAGCAGGCGTCTGAGCAGCGCGCGTTCATCCGGGTTTTCCACATCGAGGACGACCGATTGCTTGTTGGTGTTGAGGTAGGCGAAAAGGACACTCTCCCCGTCGCGGAACGGGCCCATCGCCCTCGTGGGCGCGCCGCCGGGGCGCTCGACCTTGATGACCTGTGCACCAAGGTCGGCGAGGAGCTTGCCGGTGTATTCGCCGCTGACGCGCTCGGCCGTCTCGACCACGATGAGGCCGGCAAGGGCGCCCGGCGTTTCGGTGGTCACAGCGATTGCCCGTCGTCGATGGTGAAGGTCGCGCCGGTCACCTGCGCGGAGGCGTCCGACAGCAGGTAGAGCAGCATCGGGTCGAGCGCCTCGGCATCGAGCAGGCGGCGGCGGTGGAGCCGGTCGATGTCGCCCCGGCCGCGCTCGCTGGCAAACCATGAGGCGTTGATCTCGGTGGGAATCCAGCCCGGCTGGAGCGTGTTGACGTTGACCCCCTGGCGCACCCATTCGCGCGCCAGCTGGCGGCCGAGGTGGGCGAGACCCGCTTTGGTGGCAGCATACATGGCATCCCCGGTGCCGTTCTGCTCGGCGGTGATCGAGCCGATCAGCACCACGCGCCCGTCGCCCCGCTCGCGGCTGCCGCCCCGGATCAGACGCCGCGCGCCTTCGCGGGCGACGAGGTAGCTACCCAGCAAGTTAGTATCGAGCACGCCCGACAGCCCTTCTGCCGAAACGTCGGTCGAATGGCCGCCGGTGGCGGTACCGGCATTGGCGATGATCCCGTGGACCGTGCCGAAGCGCGCTTCGGCCGCGTCGAAGGCCGCAATTACGGAGGCTTCGTCGGTGACGTCGAGCGGCACGGCCATTGCGCCATCGCCGATCTCGTCCGCCAGAACCTGCGTGCGTTCGAGCCTGCGCGCGCCCAGCACCACGCGCCCGCCGGCCCCGGCGATGGTGTGGGCGAAGCCAGCGCCGATGCCCGAGGAAGCTCCGGCAACGAGGATGGTTCGTCCTTCGAGGGACAAGTGCATGCGTGTTTCCCTTAGATCGTCATGGGTGATGCGACAGCGCACGAGGCCGGGCCCCGGCTGCGCACGAATGACGAAGGGTGGGGATCAAAAGGCGGGACGAGTTCACGCGCGTTGCAGCGCCTTCCAATCGGGCAGCTTGGGCGGCATCGCCATGTACTTGTCGATCGCCACCTCGAAATGCCGGATGCGGATTTCCTGGTAGTCGCCGAGCGTGATGCCGGGTTTGGCCGAGGCTTCGAGCCCCTCCTGCTGGGCGTAGAGGTTGTCGGTGTCCTGGTCGAGGATCACGCCGAAACCGGGGTCCATGCCCTCCGCTTCGGCGAAGGATTGGTGGTCCTCCAGGATCTGGACCTCGGCGGTCTCTACTGCGCTGCCGTCCTTGGGCTTTGGGCGCATGAACATGACCTCGTAGATCGTGCGGCGATGGTCCTTCGCGTCGGGGCGGAAGCGGTAGATCATCGGCAGCGAGATGCCCGGGAACAGGAATAGGTTGGGAAAGAACGTGTAGCTGTAGGTATCGAGCAGTTCGGTGTCCGAGATGCCCGAAAGGTCGGCCTTGGTCGCGGTTTCGAACATGCCGCGGAACATGTCGGCCATGACCTGCCGGGCGCGCTCGCCGTCCTTCAGCTCGGGCTTCGAGCCGCCGAGCGAGGAACTGTCGCCCAGCGTGAAGTTGTCGATGATGTCCTTCTCGGAATACTTGTCGCGCAGCTTGGGGCTGACCACGCCGAGCGTCGAGATGAAGCGGTTCACGTGCTCGCCGTAGACGTCGTACTGCGAGTTGACGTCGCCGTTGGCGGGCGCGACCTGGGGATGGGTGTCGCCGACGTGGTAGGCCTCCATGAAGGCTTCCATCGTCAGCTTCCAGTTGGCCGGATAGCTCTTCTGGACGTGGAGGTAGAGGTAGCGGTCCTCCAGCTTCCAGGCGGCCATGTGGTCCATGATGTCGGGGCCGAGATATTCGGCGAGGCTGGGTGCATCGGGGTCCATGTTGACCCAGACGAAGCCGCCGAGCCGCTCCACCCGTGCTTCGGGCAGGCACATCTTGCGGGTCGCGGTATGCGCGAAGTCCCACTTCTCGGGGATTTCCTTCAGCGACCCGTCGAGGTTCCAGGTCCAGCCGTGGAACGGGCACTTGATGTTCATCGCGAAGCCCGCCGTGCCCGAGGGCTTGAGCTTGGTGCCGCGGTGCAGGCAGGCGTTGAAGTGGGCGCGGATTTCGTCGTCATCACAGCGGGTTACGACGAAAGAGTACGGCCCGATGTCGTAGACGTAGTAGTCGCCCACTTCGGGAATGTGGTCCTCGCGGCAGGCCATCTGCCAGGTGCGGGTCCACATGCGTTCGAATTCGCCGGTCGCGAAGGCGGGATCGACGTAGCGATTCTTGGCGATGTCCTCGCTGCCGAGGTATTCGTAGCTTTCGCTGGCGGCCCAGGCGGGCGCGGCGACCTTGTCGCGGGCGATGATTTCCTGCGTGGTCTCGGCGGGGCACCGGGCCTCGCCGGGCTGGAGCATACCGGTTTCGACGTTCATTTCCTGCAGCTCCTGCTCAAGTTCTCATTCCGCCGCTTCGAGCGCGGGCGCGCTGGCCTGCGCCGGGGCGGGAAGGGTGGATTTCTGGACCTCGCCGCCGCGCATCACGAAGGCGACTTTCTCGGGACCGGAGAGGACCGAAATGTCGGCCAGCGGGTCACCCGCAACGAGGATCAGGTCGGCGAGCTTGCCCACCTCCAGCGTGCCGAGATCGCCGCCGTAACCCATCGCCAGCCCGCCGTTGCGGGTGGCGCAGACCAGCGCCTCGGCGGGGCTGTAGCCGTAGTGCTCGACGAAGAATTTGAGGTCGCGGCCCTGCTCGCCCTGCTTGCTCCAGCCGAAGCCGTAGTCGCCGCCGATCAGGTGACGGATGCCGCGCTTGCGCAGTTCCGTGTGGGTTTTGATCGAGTTCTCGAGCAGTTCGGGGATATTCATGTAGCCGCCGACCTCGGGCGTCAGGCCGTGCGCGGACGCCTCGCCCGCCATGATCTGCGCGAACAGGCCGACGGTGGGGACGACGAAAATGCGGTCCTTCGCCTCCTCCATCATGTCGAGCAGTTCCTCGTCCGAATATTCGGTGTGGAACAGCCCGTCGACGCCGGCGCGAATGCAGAACTTGGAACCTTCGATCGAGCGGGTGTGCGCGTTGATCTTGCGGCCGTAGGCATGCGCGGTCTCGGCGGCGACGCGGATTTCCTCGAAGGTCATCGGCGTGGTGTGGGCCGGCGTCGCGGGGTAGAACGGGTCGCCCGAAACATCGAGCTTGATGTTGTCGATGCCCTCGCGGCAGTGGAGGCGCACGGCGCGGCGCATCTCGTCCACGCCGTCGACGATGGTGGAGGGGCCTTGCCTCGGGTTGTGCGCCTTGCTCTCGTCGCCCATCGCGCCGGTCACGGAGATCTCGAGCCCACCGGCGCGGATGCGTGGGCCCGGCAGGCGGCCGGCGTTCACTTCGTCGCGCACCGCGACCGCCAGCTTGAGCTTGGCTTCGGACGCTCCGTAGGCGCTGGTGAAGCCGGCCTCGATCAGCGCCTTGGCGCCGCGCGCGGCGGCGAACACCTGCGTCTCGGGACAGGGGGTGATGAGGTCTTCCGTGGCCGTGACGTTCTCGAACGAGAGGTGCGCGTGGCCCTCGGTCATGCCGGGCATGCAGAAGAGGCCGGCGGCGTCGATGACGGTATCGCCCTCGCGAACGGCGGCCTGGGGCCCGACCGATACGATGCGTTCGCCCTCCACCACGAGGTCGCCGATGGACGTATCCGCGCCGGTGGCGGTGAACAGCTGCGCGCTGCGGATCACTGTACGGCCCACGTTTCCTCTCCTCAGAGCCGCTTGCCCGGCCCTCGATTGCTGTCTTCGAGACTAGGCCCGCGGCCCCCTTCGGCAAATGACTGGCCCTGCAGAGGCGGTTTCCCCTGACGGCGTGCGCAGGCCTCCGCTTCCCGGTCAGTCAAGCGCCGGCGCACGGCAGGCCCTTTGCAAACGGTCCTTTGCTGAGGCATGGATGATGGTCATTAGGAAATAGCGAAAGTCCGTTCGCAAGGGCGAATGGAATCGAGAGGATGACGCGCACAATGGGCAACCTGAAAGTCACCATGATCGACGTGGACGGCGATACGCACACCTTTGATGACGTGGAGGAAGGTATCAGCCTGATGGAACTGGGGCG
The DNA here is from genome assembly GCF_000281975.1 of Novosphingobium sp. AP12. GTDB lineage: Bacteria > Pseudomonadota > Alphaproteobacteria > Sphingomonadales > Sphingomonadaceae > Novosphingobium. Next base: position 82,119 of record NZ_AKKE01000121.1, on the reverse strand, counting down.
CCAGAACGGCGTCTCGGGGATCATGGGCGATTGCGGCGGCGGCTGCGCCTGCGCGACCTGCCATGTCTATGTCGATGACAACTGGATGGAGAAGGTCGGCGAGCCCGACGAGATAGAGTTCGCCATGCTCGACATGGTCGCCGACGTCATGAAGGACAATTCGCGCCTCGGCTGCCAGATCCGCATGGTCCCCGAGCTGGACGGGCTCGAAGTCACGGTGGCGCCAGCCTCGTCTTATTGAAATGCGCTTTGCAGGTGGGGGCAAGCGCGGGTTCGAGGGCGGACATGGCGGGGTAGCGACCGGGCGTTCATAACCTCCCCATGATAACGGCCGCCCGCTGTGCGGCCCGGCGAGCAGGATGACGGGAAAGCCATGGCAACGCAGATTTCGCAGGACCGCACTTCCGAGCGGCTGGACCTGACCCCCGAGCAGGAGGGCCTGCTCGAACAGGGCTCGCTCGCCGATACCACGATCCAGGCGCGGCCGCACGAATACTACACCGCGATGCGCCACGGCGATCCGATCCATTACGACGCTCGGCTGGGCTCGTGGCTGGTGACGCGGCACGAGGACATTTCCGCCGTGCAGTCTGATCCGGTGACCTTCTCGGTCCAGCACGGCTATTCCGAACAGCAGGCGCGCGGCATGCGCGACGAGTTCGAGGCGTACCTGCGCGAGCATGGCGGCGGCTATTTTCCCGATGCGATCATGTCGGACCCGCCCTACCACACGCGCATCCGCAAACTGATGGAACAGGCCTTCACCGCGCACCGCGTCAAGGAGCTTGAACCGCGCATCACCGAGGTCGTGCGCGGCGTCATCGCCGAGGTCATCGCCAAAGGAAACGGCAAGTGCGACGCGGTGAAGGACATCGCGATCCCCGTCACCATCCGCGTGATCGTCGAGCAACTCGGCCTCGATCATGGCATGGAGGACAAGATCTCCCGCTGGTCGGTCGCCGTCACCGCGCAGATCGGCGCGATGCAGAGCCGCGAGACCATGTTGCAGAACGCCGCGCTGATTGCCGAACTCCAGCAGTACCTCATCGCCAAGATGAAGGCCTGCGAGGAAAGTCCGAGCGAGGACATGATCTCCGATCTCGTCCATGCCGAGGTCACCAACGCCGACGGCACCAAGGAGAAGCTGACCTTCGAGGAAGCGGTCTCGCTGGTCCGCGCGACCCTGATCGCCGGCAACGACACCACGGCGACCGCGATCGGCAACCTGTTCTACGTCCTGACCACCAGGCCGGGCATGGCCGAACTGCTGGAAAGCGTCGTCGATGACGAGCGCCAGCTGAACCGCTTCATCGAGGAGCATCTGCGCAATGAACCGCCTGTCCGCGCCCTCTCGCGCATGACCACGCGCGAAGTGACGGTGAACGGCACCACGATCCCGGCCCATGCGCACATGCTGCTGGTCTACGGCTCCGGCAACGACGACGAGACCGTGTTCCCCGAGCCTCGCAAGTTCGACATCACGCGCCAGAACCTGGGCCGCCACGTCGCCTTCGGAGGCGGTCCGCACCGCTGCGTCGGCCTCGCGCTCGCACGCATGGAAGTGAAGGTCGCCGCGCGGGAAATCTCGCGGCAGATGAAGAACATGAAGCTCGCGATCCCGGGAAGCGAGATCCGCTACACGCCGACGGTCGCGACACGCACGATCGAATCGCTCCCGATCACGTTCGAAAAGCGGTGAGCCGGAGCAAATAGAGTCGAGAAGATCGGGGGAGAGTGATTTGAGCAAGGAACTGGCCGGCAAGGTCGCGGTGATCACCGGCGGAGCGAGCGGCATCGGCCGCGCGACGGTCGAACTGTTCGCCGCAGAGGGCGCCAAGGTGGTCATCGCCGATGTCGCCGATGCGGCCGGCGAGGCGCTCGCGAAATCGCTGGGCGATAGCGTGGTCTACCAGCACACCGACGTCAGCGAACCGGCGGCCATGCAGGCGCTCGTCGACACGGCCGTGACGCGCTTCGGCGGGCTCGACGTGATGTTCAACAATGCGGGCATCTCCACCAAGCCCTACGCCAGCTTCGTCGATGACGAACTCGACGATTTCGACCGGGTGATGCGCGTCAACGTGCTCGGGCCGATGCTCGGCACCCGCAATGCCGCTCGCATCATGAAGGCGCGCGGGATGGGCGGCGTGATCCTCAACAATGCCTCGATCGCAGGCACCTTGGCGGGCATAGGCATGATGACTTACCGCGCGTCGAAGGCGGCGCTGATCCAGTTCAGCAAGTCGTCCGCGATCGACCTCGCGCAGCACGGGATCCGCGTGAACTGCATCGTGCCGGGCCACGTCCGCACCGAACTGTCCTCGTTCGGGCAGACGGGCGCCGACGCGGCGCTGGCGGCGCGGATCGAGGAGGGGGTCAACGCGGTCTACCTCTCGAACCAGCTGATCAAGCGGCGCGGCGAGCCCGAGGACGTGGCGCAAGTGGCGCTGTTCCTCGCCAGCGACCGGTCGCGGCACATGACGGGCGCGGTGCTCCCGGTCGAGGGCGGCGTGACCGTGGGCGACCCGGTCAACCACCTGCAGGACATCCTCGCCGCCCGCGCCGACGCCATGGCGGTTCAGGACGCCGAAGCCTGACACGACGACGACCCCGAACAAACGGGGCGGACCATTGAGGAGAGGGATGATGAGGCCTTTGTTCACGGCCGCGCTGGCGGCCGGCACCATGCTTTCACCTGCCGGCGTGGCGTTCGCGCAGTCGGCAGGCACGCCGGCGATGCAGGTTAATGAGGGCGATATCGTCGTCACCGCGCGTCGCCGCGACGAGACATTGTCCACCGTGCCCGCCGCGATCACCGCGCTGAGCAGCGACGACCTCGTCCAGCGCGGTGTGCACACCGACGCCGACCTCCAGCTTGTCGCGCCGGGTCTGACGATCCGCCAGACGCAGGGCAACAACTCGCTCACCTACTCGATCCGCGGGCAGACGGCGGACACCTTCTCGGGCTCGCCCTCGGCGGTGATTGCCTACCTCAACGAAGTGCCGATGGCGATCAACGGCGCCAATTCGTTCTACGACCTCGAGAACGTGCAGGTCCTGAAAGGCCCGCAGGGCACCCTGTTCGGCCGCAATGCCACCGGCGGCGCAGTGCTCTACAACTCGGCCAAGCCCAGTGACAAGATCGAAGCCCTCGTGCGCGGGCGCATCGGCAACTACGACCTGCGGGAGGTGGAGGGCATGCTCAACGTGCCGCTGGTCGAGGACAAGGTGCTGCTGCGCGGCGCCTTCGACGTGGTGCGCAAGGACGGCTACATCCGCAACCTGCTGAACGACGAGCGCCTCGGCGACGTGAAGCGCGACAGCGGCCGCGTCACGCTGACGATCAAGCCGACCGAGAGCATCAGCAACACCACCATGGTGCAGTACTCCAAGGCCGGCGGCACCAACACCGGCGCCTCGTACACCTACAGCGTCTACGGCTGTGGCGACACCAACAACGGCTTCGCGCTGACCTGCGGGGCCGGGCTGCTGTTCGGGCCGACGTTCGACAGCGTTGCCGGGCCGGGAGCCTGGGACGCCTATCTCGCCGCCCATCCCGATGCCTATGCGCCTGGCCTAATTGCCTATGTCGACGAGCAGAAGCGCATCGGCCCCTACAAGACGCGCCATCCGGGCGGCGCCAGCCACCACGGCAAGGACTGGTTCGTCAGCAACACCACCGAGGTGGAACTCAGCGGCTCCGCCACACTGCGCAACATTTTCGGGTACGAGGATTCGAAAACCCGGTCCGAGCAGCCCCAGCTCGGTGCGCCCTTCGTCACCATCCTGACCGCCAACGCCGCAGCCGACCAGTACGGCAACCAGCTCAAGGTCCGCTCGGTTTCGGAGGAACTGCAGGTCGTCGGCCAGGCGATGGGCGGCAAGCTCGACTACATCTTCGGTTACTACATGCAGCGCCAGCGCAGCGACACGCTCTGGCCCCAGACCTACTTCGACGTCTCGCCGGTGCTCGCGCCGAACTACGTCACCAACAATTTCCGCCTGCGCAACAGCACCGACGCGCTCTACGGCCAGTTGTCCTACGAGGTGGTCCCGGACCTCAAGGTGACCGGCGGCCTGCGCTACACGTGGGAACGGGTGAAGATCGAGCAGCTGCCCGACGCCACCTACACCTTCGGCGCGCCCGAACAGAAGAAGACCTTCTCCGATCCCTCGTGGGAAGTCGGCCTAGAATACAAGGTGAGCCCGGACTGGTTCGCCTACCTGAAGACACGCGGCAGCTTCCGTTCCGGCGGCTTCAACGGCGCGGCGCCGCCGGTCAACGCTACCGCGACCGATGGCGGCAACCTGTTCGATTCCGAGCACACGCAGGACATCGAGGGCGGCGTGAAGTTCTCCGGCCTCGCCTTCGGACGGCCCGCGAACTTCGCCACCGCCGTGTTCGTGCAGTGGATCCAGGACGTGCAGCGCGTCGAGTTCCCCGATCCGGACGGCCCGGGCGGGCTCGCCTCGATCGCGGTGACCGCCAACGTGCCGTCCAGCCGCATCTGGGGCTTCGAGGCGCAGGGCTCGATCCGGCCGACCGATTGGCTCGAACTCGGAGGTTCGGGCGCCTATACCAATGCGAAGTTCACCGACGGGAACATCACGCTCTTCGGCAATCCCTATTCCTACGCGCCGGTGGGGGACACGCCCAAGTTCTCCGGCACAGCCTTCGCGCAGGTATCGCTGCCGGTGGGCGAGGACATGGGCGAGGTGTCGCTGCGCGGCGAGGTCTATGGGCAGACCGCGCAGTACTTCTCGAACACCGCCGATTCGATCGGGCCGGGCACGCGCCTGCCGGGCTACACGCTACTCCACGCGCGGCTGGACTGGGCCGACATCGCCGGTTCGAACTTCTCGGCGGCGCTTTTCGCCAAGAACCTGACCGACGAGGCCTATTTCGTTGGCGGTATGACGCTGGCCGCAGCGCTCGGTCATAACGCCGCCGCCGTGGGCGAGCCGCGCACTTACGGGCTGGAGATCAGCTTCAAGTACTGAGGAAGTGCTCGATTTCCCCGGCGATCGTGCCGGGGATTTCGAGGTTCAGCATGTGGCCGGCGGCGGCATGGTCGATGCGGGTTACCTGTTGCCCCATGGCGGCGATCACGTCGGCTATGAGGCGGAAGTCCTCGGTGTCGCGTGCCCCGGTGAGCAGCAACGTGGGCACAGAGAGCTGGCCGAGACGGTCTATGTCGGGGAGGGCGGGGCGCTGGTCGTCCTGCACCCACTGGCGGCCGTGGTAGGCCGCGATGGAGGCGCGCAGGGTCTGGCCTGCCAGATTCTCGCGCACGGGGTCGAACAATGGATGATGCCACCACAGGTCACGAGCCCTAGCCATGTCGCCGCTGCGCGCGGCCCGGCCGATAGCTTTCCAGCGGTCGATCCACTCCGTCGTCCAGGACCAGCCGACCATCAATGGGCTGACCAGCACCAGTCGGCGGACACGCTGCGGGTGGTTCAGCGCAAAGTTCAGGACCGTCGCGCCGCCCAGCGACATTCCGCAGAGGTCGGCGCGGTCGATCCCCAGCGAGTCGAGCAGCGCCAGCAGGTCGCCGGCGTGCGAGAAGGACACGCCTTCGGCCGCCTGCGAGTCGCCGAAACCGCGCTGGTCGTAGGCTATCATGGCGCGCTCGGGGGGAAGTGCGTCCAGCAACGGCGCCCAGTCATGCCGCGATCCGCCGAAGCCGTGAACCAGCACGAGCGGGAGGTGGGCGGACGCTCCCTCGCGGCGTTCACCGACAATCTGCGCGTCTGCGATGCTGATACGAAAAGGGGTGGCCATGGCCACCCCAAGCTAGCGCGTGCCCCGTATGCTGCAAGGGCGGCGCGCAGCATTCGTGTCGGGTATTAGGCCGAACCCATGTAGCGGCCGCCATTGGTGCTGATCGTCTGGCCGGTCATGTAGCTGGCTTCCTCGGAAGCGAGGAACGCCGCCGCCGCCGCGATGTCCGCGACCTGGCCGAGGCGGCCGACCGGGAGCGAGGCGCCGTAGGCTTCGGCGTCGATCGGCGCGCCGCGCAGCATCGGGGTGTCGATCGAGCCCGGCGGAATCATATTGGCGGTGATGCCGGTCTTGCCCAGTTCCAGCGCCAGCGCCTTGGTCAGGCCGAGCAGTCCGCCCTTCGAGGCGACGTAGTGGGTCTGCGAGAACGAGCCCGACTGCGTGGACGAGGAAGTGATGTTGATGATCCGGCCCCACTTGGCGGCCAGCATGTCGGGCACCAGTTCCTTGGTGACCAGCCAGGGGCCCTTCAGGTTGATGCGGATGACCTTGTCGAACTCGTCGTCCTCGATATCCATGAACGGCGTGAACGGGGCGATGCCGGCGTTGTTCACGAGGATGGTGATCGGGCCGAACTTGGCGCGGGTCTCGTCGGCGGCGGCCTTGATCGCGGCCTTGTCCGAGCAATCGACGACCACGGCGAGGGCCTTGCCGCCCGCCGCTTCGATCTGCTTCACGGTTTCGGCAGCGCCCTCGGGGTTGAGGTCCCAGACCGCGATGGCGGCCTTGTCCTCGGCCAGCCGCAGCGCGACGCCGCGGCCGATGCCCGAACCCGCACCGGTGATGACGGCGACCTTGCCTTCAAGCGAACGTGTCATGCGATTTTACTCTCCCAGGGCAATGATGCTGAACACCTGAACAGTATCCTTGCCGGGAGAGTCAAACCGCCGCTGCGATGAACGCTTACATCTTCTCCGCGAAGCTGCCGTAGCGGCCGCGGTGGAAGAGCATCGGATCGTCCTCTCGGACGGTTTCCATCCGCAGGACCTGGCCCAGCACGAACCAGTGATCGCCCGCCTCGGTGACGGAGTAGAGCTTGCATTCGATCGCCGCGATCGAGTCGGCGATGACCGGCAGGCCGTGGTCCGAGATCACGTAGTTGACGCCGACGAACTTCGCCTCGCCCTTGGCGGTGACGGCGCGGCAGACGTCGCCCTGGTCGCTGGCCATGACGTTGACGCAGAAGTGCCCGGCCTTCTCGATGAGTGGCCAAGACGACGACGACTTGTCCGGGAAGAAGCCCACCAGCGGCGGATCGAGTGAAACGGAAGTGAAGCTGCCCACGACCATGCCGGCCGGGCGCCCCTCATCGAGGGCGGTAATCACGCAGACGCCGGTGGGGTAGCTGCCGAGGACCTTGCGGAAGGCTGCCGGATCGATCGTCGTCTCGCTCACGCGTTCACACCTCATTCTTGCTGCATTACGGTTTCGCAGTATCGAAACATTTGTAGCATATCCGAACGAACACGCCATCGCGATATTGCCTAGCTCTAGTGCCCGTTAGCCCTGTGCCGGGCAAGAGGGCACGGCTATTCGTGACCGATCACCGGCCTTCGATCATTGCGCCGGAAGCGTTTCGACTTGATGTTTTTGCAACTAGTGCAATTTAATCGCGCGCTTAAAAAACTTGCCTCTGCCCGATCAAAAGTGCAGGGGACGAACCTGTAACGGATCGCCTAACGCTGACCTGTCCAACGTGGGCACGTCATGAAAAGGACGATCCGGATGCCTGCCTGACAGCGGGGCCGGTTCGGCCGGACACCTGCGCGCAAACTCTAAGGGAAGATGCACAATGGCTACTGCTGAACTCATTGCCGAGACTCCCGTCGCTGCCGAGGTCGCCGATATCGTCGCCCGTTCGCGCGCCGCGCAGGCGCAGATCGAGAACGCCACGCAGGAACAGGTCGATACCTGGATCCGCGGCATGGTCTACGCCGTCTGCAAGCCCGGCATGGACGAGGAAATCGCCCGCGAGACTGTCGAGGAAACGCAGCTCGGTAACTACGAGGGCAAGTTCAAGAAGATCTCGGTGAAGACGCGCGCCACGCTGATGGACATCATCGACGACAAGTCGGTGGGCGTGATCGAGGAAGACCACGAGCGCAACCTGGTGAAGATCGCCAAGCCGGTGGGCGTCATCGGCGCGCTCTCGCCCTCGACCAACCCCGAGGCGACCCCGGTCATCAAGGCGATCAGCGCGGTCAAGGGTCGCAACTCGATCATCATCTGCCCGCACCCGCGCGCCAAGTTCGTCAACGCCAAGATCTGCAACCTGATGCGCGACGCTCTGGTGAAGATGGGCGCGCCCGCCGACCTCGTGATCCCGATCGAGCAGCCCTCGGTCGAGAAGACCAACGAAGTCATGAAGCAGTGCGACCGCATCCTCGCCACCGGCGGCACGCCGATGGTCAAGGCTGCCTACTCGTCGGGCACCCCGGCGCTGGGCGTGGGCGTGGGCAACGCCGTAATCACGGTGGACGACACCGCCGACCTCGACGATGCCGCCGCCAAGATCCTGATCTCCAAGACGCTCGACTACGCGGCCTCGTGCTCGTCGGACAACTCGGTCGTCCTGCTCGACGCGATCTACGACACCATGCTCGAGAAGCTGAAGGGCAAGGGCGGCTTCGTGATCGAGGGCGAGAACAAGACCAAGCTGCAGAACGCGATCTGGGAAGACGGCGAGCACATCAACGCCAAGGTCGTCGCCCAGTCGGCGCAGTTCATCGCCGACTATGCCGGTTTCGCGATCCCCGAGGGCACCGCGTTCTTCATCGTGCCGGAAACCGGCTACGGCCCCGACCACAAGTTCTCGGGCGAGAAGATGACGGTGACCATGGCGCTCTACCGTGCCAAGGACATCGACGACGCCGTACGGCTCACCAACGCCATCCAGGGCTACCAGGGCCAGGGCCACTCGGCCGGCATCTACTCGACCAGCGACGACAACATCATGAAGCTGGCGATGGGCACCAAGACCAGCCGCGTGATGGTCAACCAGCCGCAGTCGGCCTCGAACTCGGGCAACCTGTGGAACGGCATGCGCCAGACCTTCTCGCTGGGCTGCGGTTCGTGGGGCGGTAACGCCACCAACAACAACGTCACCTGGCGCGACCTCGTCAACGAGACCTGGGTGTCGAAGCCGCTGGCCACGCACAAGGTCATCCCGTCGGACGAGCAGCTGTTCGGCAAGGACATCATCGAGCTGGTCGGCTGACCTTCTCGCGGCAACCGGGAGGGGTGGGTGTGCGTTTCACTCACCTTTATCCGGTGCCGTGAATGGAGACGACCGATGACCCGCACGCTTCCCCTTTTAGTCGCAACCGCCGCGCTGGCGCTGGGCGCCTGTTCCAAGGGGCCCGACGCCACGGCAACGCAGGCCCTGCCTACTGAAACCGAGGAAGTGTTCCAGGAAGACGCGGGTTCGGCCAGCGAAGTGCCTGAGGCGTCGCCCACCACGGCCGCGTCGCTCGACGAGATCCCGGAGGTCGTGCGCGGCCGCTGGGGCCTTGTCGCGGCGGACTGCACGAGCACCAAGGGCGATGCCAAGGGCTTGCTCGAGGTGTCGGCGGACCAGCTCAAGTTCTACGAATCGGTGGCGAAGCTGGGCACCATCAAGGAGGCGGGCGAGAGCCGCATCCGCGCCACTTTCGCCTATACCGGCGAAGGCCAGAGCTGGAGCCAGGACGTCGTGCTCGACGTACAGGACGACGGCAAGACGCTGATCCGCCGCGATTACGGCCCGGACGCCATGCCCGGACCGCTCAAGTATACCCGCTGCACGTGAACCGTCACGGCAGGTTGACCACACAGGGGCGAAGATGACCGAACAGTTTGGGCTGACCGAAGACCAGCTTGCCGTCCAGGACACGGCGCGCAAGTTCACCGCCGACAGGATCACGCCGTTCGCGGCGGAGTGGGACGAGAAGCACCACTACCCCGTCGACGTGTGGAAGGCGGCCGGAGAGCTTGGGTTCGGTGCGATCTACGTGTCGGAGGAAAGCGGCGGCATCGGCCTCGGCCGGCTCGACGCGGCGCTCATCATGGAGGCCATGTCCTACGGCTGTCCGGCAACCAGCGCCTATATCTCGATCCACAACATGGGCGCGTGGATGATCGACACCTTCGGCGACCAGCAGCTGAAGGACCGCTACCTGCCCGACCTGGTGACGATGGAAAAGATCGTCTCCTACTGCCTCACCGAGCCGGGCTCGGGCTCCGACGCGGCGGCGCTCAAGACGACGGCGCGGCTGGACGGCGACCACTACGTCCTCAACGGCACCAAGCAGTTCATCTCGGGCGGCGGCTACAACGACGTCTACATCGTCATGGCCCGCACCGGCGAGCACAAGTCTCGCGGCATCTCGTGCTTCGTGGTCGACAAGGGCACGCCGGGCCTGAGCTTCGGTGCGCCCGAGAAGAAGCTGGGCTGGAACTCCTCCCCCACCGCGCAGGTGATCTTCGAGGACTGCCGGATACCGGCCGAGAACCGCGTCGGCGCGGAGGGTGACGGTTTCAAGTTCGCGATGGCGGGCCTCGACGGCGGCCGCATCAACATCGGCGCCTGCTCGCTCGGCGGCGCGCAGCGCTGCCTCGACGAGGCGGTCCAGTACGCCAAGGACCGCAAGCAGTTCGACCAGCCGATCGCCGATTTCCAGAACACCCAGTTCCGCCTCGCCGAAATGGCGACCGAGTTGGAAGCCGCCCGCGCGCTCCTCTACATGGCCGCCGCCAAAGTCACCGCCAAGTCGCCCGACAAGACCCGTTTTGCCGCCATGGCCAAGCTGCTCGCCAGCGATACCGGCTCCTCGGTGGTCGACCGCGCGCTCCAGATCTTCGGCGGCTACGGCTATCTCAAGGACTACCCGATCGAGCGTTTCTGGCGCGACCTTCGCGTCCATCGCATCCTCGAGGGCACCAACGAGGTCATGCGCATGATCATCGGCCGCGACCTCACCAAGTAAGGGGGCACTCATGACCGACGAAGTGCTGTTCCGGCGCGAGGGCGCCCTTGGCGTCGTCTCGCTCAACCGGCCCAAGGCGATCCATGCGCTGACGCTGGCAATGTGCGAAGCGATGAGCACGCAACTGGCCGAGTGGGCGGGCGATCCTGCCGTCAAGGCGATCGCCATCGAGCATGCCGAGGGCCGGGGATTCTGTTCGGGCGGCGACATCAACCTGCTCCGCCAGTCCGCCCTGACCGACGGCGGCGAGGCCGGGCGCCGGTTCTTCTTCGAGGAATACCGCCTCAACCACCAGCTTTTTACTTACGACAAGCCGGTGGTCGCGTTCATGGACGGCATCACCATGGGCGGCGGCGTCGGCATCTCGCAGCCTGCGCGCTTCCGCGTCACCACCGAGAACACCCGCTTCGCCATGCCCGAGACCGGCATCGGCCTCTTCCCGGACGTTGGCGGCGGCTGGTATCTCTCGCGCCTCGACGGACGGGTGGGCCAGTTCCTCGCGCTCACGGGCGCTCGGCTCGACGGGGCGGAATGCCTCTGGGCGGGCCTCGCCACCCACTATCTGCCGGCCGAGGCATTGCCCGAGGCCAAGGCGCGCATCGCGGCCGGGCACGAGATCGGCGGCGTTCTCGCCGCGCTCGCGGTGAAGCCTCCCGAGGCCAAAATCGCCGATCACGCCGGCGCGATCCGCAAGCATTTCGCGTTCGACACGCTGGAACAGGTGCTGGCCTCGCTCGAGAGCGATGACAGCGAGTGGGCGGCCAAGGAACTGGCGACGCTGCGCACCAAGAGCCCGCAGGCCTGCAAGGTGTCGCTACGCCAACTCGAGGAGTCGCTGGCGCTGGAAACTTTCGCGCAGAACATGGCGATGGAATACCGCATCGGCGGGCGCGTGCTGGTGCTCCCCGACTTCGCAGAGGGCGTGCGCGCGGTGATCGTCGACAAGGACCATGCGCCCAGGTGGCACCCTGCCGCCCCCGAAGGCGTGACCGAAGAGATGCTGGAGGCGATCTTCGCCCCGCTCCCCCACGAAGAGGAATGGAAGCCGCTATGAGCACTTACGAAACGATCCTGGTCGAACAGAAGGGCGGCGTCACGCTCATCACGCTCAACCGCCCGCAGGCGCTCAACGCGCTGAACTCGGCGGTGCTGGCCGAGCTGATCCAGGCGTTCGCCGCCTTCGAGGCCGACAAGTCGCAGGGCTGCGCCGTGCTCACCGGCTCGGGCGAGAAGGCCTTCGCGGCCGGCGCCGACATCAAGGAAATGTCCGACAAGCCGAGCGCGGAGTTCTATTCGGAGGACTTCTTCGCCGGCTGGACCGCGCAGATCGTCAAGACCACCCGCAAACCCTGGATCGCGGCCGTCAACGGCTTCGCGCTGGGCGGCGGCTGCGAACTGGCGATGATGGCGGACTTCATCATCGCCTCGGAAACGGCGAAGTTCGGCCAGCCCGAGGTCAAGCTCGGCGTTGCGCCGGGCATGGGCGGATCGCAGCGCCTGACCCGCGCCGTCGGCAAGTCGAAGGCCATGGACATGTGCCTCACCGGCCGCATGATGGACGCCGCCGAGGCCGAGCGTTCGGGCCTCGTCAGCCAGGTCGTGCCGGCCGACCAGCTGCTCGACGTGGCGCTCAAGTCGGCGACGACGATCGCCGGCATGCCGCCGCTCGCCGCGATGATGAACAAGGAGATGGTCAACATCGCCTTCGAGACCACGCTCGACACCGGCCTCGTCATGGAGCGCCGCATGTTCCAGGTCCTCACCGCCACCGAGGACAAGGCGGAGGGCATGGCCGCCTTCGTCGAAAAGCGGCCCGGCGCCTGGAAGGGCAAGTAAGCGTAACGGCGCGGCTGGCCTTTTGGCTGGCTGCCTCGCCCGTACTGCGCCGCTAAAGCCTGCGTCGACGACAAAATCCCATCGGGAGACTGACATGAAGATCGCATTCATCGGCCTTGGCAACATGGGCGGCGGCATGGCCGCGAACCTCGTCAAGGCGGGGCACGAGGTCCGGGCCTTCGACCTTTCGCCGGAAGCGCTGGCCAAGGCGGGCGAAAGCGGCTGCGCGACCTTCACGGCGGTTCCCGAGGCGGTCGCGGGCGTGGATGCGGTCGTCACGATGTTGCCGAACGGCGGCATCGTGAAGGCGGTCTACACCGCCGACGTGATCGGCAAGGCACCGGCAGGCGCGCTGTTCCTCGACTGCTCGACGATCGACCTCGAAACCGCGCGCGAAGTCGCCGGGCTGGCCGAGGCGGCGGGCTACGAGATGGTCGATGCGCCGGTTTCGGGCGGCATCGCGGCTGCCAACGGCGGAACGCTGACGTTCATGGTCGGCGGCAGCGAGGCAGCGTTCGGCAAGGCGCAGGCGGTGCTCGATCCGATGGCCAAGGCCGTGATCCACGCGGGCGAGATCGGTGCGGGACAGGTTGCCAAGATGTGCAACAACATGCTGCTGGCGATCCACATGATCGGCACTTGCGAGGCGCTGGCGCTGGCGGAAAAGGCCGGGCTCGATCCGCAGAAGTTCTACGAGATCAGCTCCAAGTCGACCGGCTACTGCTGGTCGCTCAACGACTACACCCCGGCGCCCGGCATCGGTGCCGCCAGCCCGGCCGACAACGGCTACGCAGGCGGCTTCGCCTCGGCGCTCATGCTGAAGGACCTGCGTCTCGCCATGGCCGGGGCAGGGACTGCCGCCGCGACCGTGCCGCTGGGCGAGCATGCGACCAAGATCTACGAGGCCTTCGTCGAGGCCGGCAACGGCGGCAAGGACTTCGGCGCGATCTTCACCACGCTTTGACCTGACAGATCCTCCCTGTCGCTGCGCGACGGGGAGGATTTCACGGCGCGCTGCTCCCGCTCGAACAGCGGCACTTTCATGCCCTTGGTGCGGCTGGTCAGGTGGAATTGCCGGCATAGCCCGCAGCGATACGGGCGCAACGGAAAGGACGCCCGAGCGGCGACTTCCAGCGCGGCGGCCTCGCTCGAATAGCGCGCCTTGCGTTGGCAGGTGCCGGGGCGGGTTCGCATTTCAGTCCAGGAGCCTGGGACCCAGCAGCGTGAGGAGCCTGACGTCGATGGCATGGCCTGCCTCGCGCCAGTCGCTGACGTGCTTCTCGATTTCGGCGAGCGGCACGCGCAGGACGATGATGTCTTCGCTGTCGACGCCGCCGCCTTCGCCGACCTTCACCAGGTCGCTGGCGCGGAACAGGGTGAAGCTCTCGCTCACCATGCCGGGCGAGGAGTGGAACTCGCCGACCATTTCCATGGTGCCGGCGCGGTAGCCGGTTTCCTCCTCGAGCTCGCGCGCGGCGGCGAGGGCGGTGTCTTCATCGGCGTTGTCGTCGTGGTCGCCGACCAGCCCGGCAGGCAGTTCTATGCAGCGCTTGCCCAGCGGCACGCGGTACTGATCGACGAGGATGACATGGTCTTCGGAGTCGATGGCGAGGATCACCGCCGCGCGGATGCCGCGCGCGCGGCTGACGTATTCCCAGCGCCCCTGGCGCTTGGTGGTGATGAAGCGCCCCTCCCACATGACCTCGACCGGCTTGTCGGAATCGAAGTGATCGGAAAGGGGACGGGTATCTGCGGGGTTCATACTTCGATCAGCCTGTCGGGGAGTTCGTTGACGTCGCCCTCGAGCCTGGGGACGTGGGTGGTGAGCACGGCGCCGACCTTGGCGACGGCGGCGATCATCGCGTCTGCCGTGCGGCCTTCGCGCAGTTCGGCGAGCATGGCGTTCATGGCATCGGCCCAGACGCCTGGCTCGACCTTGGTGGCGATGGCCTGGTCGGCGACAATCTCCGCCCGGTGCTCGCGCATGGAGAGGTAGATGAGGATGCCGGTGCGCCCGGTGGTGCGCTGCTCGGCGCCGATGCGGAAGGCCCGCAGGGCGCGGTCATGCACGCGCATGGTGCGGATTGGCGCGGGGATCAGGAAGAACTTCAGCGGCTGCCACAGCTGCAGCAGCATCACCCCTGCAAACTTGAGCGCGGCCACGCCCAGCGCCAGCGATAGGATCATGCGCGGGGTCCACTCGTGCCCCCAGTCGGCGATGAGCCTGTCGTAGAGGCTCATGTAGAAGTCGGGCGCGATCGCCAGGGCGCCGAGCGCGAGGAAGGCGACGAGCGCGGACCATGCCAGCGCGACGTCCGTATAGCCGTCCGATCGGTCGGCGAGAATCGTGACGATCTCGCCCGAACTGAGCATTTCGGCCTCGCCCACCGCGGCGCTGATCCGCTGGTGGTCGGCCTCGGAAAGATATCTGGGACTTGCCATGACCTACCAGCTCCCGCTCGCGCCGCCGCCGCCGAAGCTGCCGCCGCCGCCGGAAAATCCACCACCGCCGCCGAAGCCTCCGCCGCCACCCCAGCCGCCGCCGTGATGGTCGTCGTCGTCACCGCCGAACATGCCGGGCATCCAGATGATCGGACCGCCGAAGCCGCTGCGGCGGCCACGTCCGCCGCCCGCGACGGATCGCAGGATGGGGAGGACGAAGAAGAAAATGATCACGAGGATGAAGATCACCGTGCCCAGCGATATGTCGTCGCCGCCATCCGCGCGCTGCCTGTCCGCTTGAGCGGCGATCTTCTGCGCTTCGTCGGGGGGCAGGGTGAGCTGCTTGACGATCGCGTCGGTGCCGGCCTCGATGCCGCCGGGATAATCGCCCGCCTTGAAGCGCGGCAGGATCTGGCCGTTGATGATGAGGAAGCTCATGCCGTCCGTCAGGATCGGCTCGAGGCCGTAGCCGACCTCGATGCGCACCTTGCGCTCATTGGGGGCGACCAGCAGGATCGTGCCGTTGTTGGCGTCCTTCTGGCCGATGCCCCACGAACGGCCGAGCTGGTAGCCGTAGTCGGAAATCTCGTAGCCGCCCAGGCTGGGCACGGTCGCGACGACCAGCTGGCGGCGCGACTGCTTTTCAAGCGCCTCCAGCTTCTGCGTGAGGCGCGCTTCCTCAGCGTCCGGGATGATGTTCGCCGCATCGACGACGCGGCCGGTCAGCTTGGGAAACTGGAGGGTAGAGCTGCCCTGAGCCCAGGCCTGCGGCCCTGCAAGCAGGGCGCACAGGGCCAGGATCGTGGCCGTCAGGACGGCCCGGAGTTGGGTCACGGGATCAGAGCTTGCCCTGGAGGTCCGGGGCCTTCTCGGCGCCGGGCGTGACCGACTTGTACGGCACCAGCGTCTCAGCGCCGCGCAGGCGCGCGCCGATCATCGAGGGGAAGGTGCGTACCTCGGTGTTGTAGTCCTGCACCGCGGCGTTGTAGTCGCGGATGGTGATGCGGATGCGGTTTTCCTGACCCTCGAGCTGGGTCTGCAGCATCTGGTAGTTGGCGTTGGACTTGATGTCCGGATAGGCCTCGACGTTGGCGAGCAGGCGGCCGATGTTGGCGCCCAGGTTCGCCTGAGCGGCCTGGAACTGCTCCATCTTGGCGGGATCGTTCAGATCGTCGCCCGAAATCTGGATCGAAGTGGCCCGGGCGCGCGCTTCGGTAACCCCGACGAGGATGCCCTTCTCCTGATCGGCCGCGCCCTTGGCAACGGCGGCGAGGTTGGGGACGAGGTTGGCGCGCTCCTGGAAGGCAGCCTCGACGTCGGCCCACTTGGCCTTGGCGGCTTCCTGCTTGGTCGGCACCGAGTTGAAACCGCATGCGGCCAGCGACAGGGCCGCGGCGAGGGCCAGTACCGTGCGACCCTTGCGGGCGGCTTTGATGAGCGTCATCGGCTTCGTTCCTCCACTGGACGCCGGCGCTGCCGGCGGCTTCCATGGGCGATAGATAGCGATGCCCCATGACGGATCAAGCGCAGGTATTGGGGCCTCGGGAAAACGGAGAAGGTTAACAATCGTTTGAGGACGAAGTTCGAGTGTGTAAAACGCCTCATTCCTAACCCTCCCACTCGCCGTCCAAGGAGCCCAAACGAATGGCATTGCTCGACGAATTCAAGAAGTTCATCGCCCGCGGCAACGTGCTCGACCTCGCGGTCGGTGTCATGATCGGCGCGGCGTTCGGAAAGATCGTCACCTCGCTGAACGAGAACCTCATCATGCCGGTGATCGGCTGGGCGTTCGGCAGCATCGACTTCTCGAAGTATTTCTTCCGGCTGGGCGAGGTTCCTGCCGACTACACCGGCAGCCTGACCGACTACGCCGCGCTCAAGTCGGCGGGCGTCCCCATGCTCGGTTATGGCGAGTTCGTCACCCAGGTCGTCAATTTCCTCATCATCGCCATGGTGCTGTTCCTGCTGGTGCGCTCGATCAACAAGATGGTCGATGCCGCGAAGAAGGAGCACGAGGAGGCCAAGGCGGCCGCGGAAGTCGCCGCGCCGGCGGATCCGCAGCTCGAGACGCTCCAGGAAATCCTTGCCGAACTGCGCCGGCAGAAGGCTTGAGCCTACGTCTTCACGCGGTCACTTCACATTCAGGATCAAGGCTCTATATGAGCACCTGCCGGCTTAGGCCGGATATGATGATAAATTGCAGCGTGCAATAGATGCAGCGGACCCGGGGGCGGTACCCGGCGGCTCCACCATCACCCGCTCTCGCATGAGGGCTACCCTGTTGTCGCAGGGGTGTTGACGGGGCCGAACTAGGATCGACGTGTGTTGAAAAGCGTTGTTTTCATCCGGGCTGAGTAACCCGTTCAAGGCTCAAAACTCATAAGTGCCAACGACAACGACGCACTTGCTCTCGCAGCGTAATTCTAGGGGCTAACGCCCTGAAGTTACAAAGCCAGAACACGGTTGGACCCACCGGGTAACAGAAGGGATTCCAGGGGCCCGGGGTGAGCCTTTCAACAGAATCACCCCACCTTCCTGATTATCGAGATTTGGCGCGTGCGAGCCTCAGGCCGCCTTGCGTTCCAACTCCTCCGCCGGCTGCTCCATTTTGGCCAGCAGCGCCGCCTTTTCGTACTTGAGGCAGTCCAGGATCTTGCCGCCGGCCATGAACACCGCGCCCGTGCAGGCGAGGAACAGCAGCTTTCCGCCGAAGCCCGGGAATCGCGACAGGTACACGGTGCCGCGCTCGACCGCACCGAGGGCTAGCGCATAGATGATCATATACGCTTCCCAGTTGGTCTTGATCACGAACAGGCGACCGATTTTCCGGAGCATATTCATCCCTTTGTGCTGGTCACGGTAGAGCAACGATCATGCCAAGCGCGCGTTCCCGCCGAGTCCGATGCTTAACGGGAACTGGAATGTAAGGGTTTCCGACTCGTTATGTAAATGCATGGGAGTCCCCATGTCCCATTCGGCGACAGACCGGTCCGTCCGCGGGCGGTGTTGCCAAGCGCGCGGACCTGGGCCATATCGCTCGCACTCCTTCCCCAGGGCAGTTTTGGTATTTCTATGAGCGTTGCAGGCCGGCCTTCCGGCATGCGCGTTCGAAGCAGTGCGAGGCAAGACTAGTGCGAGGAAGTATGACTGACAGGGTTGATCGTTCCGGCCTCCAGGTCGACGCGGGGCTGGCCAGGTTCGTGGAGGAGCAGGTGCTGCCCCCGATCGCGCAGGACGGAGCCGTCTTCTGGCAGGGCTTCGCGCAGCTTCTGGCCGACTATGCCCCGCGCAACCGCGCGCTGCTTGCCAAGCGCAATGCACTGCAGGCTCAGATCGATGCCTGGCACGCAGAGCGCGCCGGCCGGCCCATCGACCAGACCGATTACCAGGCCTTCCTGCGCGAGATCGGCTACCTCGTGCCCGAGCCGGGCGAGTTCACCATCGCTACCGAGGGCGTCGATCCCGAGATTGCTTCGATGGCGGGGCCGCAGCTGGTCGTCCCCGTGCTCAACGCCCGCTTCCTGCTCAACGCGGCCAACGCGCGCTGGGGCAGCCTCTACGACGCATGGTACGGCACCGACGCGCTCGACGCCGCGCCAGCGCAGGGGCCGGGCTACGACCCGGTTCGCGGCGCTGCGGTGATCGCGGCGGGGCGCGCCTTCCTCGACCAGGCGCTGCCGCTCAAGGCGGGCTCGTGGACCGATCTGGAGGACCCTGAGCGCCTCGAACTCGCCGATGATCGCCAGTATCTCGGCGAGACCGAGGCGGGTATGCTGTTCGCCAACAACGGGCTGAACATCGAGGTGATCTTCGACGCCGAAAGCCCCGTCGGCAGCGCCGACAAGGCGGGCATTTCCGACATCGTTCTCGAAGCCGCGCTGACCACGATCGTCGACCTCGAGGATTCGATTGCGGCCGTGGATGCGCAGGACAAGATCGCCGCCTATGCCAACTGGCTCGGCGTGATCCGCGGCGACCTGACCGACACCTTCCAGAAGGGCGGCAAGACGCTCACCCGCGAGCTCGCCCCGGACAGGATCGTGACCCTGCCCACCGGCGAGGAAGCGCTGCTGCCGGGACGCTCGCTGCTGTTCGTGCGCAACGTCGGCCACCTCATGACCAACCCCGCGATCCTGCTCCCCGACGGCAGCGAGATCCCCGAGGGCGTCATGGATGCGGTCATCACCAGCGCGATCTCGGTGCAGGACGTGAAGGGCCTCGCCAAGTACGGCAACAGCCGGCCGAAAAATGGCGAGGGGGCCAGCATCTACATCGTCAAGCCCAAGATGCATGGGCCCGAGGAATGCGCCTTCACCAACGGCCTGTTCGATGCGGTGGAGGACCTGCTGGGCCTGCCTCGGCACACCATCAAGGTCGGCGTCATGGACGAGGAACGCCGCACTTCGGCCAACCTCGCCGCCTGCATCCACGCGGTGCGTCAGCGCATCGTCTTCATCAACACCGGCTTCCTCGACCGGACAGGCGACGAAATCCACACCTCGATGCGGGCGGGTCCGATGATCCGCAAGGCCGCGATCAAGGGCAGCCCTTGGATCCAGGCCTACGAGAAGCGCAACGTCGCCATCGGCCTTGCCCACGGACTTTCGGGCATCGCGCAGATCGGCAAGGGCATGTGGGCCGCGCCGGACATGATGCGCGACATGATGGAGCAGAAGATCGGCCATCCCAGGACTGGCGCCAACACCGCCTGGGTGCCGTCGCCGACCGCCGCCACGCTCCACGCGATGCACTATCACCAGGTCGACGTCTTCAGCCTGCGCGAGGCAATCGCCGCCGAACCGGTGCCGGGCCTCGATCTGCTGCTGCAGGTGCCGCTGGCGGACGGGACCAACTGGTCCGAGGAAGAAGTGCGCGAGGAACTGGACAACAACGCGCAAGGGTTGCTCGGCTACGTCGTGCGCTGGATCGACCAGGGCGTCGGCTGCTCCAAGGTGCCCGATATCAACGACGTCGGCCTGATGGAGGATCGCGCCACGCTGCGCATCTCCAGCCAGCACATGGCGAACTGGCTGCTCCACGGCGTCTGCAGCCAGGATCAGGTGATGGATTCGCTGAAGCGCATGGCCGCCAAGGTCGATGCGCAGAACGCGGGCGATCCGCTCTACGAGCCAATGGCGGGCAACTGGGACACCAGCATGGCTTTCCAGGCGGCCTGCGACCTCGTATTCAAGGGCGTGGACCAGCCCAACGGCTATACCGAGCCGCTGCTCCACGCCTGGCGCCTGAGGAAGAAGGCGGCCTGATCGAATTCCGGACCCCCGGCCCGTTTCGCGGCGGGCCGAGGGCCATCCCGATTTTTCGGATCTGATTTAACGCGAGATTAGGTATTTTCCGTGTAGCCTCGGGCTGGCTCTGGCTAGGGGACGGCTGGCATGTTCATTCACAGGCAGCGCATGGAAACGCGCACGGTCGTCGCGGTGGAAGCCGCGATGCGCGTGGGCGACCGGGTGACCGAGGCGACGCTGGTCAATGCCTCGTCGCGCGGGGTGCTGGCGATCGTCGCTGCGCCGCCGACGCGCGGAACACTGGTGCAGCTGGAGATCGGCGGCCACGTCCTCAAGGGTCAGGTGCGCTGGCGCGGGAGCGACCGCTGCGGCATAGCGATCAAGAGCCAGGTCAGCGTCGTCGACCTGATCGAGGGCAAGGCGGTTCCCGTGGTCCAGGTGCCAGAGCGCCTCTCGCGCCGCCGGCCGCTGGACCTCTTCCGCGCAATGCTGGGCTAGAGTCCGCCCGGCCCGCTCACTTGCGTGTCAGCACTTTCGCCACGCTCACGAACTCTTCCACCGACAGCGTCTCGGCGCGGCGCTGGGCGTCGATGCCGAGAGTTTCGAGCGCGTCCAGCGCGCCCGGCATACCCTTCAGGCTCTGGCGCAGCATCTTGCGGCGCTGGCCGAAGGCAGCTTCGGTGACGCGCTCCAACACGCGCATCGAGACGCCATCGGGCGCGGCGTCGGGGACGACGTGGACGATCGCGGACATGACCTTGGGCGGCGGCGTGAAGGCGCTGCGGTGGACCTTCAAGGCGAGCTTCGGCACCGAGCGCCACTGCGCCAGCACGGCGAGCCGGCCATAGGCCGAAATGTCCGGCTCGGCGATGATGCGGCGGGCGACTTCTTCCTGGAACATCAGCGTCAGGGAGAGCCACTGCGGCGGCCACGCCTCGCTCGACAGCCAGCCGGTGAACAGTGCCGTGCCTACGTTGTACGGCAGGTTCGAGGCGATGTGATAGGGGCCGTCGAACAGTGTTTTCGGGTCGATCTTGAGCGCGTCGCCCTCGATGACCCTGAGCTTGCCGGGGAACGCCTCGCCCAGTTCGGCGAGGGCGGGAAGGCAGCGGCGGTCCATCTCGATCGCGGTGACGACGGCGCCCGCGCGTAGCAGGGCGCGGGTCAGGCCGCCGGGGCCGGGGCCGACTTCGAGGACCTGCTGGCCCTCCAGCGATCCCGGAATTGCGGCGATGCGATCGAGCAGCTGTTCGTCGAGCAGGAAGTTCTGGCCGAGCGCCTTGGAGGCGGAGAGGCCGTGGCGGGCGATGACTTCGCGCAAGGGCGGCAGGGCAGGCTTGGTCATGACGCTCTCCTGGCGGCGCATTGCCCGGCCATACGGATCGCAGCGATCATGGCGCCCGCGCTCGCCGTGCCCTTGCCGGCAATGGCGAAGGCAGTGCCGTGGTCGGGCGAGGTGCGCACGATCGGCAGGCCGAGCGTCACGTTCACGCCCTGGTCGAAGTCGAGCGTCTTGATCGGGATCAGCGCCTGATCGTGGTACATGCAGAGCGCCACGTCGTAGTGCGCCCGCTCGTGCGCCGCGAACAGCGCGTCGGCGGGGTGGGGGCCGGTGACGGCAAGGCCCTCGGCGCGCAGGGCGGCGATGGCGGGGGCGATGATGTCGCGGTCCTCGGTGCCCATGCGGCCGTCCTCGCCGGCGTGGGGATTGAGCCCCGTGATCGCGATGCGCGGCGCGGCGAGGCCGAAGTCGCGGGCGAGGGCGTGGGCGACGATGCGCGCCTTGCGCTCGATCAGCTCGCGGGTGACGAGGCCCGGGACCGCGGCGAGGGCTTCATGGACAGTCAGCGGGACCGTGCGCAGCGACGGTCCGGCGAGCATCATCACGGCGTCGCCATGGGGGACACCGCAGGCGTCGGCGAGGAATTCGGTCTGGCCGGGCTGGGTGAAACCGACTTCGGCGAGCTTCGACTTGGCGATCGGTCCGGTGACGACCGCGCCGGCCTCGCCCGACAAAGCGAGCGCGGTGGCAAGGGTCAGCGAGTGAAGCGCAAGGCGGGCGCCGCCCAGCGTCGGCATGCCGGGCGAGGGCGCGCAATCCTCGTCGCCGAGCACCGGGAGGGCCGTCGCAAAGGCGGAAGCGTCGAGAGGACTTGAAATGAGCGCGATCGGCAGGTCGATGCCGCGCGTGGCGGCGGCGGCGCGCAGCACGGAGGCGCCGCCGACGACGAAGAAGGGCGCGAGCCCCTCTTCAACGCGCCGGGCCCATGCTTCGACGATCACCTCGGGCGCGATGCCGGCGGGATCGCCAAGGGATACGGCGAGCGGGGCCGCAACAGTCATCACGGCACCCGCCCTGGTCGATCAGTTGTATTCGATGACAGCGTCACGCCGCAGGTCGCGCAGGTAGGTCTGCGCGCGCTTGTTGACGCGGTCGTCCTCGAGCTGCGCCTGCAGCTGCTCGAAGCTCGGGCCGGTGTCGGTCTGCGGATCGTCGCGGCCGCAGAGCATGAGGATGCGGATGCCGTCCTCGAGCGAGCCGAACGGCGGCAGCGTCTCGCCGGGGGAGAGCTGGAGGACGGAGGTCTGGATTTGGGCGGGAAGGTCGCGCGCCTTGACCTGGTCGTTGGTGACGACCTGAGCGCCGAGGCCGGTGGCGACCTTGTCGACGTCGCCGCAGCCCTTGGCGACCTTCATCGCGGTGGAGAAGGCTTCGGCGCGCTTGCCGGCTTCGGCCTCGCTGATGCCCTTGGGGAAGGGCATCGAGATCTGCTTGAGCGCGAGGATCGCGTCGCGCGGATCGGCGGTGAGGACCTGGCGCTTGTCGATCAGGTAGAGGATGTCGAAGCCGCCGGGGACCTCGATCGGGCCGACGAGCTGGCCCTGCTCCATGTCGCGCGCGGCGACCTGCAGTTCGCCCGGGAGCTGGGCCAGGCGCACCCAGCCGAGATCGCCGCCGACCGATGCCGTGGTGGCCTCGGAATACTGGCGCGCGTAGGCGACGAAGCTGCCGCCCGTGCGCAGCTGCTGGACGATCTTGGTCGCGTTTTCGTAGACCTGCTGGCGCGCGTCGGGCGCTGCCGAGAGGTAGATTTCGCCGAGCCGGTATTCCTCGGTGCCCTTCGCGGCCTTCATGCGCGCGAGGTTCTCGTTCACTTCGTCGTCGGAGACGTTGATGAACGGCTGGACGTTGCGCTGGAGCAGGCGCTGCCACGACAGCTCGCCGCGGATCTGGCGCTTGAGCGATTCCGGCGAGGAGCCGACCCGCTTGAGGTAGGCATCCATTGCGCCCGTGTTCTGGTTGAAGTTCTGCGTGGCGACGCGGGCGTAGGACTGGTCGACCTCGGCCTGGGCGACTTCGATGTCGGCGGCCTTGGCTTCCTGGATCTGCAGCGTCTCGTCGATGAGGTTGCGCAGGATCTGCAGGCGCAGGCGCTTCATTTCCTCGTCGTCGATCTTGCCCTGGTTGGCCGCGACGATGAGCGCGAGGCGTTGGTCGACGTCGGTGCCGGTGATGACGTCGCCGTTCACGACCGCGGTGGCACGGCGCATGTTGGGGTTGTCGTTGCCGAAGATCTTCACGTCGTCGGGAATGACGATCTCGCCCTGGGGTGCGGACTGGGCGTGTGCCAGACCGGCGCCAAGCGCGGTCGACATGGCGGCGAGGCTCCCGACACAAAGGATGGCGCGCTTGATGAACCTGCTGCGATTTACTGCTTGCACCGTGATTTCAATCCCGTCTTCGACCGGCTCGGCCGTATCACAATCGAGCAGAAGGCCCCGTTTCAGGCCACCTGCCGCACCGTTCCCGCGCTGTGCCCGGCGGCGGCTTAACTGAAAATGAGCACACCCGATAGCGGCTTTGCCAAAGTGTGCCAATGGCGGGCCAGATGTTTCCGGGCAATGTCGGAAAAGCGCTCCCGCGCGCCCGGGCGAGGGTGGATCAGTGTGCCCCGATGTTCTTCAGGGCAAAGCGCAGCTGGAACGAATCGCCCTTCTTCACGTCGCCCAGGGCCACGTAGTCACGCCGCCAGGTGAGGGCGATCTGCAGGCAGTCGTCCTCGTAGGCGGCGCCCAGGCGGGTGCGCAGGGGCTGGAAGCCGTTCGAGCCGGTCAGCGGGTCTTCGCGGCGATCGGTCATGTTGACCACCGCCGAGCCGAACAGCGACCAGTAGTTGGCGAAGGCGATACGGCCGGCGGCGCGCAGTTCCTCGCGGTCCTGGAGATCCTCGATGTCGTTGGCGATGTCGCGGTTGAGCTTGGTATAGCCGACTTCGATATAGGACCGGGTGTTGCCGATCACCGCGTCGAATTCGTTGCGGCGCACTGCGAGGGTGTCCTTGTCCACGCGGAATCGGTGGACCAGGTTGATGAAGTCGCGGTAGCGGACCTCGGTGCGGCCGACGATGTCGGAGGTGCGGTTGGCAAGGCCGGTGCCGTTGGGCAGCACCGCCGCCCGGTTGCTCAGGCGGACCGACTGGCCGATCGTGCTCTTGATCCGCCAGCGCGGCAATTCGAAGTTCCAGTCGAAGCCGTAAGTGAAGCGCACCCCGTCCTCGATCCGGTCATAGCCCGGGAAGCGGTTGATCGCGAAGAGGTTGCCGGTGTCCAGTTCGATCGCGCGGGAATCCTCGTTGGGAATGGCGAGGTTCTTGATCTTGGGGCTGGCGACGACCTGCAGGCGGGGCGTCAGAACCTGCGTGCCCCCGAAGATCTGGCCGAGCAGCGGCCACTTCACGTCGAACGCGGCGGTGGCGACGCCTCGGCCCTGCCAGCCTTCGGTGCCGCGGTAGAGCGGAGTCAGCGTGTCGGCGTTCTCGTCCGAATGGTAGATGTCGCCGCGCACGAGGCCGGTC
Source organism: Novosphingobium sp. AP12 (assembly GCF_000281975.1). Taxonomy (GTDB): domain Bacteria; phylum Pseudomonadota; class Alphaproteobacteria; order Sphingomonadales; family Sphingomonadaceae; genus Novosphingobium. The sequence continues at coordinate 56,990 of NZ_AKKE01000121.1, read as the reverse complement.
AGCGTCAGTTCCTGGCCCATCCCGGTCAGCCGGCGCAGCGACCATTGCCCGCTGGCGAAGGCGCGCTGGGTGTCCTGCCCGTCCGTCCGGGTGATGGCGAGGGTATTGAGCTGCGTCTCGATCTTGCCGCCCAGGATCGGGTCGGCGAAGTGGCGGCGATAGTCGATCACCGGCAGCGCGTAGGGAATCTGCCCCTGCGCGCGGTCCGACTGCATCGTTTGCGAGTTGTAGCCGGCGATCGAAAGGTAGCTGTCCTGATCGATCCGCTCGACCTCGATCATCGAGCGCAGGCGGTCGTCGCGGCTGATGTCGTAGCGCCGCAGGAAGGTGCGGTCGGTCGAGCGGCGGATCGAGCCGGTGACGCTCCAGTTCTCGTCGAGCTGGAAGCGGCCGTTGGCGAAGAGGTAGCCGCGAAATGCCCTCTGGCCGTCCGGCGTGGTGTCGGTTCCCCCGAAGATCGGGATCTTGCTGCTGGCGGTGGCGTAACCGGTGATCTGGTAGGCGCCGTTGTCGGTGAGGGCGCGATACTCGATCTGGCCCATCGGCGCCGATTCGGTGAAGGCCGAAAGCGTGCCGGTGAGGTCGCGGTTCTCGGAGATCTTCCAGAAGTACGACTGCGCCAGCTCGAAGCCGTTCGACGGGCTCGAACGGATGTCCGGCACCAGGAAGCCCGAGACCGAACCGCCGGTCGTGCTGATCGTCAGCCCCACCAGCGGCAGCTGGACGAGGCCGAACAGTTCGATCCGCGCATCCTTGAAGCGCACCTGCTTCTGCGCGTCGGAATAGATCACCTGCTTGGCGACGATGCGCCACGTCGGTTTCTTGGGGCAGCCGGCGTCGTCGGTGACGTCGCAGCCTGTGTAGGCCGCCTGGTTGAGGATGACGTCGCCGTTGGCGATGCGCTCGCCCTTGAGCGCGGCCATGCGTCCGCCCTCGCGCATGACGAGGAGCATGTTCTCCATCATGCCGGTCTTCAGCTCGTCGGTCAGCTCGACACTTTCCGTGTAGAGCTGGTTGCCGTCCTGGTCGACGAGCCGCACGTTGCCGGTGGCGAGGATCTTGCCGGTGTTGCGGTCCCAGGTCACCGCGTCGGAGCGGACCGACTGCACGTTGCCCTTCTCGTCACGGCGGCGCAGCACCACGTTGCCCTCGGCAGTGACCTTTTCGTCGTTCTGCGCATAGGTCACTTCGTTCGCCTCGAAGGCGACGGGCTCGGCGTCGGCGGAGGCGGGCGTGGCGGGCGGGGCCGGCGGTGCGCCTTCGATCGGGATGGCCTCGACCGGACGCGAGAGGTCCTGCGCAAGGGCCGCGCCGGGCAGGGCCCAGAGCAGCGGAGCCGCGACGATCCCGAAGGCCAGCGCACGCAGCGAGAGGGGTCGCAAGCGGCTATCCGGGGTAAGGGCCGCGTTGCGGGCCAGGACACGGTAAGGGGCTTGCAGCGGAATCTGCGCGGCGGGGAGCATGGCTTGCCTATCGCACCGGCTGTGCCTAACTGCAATCCAGTCATGCGGTGAAGCGCACAACATCGGCGCTTCACCGGGGAAATCCAGGAGAATCCATGAAGATCCAGTTCCTTGACGCGGCTGCCGACACTTCTGCACGCCTCGTTGCCCGCTTCGTAAACCAGGACGCGGTGCCCGCCGACATCGAGCCGGTGCTGGCAGGTGGTGCGAAGATGGCACGGTTCTCGGGCAAGGCGGGGCAGGTCTTCGAGGGATATGTGGATCGCGGCGGCCAAGTCGTGCGCGTGGCGCTAGCCGGCATCGGCGAGGCTTCGGCCAAGGACCGCAAGGGCGCGATCGAGCGCGCGGGCGCGTCCGTCGTCGCCAAGTACCTGACCAGCGGCGAGACCGCGCTGACGCTCGACCTGACCGGCGCCGGCCTCACCGCTGAAGAAGCTGCCGGCGCGCTGCTGGGCGCGGTGCTGCGTTCGTGGCGCCATGACGTGTACCACACCAAGCTGAAGCCCGACGCGAGGCCGAGCCTGACCGACATCACCGTGGTCGGCGCGCCGGAAGGCACCGAGGCGGCGTGGGAAGTCGAGCAGGCCATTGCGGCAGGCGTTTCCTTCACCCGCGAACTCGTCACCGAGCCCGCCAACATCATCTATCCCGAGAGCTTCGTGGAGCGCTGCAAGGCGCGCATGGAAGGCACCGGCCTGAAGATTCGCGTGCTCGACGACAAGGAGATGGGCGAACTCGGCATGGGCTCGCTGCTCGGCGTCGCGCAGGGGTCGGTGCGGCCCGCGCGCATCCTCGTCATGGAATGGCTGGGCGGCCCCGAGGGCGAGAAGCCCGTGGCCTTCGTCGGCAAGGGCGTGACCTTCGACACCGGCGGCATCTCGATCAAGCCGGCCGCCGGCATGGAAGACATGAAGTGGGACATGGGCGGCGCCGGCGCGGTGGCGGGCACGATGCTCGCGCTCGCGCTCCGCAAGGCGAAGGCCAACGTCATCGGCCTGTGCGGCCTCGTCGAGAACATGCCCGACGGCAACGCCCAGCGCCCCGGCGACGTCGTCACCTCGATGTCGGGCCAGACCATCGAGGTCATCAACACCGACGCCGAAGGGCGTCTCGTCCTGTGCGATGCGCTGACTTTCGTGCAGCGCGAATACAAGCCCGCCAAGATCGTCGACCTCGCCACGCTGACCGGCGCGATCATCCTCAGCCTGGCGCATGAATACGCCGGCCTGTTCTCGAACAACGACGATCTCGCCGCGCAGCTGAATGCGGCCGGCGATGCCTCGGGCGACCGGCTGTGGCGCATGCCGATGGGCCCGGCCTACGACAAGATGATCGACAGCCCGATCGCGGACATCCGCAACGTCGGGCCGCGCTCCGGCGGCTCGATCACGGCGGCGCAGTTCCTGGCTCGTTTCATCGAGAACGATACGCCCTGGGCGCACCTCGACATCGCGGGCACCGTGTGGACCGACAAGCCCGGCGCGACCTGGGACAAGGGCGCCTCGGGCTTCGGCGTGCGCCTGCTCGACCGCTTCGTGCGCGACACCCTCGAAGCCTGATCGGCAATCCGGGGGAGCGGCTCGTGCGCGTGGACTTCTACCAGCTGAGCCGCGACCCCGCCGAGGCGGCGTTGCCGCTGATCGCCCGCAAGGTGGTCTCGGACGGTTCGCGCCTGCTCGTCGTCTCGGGCGATCCGCAGCAGCGCGAGCGTATCTCGCGCGCGCTGTGGTCGCTGGGGCCGGAGACCTTCCTCGCCCACGGCCAGGCGGGCGAGGGGCACGAGGAGCGCCAGCCGATCCTTCTCTCGGAGACGCCCGAGCCGGCCAACGGCGCGACTTTTCTCGCCATCGCCGACGGCCGGTGGCGCGAGGGGGCGAGCCCTTTCGCGCGCACCTTCTTCCTGTTCGACGACGAAACGGTCCAGCACGCCCGCCAGGTCTGGCGCGACCTGCGCGCGCGGGAGGGCGTCGAGCACTTCTACTGGAAGCAGGACGGCGGCCGCTGGGTCCAGGCGGGCTGACGGCCGTCGGTGCGCGCCGCGACGGGTACGGCGGCGTGACCGTCTCGACACTCGACTTGCCGCTTCCCGCAAACCCGGCTAGGGGCCCGCGCAACATTCACGCACCGTATCTGCAAGGAACCGTCCCATGGCCGTCACCCGCACCTTCTCGATCATCAAGCCCGACGCCACCCGCCGCAACCTGACCGGCGCGGTCACCAAGATGCTCGAGGAAGCCGGCCTGCGCGTCGTCGCCTCGAAGCGCATCCAGATGTCCAAGGAGCAGGCTGAGGGCTTCTACGCCGTCCACGCCGAGCGTCCTTTCTTCAACGACCTGGTTTCGTTCATGATCTCGGGCCCGGTCGTGGTCCAGGTCCTCGAGGGCGAGGACGCCGTGAAGCGCAACCGCGACATCATGGGCGCCACCAACCCCGAGAACGCCGATGCCGGCACGATCCGCAAGGAACTCGCCGAATCGATCGAAGCCAACTCGGTCCACGGTTCGGACTCGGAAGAGAACGCCGCGATCGAGATCGCCTACTTCTTCAAGCCGGAAGAACTGGTCGGCTGAAGCGCGGGGATTAAATCTCTGTAACAAGGACGAAGGTCGCCGGTTTCGGCGGCCTTTTTCTTTGCAGCGACTCGTCCGGCGACGGTAAGCCCCGCCGCAGGTCCGGATGTGGGCCTCGTTCAGGGGGCTGAATGTCGATGGGCAAGACTATCATGATAGCCGCTTCGTTGTCGTTCCTGGGTGCCGTCCTCGTGTCGCTCGCATCGGGCACGAACGCGCCGACGAGGTTGAACCCGATGGAAGCGCACGCGGCGCCGCTCTCCTCGCACTGATCCGGCGCGATATCGGCGCGGCGCTGCCCATCTCTTGCGATTGGGTTTGATCCACCCTGGATCGCTGCTGTACGATGCCCCGCAAAGGAGAAGCACGATGCAAGGCATGGGCGAAGCCAGCGAAAGCTGCCCCTTCGAATTCAACTTCGACGAGAAGACCTTCAAGATCGGTGACACCGTGAGCTTCCGCGTCAACGGCAGCCTCGAAGGCTTTCCCTTCGCGGGCACCCTGGTCGAAGTCCACGAAGACCACGTCATGATCGCCGGCGACCCGCAGGACCCGGCCAAGCTTTACCGCGGCACGCGCGAAAGCCGGCCCCAGGTGGACTACAGCGAGGTCTGAAGATCAGAAGCCGTCGGCGGCGTTCATCAGCGCGGCAAGCTTCTTCGGCGCCACCGCGCGCCACGACCGGGCGAGCCAGTCGGCAACCGCGTCCCAGTCGGTATCGCCGAGATCCAGGCGGATGCCGATCCAGCCATCACCGAAATAGGCGGGGCGGAAGTAGCGCTCTTCGTCCTGCTCCATCAGCATGGCCTGTTCCTCGGGTCCGCTGATCTTGACGAGCAGGGCCACGCGGCCGTCGCCATGGTGGTCGGCGCTGAAATAGGCGAACTTCTTGCCCTTCACGATGCCGAAACAGGCCATGCCGTGACTGGTGGTTTCCTCCGCCTCGGGCTGGGCCATGGCTCGCTCGCGCACGCGCCGGAGCAGCCATTCGGGGCTCGTCTCGCGGGTGACGAGGTCGGCGAGGCAGCGCGAATAGAGCTGGTGCTCGGCGATCAGCACCCGTGCGGCGAGGGTGTCGGCGGTGTCGCCGGGCAGGATGGCGACCGGCGTCTGGCCGAGGACCGGGCCGTCATCCAGTTGCGCCGTCACCAGATGGACGCTGACGCCGCCGTGGCTGTCGCCCGCCTCGATCGCGCGGTCGTGGGTGTGGAGCCCGGTGTACTTGGGCAGGAGCGAGGGGTGGATGTTGACCATCCGGCCTTCCCACTTGCCGACGAACTCGGGCGTCAGGATGCGCATGTAGCCGGCGAGCGCCACCCACTGCGCGCCGCTGGCGCGGATCGCGGCGTCCATCGCCGCGTCGTGTTCGGGGCGCTTCATCCCCTTGTGGCTGAGCGCGAAAGTCGCGACGCCCTCGGCTTCTGCAAGGCGCAGACCCTTCGCCTCGGGGTCGTTGGCGGCGACCAGCACGATCTCGTAGGGGCAGTCGGCCGCCCGGCTGGCGTAGAGCAGGGCGGCCATGTTGGTGCCGCTGCCCGAGATCAGGACGGCGACCTTCTGGCGAGGGCGAGCCTCAGCCAAGGTGGACTGCTTCCCATGCCTCGCGCGCGGACCATGCCTCGGCCGAGCCCTGTACGGTGCAACCCTTTTCGCCGGGTTCGATCGCGCCGATCACGAAGACCGTCTCGCCCGCCGCTTCCAGCTCGGTCTTGAGCGCGGCGGCTTCGCCCGCTGCCACAGCGAGGACCATGCCGATGCCGCAGTTGAAGGTGCGGGCCATTTCGGCGGGCTCGATGTGGCCCTGCGCCTGCAGGAACGCCATCAGTCGCGGCTGGGGCCAGGCGTCGGCGTCGATTCGCGCGTGGAGGCCCTTGGGCAAAACGCGCGGGATATTCTCGAGCAAGCCGCCACCAGTGATGTGGGCGAGGGCGTGGATGCGCCCGGCACGGATGAACGGCAGCAAGCTCTTCACGTAGATGCGCGTAGGCGCGATCAGCGCGTCGATCAGCAGCGTGTCGGAGTCGAACAGGGCGGGGCGGTTCAGCTTCCAGCCCTTGTCTTCGGCGAGACGACGGACCAGCGAGTAGCCGTTCGAATGCACCCCCGACGAGGCTAGGCCCAGCAGCACGTCGCCCGAAGCCACCTTGTCGCCGGTGAGCTGCTCGCCGCGCTCCACCGCGCCGACGCAGAAGCCCGCGAGGTCGTAGTCGCCTGCCGCATACATGCCGGGCATTTCAGCGGTCTCGCCGCCGATGAGCGCGCAGCCGGAGATCTTGCAGCCCTCGGCGATGCCGGCGACGACTCGCTCGGCGATGCCGCTTTCCAGCTTGCCGGTGGCGAAATAGTCGAGGAAGAACAGTGGCTCGGCGCCCTGGACGATGAGGTCGTTGACGCACATGGCGACCAGGTCGATGCCGATCTGGTCGTGCCGGTCGTGGTCGATCGCGAGCTTGACCTTGGTGCCGACGCCGTCGTTGGCGGCGACCAGCAGCGGGTCCTTGTAGCCCGCCGCGCGCGGATCGAAGAAGCCGCCGAAGCCGCCAAGCTCCGCGTCTGCGCCCGGACGCGCGGTGGATTTCGCGAGCGGGGCGATGGCCTTTACCAGCGCGTTTCCGGCGGCGATCGAGACGCCTGCCTGCTCGTAGCTATAGCTCTTCGGAGAGTTATCGTCGGACATGTCGGCGCGCCTAGCGCTTTGTGGCTTGGATTTCCATCGCCGTTTGGGCAAAAGGCCCCCGGTTTCGACAATGGCGTTCACGATCTCCCCAAAAATCCCGCGGGCTGCCCGCAAGGGTCCGTCCAGGAAAACTGCCTTCGCGTGGGGCGGAGCGGCATTGCTCGCGCTCGCCGCGCTGGGGGGAGCGCAGCTGATCGCCCAGATCGAAGGCGACCGCGGCATCGCCCCGCTCGCCAATTCCGAGGACATCCAGGTCAACGGCATCCAGGTCGACGTCACCGGCAAGACCGGGGCGGAGGCGCGGATCGCCGGGTGGAAGCAGGCGCAGAAGGAAGCCTGGAAGAAGCTGGGCGGGCCGGACATGCCGATCGAATCGATCGATGCGATGGTCTCCTCGGTGGTCATCGGCCACGAACAGGTCGGACCGCACCGCTACATCGCCACGCTCGGGGTCATCTTCGACAAGGCCAAGGCCGGGCAGTACGTGGGGGGCGCCGGCAGCGCCGCCGGTGTAGGCCCGCGCTCGGCGCCGCTGCTGCTGATCCCGGTGCTGCAATCGGGCGGTGTGCGGCAGGTCTTCGAGGTTCGCGGTCCGTGGCAGCGCGCCTGGGCCGAGTTCCAGACCTCCACCAGCCCGGTCGACTATGTGCGGCCGACCGGCTCGGGCGGCGAATCGCTGATCCTCACCGCCGGTCAGGCCGGTCGCCGCAGCCGCCTGTGGTGGCGCACCGTGCTCGGGCAGTTCGAGGCGTCCGACGTGGTGAGCCCCGTCGCGCGGCTCGAAAGGCAGTGGCCCGGCGGTCCGATCAACGGCACCTTCACCGCGCGCTACGGCCCGGACAACACCTTCCTCGGCAGCTTCACCATGACCGCGGCGAGCGAGGCTGAACTGCCGCGCATGATGGACGAGGCTGTCGCGCGGATCGACGGGCTCTACCGCGACGCACTGATGCAGGGCCAGCTGCGTCCCGACCCGACGATCCTTGCCGGCGGCGCCGCGCTCGACCGCGCATTCGAGGAACTGCGCCAGAAGCTCATGCCCAAGGGTGACGAGGACCTGGCTCCGGTCATCCCGCTCCCGGCCCCCACGATCCGCCCGGAAGACGTGACCGGCGCGCCGACCGAGGCCGTCACCGTCCAGTTCGCGACGCCCGATGCCGCCGCCGTCGACGCGGCGCTGGCCGCCGTTCGCGGTGTGCCGGGCGTCCAGGGCGCGGCAACCGTCAGCCTCGCCATCGGCGGCACCTCGGTCATGCGGGTGACGGTGGCCGGAGGCTCCGAGCGCCTCGCCTCGGCCCTGCGCGCGCAGGGCTGGAAGGTGTCCAGCGGGGGCGGCGCGCTGAGGATCAGCCGCTAGGGCTGCCTTCGCGATGAGGCAGATCGCCCTTCCGCTGTCCGCCGCGAGCGACAGTCCTCCGCGCATCGTCGTCGGCACGGCGAACGCGGGCGTGGTCGACGCGCTGCTCGAGCCCGGCAAGTGGCCGTTCCACACCGCGATCCTCTCCGGCCCGCCGCGTTCAGGCAAGTCGCTGCTGGCGCGCTGGTTCGGCGCGTCCGGGGCGGTCGACGTGATCGACGACGCGCAGGACATGGACGAGGCCGAGCTGTTCCACCGCTGGAACCGCGCGCAGGAAAGCGGCCGCCCGCTGCTGATCGTCGCCGATCGCCGCTTCGCGCCGGGCGCCGATGAAGCCGATGGAGCGGAAGGCGAGGGCGCCCGGTGGCGCGTCGCTCTGCCCGACCTGTCCTCGCGCCTCGGCGCCGCCCTCGACCTCGAGATCGGCGAGCCCGACGACGACATGCTGGCAGCGCTGATCGAGGTACACGCCGAGATGCGCGGGCTGGTTCTCGACGACTCGGCAACTCAATACCTTGCAGGACGTTGTACCCGTAGCCACCTAGGCGTGGAAAATCTGGTCGCCGCGATCGACAGGCTCAGTCTGGAACGCAAGGCGGCGCCCACCATGGCCATCTGGCGCGACGCCCTGATTGAGACTAAAGGCGGCGGCCTGGCTTAGACATTCGGGGGCGTGAGGGCCGCCATGAGGGCAACGATGTCGCACGAGAGTTGCAAACAGGGCCGATTGATGGGAGTTTCGGGCAATGCTGGGTAATCTTGTCCGCTACCTGGATTCCATCGTCGCGCGCGATCCCGCACCGCGTTCGCGCTGGGAAGTGCTGCTTTATCCCGGCGTATGGGCGGTATTCTGGCACCGCATCGCGCACGCGCTGTTTCGCGCCGACCTGTTCTTCCTTGCCCGCGTCGTCAACCATCTCTCGCGCTTCCTGACCGCGATCGACATCCATCCGGGCGCCGAGATCGGGAGAAACTTCTTCATCGACCACGGCTTCACCGTGATCGGCGAGACTGCGATCATCGGCGACAACGTGACGATCTACCAGTGCGTGACGCTGGGCGGCTCCAACCCCACCAACGGCGTCGGCGGCAAGCGCCACCCGACACTGCTCGACAACGTGATCGTCGGTTCGGGCGCACAGATCATCGGACCCGTCACGATCGGCCGCCGCGCGCGCATCGGCGCCAGCGCGGTGGTGACCGAGGACGTGCCCGAGGGTGCGACGATGATCGGCGTCAAGGCCCGCTCCACGCTCGTGAAGGCGGAAACTTACGCCAAGGACTTCATGCCCTACGGCACCCCCTGCAAAGAACCTTGCGAGCCCGTAGGCGGACAGCGCGGCCATAGCGAGCAGCGGATCGACGAGCTGGAGGAGCAGGTCGCCCGCCTCGGTGCCCGTGTCGAAGCCCTGCTGGCTGAGCGCGAGCAGCAGGAGCGCGTTTCCGAACGAGCTGGCGAGCCGGTGTTGAAGGGCATCTGAACTGAATGGCAGCAGGTCCGCAGGGTAGCAGTTCGATAACCGGAAGCGTCGTCGCCTTTCCCGGCGGACGCAGCACCGGGCCGTTGCAGGTCGGGTTCGACCGGATGGAACTCCAGCGCATCCTCGACCTCTACGGGCGCATGGTCGCCGCCGGGTTGTGGCGCGATTACGCTATGGACTTCGCGCGGGAGGCGGCAAGTTTCAGCGCCTTCCGCCGCTCTGCCGAACGCCCGCAGGCCCGCATCGAGAAACGCCCGGCACTGCGCGGCAAGCAGGGCATGTGGACGCTGTTCGGCGAAGTCGGCCAGGTGCTCAAGCGCGGGCACGACCTGTCCAACGTGCTCAGTCCGCTGGAGCGCAAGCTGCTCAAGGTCGTCGAGGACTGAGCTGACCTGAAATCTTCCTGCAAAACGAGAGTGCAAAGCGGCCTGATGCGCAAGATATCCCTGATTGTCGTCGCGGCCTCGCTGTCGCTGGTCTCATCCGCCTCTCTGGCCCAGGACATGCCGGGCGGCATGAGCGGCGGGATGGGAGGCATGGGAGGCGGCGGCATGGGAGGTGACATGGGCGGCGGCGAAGGGCCGGGCGAGGGGCGCCCCACGCCCCCGCGCCCGCCCAAGGCGGTCAAGCGCAAGCAGTTCGACAAGCTCGTCACCGGCATGTTCCGCGAGGCGGACGCCAACAAGGACGGCACCGTGACCATAGCCGAACTGCACGGCGTCGTCGATGCACGGCGCGAGGCGACCATCCGCGCGCGCTTCGCGGCGGTCGACACCAACCGCGACGGCAATGTTTCCCCGGCCGAGTTCATGGTCTGGCAGAAGCAGATGGGCTCGGTCGCATCGAGCGACGCGCAGGCCTCCGGCGACCGCAATGGCCCGGTCGCCGATGCCATCATGCCCAGCCCGGAAGGCGAGGACGGCTACGTGATCGCCGCCATGATCGAGCCTCTGAACGGCACCGTGATCGCCAGCGCCAACACCAACTACGACGCCGGCGTCAGCCTCGAGGAACTGCTGGCTTACGAAGGCAGGCACTTCGACGAGGCCGACAAGGACCGAGACGGCGAACTCTCGCCGCAGGAACTGCGCCCCGCAGGCGGTCCCGGCGGACGCGGCCCGGGCGGGCGCGGCGATCCTCCGGGCGGTCCGCCGCGCTGAGGTCAGGCGGCGGGACCGAGCCCGCTTACATGAACGTCAGTCGGTCGTCGGACAGCGACTGCTGGGCCTGGCTCACCTTGCCGACGATACGCGCCAGGAACACGCCGGACACGCACCACATGCCAGTGCCGCACAGGCTCAGCATCTCGTGCACCCCCCGCGGTGTCATGACCACGGCGTTGGTGAGGAGGTTGAACAAGCGGGTGCCCGTGACGAAAGCGACCAGCAGGGTGCCTGCGAGGTAGCATGTCCACCATATGCCGACATCGCCGACGGCGCCCTCGGCCTGCCATTCGTCCTCGCCGTGGCTGCGGTTCCACAACTCGCGCATGGCGCGGAACGGCACGAAGAGGTTGGCGACCGGCACGAAGAAGCTGCCCACGGTCCAGCCCGGCCGCGCCCGCAGGCCAGCGAGGCCGGCCTCGTGGAGATTGGCGATCGCCTTGTGGAACCAGATCAGGAACAGCACCGCCGTAGGCAGGAACACCAGCGATCCGAGCATCATGGCGAGGCCGCGCACGGCCAGGACGATGAACGTCGGCCGGCCGAAGCCGTTGGACAGCATCATGCTGAGCGACCAGGCGTTCGCCAGCGCTTCCACGGCCCAGACGGCGACGTAGATCCAGATGAACACCTGCGTGACGCGCGCGATGGTGAGCAGGCGCGAACTGTCGCGCCGTGAAAGATAGTCCATGCTGCGGCTTTCCCCCGAATGCTGCGGGAGCCAAGCTGCCCGCCGCTCGCGCTTACGTCAACCGGGATAGCGCCGCGTCTCAGTCCTGCGCTTTCAGCAGCATCGCCAGCGCGTGCTGGGCCTGCTCCATGCCGTTTTCGACGACGTGGGCGCCCGTGCGATCGGAAATGGCGGACCAGGCTGCGGCGACATCCTCCGCGCTGCGCTGGCCTTCGGGGAGTAGCACGCCATCGTTGATGGTGATCCACGCGCCCTGGAAAACGCCGCCGCCCGCCGCGACGATGGCGTCGGTGGGGGCGTCCTTCGAGACGAGGAAAATCGCGGCGGGCACGGCGTTTTCGGGCTCGAAGGCTTTGTAGGCGTCGTCCGGGAAGATGTCGGCGGTCATGCGCGTGCCGGCCGTCGGGGAGATCGAGTTGACGCGGATGCCGTACTTGGCGCCCTCCAGCCGCAAAGTGCGGGCGAGGCCCAGCACGCCCGCCTTCGCGGCGCTGTAGTTGGCCTGCCCGAAGTTGCCGCCGAGGCCCGAGGACGAGGTGGTCATCAGCACGCGGCCGTAGTTCTGCTCGCGCATCGTGTCCCACACGGCCTTGGTGGCAAACGCGCTGCCGAGCAGGTGGACGCGCACGACCAGTTCGAAATCGGCCGGGTCCATCTTGGCGAAGGTGCGGTCGCGCAGGATGCCGGCGTTGTTGACGAGGACGTGGACGCCGCCCCATGCCTCCTTCGCGCGCGCGGCCATCTGCTCCATCTGCGCATAGTCGGAGACGTCGCCGCCGTCGGCCATCGCCTCGCCGCCGGCCTCGCGGATTTCATCGACCACGGCCATCGCCGCCTCGGAATGGCCGGTTCCGTCGCGCGCGGCGCCGAGGTCGTTGACGACGACTTTCGCTCCGCGCCGCGCCAGTTCCAGCGCATAGGCCCGGCCCAGGCCATTGCCCGCGCCGGTGACCACCGCGACCTGTCCGGCAAAGGAGATGGTCATCGTATCTGAAACTCCGTCTGGGCCGAACCGGCCTCTGCGATCAGATGGCAGGTTGGGCCCGAGCGTTCAATGGCGGGCATTCCTTCGCGTTCCCGTCCCGTCACGGACGCCTGCGACTTGCTTCGAAGGCCCTCAGGAGTCATAGGCGCTCCGAACGAATCTGCGCCACCGAAAGGCCCTGCGATGAAAGTCCGCGTCCACGTCAGCCTCAAGCCCGGCGTCCTCGATCCCCAGGGCCGCGCGATCCACCACTCGCTCGAGGGCCTCGGCTTCGCGGGCGTCAACGACGTGCGCGCCGGCCGCCTGTTCGAACTCGACGTGGCCGACAGCGTCTCGGACGAGGCGATCGACGACATGTGCCGCAAGCTCCTCGCCAACATGGTGATCGAGAACTACCGCATCGAGAAGGTGGCCGCCTGATGGCCTTCACCTCCGCCGTCATCACCTTCCCGGGCTCGAACTGCGACCGCGACATGGCGGTGGCGCTGGAGAAGGTGTCGGGCACCGCGCCCCACCGCGTCTGGCACGGCGACAGCGAACTGCCCGACGGACTGGACTTCATCGCCGTCCCGGGCGGCTTCTCCTACGGCGACTACCTGCGCTGCGGCGCGATCGCCTCGCGCTCGCCGATCATGAAGGCCGTGGTCGCCGCCGCGGAGCGCGGCGTGCCGGTGCTCGGCGTGTGCAACGGTTTCCAGGTGCTGACCGAGAGCGGACTGCTCCCCGGAGCGCTGCTGCGCAACGCCGGCCTGAACTTCGTCTGCCGCGAGGTCGCGCTGGAAGTCGCCAACGCGCAGTCGTTGTTCACCTCGGCCTATGAAGCCGGGCAGGTGATCCGCATCCCGGTCGCCCATCACGACGGCAACTACTTCGCCGACGAAGCCACGCTCGACCGCCTCGAGGGCGAGGGCCGTGTCGCCTTCCGCTATGCCGAGGAGGTCAACGGCTCGGCCCGTGCGATCGCCGGCCTGCTCAACGATGCGGGCAACGTGCTGGGCATGATGCCGCACCCCGAGCGCGCCATCGAGACCACCCACGGCGGCACCGACGGGCGCGGCCTATTCGAAAGCGCGATCCGGGGACTGGTGGGGGCCTGACGCCGCTTCGGTAGCCGAAATCCGTCAGGCAGCCGGTCTTGGCGGGCGTGGGTAGACGATGAAGTCGGCGTGCCGGTCGATCGTTGGTGCGGGGCCTCCGTTGGCGGCCTTGTCCGCCGCCCCGTCCACGGCTTTCTGAAGTTCGCCGATCACCGAGGGCGCCAGCGGGAGGGCGCGTTCCGAGACATGGGTCGGCGCTTCCATCGGATAGTCCTGGCCCGGCGTGGTCGTCATTTCGATATGCGCGCCCAGTAGCGCCCGGACCGGATGGGTCGCCGCGAAGGCGGCCAGCCGGTCGGCGCTGGCGCGAAAATCGCCGAACTTGTCGAGCGGCACGTAGAGCCTTCCGGGATAGAGCATGTCGCCGGAGAACAGCAGCTTCGTGCGGGCATCGTAAACCATGACGTGCGCCGGCTCGTGGCCGGGCGTCGGGATCACGTCGAGCACGCGCTTGCCAAGGTCGATGCTGCCGGTGCTGCGCGGCCAGTCCTTCACCTGAAAGAAGCTGGCGACCTGCTGGGGCGCGAGGCCGATGACGGTGGTGCGGGGGCGAGCGCGAAATTCGTCGTCGCCTTCGTGATGGTCGCCGTGGCTGTGCGAGTGCGCGACGACGAGGTCGATGGCGCGGTTGCCGTGTCTGGCCTGCCATTCGCCGATCAGCCGGTCGATCGCCGGGCGGATCTTCAGCCCGCCGGCGCCGCTGTCGATCAGCAGGGCGCGGTCCTTGCCGAACAGGAGGTAGAGGAAAGGCGCCTCGAAGTTGGTGCGGACCGACTGGCGGATGACGAAGGTGTCGGCGTCGATCTTCTGGACCTGCATCTCGGGCTCGCTTTCCGCCGTGCCGTCGATCCAGTGGTCGAAGTGGAGGGGTTTCGGCGCGGGCGCGGCGCCGACCAGCAGTGCGGCCGCGCCGAGCGGGAGGAGAGCGCGAGCGATGGTCGCGCAGGGGCGGGCGGTGGAGGCTGGCTGCATGGGGCCAGACTATGCGTTGCGGCGCGTTTGGCAAACGTTCTGTCGGGTTCGGACAGGCAGGCCGCGCTTTCCTACATGGACCGCGCCGCGGTATATCCGCTGGATGACCCGGCCCGCTGGTTTCCTCCCTCGCCACCTCGCCTTTTGCAGCGTGACAGGTGTCACTCACAAGGCGACACTTTTTTCCGCGCAAGGCGACACCTGTAACCTACAAGGCGACACCTTCGGCGCTCAAGGCGACACTTTCGGCGCGCAAGGCGACACTTTTTCGGCGCAAGGCGACACTTCCGGGGTCCAGATCGGCAGTTTCGCTCCTGGACCGTGTCAACCGTGTAAACCTGTGTCGCCTTGCGGAGTCAGGCGACGTTCTGCTTGGAAAGGTACGCCTGGCTGCGGAACAGGGCACCGGCGTCCTTGGCGGACATCGGGCGGCCGAAGAAGTAGCCCTGGATCTTGCGGCAGCCGAGCTGGCGAATGACCTGCACCTGCTGCTCGGTCTCGGCGCCTTCGGCGGTGGTCGACATGCCGAGGCTGTCGGCCATGGCGACCACGGCGCGGATGATCGCCAGGCTCTCGGCATTGCCGGTTGCAGCGCCCTGCACGAAGGAGCGGTCGACCTTGATCGTCGAGAACCGCAGCTTGCGCAGGTATCCGAGCGAGGAATACCCGGTGCCGAAGTCGTCCAGCGCCACCGCGCAGCCCAGGGCCATGATCTGCTCCAGCGCTGCGCGGGCGAGGCTGGCGTCGCGCAGGAAGATGCTCTCGGTGACCTCGATCTCGAGGCGGCTGGCGGGCAGCCCACTGGCGGACAGGGCGGTCACGACGCTGGAGACGAAGTGCTGGTCGAGCAGTTGCTCGCCCGAGACGTTGACCGCGACCCGCACATGCGTCGGCCAGTTCGTCGCCTCGCGGCATGCCTCGCGCAGGACCCATTCGCCGATCGGCACGATGAGCCGGGTGTCCTCGGCGAGCGGCACGAACTTGGCGGGGCTGACGGCGCCGTGCTCGGCATTGTTCCAGCGCAGCAGCGCCTCGAAGCTGACCACGCTCTCGCTCGTCGCGTCGACGACGGGTTGGTAGACGACGTGGAACTCGTCCTGCTCCAGCGCGCGGCGCAGCGCGAATTCCAGCTTGCGGCGCTCCTCGGCATGGGCGTGGAGCGCGGGTTCGTAAGTGCAGTGCGTGTTGCCGCCCATGTCCTTGGAGCGGTAGAGTGCAAGGTCGGCGTTGCGCATCAGGGTCTCGACGCTCGACCCGTCGCGCGGCCCCACGGCGGAACCGATCGAGGCGCCGACGAACAGGGTGTTGTGGTCGATCTCGTAGGGCTGCGACAGCCGTTGGATGACGCGCCGGGCCACCTGCTCGACATGCCTGAGGTCGGAGGCGTCGCGCACGACGATGGCGAACTCGTCGCCGCCGAGACGCCCGCACAGCTCGTTCTCGCTCATCTGCTCCTTGAGCCGCTCGGATACCCGCGCGAGCAGCTGGTCGCCGACGTGATGGCCGAGGGTGTCATTCACCGCCTTGAACCGGTCGAGGTCGATCATCAGGAAGGCGCAGCGCGTGCGCCATTTATCGGCCTGCTGGAGCGCCGTCCCCAACGTCTCGGTGACCATCATGCGGTTGGGCAGGCCGGTGAGGGTGTCGTAACGGGCGAGCCAGGCGATCTTGTCGGAATTCTCGCGCGCCTCGGTCACGTCCGAACCGACGCCGCGAAAGCCTTCGAAGACGCCGTGCTCGTTGATGCGAGGGGTACCGGAGAGCTCCCACCAGCGGGCCTGTCCGCGGATGGTGACCCGCACCAGCAGGTTGGAGAAGTGCTCGCGCCGCTTGAGCCGCTCGGCAAGGTCGTGGAGGCTGGTGGGGAACTGGCCGGTCTCCCAGGCGGGGCCAGCGATGAGCTGCACGAGCGGCACGCCCTCTGCCTCGGCAGATTCGCGGTCGAGCGCGTAGGCGAAGCGCGGCGAAACCGAACGGACGCGGCGGCCGGTATCGATCTGCCAGAGCCAGTCCGCCTGGCCTTCCTCGAACTCGCGCAGGAGCAGGGAGACGACCTCGTCCCTCTCCACCATGCCCGCCTCGGCGATCTTGGCGCCCATGTACCGCCGCGCGCCCTCGATCGCGCCGATGACGACGATCCCCATGAACAGCAGCGATATCGCGGCCATGTCATAGCTGGCCGTAAGCAGGAAATGCGCCACTGCCGACCCGCCGACGATGGCCGAGAAAGTCAGGGTGGCGACAGGCACCGCCGGAATAAGGATCACCGACGCGGCCATCAGCATGGCGAGCACCGTCCAGACCTTCACCTGCGTCTGCGGATCGATGAACAGGCCCAGCCCCCCTAGCGGGAGCGCCCAGGCAAGGCCGTTGCCGATCGAGCCGACCAGCTGCGCCTTCACCTCGTCCCGCGAGATCCGGCGGCGGTCGGCATCCGCAAGCGAGCGGTCGACGCGGTAACCGTGCCACTGCGTCACCGCGATGAGGACCAGCCAGGCACCGATGGCGGTGAGGGCGATCTTTTCCCACACCAGCATCGCCGCTGCGAGAGCCGCAACCTCATGCACCGCGATCCGCGCCAGTGTCGTCCGGCGCAGCGTCGCGTATTGCAGGCCGCGCAGCCGCGACCAGTCGCCGTCCGCTGGATCGGACAGGCCCAGCACGGCGAGAACGGGCAGTTCTCTCGGCAGGGCTTTGCTGGCGGGCGCGGCAGTGTTCACGCGCCAAGAGGTAACGGAAAAAGAGTTAGGGCTAAGTTAAGTATTGGCCACAGGGAACGGCGCCTATTCGACCGTCACGCTCTTGGCGAGATTGCGCGGCTGGTCGACGTCGGTGCCCTTCACGCAGGCGACATGGTAGGCCAGCAGCTGCACGGGGACCGCGTATACGAGCGGGGCGATCAGCGGGTGGACGCGCGGCATCTCGATCGTGGCGATGCAGCCTTCGCCGGCCTCGGCGATGCCCTCGGCGTCCGAGATCAGCACGACCTTGCCGCCGCGCGCGCGCACTTCCTGCATGTTGCTGACGGTCTTCTCGAACAGCGGGCCGGAGGGCGCGAGGACGATGACCGGCACTGCCTCGTCGATCAGCGCGATGGGACCGTGCTTCATCTCTCCGGAGGCATAACCCTCGGCATGGATGTAGCTGATCTCCTTCAGCTTGAGCGCGCCTTCCAGCGCCAGCGGATAGTCCGGGCCTCGGCCGAGGTAGAGCACGTCGCGCGCCGGGGCGATGAGGTGTGCCATCGCGGCGATTTCCTCGTCGTGGTCAAGCGCGGCGTTGAGGCTGGCCGGGGTCTGGAGGAGATGGTGGACGACCTCCATCTCCTCCGAGCGGTCCATCCGGCCGCGCTTGACCGCCAGATGCGCGGAGAGTGCGGCGAGGACGGCAAGCTGGCAGGTGAACGCCTTGGTCGAGGCGACGCCGATTTCCGGCCCGGCATGGGTGGGCAGCAGCAGGTCCGCCTCGCGCGCCATGGTGCTGGTCGGCACGTTGACGACGACGGCGATCGTCTGCCCGGCCGCCTTGCAGTGGCGCAGCGCAGCAAGGGTGTCGGCCGTCTCGCCCGACTGCGAGATGAAGAGGGCCAGGCCGCCGTCCTCGAGCACCGGGTCGCGGTACCGGAACTCGGAGGCCACGTCGATGTCGACCGGCAGGCGGGCGAAAGTCTCGATCCAGTACTTGGCGACCATGCCTGCGTAGTAGCTGGTGCCGCAGGCGACGATGGTGATGCGCTTGATCGCGCCGAGGTCGAAGTCGATCTGCGGCAAAGCTACCGACTGGTCTACCTGACGCAGGTACGAACGCAGCGTCTGGGCCACCACGGTCGGTTGCTCGAAGATCTCCTTCTGCATGAAGTGGCGGTAGTTGCCCTTCTCGATCGCGACGGCCGATGCGCCCGAGGCAACGATCTCGCGCGTCACCGGATTGTTCTCCGCGTCGTAGATCTGCGCGCCCTCGCGGGTGATGACGACCCAGTCGCCTTCTTCGAGGTAGGTAATGCGCTGGGTCAGCGTCGCGAGCGCCAGGGCGTCCGAGCCGAGATACATTTCGCCCTCGCCGTAGCCCACCACCAAGGGAGAGCCGAGGCGGGCGCCGATCAGCATGTCGGGGAAGCGGCGGAAGGCGATGGCCAGCGCGAAGGCGCCGCGAAGCTGGGGCAGGGCGGCTTTGACCGCATCCTCGGGCGATAGACCGGCTTCGACCTGCTCGGAGACGAGGTGGGCGACGACTTCGGTATCGGTCTGGCTCTCGAACGTGCGTCCGCGCGATTCGAGGGCTTCGCGCAGTGGCTTGAAGTTCTCGATGATGCCGTTGTGGACGAGCGCCAGTTCGGCGGTGGCGTGGGGGTGGGCATTGGCCGCGGTCGGTGCACCGTGGGTGGCCCAGCGTGTGTGGGCGATGCCGGTCAGGCCGGGTGCGGTATCGCGCGCCAGTTCCTTGACGAGATTGAGGAGCTTGCCCTCGGCGCGGCGGCGCACGAGCTGGCCGTCGTAGATCGTGCAGACGCCGGCGCTGTCGTAGCCGCGGTATTCCATGCGCCGCAGTCCGTCGACCAAGCGGTCCGCCACGTCTTCCTTGCCGACGATGCCGATGATGCCACACATGAGAGGGTATGCCTTATCTTAGAGGGTATAAGGGACGCGGATGCCCGGCATGCTTGCCGGAAAATCCTTGGTATTTCGTGTAACCAGGATGCGCCCGCGCACGATCGCGCTGGCGAGGATTATGGCATCGGGCGAGCGCAGGCGCGGGCGCTCCCGGCGCAGGGACGCGGCGCGGGTGGCGATTTCCTCGTCGACCTCGTCGATGGCGAAGCCCGACAGGAAAGCCTCGGTCCGCTGGAGCAGCGGCCCGTCACCCGTTGACATGATTTCGATCCAGGCCATGCGGCTGATCCACAGGCGTCGCCCTATGCTAACGGCGCGGCGCATTTCGACCCGCGCATCCGGGATGCCGCCCAGCGCGTCGATCACGATATTGGCGTCGAACGCAAAGCTCGTCACGAGGCAGGTTTCGCCCCGGCATCACTCTGGGGGACGTCCGGTTTCGGCACGCGCGGGGAAAAGGAATCAGCGCCCATGACCTTACGGTAGTGCTCATGTTCACGATCATCGACCTTGTCGAACAGGTCGGGGAATTCGGCCCGCACTTCCTCGTAGTCGTAGTCCCAGGGCCGGGCCGTCGCCGCCCGTTCGCGGCGCTGCCATTCGACGGCGTCGCCGATGTCGGTGCGGTCCTTCCATAGGCCGAAACCCCGGTCGATCCAGTCCTGCGAACCCTCGGCGCGATAGGCGCTGACGGCCTCGCGCAGGACCGAGGCGCGTGACTTGCCAAGTTCGGCGGCGCGCGCGTCGAGCCAGCGGATGTCCTCATCGGGAAGGTCTGCCAGGATGCGCGTCATGATATCGCGATATCATATCGTGATATCACTGGCAAGGTGGATGGGTCTTGAGCCATGCCGGGGACAGTGCATGCTCGGCGATGACCACGCACTGTCCCGCGCATTACGTCTTCGTCATCAATCCCCGTCGAGCATGTTGCCCAGCGAGCCCAGCAGCGAGCCTTCACCCCGGCTCTGGCCGCCGCGCGAACCTGCTGCGGCGAGCATCCGGCCGGCGAGGCGCGAGAACGGCAGCGACTGGATCCAGACCTTGCCGGGGCCGCGCAGGCGGGCGAAGAACACGCCTTCGCCGCCGAAGATCATCGACTTGACCGACCCGGCCCGGATCACGTCGAACCCGACTCCGGCGGTCATCGCGGCAACGCACCCGGTGTCGACGTGCAGTTCCTCGCCGGCGCGAAGCTCACGCTCGATCACGGTGCCGCCCATCTGGACGAAGACCCAGCCGTCCCCTTCCAACTTCTGCATGATGAAACCTTCGCCGCCGAAAAGGCCGGTCATGATCTTCTGCTGGAAGTGAATGCCGATCGAGACGCCGCGGGCCGCCGCCAGGAAGGCGTCCTTCTGGCAGATCAACTGGCCATCGACGTCGTCGAGCTTGATCGGCAGGATCGCGCCGGGGACGGGTGCGGCGAAGGAGACGCGCGCCTTGCCCGAGCCGCGATGGGTGAAGACGGTGGTGAACAGGCTCTCGCCGGTGACGAGGCGCTTGCCCGCGCCCAGCAGTTTGCCCATGAAACCGCCGCCCTGGTCGCCTGAACCATCGCCGAAGACCGTGGTCATGTCGATCGCGGCGTCCTTCCAGACCATCGCCCCGGCTTCCGCCACCGCGCTTTCGCCGGGGTCGAGTTCGATCTCGACGAACTGAAGCTCCTGGCCCTTGATCTCGAAGTCGACGTCGTCGGCGATCGAGGAACTGCGGCTGTGGCTCCAGGGACTGTTTGCCATCCATAATCTCCGTGTATTGAGCCCGTTTCGGGGGCGAATGCGATGAACGACGGTGTGATTTCGGCAAGGCGACTTGTCAAACCGCACCGGTCGGATATTCTTCACCGTTCAACGAACACTGGCCGACGATTGGCCCGTTAGAAAAGCCCCGGCACAGACCGGTGCGGCAACGGTGTTCTGGGAGAGGAAATCACGGATGAACGCAAGAATTGCGTCGACAGCACTGATTGCCCTGGCAGGGGCGGTTTCTCTGATGTTCGCAGGATCGGCGCAGGCCAGTTCGGCCGATGCGGAGCATTCCTCCGCGGTCGCGATCGCTCCGGCTGCGCTGGTCGCGGCGGCATTCGAACGCGCTGCTCCAAAATTCGACGCCCCTAAGTTCGATGCAGGCGCGGACGTGAAGCAGGGCTTCAACCTCATCCGCCGCGGCAAGCAGGAACAGGCGGTCAAGCTGTTCGACAAGGTGATCGCGCAGGGCCAGATGCACCTTGCCGGTGACACCCGGCCTCGGCTCTGCCGCCTCGGCGACGGCGCAGCCGGCGATGCTTCCGCCACGATCGATCCGGCGGTCTGCGACGCGCACTTCGGCAAAGGTTTCGCGCTGATCGACCTCGGCCGGGGCGATCTCGCCGAAGCCGAACTTGGCAAGGCAGCGCAGATGGCGCCGACCAATGCCCATTTCGCCAACGAATATGCCGAACTCTTCAAATCCCGCCGCGACTGGCAGGCGAGCTATGATGGTTTCGCCCGCGCGTGGTCGATCGTCGACAAGTCGACCACCGGTCCCGACGCATCCGTTGCAGCGCGTGCACTGCGCGGGATGGGCTTCAACAAGGCCGCGATGGGCCAGTACGACGAGGCGAAGGCGCTTTACACACAGTCGCTGCGATACGATCCGCAAAGCGAGATCGCCGTCGCCGAACTCGGCAACATTGCCCGCAAGAAGGCGATCGGTTCCTGATACCGGTACCCCGCCGCGCCCGGTGACAACCGGCGCGGCGCGGATATGACGGGCTTGGCCCCTCAGTCTTCCTTCTCGGCCTTTTTCTTCTTCATCGCGTCGTGGAAGCGGTCGGCCCAGCCGGGCTTGACCAGCTGCTCGCCGCGCACGAGGCGCAGTTCGCCGTCCGCCACGTCACGCGTCACCGCGCTGCCGGCGGCGACGATGGCATCGGCGCCGATCTTCACGGGCGCGACCAGCGCGCTATTGGAGCCGATGAAGGCGCGCTCTCCGATCACTGTCTGGTGCTTGAAGTAGCCGTCGTAGTTGCAGGTGATGGTGCCCGCGCCGATATTGGCGCCGGCTCCCACGGTCGCATCGCCAAGGTAGGTCAGGTGGTTGGCCTTGGCGCCTTCGCCCAGCACGGCGTTCTTCATCTCGACGAAGTTGCCGACCTTGGACCCGGCCCTGAGTACCGCGCCGGGGCGCAGGCGAGCATAGGGACCGATGGCGACGCCGCTTTCCAGCGTGGCGCCTTCGAGGTGCGAGAATGCATGGATCACTACATTGTCGGCGACGGTGACGCCCGGACCGAACACCACGTTGGGCTCAATGGTGACGTCGCGGCCGATCCGGGTGTCCCACGAAAAGAATACGGTTTCGGGCGCGATCAGCGTCGCACCTTGTGCCATGGCCTGGATGCGGCGCTTCGCCTGCCACCGGCCTTCCGCCTCGGCGAGTTCGCCGCGGCTGTTGATGCCGCCCACTTCGTCCGGATCGTCGGTGACGATGACCGCGCAGGCCCGGCCTTCGAGCGTGGCGATGTTGACGATGTCGACGAGGTAATACTCGCCCTGGGAATTCTCGTTGCCGACCTTGGCGAGCAGGTCGAACAGGTCCGCCGACTTCACCGCCATCAGGCCGGAATTGCAGAGGCGGCAAGCGCGCTGCTCGTCGGTGGCGTCCTTGTACTCGACCATCATCGCGATCCGCCCGTCGTCGTGGGCGAGCACGCGGCCGTACTGCAGCGGGTCCGAAGGCTGGAATCCGAGCACGACGACGGCGGGGGCGTCGGGGGCGTGGAGACGCTCGATCATCGCGCGCATAGTATCGGCGCGCACGAAGGGAACGTCGCCGTAGAGGATCAGTACGTCGCCGTCGAAGCCTGCCAGCGCCGTTTCCGCCTGCTGCACCGCGTGGCCCGTGCCGAGCTGCGGCTCTTGCACCGCGATCGTCGCGCGCATTCCGAGCGCCTTTTCCAGCTGCTCGCGCCCGTGCCCCGCAACGACGACTTGCCGCTCCGGGGCGAGGTCCTGCGCGCTCGCCAGAAGATGTTCGAGCATTGGCCGCCCGGCGATCGGGTGGAGAACCTTGTGCAGCTCGCTTTTCATGCGGGTGCCCTTGCCGGCGGCGAGAACTACGATGGCAAGCGGGGCGGCGAGAGGGGCCTGGGCGACGGGCGTACTGGCAGAAGTCATGGGTCCACTCCTGCCAGCAATTTGTTGCGGTTTCCACACCAAGCCGCCACTGCAGCGGGGATGACCTCATTTCCCTTTGAAATCGTCGGTTTCGACCTCGACGGAACCCTGCTCGACAGTCTCGGCGACCTTGCCCACGCTGTGAATCACGCGCTTTCGCTGGAGGGCCGGAGCCCGGTCCCGGTCGAGGAAGTGCGCGGCTTCGTCAGCGGAGGGGCCCGCAAGATGCTCGCCAACGCGATGCTGGCCACGGGCGGCGCGGTCGACGACGCGCGGTTCGAGGAACTGCACGACGCGCTACTCGCCTACTACGAGGCCAACATCGCGGTTGAGACTCGGCACTTCCCGGGCGGCGAGGCGATGCTCGATGAGCTGGCGGCGAGGGGCGTCAGGATCGCGGTGGTCACCAACAAGCTCGAACGCTTCGCAGTGAAGATCTTCGCGGAGCTTGGCCTGTCCGACCGCTTCTACACGGTCATCGGCGGCGACACGCTCGGCCCCGGCCGCGCCAAGCCGCGTCCCGACCTGATCGAACTGATGCTGGAACGCGGCGGCGGGGGCAGGGCAGCGTATGTCGGCGACACGACCTACGATACCCGGGCGGCGGCGGCGGCGGGCTTGCCCTGCATCGTCGTCGGCTTCGGCTTCAACGACTTCTCGGCCGAAGAATTGAACGCGGCAACCGTCATTGGGCACTTCGACGAACTGATCCCGGCGCTGGAGCGCCTGGGAGCGTAACGCCCACCCGATAACCGCGCGGGCCAAGTGGCCACGCTTGCCAGCATCCGGCGACCGTGCGAGCCCTCTTGCAAAAGAGGGAGACGAAGCGATGCCGACACCGGGTGAGAAGCTGCGCGCACTGATCGAGAACGGCGACCATTTCGTCGCCGCCGAAGCCTATAGCGCACTGACCGGGCGCATCGTCGAGCATGTCGGCTTCAAGGCGGCCTATCTGGGCGGCCATGCCTGCTCGGCGTTCCATTATGCAGTGCCGGACAACGGCAGCTTCAGCCAGATCGAGCAGATCGACCAGGCCGGTCGCATCGCCCAGGCCATGTCCATCCCGCTCATCGCTGACGCCGACACGCTGGGCGAGACCGTGGCCGACGCCTATCGCCTGACGAAGATGTATGTCGCCGCCGGGATCGCCGGTTATCACGTCGAGGACGAGGTCAATCCCAAGCACTCCAATCACGTCAACGGCCTGTGCTCGATCGAGGAGATGCAGTGCCGGATCGAGGCGGGCGTGAAGGCGCGGGGCGATTCGGGGCTTGTCATCATCGCGCGCTGCGACGAACTCTACACCAGCGCTAACGGCGGCGGGGGCACCGGCTCGATCGAGGAGACGATCCGCCGCGCCCATGCCTACGTCGAGGCTGGCGCCGACGCGATCGTCTTCGCCAGCGCGCCGCCGGAGCAGCAGGCCGAGGTGATCCCCCACGTGAAGATCCCCGTCTGCACGCTCGGCTTCAATCTGCCGGATACTCGGTTCACGCTGTCGACCGGGTGGGGCTGGGTCTCGGCGGCCGTCAACCATCTCAAGATGGCGCGCGAACTGATGGAGACGGGCGGCGTCGCCAGCGCCATGAGCGCCTTCACCAACTTCCCCGAGAAGTACGACCTGATCGACCAGAACCTCTACGACGAACTCATCGTCGACTGGGCTGAGCGGACCGGCAAACCGACGAGGCCCAACCACGCACGGTGATCACTTCGGGGCTGCGACGCCCTCCGGCAGTACCAGCACCTCGAGCCCGGCATCGGGCGCGAGGTAGCGCGTCGCCATCGCCTGAACGTCCGCCGGGGTGAGGGCCAGGAGGCGGCCTTTGGCCTGCTCGAAGCGCTCGATCTGATCGGGCTGGGTCTGGGCGCGGTCGACCAGCGCCATCCAGCCACCGTTGCTCTTGAGCGCGTTCTGCAATCCCTCGACGAGCGGCTGGCGGGCGCGGCGAAGGATGTCATCGCTCACTGGAGCGGAGCGCAGTTCGCTCACCACCTGCCGGATCGCGGCGCGGGTCGCAGGCACTTCGGAGACTTCGACCGAAGCATTGACGGTGAACGTGCCGTAGCCCTTCCATTCGTGCGAAAGATAGCTCGACGCGGAGGGCGAGTAGGCCTCGCCCAGCGCCTCGCGCAGCTGGTCGGTCAGCTCGACCCGCATGACCCGTTCCAGCATCTCGAGGGCCAGCGTCTCCACCGGGTCGCTATCATCGCGCGTTGGCCAGGTGATCCGCAGCAGCGCCTGGTCTGCGGGGCCCGTATGCCGGATCACGCGGGGCTTACGATCGTTGGTGAAGGGGCGGGCGGGCTGGTCGTCGTAGTCCCGGAAGCCGGGTTCGCGCGCGGGCAAGGCACCCAGCGTCGCGGCGACGAGGGCGATCGTCCGGTCCTCATCGATGTCGCCGACCACGCCGACCTCGATCGCGCCATGTTGCAGCCGGTCGCCGATATCCGTCTGAAGCCGCGCGTACGTGAGTTGCCTGTAATCCTCCACCTTCTGCAGGCTGAAGCGCGGATCGTCGTCCGACAGGATCGCGCCGAGGTCCGCCTGCAGCGCCGAACCCGGCGTGGCGCGGGCCTGCGCGAAATAGTTGTTGATCTGCTGCCGGTACTGCACCTCGCCCTCCTGCCGGTAGCCGGGAGCGGTCACCAGCGCTGTGAGCAGCTGGAGCTGCAGTTCGAGATCGCGCGGCGTGGTGGCGACCTGCGAATCGAAACTGGACGCCCCGCGCGAAAGCCCGAACCCGACCGTCCGCCCGGCCAGGATCGAATCGAGATCATCACGGCTGTGCAGGGCAAGGCCGCCTTCGTCGAGGTACGGCGTCATCTCGCTCGCCAGCGGATTGGCGCGGGTGGAGAGCCGGTCGCCGCCGTCGATCGCAAGGCTGACGCGCACGCGGTCGGTTTCGAGATCGGTCTTCCTGAGGTTGAGCATGACGCCGTTGGCGAAACGGACCTCCCGTATGCCGAGGTCGGGCGTGCGGGCGTCGCTCACCACTTCGCCCGGCTTTCCGAAGTCGGTGTAGGCGAACTGCGTGGCGGCGCTGGTCGTTTCGCGGGCGATCTTCGCATGCGTGACCTTGCGCCACGTCTCGCGCAGCGCGGCCTCGCCGCCATCGGGTGCCCGCCGCCCCTGGAAGCGGATCAGCGGCTTGTCCAGCGCCACAGCCTCCCGCTTCATCGCCGCGAGCACGGCCGTCGGCGTGATCTGCGGCGCCAAAGCCTCGAAGCGGTCGCGGGCGGACTGCGGGGTGGAGGGTACCAGCTCGTCATCGACAAGCGAGAGCGCCAGCTGCGCCAGCGCGGCGTTGCTGCGCGTCGCGGCAGAGCCCGCGGCATTGGCGAGCGCCGTGCGGATCTGCGCGACCTGCTCGGCCACTTCGCCGAGCTGGAAGCCGTAGGTCAGCGCGCGCCGGTATTCGCGTCCGGCCGCGTCAAGCCCGGCGCGCCACTTGCCGTCGACGGTGTCGATGATCAGGCGGGTCGATCGCCCTGCCTCGAACACATCGCCGGTGCCGAAGCCGGCGCCGCGGAACGGCGGCTCGGCCGTGCGCGAGAGACGCTGGAGGCGGCGGTTGACGATATCGTATCCGATCGAGCGCAGCAGCCCTTCGCGGCGCTGGGCGATGCTGTCGGGTTCGTCCCGGTACTTGCCGTTGCGCTGTACGGTGACACGCTCGGCCAGCGCCGGGTCGAGATAGATTTCAGCGCGGTCCCGGTCTTTGGGAAGGATGGGGCCGGCATCCGGCTGGGGTTCAGCGGAGGCGCCGCTCCAGTCGTTGAAGTGGCGCACGATCCCGGCCTCGACCGCGTCGACATCGAAGTCGCCGACGATCACCAGCGTGACGTGCGAGGGGACGTATTCGCGCTCGTAGAAGGCACGCAGGGTGGCCGCCGTGGCGGCGTTCAGGGTCTGGGTCGTGCCGATCGGGAAGCGCTCGGCATAGCGCGCGCCGGGGTAGAAGAACTTGGTCGAGCCGATCGTGTTGCGCAGCGACCACGAGTTGCGATCGCGCATTTCGGCGAGCACCACGCCGCGTTCCCGGTCGATCGCGGCCTGGGAGATCGTCAGGTTGCTTGCCGTTTCGCGCATCAGCATGAGCGCTGTGTCGAGGAGGGCCGGGTCGGCGCGGGGCAGATCGAGCTTGTAGAGCGTGCGGTCGAACCCGGTGGAAGCATTGGTGTCGGCCCCGAAGGCAAGCCCCTCGCGCTCGAGCAGCGGGATCATCTGGCCCTCGGGTACGCGCGCCGAGCCGTTGAACGCCATGTGCTCGACGAAGTGGGCGAAACCCTGTTCCTGTTCCGTCTCGTCCAGCGATCCGGCTTCCACATCCATACGCACGATGCCGGTGCCGGCGGGGGTGGCATTGTGGCGGATGACGTAGCGCAGCCCGTTGGAGAGCCGGCCGAAGCGGAAGTCGCGGTCGAGCGGAACGTCGCTGTGCTCGAAAGCCCAGGCCGTGTCGCTCTGGGCGGGTCGGTCCTTCGCGGCCAGCGGCAAGGGCGCCAGCACGAGCAGGGTCGCAATCAGGAAACCTCTCATCGGGGCAAGGAGTGCCCCGATGCGTACGGGTTGGCAAGGGGCGTGGGACCGCGGCGCCCGGTTACTTGCCCTTGCCGCCCACGCCCTTGAGGTAGGCTTCCATGCCCTTGATGTAGTCGGGATTCAGCATCAGCGCACTGTTGGCCATGCGCTCAACGTGCCGCGAGGAATCGCGGCCGACTTCTGCGCAGAGGTCGATCGCGACCTTGGCGGCGCCCATCTGCTCGCCGTTCTGCTTGGCGAGATGACGGCAGAAATCCATGACTTCAGCCTCGAACGTCTCGTCTTCGTATACCTGGTGGACGAGGCCCATGGTGAAGGCCATGTCGGCACTGGCGGGCTTGTTCGCCATGATGAGCCAGCGCGCCCAGTGCGGGCCGCACAGCCGCGTCAGGCGCGAAACGCCGCCGGACGCGGGGAGTACGCCAAACAGCCCCTCGGGGAAGGCGTATCCTGCACTTTTCGCGGCGAGCCGGAAGTCGCACGATAGGCTCATTTCCAGCCCGCCGCCCACGCACATCGCATGGTGCGCGACGACGATGGGCTTTTCCACGTGCTCCATCTCGTCCCACAACTGCTGCATGTTGTTGAGGTTGAGGCGGTGGTTCTCGCGGATTTTGCTCGCGGTGTTGGCGGCGACGTTGGCCAGCGACGGAATGTTGCGATTGCCGCCGCGCAGGTCCGCGCCCGAACTGAAATAGCGCCCGGCGGACCGGATCAGCATGACCTTGAGTTCGCTCGTTTCGCGCAGGCGCAGGACGGCCTCGGTCAGCCCGTCCATCATCTCCCGGCTGATGGCGTTGAGCTTGTCCGGCCGGTTGAGAGTGGCGATGAGGATGCCGTCGGTCTCCTCGGTCAGCAGGTGCGGCGCTTCTTCGGTCATCTTTATTTCCCCATCAACCACGCGTGCGCGGCAGGCCCAGCCCGCGTTCGGCGACCATCGAGCGGTGCACCTCGCTGGTGCCGCCGTAGATCGTCGTGCCGGCGGCATGGCGATAGCACTGGTTGAGGAAACCGGCAGGCCCTTCGCGCTTGGACAGTGAAACCGGCGCGGTCAGGTCGAGCAGGTCGCGGCTGTCGCTGAGGAACTTCTCGGACGAGTACATCTTCGACATCGGGCCGAAACCGAAGTTGGGCTTCTTCTCCACGCTCGACCACTGTGCGCGGTAAGTCAGCATGTCCGAGATCCACAGGTGCGCGACGCTGCGGGCGAGGCGGCACTGGGTGCGCACTTCGCCGGTGATGCCGAGGTCCTCGGTCAGCGCTTCGGCCGCCTCGATCATCGCCTTCATGACCTTGGAGAAGCCGCCGCCGTGTTCCAGTTCGAGCGCGGCGCTCATCGTCTTCACGCCGCCGTCGATTTCGCCCAGGCGCCACGAATCGGGGATCACCACGCCGTCGTAGAAGGTGATGTTGGTGCGCTCGTCCTGGAAGGTGTGGACGGCCTGGACGGTGACGCCCTCGGTCTTGAGCGGCACGATGAACATCGTCAGGCCCTTGTGCTTGGGCACGTCGGGATTGGTCCGCGTGAGCATCAGCACGTAGCTGGAGAGGTTGGCGCCGCTGGTCCACATCTTGGTGCCGTCGATGCGCCAGGAGCCATCTTCCTGCTGCGTGGCCTTGCACTGCGCGGCGAAGACGTCGGAGCCGCAGGAGGGTTCGGAATAGCCCAGCGAGCACAGCACGTCACCGCCGGTGATCTTCGGCAGAACCTCGGCCTTGAGTTCGTCGCTGCCGTACTTGTCGATCATCATCGCGACCATGGCCGCGACGTTGGCGCCGGGGGTGTTGTAGCCCTGACGCTCCATCTCGCCCATCGCGGCGATGCGTGCATAGGGCGTGATGTTGCGGCCCGAGAGGTGCTCGGGCAGGCCGGGAAACAGCAGGCTGTGCTCGGCCAGCATCTTGTGGACTTCGGGGACGTAGCCTTCCCAGGAATAGTGGAACTTCGCCTTCATTTCCGGCGTCACCTTGGTGGCGAACAGCTCGGCGATCTCGGCGCAGACGGCGCGGGCCTCGTCGCCGAGGTCGAAGTCGAGCGGGACTTCGCCGGAGGCGGGCAGGGCGGCCTTTTCACCGGCGTAGAGGCGGCGGCCGGCTTCTTCCAGCGCAAGAGCGGGATCGCCGGCGACCAGCGGCCAGCCTTTGGCGCGCAGGTTGTAGAGGTGGATGTCGTACTCGCTCGACAGGCCGAAGCCGCCGAAGGTGTGCAGCCCCTGCGCGACCGCGCGGGCGGCGGCGTCGCAGGCGTACCAGTAGGCGAGCGAGATCGTCGCGCCCGCTTCGTCGGAAGCATCGTAGATGTCGCGGATGGCCTTCCAGGCGAGGAACTTCGCGCCGTCCACGTCGCACAGCAGGTCGGCGAGGGGGTGCGAGATGCCCTGGAAAGTGCCGATGAGCTGGCCGAAGGCCTTGCGCTCGCCTGCGTATTCGGCGGCCATCTTGAGCGCCTGGCGCCCGATGCCGGAAAGGCCGACGGCGATGTAAAGCTTCCACTCCTCCAGCGCGGCGGCGAACAGGGCAAGCGCCTCCTCGCCCGAGGCGAGCACGGTGGTCCCACCGGCGCCGAGGTCGATTTCGGCGATCGGCGTGGTTGCGAGGTTTGCCTCGCCCTTGCCGGCCACCGTCACCAGCACGATGTCGGACCCGCGCCGGGCGACAACGGCCTTTGCCACCGCTCCGCCGGCGATCCACTGCACCGGCTTGTCGGCCACGTCGTGCATGGCGATGGTCACCACCGTCTCACCGCCGATCGCTGCTTCGAGCAGGTCGTTCTGACCGCCGAGCTGGCCCAGCAGCCTCGTCGCGACCAGCGCTTCGGCGAGCGGGCCGGAGACCAGCGTGCGGCCGGCCTCCTCCATCAGCAGCGCCGCATCGAACAGGCCCAGATCCATGCCGCCGGCATCCTCTGGCACGCGCATCGCGAAGGCGCCCAGGTCGGCGAGGCCGCTCCACAGCGCTTGGTCGAAGCCATCGGTCTCCTGCGCCTTGCGGACCCGCACGGTGCTGGAATGCTCGTCGAGAAAGCGCGCGAAGGTGTCGCGCATCATTTCCTGTTCGTCGGTGAGGTCGAAGTTCATGGCAGACTTTCCCGGGGCTTATCGTTGTCGGCTCAGCTTACGCAGGTGCGCTTCACCTACGGTCCTGAACACAGGTCGCAGGGGCGTTCAATCCACCTTCCACGGCAATCGCGGGCGCGATGCGGAAGGCGTTTTCGGGCAGGCCCCGGCACCTCGCGGGGCAAGGCGCAAGTTCCCGTTCGGGGAGTGCAATCGCACATGCGATGGCTGGCTCTGAGGGCGGGGCCGTATGGCAAGCGGGCCGCGACAAGGATAGTCTGCGCTATCCCGGTGCAGCCATGAAATGAGGAGCGCGGTGATCCGTCCATTGCCCGACTTTGGCCTCCCGTGCGCCCGGCGCTTCGCATGATCGCCTGCGCCGTTCCCGACGTGTTCACGGTGCCCGGCTATCGGCGCGTCATCCGCATCGAACCCGGCGACGGCCGGATACGGGCGCTGCTGGAGGACGACCTGCACGCAATGGTGGTCGAGCTTCGTCACGCCGGCGAGCGGGTCACGGGCATCGACGCCTACATGGACCGCATCCCCTGGACGACCTGCCCCGGCGCCGAGCGCGTGCTGCGCGATACCTTCATCGGCCTGCCTCTGGCCGAAGTCACGGCGCGGCGCGACAAGCAGGCGAACTGCACCCACCTTCACGACCTTGCCGTGCTCGCCGCGGCCCATGCGGGAGACACGGGGCCGAGCGAATACACTTTTGCCGTCAGCGATCCGTGCCGCGGTGAGCGGATCCTCGAAGTGCGCCGCAACGGCGCCACGGTCCAGCGCTGGACCGAGCAGGACGGGATGCTGACCGAACCAGAGGCGCTCACGGGCCAGTCGCTGTTGACCCTGCGCGACTGGATCGGCGGGCTGTCCGGGGCGCCGCAGGAGGCGGCCCGCATGCTCCAGTGGGCGGGCCTCGTCGCGCATGGTCGCACCTTGTCCGACACGGACAAACATGCCGCGCTGTTTCACCGTCCGAGTTGCTTTACCATGCAGCCCGGGAACGTGGAGCACGCCGAGAAGGCGGCGCCGACGAAGGACTTCAGCTCCGGCGCAATGCGCCCGCTCGATGGCCTGCGTGAAAGGTTTGAGCTCAGTCGAAGCTAACAAGAAGAACCCGGGGAAGAACAACCGGCATCAACCGCCGCAGATGGGAGACGAGAGATGGAAATGAACGACATGGTGATCATCAGCGTGGATGATCACATCAGCGAGCCGCCCGACATGTTCAAGAACCACCTGTCCGGCGACCTGCTCGAATCCGCGCCCAGGATGGTCAAGGACGAGAACGGCAAGGACGTATGGGTGTACCAGGGCCAGAGCTTCGCCTCGGTGGCGCTGAACGCCGTCGTCGGTCGTCCCTTCGAGGAATACGGCATGGAGCCGACCTCGCTCGACCAGCTGCGCGAGGGCGTCTACATGGTCGATGAGCGCGTCAAGGACATGGACGTCAACGGCATCGCCGCCTCGCTGAACTTTGGATCCGTGTTCGACTTCGCCGGCGGCCGCCTCCACCGCGTCCCCGACAAGGCGCTCGCGGTCAAGCACGTCAGCGCCTATAATGACTGGCACATCGACGAGTGGTGCGGCGCCCATCCGGGCCGCTTCATCCCCTGCGCCATCCTCCCCACATGGGACATGGACGCGACGATCGCCGAGCTAAAGCGCGTCACCGACAAGGGCTGCCACACCGTCTCGATCAGCGAGAACCCGACGTGCCAGGGCCTGCCCAGCATCCACAATGAATACTGGGATCCGTTCTACAAGGCGATCACCGACCTCGACATGACGATCTGCATCCACATCGGCGGCGGCAATCCGGCGCCGCATGCCTCGATGGAGACGCCGATCGAGGCGTGGATCTCGACCATGCCGATGACCATCGCCTATGCCGCATCGGACTGGCTGCAGCTCGAGGCGCTGCACAAGTATCCCGACATGCGCATCGCCCTGTCCGAAGGCTCGATCGGCTGGGTGCCCTACTTCACCGAGCGCGCGGACTTTTCGAACTCGCGCCACAAGTACTGGACCAACTCGCGCTTCCAGCACCTGAAGCCGAGCGAGATGTTCAAGCGCCACTTCCTCAATTGCTTCATCGACGACGCCTTCGGCCTGCAGAACGTCAAGTTCATCGGCGAGGACAACATCGCCTACGAGTGCGATTACCCTCACTCCGACACGCTCTGGCCCGAAGTGCCCGAGCGGCTGTGGCCGACGATCAACCACCTGACCGACGCGCAGATCGACAAGATCACCCATGGTAACGCCATGCGCTGGTTCCGCTTCGATCCGTTCCAGCACCACGCCAAGGCGGACCTGACGGTCGGTGCCCTGCGCGCCAAGGCCAAGGCGGAAGGGGTCGATATTACCCCCAAGTCGTCGCTGGGCGAGCGTCCGCTCGAGGAAGGCGACGTCCGGCCGGTCACGTCGGGCGACATCATGAAAATGTTCATGCGCCACGAAGACGCGGATCGCATGAGCCGCATGGCCGGGCAGGAGGCTTAAGCAGAAAAAAGAAAGGGCCCCGCGAGATGTCTCGCGAGGCCCTTTCCCGTTGGGTCTTTGGAACTGGTCAGGCGGCGTGCGAGAACTGCTCGACCGAGGACTGCGGGTGCTGCGGTGCCGGGTCGGGCAGGCAGGCCATCATGGCGTCGCGCAGGCACTGGAACAGCGCCTCGGGGTTCACCTTGTCGTCCTTGCCGTAGACCACGCTGATGACCAGCGGGTGGCCGTCGGGCTGGCGCGGGACGAGGCCGCTGAGCGCATCGGCGCCGGTGCCGAAACCGGCCGGGCCGAACAGGTGGCGCGGTTCACGGCACGCGTCGATCCGGGCCATCATTTCCGAGAAGGCGAACTTGCCCTGCTCTTCGGCTTCGGCGTTAAGGCGGCGGACCATGCCTTCGCAGCGCTGGCGCGCCACGGTGGACAGCATCAGCCAGCCGGCGGCGCTGCGGGCGAGCGGTTCCTTGACGCCGCCCGCGAGTTCGCGGGTCGCGGCGAGGGCGCGCGGGCCATGGCGCCAGTTGACGATCTGGGCGTCGAGCCCGACCATCGAGTGCAGCGCGACCGAAAGGCCGGTCTGCGCTACGAGGCGGTCCATGAGGCGCACGATGCGCCCGTCACGCACCAACTCTGGCTGGCCGGACGTGCCGATCAGCGCGGCGCGGGGCGTCAGGCTGTAGGCGCGCGAGTAGGGATCCTTGTGAAGCAGGCCCAGTTCGACCAGGCTCGAAAGCAGCTCCGACGTGCTCGACTGCGGGCGGTTGTAGCGACGGACGATATCCATGACGGTCGCTTCCCGGTGGGCGTCGTCGAAGTACTCCAGTACCTCGATGACCCGCCGCGCGATCTTTGCCTTGTTCGATGACGATGACGTCTTTCCAGACATGAGGTCTCTCCTCCCTCTGCTTGGTTGATGAACTCGCTTCTGCCGAGCCCGCCTCAATTCCCGATTCGACGACCAGATAACTGAGTCATTCTCGTTTTTTGCTCACTTGGGTTAGCATCAACACTCCTGTTCATCAAGCGACTCTTTTGTATACGACTTGAGGAAAGTTGGAGGGCCGGCCCGCAGTCTCCACAAGGCGCGATCAGGCCGTTCCCGGCTCCTTCCACCACCCCCGCGAGTGTGACGAGCAAGGTCGGGGCTGGTCAACGGACTTGTGCCGGGCCATGCCTTTCCAGCGATGAACGGAATCGGCTGGAGTTAAGCGGGAAAGCCATGGATTGCGCAGGATTGACGGTATCGGTCGCCGACCTTGCCCCAGCCGGAATGACGGGATTTCGGTGGCCCGAGCCGATGGCGTTCATTGACCTCGATACTGCATCGCACCATTTCACGGCCGGTCCGTTGCCGCCGTGGCCCGTTGTGGGAATCGGTGATCGTGCGCATGCCCTCGCGTCCCAGTTGGATACGGTAGTCGATACGGCCTTTTGTGCAGAAGTGCTCGCAAGTGCTGCGACTGCCTTCCCGATGGCAGCCGCGACTCTCGTACAGCTGTTGCGAGCGCTACCCTCGCTTTCGGTCGAACACGGACTGACGGCCGAGTCGTTTGCTTATGCGACCCTCCAGGGAAGCGCCGGGCACAAGGACTGGATCGCGAAGCGGCCCGCGGTGCCGGCGGCATTCGATCCGGGCAAGGTAATCTTGTCGCGGGAGGGCGACGAGGTGGTCGCGGTGCTCGACCGGGCCGAGGCCGGCAACGCCATCGACCGCTCGATGCGCGATGGACTGCACGAGGCGTTCGCCCTCGTGAACATGGACCCGACGATCACGCGGATCACCCTGCGGGCGAGGGGCAAGGCATTCAGCCTCGGCGCCGATCTTTCCGAGTTCGGCACCACGAGCGACCCGGCTACCGCGCACATGATCCGCTGCCGGACGCTCCCGGCGCGCGAGGCGGCGCGCTGCGGCGACCGGTTCGCGGTGGAGATCGACGGGGCCTGCATCGGCGCAGGGCTCGAACTCGCCGCCTTCGCCAGCCGTATCACGGCGACGCGCCGCTCGTGGTTCCAGCTGCCCGAGCTGGCGATGGGCATCATTCCCGGTGCCGGCGGCTGCGTCTCCCTGACGCGGCGGATCGGGCGCCAGCGGACCGCGCTGATGGTCCTGTCAGGCCGGCGAATCGGCGCGCGCCAGGCGCTCGAATGGGGTTTGATCGACGCGCTGGTGGACTAGGCGTCCGCTGGCGATGGTGACGGCCACGTCGCCGCTGTCGAGCCGGGATCGTGCCGAGGCCCACGGCCTGTCCAGCAGGCAGAGGTCCGCGGGCTCGCCCGGCGCGATGCGGCGCTGGCGCGACAGATCGAGCGGATCGGCGAGATAGAGTGCCATGGCTTGCTCGGGCGTAAGCGCTTCTTCGGGGCCTATGGCTGCACCCATTGGCGTGGTGCGGCTGACGGCGGCGGCCATGGCGCGCCACGGATCGGCGCTGCCGTAGGGTGCGTCGCTGCCTCCTGCGAGCGCCAACCCGGCCTTGAGCAGTGTGCGCAGACGGTAGAGGTCGCCGTGATGCTGCGGCTCGACGTCGGCGAGATAGCGGTCTCCGCGTTCGGCGATGAAGTGCGGCTGGACGCATGCATGCAGGCCGAGGTTGACCATCTGCGCGACAAGTTCCGGCGAGGCGACGGAGACATGCTCGACGCGGTCGCCCGGCAGGCTCCCGGCGGCATCGAGCAGAGCGAGCGTGAAGACCAATTCGACTTCGGTCACGCAGTGCACCGCCAGCGCGCGCCCCTGTGCATGGCCGGCGCGCACGAAGGCGAGCGCCTCGTCGAAGTCGGGCAGGGCGGCTTCATGGAGGTGCAGTTTCAACGGCCCAAGGCGCCAGCCGGACTGCGGCGCGTCGGCCATAGCGAGAGCGCCCGCGAGAACGGTGGACTGGAGCAGCCGACCTTCCGCTCGTTGCTGCGCGAAATGGCGGGCGATCACCGGGTCGTTGCGCGGCGACATGTCGGTCACGCCGGTCACCCCGAAACGGGCCAGTTCGGCGCTGACTGCGGCGAAGTCGGGGGGCACGCTTCCGAGCGCCTGCTGCAGCCATGCGTCCTCGTCGAACAGGCGACCGGTGTAGCGGTTTCCTTCGTGCTCCAGGCCCGGCGGTGGGGGGGCGACGGCGAGTAGTTCGTCGAGCGCGCGGGAGTTGAGCAGCCACATCCGGCCCGTGCGATGCTGCAGGCGTAGTGGGCGCTCGGGGACCATTCGGTCGAGGGTCGCGGCATCCGGGAGTTGCCCGCTTGTGACGCTCTCGTGGAAACCGATGGCGCGTAGCCAGCCGCTGCCGGGCACCTGCAGAGCGCGGGCGAGGCCCTCGGCATCGGTGACCTCGGGCGGGCCGCATTGCACCGAGCTTCGCCGGGCGGCGACGGCGGCGAGGTGGATGTGATGGTCGTGCAGGCCAGGGAGCAGGGCGCCGCCGCATGCCTCGATAACGGGTTCGCCGGGGCGAAGGGAGAGGCGACCGATTGCGGCGATATGATGGCCTTCGACGCGGACATCGCGGCGCTGTCCCTCCACTTCGGCGTCGCGGATCAACACTGCGCGGGCTCGCCGAGATAGCGGGCGGTGTCTGCGCCGATGGGGCGGACTTCAGCATGCAGCGGGCGTGGTGCCGCGTAGGGGAACGGGCCCCCCACCGACGATCCCCACGCGCGCAGTTCGGCGTCGATTTCGGCGCGGTCGTGGGCGCGTTCCTCGGCCAGGGCTCGGGCGGTGATGGCGCTCATCGACAGGCCTATACGCTGGGCTGCGCCGCTGCGGTAGGCGGCAAGGCCCTCGCGCGCGGCGGTGATGCCGGTGAGGGGATCGGCGATGGCGTCGCCGACGTAGCCGATCTCGCCGGTCAGGTCGGCCATGGCGCGCGACAACCCGCCGGCCACGCCGCAATCGTTGCCGATGCCGACCCAGTTGGCCGCCTCTCCGCACGCACCGTGACCCGTGACGGAGAGCCAGACGAGGCCGGGCACCTCGCGCACTAGCGCTTCGGCGTCGATACCGAGGTGCCGCAAGGCGCGTGGGCGGGAGGATTCGATCACAACATCGGCGCGGCGGATGAGGGCAACGAGCGCGGCTTTTTCGGCATCTCGTGCGAAGTCGACGAGGAGGCTCGCCTTGCCCTGGTTTATGCGGTCGAAGGTCGCCGGATCGTCGCGGCGGATGAGGTCGGGGCGGGTGGGGCTTTCGACTTTCACCACTTCCATGCCCGTCTGCCACAGTAGGTGCCCGGCCAGCGGCCCGGCCCAGATCGCGGAGAGGTCGACCACCAGCGGGCGGTGCCCGGCGGGGCGTTCGCGTCGCTCGCCGCGCAGCAGGACTTCGGTCGGAGGTGATGCAGGCGTCTCGTCGGCGGAGGCGACCGGCAGGCCGAGGGTGCGGCCGGTGGCGACGAGGTCGGCGCAGTCATGGCGCAGCACGGCCGCAGCAATCGCATTCCAGTCGTCACCGTCCACGTCAGCCTCGCCGAACAGCGCGGGCAGCAGTTCGCGGTCCACGTCGCGGATCAGGGTGAGCGCGAACCAGCCGCCGTCGCGCGTGGGCATCAGCCGACTGCCGCCGAGACCAGCCGAGGTCCTGCCGGCGATGACGTAGCCGCCGTTCGACCCGCGCTCGCCCATCAGCGTCGCGCCGTCGGGGAACGTGACGCCGTGTGCGGTGCCCATCGCGTCGAGCTGCCTCTGGGTCCAGCGCGCCAGCGGGATCGCCGGGCCGGGAGCGGCGTCAGTCGGCAAGGACATCCTTGACCTTGCGGCGCAGCAGCTTGCCCATTTCGTTGTAGGGCAGCTCGGCGACGAAGGCGATCCGCTCAGGCACGCGCGAGGAGCGCAGGCGCGAGCGAACGAGTTCCTTCAGTTCGGCTTCGCCCGGTGTGGAATGGCCTTCGCGGGTGACCAGCGCCACGCCGACCGTCTCGCCCCACTCGACCGAGGGGATCGCGCAGGCGCAGGCGTCGGCGATGGCAGGGTGGGTGAGCAGCACGTCCTCGATCTCGCCGGGCGACATGTTCTCGCCGCCGCGCACGATCACGTCGTCGGCGCGGCCGGAGAGGAAGAGGTAGCCGTCCTCGTCCATGAAGCCGGCGTCGCGGGTGGGGAACCAGCCAGCCGCGTCGAGCGCGCTCTTTTCCTTGTACTCGCCCGAGACCTGGTCGCCGCGCACGTAGATTTCGCCGGGCTCTCCCACCGGCAGGACCTCGCCGTTCTCGCCGCGGATTTCCATCTCGATCGTGGGGATCGGCTTGCCCAGCGAGGTAAGGCGGGCGCGGATCTTGGGGTCGTCGGAAGCGAGCGCCTCGCGGTGGTCCTCGGGGCCGAGCAGGGCGACGGTCGAGCTGGTTTCGGTGAGGCCATAGGCATTGGTGAAGCCGGCGGCCGGGAAGCGTTCGAGTGCCTTGTGGATCACTTCGAGCGGCATCTTGCCGCCGCCGTAGGCGATGGCACGCAAGCTATCGGTCTGGGCGGTGACGCCTTTCTCCATGGCATCGACGATGCGCGCGAGCATCGTCGGCACCACGAAGGCGTTGGTGACCGTCTCGCCCTCGACCAGCGAGAGCCAGCCTTCGGGCGAGAAGTTGGGCAGCATCACGATCTTGCGCTGGGCGTAGATCGACGACAGCAGCGCCGAGATGCCGGCGATGTGGTAGGGCGGAACCACCACGAGCGCGGCGTCGGCCTCATCGGCGCTGGCGAATTCGACGGTGCCTAGGATGTAGCCTATGAGGTTCGCGTGGCGCAGGATCGCCGCCTTCGGTGCGGCGGTGGTGCCGCTGGTGAATAGCTGGATCGCCACGCCCTCGCCGGGATCGTATTCGCGCGCGTCGTCGCCCGGTACGGTTTCCTGCGCCTTGAGCGTGAACTCCTCGCGCGCCAGGACGGTGTGGTCCTGGTCACCCGCGATGCGCAGCACGCGCTCCTCGTCGCCGATCACCAGCGCGGGCGAGATGCGGCCGAGGAGGGCGGCCAGGTCCGCGTCGGGCAGGCGGTAGTTGAGCGGACAATAGGGAACCCCGGCCAGGGCAGCACCGAACACCGCGATCACCGCCGCCTCGCTGCTCTCGTCGAGCAGCGCAACGTATTCGGCGCCGCTTTCCTGGATCAGCTCGAAGCTCCCGCGCGCGGCGGCGAGGAGGTCACCGTAAGTCCAGCGCTTGCCGTCGCACACGAGGGCGATGCGGTCGGGGGTGGCCTCGGCGGCCATTTCGAGAAGGAGAGCGATGTTCATCGGTTTTCGGTGTGCCTGTCGGGAAGAGGGGAGGTCAGTCGGAAGCAGGAAGCGGCTTGGCGTCCTTGACGACAAGCGCGGTCCCGTCGACCGAGAGCGAACCCTTGCCCGGCTTCACGCAGAGCAGTTCGTACTTACCGTCGGCATCGACGTAGCGCTTACCCATCAGCGTGCCTGCCGAGAAATCGGCGGCCAGCGGCGCTGCCTCGGCGGGCTTGGCCTCGCCCATCGGCGAGCCGCCGCATTCGATCTGGCCGTCGGCGGCGCGGATCACCATGACCTCGGTGTCGCAGGCGGCGCTCTTCAGGCGGGTTCCAGGCTTCATCTCAGATTTCCTTGTCTCTCGTGTGTGCGTCATGTCCGGCTGGGCGCTGCGTTTTTCTACGCGATGGCACCGGACTGTTTTAGGCGCTCGATCTCGGGCCATTCAAGGCCCAGTTCGAGCAATACCGTCTCAGTATGTTCGGATAGCTGCGGTGCGCGCGACGTTGCGAAGGCTTCGTGGTCGAACTGCACGGGGCTGCGCACGATGCGCATGGGGGCGGAACCGTCGATCGGGTCTACCTCGATGAAGCTGTCGTTGGCGATGGCCTGCGCATCGTCGCCGAGGTCTAGCAGGGTCTGAACGGCGGCCCATTGGCCGCGCATGGTCTTGAGGTGCTCACACCAGTAGGCGAAGGTCCGGGCGGCGATGGCCTGCGTGATGATCGCGCTCGCCGCCTCGCTGTTGGCCATGAGCGAGAGGGCGTCCGCGAAGCGCGGGTCTTCGGCGGCCTCGGGCACGCCAAGGTGCGTGAAGGTGTCGGCTATGTACGGTCCGGGAACCATGATGAAGAGGCTGATCACGCGGCCGTCCTGCGTGCGGAAATGGCCGATGAACGGGTTGACCGCCGCGCCTCCGGTCTTGGGAATCCCTACGCGCATCTGCTTGCCGGTGTGCAGGTAAGGCGCGACGACCTGACCCATTGACCACATCGCGCTGTTCAGCAGCGACACGTCCACCTCCGAAGTCTCGCCGGTCTG
The DNA here is from genome assembly GCF_000281975.1 of Novosphingobium sp. AP12. GTDB lineage: Bacteria > Pseudomonadota > Alphaproteobacteria > Sphingomonadales > Sphingomonadaceae > Novosphingobium. Next base: position 16,417 of record NZ_AKKE01000121.1, on the reverse strand, counting down.
CGTGCGGTTGTAGAGCGCTGCCGCGATGCCGCCGGCGAGGTACATCCCGCTGATGGAATCGCCGAGGCCGCCGACGCCCATGGTCAGCGGGACTTCGAATTCCTGCGGGGTCAGCGCGTCGCCGAGGCCCGAGTGGATCCAGAACGCGGTGGCATCGAAGCTGCCGCGGTTGCGCATCGAGCCCTTGTCGCCATAGCCGGTGCCGCGCGCGTAGACGATGTCCGGATTGGCGGCGCGGATGTGCTCGACGTCGATCTTCAGCTTCTGCCGGGCCGAGGGCAGGTAGTTGGTGAGGAAGACGTCGGCGGTCTTCGCCAGTTCGTAGATGAGCGCCTGGCCTTCCTCAGTGCCGACGTCGATACCGATGCTGCGCTTGCCCCGGTTGGGATGCTCCAGCATCGGGTTCACGACGGGATCGAGCTTGGCGCCGGCGATCGTTAGCATCCCTCGCTGGGTGTCGCCGCGCACGGGATGTTCGACCTTGATGACGTCGGCGCCCCATTCGGCCAGCACCGCACCCGCCGCAGGGACGAAGACGAACTGGGCGACTTCGAGCACCCGGACGCCTTTCATCACCTGCTTCATGTGCGGTCTTGCCTTCTCAAAGGTGCGGCGAAAGCCTCAGGCAATCGCGCCCTTGGCCTTCCATTCCTCGATCTTGTCCCACTCGATGCCCATTTCCATGAGCACCAGTTCGGTATGCTCTGAGGCCTGGGGGGAGCGGGTGGTTTCGACCGCTTCGCCGTTCCACTGCACCGGCCCGCGCACCAGCTTCAGCGGGGCGCCGCCATCGGCGCCCTCGACCTCGAAGATCATGTCGTTGGCGTTGGCCTGCTCGTCGGTCAGCAGTTCGTGGAAGCTCTGCACCGGCGCCCACTGGCCCGAGTAGGTCTTGAGCTTCTGGCGCCAATATTCGAAAGTCTGGGCGCCGAAGGCCTTGACGAGGATGTCGCTCGCGGCGCCGGCATTCTCGAACAGTGCGCGCGGTTCCGAGAAGCGGGGGTCCTCGGCCGCCTCGGGCACGCCGAGGTGGGTGAACAGGCTGGCGATGTGGCCGGTGGGCGAGATCGTGCAGAGGTTGATCGTGCCGTTGTCGCTCGTCTGGTAGTTGCCCATGAACGGGTTGCGCGCCGCGCCGCCCGAACCCGGCATCGGGTTGCGGGTGAGCACGCCGGTCTCCGCGACCTGCGCAATCAGCGCGCCCGAAGCCCAGGCGGCGGTGCTCAGCAGCGAGACGTCGAGTTCGGTCGCCTCGCCGGTCTTCTCGCGATGATAGAGCGCCGCGGAAATGCCGCCGGCGATGAACATGCCGCCGATGGAATCGCCGAACGCGGGGATGCCCTGCGAGAGCGGAGCGCCCAGTTCCTCGGGCGTCATCGAATAGGCCACGCCGCTGCGCGCCCAGAAGCAGGTGCCGTCGAAACCACCGATCTCGCGCTCGGGGCCTTTGTTACCCAGCGCCGAGCCGCGGGCGTAGATGATGTTCGGGTTGACGGCGCGGATGTGCTCGACGTCGAACTTATTCTTCTGGCGCACCTGCGGGAGGTAGTTGGTGAGGAACACGTCGCACTGCTTGGCGAGTTCGTAGAGCACTTCCTGACCCTCGGGCGTGGACAGGTCGATGCCGACGCTGCGCTTGCCGCGGTTTGGGTGCTCGAACAGGGTGTGGCGCAGCGGGTCGAGAGTGACGCCGCCCATGTTGAGGAACCCGCGCTGAGTGTCGCCCCGCACCGGATGCTCGATCTTGATGACGTCGGCGCCCCAGTCGGCCAGCACGCCGCCGGCGGCGGGCGTGAAGGTGAACTGTGCGACTTCGAGGACGCGCACGCCCTCCATGACCTTTGTCGACATCTGCTGCCAGTCCCTAGTCTTTATCTTTGTGATTTCTCGTCAACGGCCCGCTTTACGGCCATTTCCGCGTGTCCGTTCGATGTGCGCGCAAAGCCGGGGAGGATCAACCGGCGACCCCATCGTGCGGACGATCATGGCCGAAAGGGCGCGGTTATCCGCCATTCCGGGCCTCGCCAGCAGAGCGGCAGACGGGAGTTTACGCAGCAGCGATAACGTTGATGAAAGCGCGCGTAAACTTGCAACAATTGCAATTGACCCTTGCGCGACGAGATACTAACTTAGCTTAGTAAGTTCCAGAGACCACCTACCCCAGGCTCGCAGATTCGGAGACACACCATGAAGAAGTTTGCATCGATCCTCGCCCTCGCCACCATCGCCGCTGTTCCGGCTGTTGCCTTCGCCGAGACCACCCAGGTTCGTGAAGCCACCGAAGAAGCCGCGTCGCCGGTTGCCCTGAACGCCGGCAAGATGCTCTATGCCGCCGACGGCTACCGCATCGCGCCGATCTACCGCGTCACTGCCGAGGGCAACCCGCAGGTGATCCTCAACGGCCGCCTCGTGACCGTTCCGGCTTCGAGCCTGAGCGACGTCGCCGGCAAGGTGACCTCGTCGCTGTCGAAGAAGGAAATCGCTGCGGCCAAGTAAGCCTCGCGAGTTACCTCTCAAGACGAAGGGCGGCGCCGATGGCGCCGCCCTTTTCGTTTGTACCGTTGACGCGCGCGTTTGGCGCACACAAAAAAGGCGCCCCGAGCCGTTGCCCTGGGCGCCTTTGGTCGTCAGCCGCGGCTGACGTTCTCGTATATTCGGGTCATGAAATCGAGCAGCTGCGTGACTTCCTCGTCCGAGAAGCCCGCGAACATGCGCTTCTCGCTCTCGGAGGCGATTACGCCGAGCTGGTCGAGCAGGGGCTTGGCCTGTTCGGTCAGGTAGACGGCGCGGGCCCGGCGATCGTCACGGCGGTCGCGGCGTTCCAGCAGGCCGTCGGCGCAAAGCCGGTCGATCAGGCGGCCGGCCGAAGCCTCCGACATCTCGAGGTATTCGGCGATGGTGCGCTGGGTCGAGCCCGGATACCGGGCGACGATCGCGATCATCGCCCACTGTGAACGCGTGACATTGAGAGCGGCGACCTTGCGGTCGAAGTTGTTGCGCTGCAGCCGGGCGACGATGGTCATGCGCAGGCCGACCTGACGCGTCGGGCTTTCGTCACGCATGTTGAACGGGTCGCTGATCTTGCCCGCGGGTTTGTCCGTCGTCGTATTATCCGCCTCGGTGGCCACGCATTGCTCCTTGTTGGGCGCCGTCAGACGCGCTCGATGATGATGGCCGGGGCCATGCCGCCCGCCGCACACATGGTGATGAGGCCATAACGCCCGCCGGTCCGTTCAAGTTCGTCGAGCGCAGTGCCGATGAGCATCGCGCCGGTGCCGCCGATCGGATGGCCGAGCGCCATGGAGCCCCCGTTCGGATTGACCTTAGCGCGATCGAGGCCAAGGTCACGGATGAACTTCTCCACGACGACGGCAAAGGCTTCGTTCACCTCGAAAACATCGATGTCGTCGACCGTCAGGCCCGCCTTGGCGAGGACCTTGCGCGTTGCAGGTACGGGGCCATTGAGCATGAGCGTCGGACAGTCGCCGGTTTCGGCCATGGCGACGATGCGCGCGCGCGGCTTGAGGCCATGCGCATCGGCATAGTCCTTGGACGCCAGCAGGATCGCCGAGGCGCCATCGACCACGCCCGAGGAAATGCCGACGTGGTGGATCGGCTTGATCTCCACGTCAGGGTAGACCTGGTTGATCAGTTCGACATAAGTCTTGCCGCCGGGCGCCGAGGGCATGTTGTAGAACATCTCGAACGCGGGCTTGAGGCCGGCCAGGCTTTCGGCGGTGGTTTCGGGGCGGGGATATTCCTCGTGGTCGAGGATCACGTTGCCCTCGTCGTCCTTGACCACGATGGTCGACTTGTCGAAGCGGCCCTCGGCGATGGCGAGCGCGGCGCGGCGCTGGCTTTCGACGCCGAGCGCTTCGAGTTCCTCGCGGGTGATGCCTTCCATCGCGGCGATCGCGTCGGCGGCGACGCCCTGGTTCGACTGCGGATGCTTGGCCTGGAGGCGGGGGTTGCCCGCGCCCATGCCGGCGCTGCCGAGCCCGGCCTCGCGCATCTTCATGCCGTACATGTTGGCGTAGGAGAGCATGTCCATGCCGCCCGAAACCATGAGGTCCGCCATGCCCGACTTGATCATCGCGGCGGCGAGGCTGGTCGAGGTGATGCTCGATCCGCAGAACCGGTTGAGAGTGACGCCGCCGGCCTTGACGTCGTAGCCCGCGTCGAGCGCGGCCATGCGCCCGATGTCGCCCGCCTGCTGGCCCATCGCCGCAGACACGCCCCAGATCACGTCGTCCACTTCGGCGGTGTCGAAGCCATTGCGCTCCTTGAGCGCGGCGAGGACCGTGGCGGACAGATGCTCTGGATGCATCTGCGAGAGCGCGCCCTTGCCCATCTTTCCAAGGCCACGCGGGGTCCTCACGGCATCGATGATGTAGGCTTCGGTCACAAGGGTCTCCTGAAGTTCGATCGCGCGGCAAAGCGCCATTTTGAGAGGGTCATGCGGGGGCACCCGGCGAATTGCAATCGGGCGCCCGGACCCTATCGCCGCGGCGATTGCTAACATTGGTTAGTATATTGGTATGGCGGTCCTCCACGTCAATCGATCGTCTTCGCGATGCCCGGCTTGACGGGGGCTGCGCGGCGGACAAGATCGTCGGCCAACAAGAGAACAAGGGACGAAGTGGCCATGGCGGGCAGTGCAGGGGCCAAGCAGGAGCCGAGGGCGGACGACGCCGGCGGCGGGGCATTCGCGCCGCTGAGGGAACGCACGTTCCGCAACATCTGGATAGCCAGCCTGTTCTCGAACTTCGGGCAGCTGTTCCTGGGCGTCGGCGCTCAGTGGGAGATGACCCGGCTGAGCAACTCCCCCAGCATGGTCGCGCTGGTGCAGACGGCGATGATGATCCCGCTGATGCTGGTGACGCTCCCGGCCGGGGCCATAGCCGACATGTTCGACCGCCGCCGGATCGCGATGACGGGCCTCGCCTTCAGCGCGATCAGCGCGGCGGTGCTGGCGACGATCACGTTCCTGGGCCTGACGACGCCGTGGGTGCTGCTGAGCTTCTGCGTGCTCATCGGCGGCGGCGTGGCGCTGTTCTCGCCGTCCTGGCAGGCGTCGATCCCCGAGCAGGTGTCGCGCGGGCACCTGCCGGCGGCGGTGGCGCTGGGGACGATCAGCTACAACGTCGCGCGCAGCTTCGGCCCGGCGCTGGGCGGCGTCATCGTCGTGCTCTACGGGGTCAAGGCCGTGTTCGGCATGACCTCGCTGCTCTACATTCCGCTGCTGACCGCGTTCTTCTTCTGGCAGCGCAAACATGTGCCCTCGCGCCTGCCGCCCGAGCGCATCGACCGCGCTATCCTGACCGGCGCGCGCTACGCACTGCATGCGCCTTCGGTGCGCACGGCGCTGCTGCGCGTCATGGTGTTCGGTTTCACCACCGCCACAGCCTCTGCGCTTGCCCCGCTGATCGCCAAGGACCTGCTCGCCGGCAATGCCGCGACCTTCGGCATCCTGCTCGGCGCGCAGGGTGTCGGAGCGGTGGCCGGAGCGCTGTTCGTTGCCCAGATCCGCGCTGCCATCTCGACCGAGTGGGCGCTGCGCCTGTTCGCCGTTGGCACCGGAATCGCGCTGGTGTTGATCGGCTTCAGCCATTCGCTCGTGCTGAGCTGCATCGCGTTCCTTGTCGTCGGCGCCTGCAACATTCTGACCGTGGCGATGCTCAACGTGACCGTCCAGCTATCCGCGCCGCGCTGGGTGACAGCGCGGGCGCTCTCGCTGTTCTCCTCGGCGATCACCGCTGGTGTGGGCATCGGAGCGTGGGCCTGGGGCGTCGTCGCCGCCTCGCACGACGTTGCCTTCGCGCTCGTCGCCTCGGGCATCGCGGTGGGAGCGAGTTCGCTGCTGGGCGTGCTGCTGCCCGTCGCCAAGGACCCCGAGGCCGACATGGACTCGGTCGAGATCGGCCACGAACCCGCGGCATCGCTGGCGCTGACCTTGCGCTCGGGACCGGTGGTGGTCGAAGTCGAATACGACGTCGATCCCGACCGTGCCCGCGAATTCTACGCGGTCATGACGACGATGCAGAAGGTTCGCAAACGCATCGGCGCCTTCGACTGGACGATCGCGCGCGACATCGAGAACCCGGCGCTCTGGACCGAGCGCTACCACTGCCCGACCTGGGGTGACTACCTGCGCATGCGCGGCCGCTATACCCAGTCGGACTTCGACATTCAAGCCCAGGCCGACGGCTTCAACCGCAGCCACCACGGTCGGCGCGTGCGCCGCCGGCTCGAACGGCCGTTCGGATCGGTGCGCTGGAAGGCCGAATCCTACGATCCGCAGCAGGAGACCATCGGCTACATCGCCCCCTGAGGTGCTGCGAGTACGGCGTTCCCAAGAACGGTTGCGTAAATCTGCCGTTGCGATATTTTGACACCTGTCCAGTTCATTTCTGGAACTGAGCCAAAGCCTCCGTATAAGAGGCGGCAAAAGATATCCTGGGAGGGAAAGCCATGAAAAACACAAGGAATTGTGCGTCCGTCTTTGCGCTGGTCGGGCTGTCGGCGTTGGCGCCGTTGCCGGTCTTCGCGCAGGCTGAGGCGCAGGACGCCGCCTCGGTCGACGAAGGCGCGATCATCGTGACCGCACAGCGCCGCGCCGAAGCGCAAGTCGACGTGCCGATCTCGATCACCAACCTGTCCAGCGAAGCGCTCGAGACCGCGAGCGTCCAGCAGCTCGCCGACATCGGCAAAGTGACCCCTGCGCTTCGGTTCGACTTCGCGGGCGGTTTCTTCCAGCCGACCATTCGCGGCATCGGTACAGCCGTGACCACCTCGGGCGGCGGCGGCAACGTCGGCATCTACGTCGATGGTTTCTATTCGCCCAACCCGCTGGCGGCCGACTTCGATCTCATCAGCGTCGACTCCATCCAGGTCCTCAAGGGACCGCAGGGCACGCTGTTCGGCCGCAATACGACGGGCGGCGCGATCCTGGTCTCCACGCGCGAGCCTTCGACCAACGGCAACAGCTTCGAAGGCCGCGTCAGCTACGGCCGCTATAATGAGGCCCGCGCCGAGGCCTTCACCAACTACGTAATCTCCGATCGCGTGGCGTTGAGCGTCGAAGGGCAGTATCGTCACGGTGACGGCTGGCAGCACGAAGCCGTGACCGGCAAGCGCGTCGGCGAGTATGAGAACTGGTCGGTGCGCCTTGGCCTGAAGGCGGAGCTTTCGGACAACGTGGAAGTCCTGCTGCGCTACAAGCACGGCTCCACCGACGACCCATCGCCGCTGCTGGCCTCGTCGCTGGACACCAAGGACTTCGGCCTCGGCGCGCCTTTCGGCGGTTTCGCGGGTCCGTTCACGACCGCGAAGAACAAGATCACCACCGGCTCCGTCGGCGAATTCTTCCGCTCGAACAGCGACGTCGTCCAGGGAACCATCACCGCCGACATCGGCTTCGCGAACCTCACGTCCTACAGCCAGTATCGGAGCGAAAAAGCCAACGCGTCGCAGGATCTCGACTATTCGGGCGCCGACATCTTCCAGCTCGGCCTCCCCAACATCAACGAGACCTGGAGCCAGGAACTGCTGCTGACCTCGAAGGCGGGGCCCAAGCTGCAGTGGACTGCCGGGCTGTTCTACTTCGAGAACACCGACACCTATCTCACCTACCTCGACAACTTCGGCAACGACGCCAATTCGCGTATCCGGCTCGGCGGCTCGAGCACGACGGTCAAGAGCTATGCGGCTTTTCTTGACGCCACCTACGAGATCACGCCGCAACTGTTCGTGACGGCCGGCGCGCGGTACTCGAAGGACAAGATCGTCGATGCGTACTGGAACCAGCAGTTCACTGCGGTGGAAATGCCGGTGCCGGACATCTCCAACAACAAGCTGACCCCGCGCGTCGTCGTGCGCTACAAGCCGACCGACCAGACCAGCATCTACGCCTCGTTCACCAAGGGCTACAAGGCGGCGATCTCGGACGTCGGCGGCTCGTGCCAGATCGCGCTGACCAACTACACCTGCAACGACGTGAAGCCCGAGGACGTGAACGCCTACGAAGTGGGCTTCAAGTACGAGGCGAGGGGCCTCTCGTTCGAGGGCGCGGCGTTCTATTACGACTACAAGAACCTGCAGGTCTCCATCTTCCGCACCGGTACTGCCGAGATCATCAATGCCGCGACTTCCGAAATCTACGGCCTCGAAGGCTCGGCCCGCTACCAGATCACGCCGGCGTTCCAGGTTTCGACGGGCGCTGCCTGGGTCCATGCGCGCTACAAGAAGTTCAACGATGCACCTGTCTACGTGCGCTGCGCCGAACTCGATCCGGCGACCGCAGCCGGATGCGCCGCCAGCGGCGTGACCTTCGTCGTGGCCCCCACCACGCTCGAGGACGTGACGATGCAGCGCACGCCCGAGTTCACCGCCTTCCTGGGTTCGCGCTACGAGACGGACCTGGCAGGCGGCGAACTCGCGCTTTCGGGCAACCTGTTCTATTCCTCGAAGTTCTTCTTCGGCCCCTCGGGCATCCAGTTCGAGCAGGGCAGCTACGCCACCCTGGCCCTGCGCGCGCAGTGGAGCGCCCCGAGCGACAAGTTCTACGTCGCGCTCTACGGGGACAACGTCACCAACAGCCGCTATCTGACGCAGGCCCAGTACTCCAGCTTCGGCATCGGCGCGAACTGGAACAAGCCGGCGACCTACGGCATCGAAGCGGGCGTGAAGTTCTGAGGTGCCGCACCGGGCGTTCCCACGCGGGGATTGCCCGGCGTCGGCGCGCTTGAGCAAATGACGCAAAGGCAGCGCCGCCCGGGACGCCCGGCGCGGCGCTTGTCGTATGGGAAAAGGGAGAGAGCACATGGCGCAAGACAAGACCTGGCGCGTCGTCCAGTGGGCGACCGGCAACGTCGGCAGCCGCGCGCTGCGCACGGTGATCGAGCATCCTCGGATGGAACTGGTCGGTCTATGGGTCAGTTCGCCGGACAAAGTCGGCAAGGATGCGGGCGAACTGGCCGGCACCGGCGGCGATACGGGCGTCAAGGCGACCAACTCGCTCGACGAGATCGTCGCGCTCGATGCCGACTGCGTGCTGTTCATGCCGCAAGGCACCGACTACGACGCGCTTTGCGCATTGCTTGCCTCGGGCAAGAACGTGGTCACCACGCGCGGCGACTTCCACTACCCGCCGATGATGGACGCCGCCAGACGTGCACGCATCGAGGAAGCCTGTGCCAAGGGAGGCACCTCCATATACTCGACCGGCTCGAGCCCCGGCTTCGTCACCGAAGCGCTGGCGATCCCGCTGCTCTCGCTCCAGCGCGAGCACGGGCTGCTGACGATCGACGAATACGCCGATGTGTCCAGCCGCAATTCGCCCGACATGCTGTTTCACATCATGGGCTTCGCCGCGCCCATGGCCCCGTTCGACCAGCGCCGCGCAGAGCATCTCAAGGGTGACTTCGGCAGCTCGCTCTCGCAGATCGCCGAGGCCATCGGCCTGCCTTGCGACGAGATCGAGGCGGTGGGCGAACTGTCACCCACGAAGCAGGACCTCGACATTGCGGCGGGCAAGGTCCCGGCGGGCACGGTGGGCGCCATGCGTACCACGATCACCTGCAAACATAAGGGCCGTGCCGTCCTGCGCTTCCGCGCGAACTGGTACGTGACCGCCGATATCGAGCATGACTGGGCGCTGCGCGAATCCGGCTGGCGCATCACTACCGAGGGCGACACGCCGGTGAAGGTCGATATCTACTTCCCGGTCTCGGAAGAGGACTACGCGGCCTATACACCGGGGCTGACGGCGCACCGGCCGATCAACGCGATCCCGGCCGTCTGTGCCGCCGCGCCGGGCATCCGCACCACCGTGGATCTGCCGCAGATCGTGCCGCTCTACGGTTGAAGCGCGAAGACGTCCCCGGCCGGGCCAGGGACGTCTGTTACCGAGGGCGGTCCGCCGGCGCCGTGGCCTGGTCGCCGCCGAGCGCGCGGTACAATGCGACACGGTTGCCGGCCTGTTGTAGTCGCACGGCGATCTCGGCCTGGCGCGCCGAATAAAGGCTGCGCTGGGCGTCGAGGTTGTCGAGCGAGCTGGCGATGCCGCGGCGGTAAGTCGCCTCGGTAAGCCGCGCAGTATCCTGCGCGGCCGAGGTGAACGCCGATGCCGCGCGCAGGCGCTCGGTGAGAGTGCCCTGATCGGCGAGCGCGTCGGCCACTTCGCTGAACGCGCTCTGGATCGCCTTTTCGTAGGTCGCCAACGCGGCGTCGCGTTGGGCCTTGCTGACCTCGACGTTGGCGGTGCGGCCGCCGGCGTTGAAGATCGACCAGCTGCCATCGGCGCCCAGCGTCGTCGTGCGCGAAGCGCCGTCGAACAGCGAGGAGATCGAGGTGCTGGCAAAACCGATCAGCGCGCTCAGCGAGATCGTGGGGAACAGCTCTGCCCGGGCGACACCGATGTCGGCGTTGGCGGCGCGCAGTTCGTATTCGGCCTGCACCACGTCGGGGCGGCGCAGGAGGACCTGGGTGTCCATGCCGGCGGGCAATTTTGACAGGCTCGCATTGACCTCATCGATACCGGCAGGGAGCAGCGACTGGTCGAAATCGGCGCCGACCAGCAGGCGGATGGCGTTGATGTCCTGCGCCAGCAGCGCTTTCTGCGAGGCGACGTCGCCATTGGCGGTTTCCAGCACCTGCTCGGCCTGCCGCAGTTCGGTGCGCGGCGCGACCCCGCCCTTGAGGCGGGCGGTCGAAAGGCGCACGGTGTCCATCGAGATCGCGGCGGTGGACTGGGCTATCGCCAGCAGATCGCGATCGGCGGCGTATGTCGCCCAGGCCAGCGCGAGGTCGGCGACGAGGCCGAGCCGTACCGTGCGCGCTGCGGCTTCGGTGGCCAACGCGGTATCGCGCTGGGCCTGCGTGGCGTTGGCGAGCCTGCCGAACAGGTCGATCTCGAAGCTCGAGATACCGCCCTGCAACGAATAGTTCATGCCGTTCTGGCCGAAACCGCCGCCGGTTTCGTTGTCGGTGGCCGAGCCGCTCACGCCCACTGCGGGGAACTGGTTGGCCCGCGTGACACGGACCTGCGCGCGCGCCGCGGCGAGGTTGGCGGCCGCGACGCGCAGGTCGCGGTTGTTCGCCAGCGCCTGCTCGACCAGCGCCTGCAGGCGAGGATCGCGGAACACGTCCTCGTAGGACACCAGCGGCAGCGAGGCTTCACTCTGCGTCAGGTACGCATCGCCGACCGGCCAGGACGTCGGCACCGGCGGGGTCGGGGCGACGTACTTGGGCGCGAGCGAACAGGCGCCCAGGGCGAGGGCGGGGAGCACTGCGGTCAGCAGCCGCGAAATGCGGTTCATGCGGGGTCTCCCGAACGCTCACGGCGTTCGCGCAGCTTCTCGCGGGCCTTCGCGAGACCGTCGCGCACGCTTCGGCGCACGATCACGAAGAACAGCGGGATGTAGAAGATCGCCAGCAGCGTCGCGGTGAGCATGCCGCCGACGACCGCGGTGCCGATGGCGACGCGGCTGTTGGCGCCCGCTCCGGTCGCCATCGCCAGCGGCAACACGCCGAAGATGAACGCGAAGCTGGTCATCAGGATCGGGCGGAGGCGGATGCGCGCGGCTTCTAGCGCGGCGTCGATGACGCGCTTGCCTTGCCGCTCGGCCTGTTCGGCGAACTCGATCATGAGGATCGCGTTCTTGGCGGCGAGACCCATCGTGGTCAGCAGGCCGATCTGGAGATAGACGTCGTTCTCGAGCCCCCGCAGCGTCACGAAGGCGATCGCGCCCAGCAGGCCGAGCGGAATGACGAGGATGACGGCGACCGGGATCGACCAGCTCTCGTAGAGCGCGGCGAGGCACAGGAACACCACGAGCAGCGACAGGGCGTAAAGCACCGGGCCCTGACCCGATGACAGCCGCTCCTGATAGGAGGAACCAGCCCACGCAACGCTGACACCGGGAATGTCGGAGGCGAGCTGCTCCATGACGTTCATCGCCGTGCCCGAGCTGACGCCCGATGCCGCGTCACCCGAAAACTCGAACGCCGGCAGCCCGTTGAAGCGCGAGGTCGAACTGGGCGCGGTGGACCAGCCGATCGTCGAGAACGCCGAGAACGGCGCCATCTGGCCCCCCGAGCCGCGCACGAACCACTGTGCGAGGTCCTCGGGTCGCGAACGGAACTGGGCGTCGCCCTGCACGTAGACGCGCTTGACACGGCCCTTGTCGATGAAGTCGTTGACGTAGGAGCCGCCCCAGGCCGTGGACAGCGTCGAGTTCACGTTCGCCGGGGTCAGACCGTAGGCCGTGAGCGCGCGGGTGTTCGTGTCGATCTTGAGGGTCGACACGTCGGGCAGGTTGCTCAGGCGAACGCCCGAGAGCTGCGGGTTGCCGTTGGCGGCAGCGAGCAGCTTGTCGCGGGCCTCGGCGAACTTGTCGGTGCTCAGCGCATTGGCGTTCTGAAGCTCCAGGGTGAAGCCGGAGGACGTGCCCAGGCCGCGCACCGAGCCGGGCACGAGAGCGAATACCTGTGCGTCGCGCAGGTTACGGAACGCACCGGCAGCGCGCTTGACGATGGCGTCGGCGCTGTCCTTGGAATCGGTGCGCTGCGACCAGTCGGTGAGATTGACGAAACCCTGGCCGCTGTTCTGGCCGGCCGCGCCCTGGCCGCCGCCGGAGATCGTGAACATGCCCGCGAAATTGTTCTTTTCGTAGGTCATGAAGTACTTCTCGACCTGGCGCTGCACTTCCTCCGTGCGCGCGCGCGGCGTGCCCGCGGGGAGGCGCCACTGGATCATGATGTTGCCCTGGTCCTCGTTGGGGAGGAAGCCGGTGGGCAGGCGCTGGAACATGAAGAAGGTGGCGACGCAGGTGATCGCGAACAGTCCCAGCCAGCGCCACTTGTGTTCGACCACGCGTTCGACCTGGCGGCCGTAGGAGTCGGTGATGCGCTCGAAGCCGGTGTTGAACCAGACGTGGAACTTCTCCCACCCGCGCGCCAGCCAGGGGAGCTTGCGCTCGATCCAGTTGGGTTCGCGCTCGTGTTCGGGCACCTTGGGCTTGAGTAGGGTCGCGGTGAGCGCCGGGCTGAGGATCAGCGCGACGAGCACCGAGAGCACCATGGCCGCGACGATGGTCAGCGAGAACTGACGGTAGATGACGCCCGTCGAGCCGCCGAAGAACGCCATCGGCAGGAACACCGCCGAGAGGACCAGGGCGATCGCGATGAGCGCGGTCTGGATTTCCTCCATCGACCTGATGGTCGCTTCGCGCGGGGACATGCCGGGATTTTCTTCCAGCAGGCGCTCGACGTTCTCGACCACGACGATGGCGTCGTCGACGAGCAGGCCGATGGCGAGAACGAGCCCGAACAGTGTCAGCGTGTTGATCGAGAATCCGGCGATGTAGAAGATCGCGAAAGTGCCCAGCAGCACGACCGGGACCGCGATCGCGGGGATCAGCGTGGCGCGCCAGCTTTGCAGGAACACGAACATGACGATCACGACGAGGACGATCGCCTCGAACAGCGCCTTTTCTACCTCCTCGACCGAGAGCTTGATGAATTCGGTGGAATCGCTGCCGTAGATGTACTTCACCCCGTCGGGAAAGTCGGTCGCCAGCGCCTGGACTTTGGCCTTCACGGCCTCGGCGGTGGCGAGCGCGTCGGCGCCCGGGGACAGCGATATCGAGATGCCCGCGCCCGGATGGCCGTTGACGCGGCTGACCGAGCTGTAGTTCTCCGCGCCGATCTCCACGCGGGCAACATCGCCGATGGTCACGGTGGAGCCGTCGGGGTTCGTCTTGAGGACGATGTTGCGGAACTGCGCCTCGGTCTGCAGGCGCGATCCGGCGGTGACGACGGCGTTGATCGCCTGGTCAGCCGGTGCGGGCAACCCGCCCACTTCGCCGGCGGCGACCTCGGTGTTCTGCGCGGTGATCGCGGAAGTCACGTCGCTCGGCATCAGTGCAACCGCCGCGAGCTTGCGCGGGTCGAGCCAGATGCGCATCGCGTGCGGTGCGCCGAACACGTTGACGTCGCCGACGCCCTGCACGCGCGAGAGCGGGTCCTGGATGTTCGAGGTCAGGTAATCCGACACGTCCTGGTTCGATCGGGTGTCGGTTTCGTCGTAGACCGCGACGAGCAGGAGCTGGTCGGGGTTCGACTTGGTGACGGTGACGCCCTGCGCCTGCACCGTCTGGGGCAGGCGGGGGAGAGCCGACTGCACCTTGTTCTGGACCTGGACCTGCGCGATGTCGGGGTCGGTGCCCTTGGCGAAGACGGCGCTGATGCTGGCCTGGCCGCGGTTGCTCGACGAGGAGCTGAAGTACAGCAGGCCGTCGATGCCGGTCAGCTGCTGCTCGATGATCTGGGTGACCGAATTCTCGATCGTCTGGGCCGAGGCGCCCTGGTAGTTCGCGCGGATGTTGACCTGGGTCGGCGCGATGTCGGGGTATTGCTCGTTGGGCAGGAAGTTGAGCGCGCCGAGGCCCGCGAGCATGACGATGATCGCCAGCACCCAGGCGAAGATCGGACGGTCGATGAATATCCGCGACATGTAAGGGTCAGCCGCCCTTCTTCGCGGCGCCGCCAGCGGCCTGGTCGCCCTTCGGAGGAGCTACCTGCTGCTCGGAAGTGCTGGGGACGGCCCTGATGGCCGCGCCCTGGCGCAGGCCGTTCAGTCCCTGGACGATGACCTTGTCGCCCTTCCTGAGGCCGCCGGTGACGACCGCGCTGGCACCGTAAGTGCGCTCGGCGGTGACCTTGCGGCGCACGGCCTTGCCGTCCGCTCCCGCCAGCATGACGTAGGCGCTTCCATCGAAGTCGCGCTGGACGGCGTTCTGCGGGATCAGCATCGCGTTGGGATCGGACGCCTGGTTGAACATGGCGGTCACGAACATGCCGGGCAGCAGCGCGCCGTCCGGATTGGGGAAACGGGCGCGCAGGGTGACGGTGCCGGTGGTCTGGTCGACCGTGACTTCGGAAAACTGGACGGTTCCCGTCAGCGGATACATCGTGCCGCCGTCGAGCTGCAGGCGCACGTCGGTGCTACCCGGAAGCACGCCGCCTTCGGCCAGCCTGCGCCGCAGAGCGGTGAGTTCGTTGGCGGACTGCTGCATGTCGACGTAGATCGGGTCCATCCGCTGGATCACCGCGAGCGGATCGGCCTGCGTCGCGCTGGAGAGGGCGCCGACGGTGATCAGCGACCGGCCGATGCGGCCGCTGATCGGCGCGGGGACGGTGGTGAAGCGCAGGTTGATCTTCGCGGTGTCGAGCGTCGCGGCATTCTGGGCGATCGCGGCCTTGGCGACGCGCGCTTCGGACAGGGCGTCGGTGTAGTCCTGCTTGGCGATGGCTTCCATGTCCGCGAGCGGGCGGTAGCGATCGGCCTTCACGGAGGCGGCCTCGGCCGAGGCGCGGGCGCTGGACAGGTTCGCCTGCGCCTGGTTCACCGCGGCGCGGTAGAGGCTCGGGTCGATCTCGAACAGTGGCTGTCCCGCCTTGACCAGGCTGCCTTCGGTGAAGAAGCGCTTGCGGATCACGCCCGTCACCTGCGGGCGGACTTCGGAGGTCTCGAAGGCCACGGTGCGGCCGCTGAGAGTGACGCCCACGGGAACGGTGCTCGTCGCCGCGACGATGTAGCCGACGGCGGCGGCGGGTTTCTCGCCCTGATCCTTGCCCGATTCGCCCGAGCACGCAGAAAGGGTTGCCACTGCCAGCAAGAGCAGAGGCAAGCGCATGCGATGCCGCACGCGGAGGGCATTAGGGGACAGGATTTTCAATTCGCACGCCTTCTTGGGTCTTGCTTCGTCCTATTGAAGCAATGCGGCAACCTCGCAAGGGCACATTTCGCAGGTGCGACAATTTGCGACCATGCGTCAAATGGCCCATCCCGACGTCGATGCACGGCCCGACGTGGCGGGTGACTGGCGAATTGCCGCCGTGCGGAGAAGAGTGACCGAGGAGGGAAAGTGGTGCCCGGGGACGGGGTCGAACCGCCGACACTGCGATTTTCAGTCGCATGCTCTACCAACTGAGCTACCCGGGCATCGCTTCGGCTGCGGCCCCCGAAAGGACCGGCGAGCGGTTGGTGGAGCGGGCCTATGACGAAGGCGGCGCGCCTTGGCAACCCCCTAATGACGATGATATTTCAATAAGGGGGCGAAATTTCAATCGTCCTGTGGATTGCCCGGAAAGGCGTCGGGATCGACGTCCGGATCGGCCGGGGGACCGGGCAGGGCATAGCCGTCCTGCAGCCACTGGAGCAGATCGCGGTCGCGGCAGCGCTTCGAGCAGAAGGGAGTGTGCTCTTCCGAGCGGGGTTTGCCGCAGATGGGGCACTTGCGTCCGGATATCGTCATGACGTGATCGCCTGCGCGAATCCGCCGCCGAGCGCAAGGGTGCGATCCTCGTTCCAGCGCAGCGCGCGGCCCGAGCGGCGGGCGAGCTGGGCAAGCCA
>NZ_AKKE01000120.1 GCF_000281975.1 Novosphingobium sp. AP12 | reverse complement strand
GGTAAGCGGTGTCCCGGCTCCACCTTGCCTGTCGCGAGGGTTGTGGTTGAAGTGGGAGGATGGAAGAGACCCGCCTTACAAGCGCATTGGACACCGACATTGGAGTGCCTCTGAAGCCTGTGCGGCGGATCGAGGTTCTCGCGGGGATGGCAGGCCGCCGTCGCGTTTGGACACTGGAACAGAAGCTCGCGTTGGTTTCGGAGATGGAGCGCAGCGATAATGTCGCGGCCTTTGCTCGTGAGCGTGAGGTCAGCACGGCGCTGCTTTACACATGGCGCAGGGAGCTGCGTTACGCGATGGAAGCCGCCAAGCTGTCCCCGCGCGACGAGCCCATGTTTGTGCCAGTCGTGGGCGGGTCGTCGCAGCCGAGCTCTCACGATGGCATTGAGGTTGAAGTCGGCGGAGCGGTGGTCCGGATCGGACAGGCAGCCCGGACTGACCTGGTCGTGGCCATCATTCAAGCTCTTCAAAAGGCTGCCGCGTGATGCTCGGGATCGGCCCGGGCACCAGGGTGATGGTAGCAACGCGTCCGGTGGATTTCCGCAAAGGCCCGGACGCGCTGGCGGCATTGGTCGGCGCCGAGTACGGAGGTGATCCGTATTCGGGGGTAATCTATGTGTTCCGCGCCAAGCGCAGTGACCGGATCAAGCTGGTATGGTGGGACGGCACGGGACTGTGCTTGATGGCCAAGAGGCTGGAATCCGGCGGGTTCAAGTGGCCAGCGATCCAGGATGGCGTGATGCGCCTGACTGCAGCCCAACTGGGTGCCTTGCTCGAGGGTCTGGACTGGCGCCGGGTGCATGGTGGCCGCCGCCCGATTGCACCGCAGATTGCCGGTTGACGCGGGGTTCTGCTCCTGATTCACTGCCTGCATGCTCATGGAAGCGGACCTTCCCAGCGACGTCGAAGCGCTCCGCGCGCTCGTACTCAAACAAGCCCGCGAGCTTGATGCGCTCAAGCTTTTCCAGGCCGAGGTCGAGCGCCTGAAGGCGATCATCGAAGCCCTGCAACGGCATCGGTTCGGCCGCCGTTCCGAGCAGCTCGACCCCGATCAGTTCGAGCTTGCCCTTGAGGAGGTCGAGACCGCTCTCGCCGAGGTTCAGCACGCCCTGGACAAGGCAAACAGGGCACCCGCGGATCGCCCGCGCAAGGCCAACCGGGGCTCGCTACCTGCTCATCTGGAGCGGATCGAACAGGTCGTCGACATCGAAGATAAGGCATGCCCTTGCTGTCGCGGCGCGCTTCACCAGATCGGTGAGGACGTAGCCGAGCGTCTCGACGTGGTGCCGACCACCTTTCGCGTACTGGTCACTCGCCGGCCGCGCTATGGCTGCCGCTCATGCGAGAGTACGGTCGTCCAGGCGCCGGCCCCGGGGCGCATCGTCGAGGGTGGCATCGCCACCGAAGCGCTGATCGCGCAGGTGCTGGTTGCCAAGTACGCCGATCACCTTCCGCTTTACCGTCAGGCGCAGATCTACGCCCGTCAGGGCATCCAGCTGGATCGCTCGACCCTGGCGGACTGGGTGGGCCGAGCGGCTTGGTATTTGCGCCCCTTGCGCGATCATATCCTGGAGCGATTGCGACGATCCGAGCGGCTGTTTGCTGACGAGACGACCGCACCGGTGCTCGATCCAGGTCGAGGCCGGACCAAGACCGGCCAACTTTGGGCCTATGCCCGCGACGATCGACCGTGGGGTGGTGATGGTCCGCCCATGGTGGCCTATGTCTATGCACCCGACCGCAAGGGCGAGCGGGCGGAGGTACATCTGGGCGACTTCGCCGGCATCCTGCAGGTCGATGGCTTTGGCGGCTATGCCGCCCTGGCCAAGCGCCGACAGCAGGTGAGCCTGGCTTTCTGCTGGGCACATGTGAGGCGTAAATTCTACGAGTTGGCCGATAGCTCACCGGTCGCGACCGAGGTACTGCGTCGGATCGCCATGCTCTACGCAATCGAGGACGAGGTTCGCAGCACCTCGTCAGAGCACCGCCGCGCCGTGCGCGCCGAACAGGCACGCGTCATCGTGGATGATCTGCACATCTACCTTGAGGCACGACTTCGTCAGGTCAGCGCCAAAAGCAAGCTCGCCGATGCCATCCGCTACGCGCTCACCCGCTGGCCCGGGCTGTCACTGTTCCTCGATGACGGCCGCGTCGAGATGGATTCCAACACCGTCGAGCGGTCGATCCGTCCGCTGGCCCTCAGTCGCAAGAACGCGCTCTTCGCAGGCTCCGACGAGGGCGGCGACAACTGGGCGGTCATCGCCACGCTGGTCGAAAACTGCAAGATCGCCGGCATCAACCCGCATACCTGGCTGACCGAAACGCTCACCAAGCTCGCGAACGGTCATCCAGCAAACGCCGTGAGCGAACTCATGCCCTGGACCGCCGTGGGCTGAGAACATCGCTTACTGAACATCCGACACCCGGGCTTGATGAATTTCAGAAGCCCAATCGATACCGGCGAACCAAAGTCTCTCATTTTCCATGGCCTTGACCTCCTATGGTCCGGGCCAACCGCGATCTTCGTCGTTCCCTGTACTGGCGCTCCAGGCGCAAACTCCCCACGGGACGTCATCGCGGCCACCTGCCGGGGCACATGTCCCCCCCAGGTGCTCAAGGCGCAGGGGGCGAATTGGTCGCTCCCGACAGGGTGGCCCGTCCGCAGAACCTACAGCAGGTTTGCGCGGACACGAACGAGGTACAGGGGGCTCGCAAGTGGTCGTGAACCACGTCCTTCGAAAACGGCTTGCTTATGGATGTTGCGCGATCCGGCATGTCGCCGGGCTCGGGCGCCAGCCTGCCGCTGGCCACGACTATCCCAATCTCGGGCCAATGGGCGTCCACTGCCCTCGCAAGCTCAAAGCCGTTCAACGAGCCCGGCATTTCGACATCTGTGAATAGCAGGATCACATTGTCCGCGTGCTGATCGAGAAGCTGCATCGCGGCGTCGCCATCGGCCGCTTCGTAGAAACGAAATCCAGCTTCTTCGAGAATCTCGCACGCGTTCATGAGGATCAAGATGTCGTCACCAACAACGAGAGCGAAGGGCGTCGTGGTTGGGGTTAAAATGACGCCCAGGGCACGATCGCCCTTTTGTTTCGGACGATTTCAGGATTCCAAGCTCAGCCAAGGGCTTTTGCAATAGTCTATCTGCGCGGCTTATATTGGTGACCTGACACCATGGCGGCACATTCGGCAGGAATGCCGGCGGCTATCCCAGTACAGACCATATGTGGGCCAGGCATCTGCTACGTGCCGATGGCGCCAAAGCACCACTGGTTCGTGCGCTATCCGAACGATTCTCTCGCGTTCAATAAGACCGGTCCAAGTTAGGCTTGGCAGATCGGGGGTGGCCTGCGATGGCGATGCCTATGGACAGCCCCGTTTCCCTGCTCGAACCTGGTCGTAACTGCTGGCGGATCGAGCACGCCGCCCGCGCCGCCGTCATCGTGGACGCAGATGACTACTTCAAGGCCGCCCGCGCGGCAATGATGAACGCTAAGAATCAAATCCTGCTCGTAGGTTGGGACTTCGATGCCCGCATCCGCTTTGCCGGGGACATCGAAGACGGTGCCCCGGACCGGGTGGGCGCGTTCCTGAGTTGGCTTGTCCGGCGTACTCCGGGCTTGCAGGTGCATATCCTGCGCTGGGACACCGGAGCCCTCAAGACCCTGTTCCATGGCCAGACGCTGCTTCGGATAGCGCAATGGATCAAGGACCCTCAAATCCACCTACGCCTCGACGGACATCATCCCCCTGCCGGATCGCATCATCAGAAAGTGGTCGTAATCGACGACGATGTCGCCTTCTGCGGTGGCATCGATATGACTGTCGACCGCTGGGACACGCGCGACCACGCCGATGACGAACCGCGTCGTCTGGAGCCCGATGGTACGCCTTACGGCCCATGGCACGATGCCACCACAATGCTGCAGGGTCCCGTCGCGCAGGCGCTGGGCGACATGTGCCGCGCCCGTTGGGAGGTGTCAGGCGGTAGCGCGCTTGCTCCTGTTTGCGCACGGGGGGACTGTTGGCCAACGGGCGTCGAAGCCGATTTCACCAATGTGGAGGTCGGCATCGCGCTGACCGTTCCGGAAATGGCGCAGCAGGAACCTCGTCACGAGATCGAAGCGCTCTACGTTGATCTGATCGCGCGTGCCAAGCGCTGGTTTTATGCCGAAAGCCAGTATTTTGCGTCGCGTAAGGTAGCTGAGGCTATTGCCAAGCGGCTGGCGGAACCCGATGGCCCGGAATTCGTTATCGTCCATCCGACTTCCGCTCAAGGCTGGCTAGAGCCGATTGCGATGGACTCCGCGCGAGCAAGACTGGTCGAGGTCCTGCAGGAGCAGGACCCGAATAGGCGTCTGCGCCTCTATCACCCCTATACTGCTGGCGGTGAGCCGATTTACGTTCATGCCAAAGTGACGGTGGTCGATGACGAGGTGCTGCGCGTCGGGTCCTCGAACTTCAACAACCGCTCGCTCAGGCTGGATACCGAATGCGATGTCGTGATCGACGCCGGCCGGGAGGCCAATGCCGACGAACGCAGCACGATTGCCGGTATCCGCAACACGCTGCTGGCCGAGCACTTGAACACCGATTGCGAGACGATCGAGAACCTGCTCGCGCAAACCGGCTCGATTATCCAGACCATCGAGCAACTGCGTGGTGGAGGTCGTTCCCTTAGGCCTTATGAAGTGCCTGAACTCGATGCCGTCCGAGAATGGCTGGCCGACAACAAGATTCTGGACCCGGAAGGGCCCGGCGAGATGTTCGAGGGGCTTTCGAAGCGCAAACCGTTGCTAGCACGCCTGAAGCATCGCCCGCAATTGCACCGCGCGTTTGGCGGTCTGTCTCCGGGCAGCACCGCGCTTCTCACGGGAGGAGCCGTCGCGGGCGTTGCATTGCTCGCGTACCTGATATCCAAGCGCAAAGTGGACAAATAACTGTCCGCTTATGGCGGCGTATCATACTCCGACGGTAGGCTCGCCGCAGAATAGAGCGCTACTGCGCAATCTATGTCGATCGCCCGCGGGAATGGCGATGCAGTTCGACCAATCACTGATCGGAGCGTGCGCCATCGGACATCTGCGAAGACGGGTATTGCCTCCAGCCTGGCGGTTGGTTGATTGCATCGCCATGCTATTCGGAGCAAACAACTTTTTTCAACAACAGACGTGGCCAGCACGAGCGGCCATAACCGCGGGTCGGCTGGACTGACCGCATAGAAATTGCCGCTCCGATGCAAAAGGTGGCCTTGCGATCACACTGGGCCTCGTAGGCCCCAATTCTTTTCAAAACCGTACAGAGTCTGGTTACTGATCTTGCACAGCCTTTTGGCGGTGTATAGGCCGATCCTGCATGTGGCGCTGCCCTTTCCGGCACGATCCTGACGGCGGCCTCCAACCTGACGAACAACCTGCCCGCAGGCCATATCGCGAGCACAGCAGTCGCAGGCGCAACCACCGCGATTGGTGATCGACGCACTGTTGATCGGTGTCGATCTTGCTCCAACTTTACGATTACCGGCAGCCTCGTGACATCCTTTGGCTACAGACTATCCGCCGTGAGGGGCAAGAAGTTGGCTTCTGGAGTTTTCTCAAGAATGGCGCCTTCGCACCGCCGCTCGCCTTGAGTGCCGCCCTCGGTACCTGCGTCATTTTGAGCTAGGGTATCCTGTATTCAGTGAGGAACCACTCGTCTTGGCTATGGTTTGAGGATGATAAACGGGAGAGTTTCATGGGCATAATAATTCTGATCATCATCGGCGGCGTCCTAGGTTGGCTCGCTAGCTTGGTTATGCGCACCGATGGGCAGCAGGGAATGTTTCTGAACGTCATAGTGGGTATTGTCGGCGCGCTTATTGCTGGCTTCCTGATCAACCCGTTGATTGGCGGCGGTAACATCATGAATGGCGACTACAGCTTCAGTTCGTTGGTCGTCTCTTTCCTGGGTGCCGTTGTGCTGCTTGCGATCGTCAACCTGTTTCGGCGTGGTTCGGTCCGTTAGAATCGATCGGTAAAATAAATGTAGACTTCTAATGATTACCGCCCACCAAGAAAATTGGCGGGCGGTAATCATTTAGCTGCGACTACTTGATGGCCTTTTCGCCAGCTTGCCCAACCGAGCTTACGTCACGCCCTGCGCCCTTAACAGTGTTGCAGGCAGAAGCCGACAACACGATACCACTAGCTACAAGCGCAATTACAACTTTCCGGACCATCTGCTACATCCTGTTTGAAGGCCGATGGAAATATCTGCCTTGCCGCTTTCCAACTAAGCTGAGGTAGGTGGGTTCCAACCTGCATCTATGTCTATCGGACATAAAACGGGCAAACTGATCTCCCCGCCTGCGCCGGTAGACAGGATTGTAGAGCCCACAAATCCAGATGCTATGCTCGCCCCGTTTCGGTTTGCCGCGATGGTCAACTTGTCTTAACCCCCGGGGGAGAGAGAGTGACCCTATGGAGAGAAGGCAAGCAGCGCCGAGGCGAACGCGAATGGGTGTGATGTTTTTTTCGAAGGCAATAAGCGTCCTGTCTCAGACGCGGTTTATCAGGATCTGGTGTCAACCCTCTTCACTATGCGGGTGCCCATCGCCGGCTTCGCGCGCTTTACGCCATTGTCGGCTTGCTGATCTACCTGAAGTGGTCGGACATAGTGATAGCGGGTCTGACCGGCGCTGCGATCGTGGTCACGGCAGCGCGTATTGTTTTGATCAATCGCTATCACCTAGCCGGAGGAGCTTCGCAGGAGATCGCCGTCCCGCGGCGCTGGGAGCTAGGCTACGAACTCCTGACGTACCTGTTCGCTGTCCTGCTTGCGGGCCTCAACGCGCGCGGATTGACCGCGCAGGCGCGCCGCACGTCACCGCGTTACCCCCCGACTCTACCACTTCAAAGCGATGAATAAGGTCCGGAATCGGGCAGCCAATTTTGGCGCGGGAACGACTGCTATCAGGGCGATCCCAATTGAGATATGGAACCGGTGTTCAATGCTTCGCTCAGTCGCTGTGCCGCGTGTGGCAATGGAAGAGTTGGAGGTCACCATCCGGCTGAACGCAAGCAAAGTCGGGTCCCGCGCGGATGGCACGCCTCGCTTGTAACGCGGCGGTATATCGCCGATAGCGCCGCCAATGACATCCGAACCTGTCCCCGCCGCCATGCATCCTCGCGAATTCGTCGCCTTTATCGCTGCAGTCATGGCCGTAAACGCACTGGGCGTCGACCTTATGCTGCCTGCTCTGGCTGACATAGGCCGTGAGCTTGCGATAAGCGATGCCAATCATCGGCAGTGGATCATCACCGTCTACATGGTAGGCTTCGGGGCAGGGCAACTGGTCTATGGTCCTTTGGCGGACCGGTTCGGCCGAAGACCGATCCTCATCGGAACCCTGATTGGCTTCGTTGCCGCAAGCGTGTTCGCGGCGAGTTCGGCGACGTTCGCGGCTCTGCTCGGTGCGCGCTTGCTGCAGGGTCTGATGTCGGCGTCGACCCGCGTACTCGCGGTCGCCATCGTCCGCGATGGCGCATCCGGACGGAAGATGGCCCGCACCATGTCTGTCGCGCAAATGATTTTCTTTGTAGTACCGATCCTGGCGCCGACGCTGGGCCAGGCGCTGCTCGCGTTCGGACCATGGCGGTTTATTTTCTACGCGCTTGGCACTTTCGCAGCCTTCGTGCTCGCATGGACGCTGTTTCACCTCCCAGAAACCCTGCCTGTTGCTCGCCGGATGCCGATCTCCTTGATTGCCTTGCGGCAGAGTTACTGGCTGACGCTCACGAACCGGTTCTCCATCGGCTACGCGGTGGCCGCGTCGCTCACGTTCGGCGGGATCATCGCCTTCGTCTCGTCCTCGCAGCAGATTTTCGTCGATGAGTTCGGCGCCGGGGCCCAGTTCACCTGGCTGTTCGCGATCTGCGCCGGCGCGATGGGACTGGCCGCGTTCGCCAACAGCCGGCTTGTGGAAAAGCTTGGAACGCGACTGATCTCGCAGTCGGCGTTGCTCGCGTTGATCGGGCTCTCTATAGCGCATGTGCTGGTCATCTTCGCCGGGCTGGAGACGCTGACGAGCTTCACCATCCTCCAGGCGCTCAGCATGACCTCGATCGGGCTTTGCGGCTCCAACTTCGGGTCCATGGCGATGGAACCAGTCGGTCACATCGCGGGAACGGCCTCGTCGGTGCAAGGCTTCATCACCAGTATCGGCGCGGTTCTGGTGGGTTCGGCCATCGGTCAGGCTTATGCGGGCACGACGCTGCCGCTGGCGGTGGGCTATCTGGGCATCGGCATGGCCGTGCTCGCCATTGTCTACGTCATCGAAGGCGGTCGGCTGTTTCACGCCCACGAGACGCGAGCGCAGAGTTAGGCGATCGGATGCCGCGGCCATCGATGACGATGGCCGCCTATCTCTTTCTTTCGGCAAGTGATAGTCGACGTCGAAATAGCCGCTCCCGAGGCCGCCTCGTTTACCAGCAATGCGCATTGTTGCCCCTAGTCTTGGAGAGGGCGTCGACGGCGGCTCCATAGCGAGAACGTCGGTGTTCGTGAACGAATGTGCAGTTTCAGGGAGCGGATTGGGTCTTGCGAACGTCTGGAATCAGGGCAGCTTATATGTCTAGCGGGGAAGCGATTTCATCAGACTCCCCGCTGATTTGCTCTCGCATAGCCTCAATTGGCACTTCCAAAGTGGTATTGTTCTCGACCTTTGACCAGATGGCTTGGGTGACTGCGATCGATTATCCTGGCGCATGTTATTCTGGGTAAGCCCCACCGTTACGATCTGCGCTATCCACGACGTCCAGCCGCTGACCCGGGTCACTGCAGGACAAATTGGCACTTCGCAACCTACGGAGAATTCATGAAAGGCGTGACGGCAAATTCGGCAGATTCAGACGCCGCGACTGTTCACGTCATTGATGATGACCCGTGCATTCGCGAAGCTCTTGACGGGCTTTTCAGGTCGGTGGGATATCCCGTTCGCACTTTCAGGGCCGCTGCCGATTTCGCCGCCTCTGCACCCGACCATTCGTGCGGATGCCTCGTGCTCGATGTCTTTCTCCCTGGGCTGAACGGACTGGACTTCCTCAAACAGCTTGCAGGAAAAGCAGCTTTCATGCCTGTCATCCTCATGACTGGCCGCGCAGATATTCCGATGGCCGTGCGCGGAGTGAAAGCGGGCGCGATCGACTTCTTGCCCAAACCGTTCGCCGAGCGGGACATGCTGGATGCTGTCGCCTCGGCGATGGCCCAAGACGCCGCCCGACGCGCGGAACGGGCGAGGGCCCAACAGCTGCGCGATCGGATGGCGACCCTGACTTGCCGTGAGAAAGAAGTGATGGGTCTGGTGGCCAGGGGCAAGATGAACAAGCAGGTCGCGTTCGAGATCGGCCTGAGCGAAGTGACCGTCAAAATCTATCGCGGCAAGGCCATGCGCAAAATGGGCGCCCGCACGCTTGCCGATTTTGTGCTGATGGCGGATCGCCTCAATTTGAGACACGGCGGTCCGCTATCCAATTGCGTGTGATCAAGCCGCGTTTAGGAAACGTCTTAGCAGGGCATTGTATTCGTCAGGCTGCTCGCACATCGTCAGGTGCGAGCAGCCGCGCATGGTGACGAGGCTGGTCGGTCCACCAAGGCCGTCACGGATAGTCTCGTGGCAGTCGAGGGTAATCTCGTCGAACTCGCCGGTGGTGATGAGCGTCGCGTGCGTGATCGCTTTGAGATCCTTGCGACGATCCCAGTCCTTGATGACGCCGCTGATGGAAAACTCGTTCTGCCCGTTCATGACCCGGTATGCGATGGATTTGGACAAGGCATCGAAGCTGGCCAGCGCGTCCGGGGAGGGGGGCGTTCGGATGACGAAGTTGTCGTAGAACTTCTGCGCCAGCGCTGCATATTCGGGAGTGGCCGTTCGGCCTTCGCGCTCCAGCGCGCGCAGTTTTGCCGCGTAGTCGCCCGGCATCCCGTCGATCAGGCGGGCCATGCCCGCCACCGCCTGGGGCACGCTCGCAAGGGCGCCGCCGAGAATGAGTCTCTCCACCCCGGCCCCGCGTCCCTGGCAGAGGTATTCGATGGCCAGGATCGTGCCCCAGGAATGGCCGTAAAGGATCACCTTCTCGAGGCCCAGAGCGGTGCGGACGGCATCGAGTTCGTCGACCGAACGCTGCATCGTGTAGAGGCCCTCGTTCGTGGGGGCATCCGCCCTGCCGCATCCAAGCTGGTCGTAGAGGATCACCGGACGTTCGTCGGCCAAGGCCCTCATCGACAGCAGGTAGTTGTGCGCGGCCCCGGGACCGCCGTGGAGGGTGAGCAACGGGGTCTTGCCAAGCCGGCCGAACCGCCGCCAGTAAATCCGGCCTCCCGCAACCGGGAGATAGCCTTCTTCTTCCACGATCTTTTTGCTCGCCAGGGCGCTGCCCGCTCCTGCGAGGCCGCCCGCGAGCAGCGCCGCGCCGCCCGTTATGGCCGAACGGCGCGTCCAGCCTTTGTCTTTGGTCATTGGATCGGTCCTCGTCCACGCACTGCGGTCCCCGTCAAGACGGAGCCGTTCCCGCCTGGCCTTGGTGAGGGCGGGTCTCCATCGTCAGTCTGCCGTCGATCGGGGGAATGCCGTCCATGATGGCGGTGAGAGCCAGCATGGTTTGCGCCTCCATGGCGCTGTGCCCGGCGTTGGTGGTGACGAACGTCGCAGGGACCGCGCCTGCCGCCGCCATTGCAGCGACGAGTCTCGATGCCTGCGTAAGCGGGCAGATCTGGTCGAAACGGCCGTGGACGATGTGGACGTCCAGCGCGGCGATCCGCTCGATGTTGCGGACTATGTAGTCCGGCTCGAGGAACAGGGCGTTAGCGAAATAGTGTGCCTCGATCTGCGCGAACGACAGTGCGAAATGCGCCTCGCCAAACTTTCCGGGATCGTCGTCGTGGGGGATCATGTTGGAGATCGTGCCTTCCCAGACCGACCATGCGAGCGCGGCCCGGAGCTGCAGTTCGCGGTCGGCGGCGGTGGGCGCGGGCATGTCGAAGATCGCCTTGTAGGCGCCCATCATGTCGCCGCGCGCGGCCGGCGGAATGACCTTGACGAACGCCTTCCACTCGTCGGGATAGGTGACGTAGCTCCCGGGTTCGGTCAGCGCATAGGGCGCATCCTCGAAGGATGCCGCGTTGCCCTGGTACATGTAGAGCAGGTCTTCGGGCGCACCGAGGAAGATGCCCCGCAGAATGAGGGAGGCGACGTTCTGCGGGTGCCGGATCGCATAGACCAGGGCGAGCGTGCTGCCCCAGCTGCCGCCGAAGACGTGCATCCTGCCTGCGATTCCGAGGGCGCGGCGCAGCGTTTCGATGTCCTCGATCAGATGGTCGGTCGTATTGCGGACGAGCGCGATCTCGGGCCCCGCGCCCGCCACCGTCGGCTCGCTCTTGCCGCAGCCGCGCTGGTCGAACAGGATGACGCGGTAGCGGGCCGGGTCGAAGAAGCGTGCCATGACCGGGGCGCAGGCGCCGCCCGGCCCGCCGTGCAGGAACATCACCGGCTCGCCCTCGGGATTGCCGTATTCCTCCCAGTAGAGCTTGTGGTCGGGAGCGCTGTCCACCTGCAGCAGCCCGCTTCGGTTTGCCGCACCTTGCGGGTACTTCCATTCGTCCTGCACGGAACTGACCGACTGGAGCCCGGAAAAATCGATCACGCACATATCCCCTTTGTTCGCCATCTTCATCGCCGTCAGCCGGATCGCACTACTTCCGCGCCGCGTCGCCCAGAAAGTCCACCATCCTCACCAGTTCCGGCACCGAATCCGCTTCCATCTTGCGCATCGCCTGGCCGCGATGGAGCTTCACGGTCGCCTCGGTGATGCCCACCCGCGCGGCGATCTGCTTGTTGAGCAGGCCCGCGGCGACCAGCGTCATGACCTGGCGTTCGCGCTCGGTCAGCGTTGCGTACCGCGCCCGCATGAAGGCGCAGCGATCCGCCTCGTCGCGCCTCAGCCGGTCCTGCGCCAGGGCGCGATTGACCGCCTCCAGCAGATCCTGCTCGCGTACCGGCTTGGTGAGCACGTCGATCGCGCCGGCCTTCATGGCGCGCACCGCCATCTGCACGTCGACGTGCGCGCTGATGAGGACGACGGACTGCATGAGGTCGCTCCGCGGAAGCGTCTCCAGGAACTCGAGGCCGCTGGTCCCCGGGAGCCTTATGTCCAGCACCACACACCCCGCGCTGCCCAGATGATCGCTCTCCAGATAGTCGCGCACCGAGCCGAAGCAGCGGGTGACGAGACCTACGGACTGGAAAAGCCCCTGCAGTGCTTCGCGCACGCTCTGGTCGTCGTCGATCACCACGACGGCGGGCGTGCCGCCCTCAGCGGGATGGGACATGGATCAGGGCTCCTTCGACCAATGGCAGGGTGAAGCTGAACATGCTGCCTTGCACAGGACTGTTCGCCGCCCGGATGCGGCCGCCATGCGCTTCCACGATCGAGCGGCAGATCGACAGGCCCATGCCGATACCTTCGGGCTTGGTACTGAAGAAGGCTTCGAACATCCGCTCGGCGCTGTCCGCGTCCAGGCCGGTGCCCGTATCCTGAACGCTGACTTGCGCATGGCCCGCCGCGACATCGGTCCGAACGGTCAGGCGTCGGTGACCCTCATCGACCTGAGTCATCGCCTCGACGCCGTTCATGATGAGGTTGAGGACGACCTGCTGAAGCTGCGTCGGGTCTCCGTAGATCGAAGGAACTTTTCCCGAGAACTCTGTCTTCGAAGCGACGCCCCGGCGTTGGAGTTCGCCGCGCAGCAGATCCAGAACCCCCTGGATCACCTTTTCCAGATCGAGCCTTTCCATCCTCGGTGCGGCCTTGCGCGCCAGCGCGCGGATGCTGGTAACGATCTCCCCCGCGCGGTGTCCGTCGCGGACGATGCGCTCGGCGGCCTCCCGTGCCATGGCGACGTCGAGTTGTCCGTCGTCCAGCCAGCGCAGGCATGTGCCGGCATTGGTGACGATCGCCATGAGCGGCTGGTTGACCTCGTGTGCGATGGAAACGGCGAGTTCGTCCATGGTCATCATCCGCGTGACATGGGCGAGTTCGGTCTGGCTCTGGCGCAGTTGCTCCTCGGCACGCTTGCGGTTCTCGATGTCGACGTTGACCCCGAACCACTGGGTGAGATTGCCGGCCGCATCATGGAACGGGCTCGCGCGGATCAGGAACCAGCGGAACTGGCCGTCCGCCCTGCGCAGACGAGCCTCGGCTTCTCCCGGAGCGCCTGACTGCAGCGTGGCGGACCAGACTTCCAGCATGTGCTCCCTATCATCGGGGTGGATGTGATCGAGGAAACCCCACCCCAGCACCTCCTCGCTGCGCAACCCTGCGTAGTCGAGATACTGCTGGCTCCAGAAGGTAGTCGCCCCGCGGGAATCGGACGACCATGCCAGTCCCGGGATCGAGGAGACGATCTGCTGCAGCTGGTGCTCGCTGTCCTGCAGCCGGGCTTCACTGGCCCTGAGGGCGTCTTCCGCGCGCTTGCGATCCTCGATATCGATGATGATGCCATACCATTTCACGACGTTTCCGTGAGCATCCAGCAGCGGATTCTGGCGAAGCGTGAACCACCGATATTCGCCGTCGACACGCCTGATCCGGCCGTCTATGTCCTGCGGCTGCTTCGTTGCCAGCGTGTTCTCCCAAGCCACTCGCATCGGCTCGACATCGTCGGGGTGGAAGATGCGGTAGAACCCGGTGCCGACGATCTGATTGAACGACAGACCCACGAAATCGCTCAGGTTCCGGTTCCAGAACTCGAGCATTCCGTCCGGCCCGGCCGACCATGCCATGGCCGGAATCGTCTCGACGATTTGCTGGAGTTCGAGTTCGCTTTGCTGAAGAGCGGCCTCGCCGGCTCTCAGCGCGTCTTCGGCCCGCTGCAGGTCATCGATGTCGACGTTGGCCCCGAACCAGCGCACCGTGCCGTTCGCGTCGGTGAGCTTGCTTCCCCGGAAATAGAACCACCGATAGGTCCCGTCGGCCCCGAGTACCCTGCCTTTCAGCTGAGTGTCGTTGCCATTCTCCAGATCCCGTTTCCAGATCTCCAGCATGCCCGGGATGTCGTCGGGGTGGTAGAGGTCGAGGAAGCCCCAATCGAGGATCTTCTCGGCGGGAAGCCCGGCATATTCGAGCCACCTCTTGTTGATGAAGTCCGCACTGCCGTCGGGCCGTGCCGACCAGATGAGGACAGGCAGCGAGTCGATGATCAGGGTCAGGTTCCGCTCGCTCGACAGGAGCGCAATCTCGGTTTCCCGCAAGGCATCCTCGGCGCGCTTGCGGTCGTCGATGTCAATGATCGCGCCGTACCATTTCACGACTGCGCCATCCTCGTCCAGAAGGGGGTTCTGCCTCAAGGTGAACCACTGATACGTGCCGTCGCCGCGCCTGATCCGGCCTTCGACCTCGCGACCGCGCTTCGTCGCCATGATGTCCTGCCAGGCGGCGAGGACGTGCGGGATGTCGTCGGGATGATAGATGCGGTAGAAGCCCAGGCCGCTGATCTCCTCGAACGTCAGCCCTACGAAGTCGAGGAGGTGCTGGTTGCAGAAGTCCAGTCTTCCGTCGGCCGTCGTGGACCACACCATGGCGGGTATGGTGTTGATCGCGAGGTTCAGCTCCCATTCGCTACGCGCGAGCGCGTCGCCCGAGAGCTTCTCGGCGCGGAAATCTGCAGGTGTCTTACGGGCGCTGAGTTCGCGGACCTCGCGGCAGGCCAGGCTGGCTTGCATGGCGGCGATGTTCAGCGTTGTCATATCACTCGAGGCCGGAAAGCCGGAGCGAAGCGACCCGGCGAGCAGGACGCCCATGCTCGCGATTGCACCGAGCGGTAGAGCGACCACCGACAGCTCGCCTCCGCCGACTGCGAGGCGCATCGGGCGGTCTGCGGGATCGCTCTGCAACCAGCCCTCGATCGCTTTCGCTACGTCATCCCTGCCGGTGGCCGCGCCGAAAGCCTGGCCCACTCGCAGGAAGATATGCTCCGTCTCGCTGAACCGAAGGCCGACGAAGTCGAGCTCGAGCATATTGTGGAGCGTATCGAGAAGGCTCTGCACGATCGCGGTGGGGTCCAACCCCTGCCAGGTCGAGGGCAGGAGCGTCAGTCGTTGTAGATTATCCTGGAACCGGCGCGGTTCAGGTTCTTCCGCCGCCGCATCGGAGTGCGGGGCAAGTGCGTCAGGCGGCGGCGGTGCATTCACGGGACGTACCTCGAAGCGATCTCTCCGCGCCATCTTCGTCGACGCCCACGTCATTGTCACGCGCTGCGCCTGACGTTGAAGAGAGCGCTCGGTCCAATTGCACGAGCCTACTCCGCGCCATGCCCAGCGACCACCTCGACCATGGTCGATTGCGACACTACCATCAGCTAAGGAACCCGCACGAGAGGCGAATTGAGACCGGACTGGCCCTTCGATAGACTCAGACTGCAAGTGGGGCATGTCTGAAATCGAGGGTCTCATCGTCCATGCCATTGACGTCGAGGCTTCGTGCGGCGGCCGCGGCGGGCCTGGTCTGGTCGGCTACGTGCGGATCATGTCTCGCCCAGTCCGACCCCCGGCCCGGCGACGATATCATCGTTACCGCGACCCGCCAGGAAACACGGATCCAGGACACGCCACTGGCGATTTCGGCCTACACCGCCGAACAGATGGAGCGCAGCGGCACACGCGACCTGCGGGATATCGTGACTTTCACGCCCGGCCTCACGATCGGCACCGGCGAGGGGCAGGGGGCCGTACCGATATCGATACGCGGTGTGGGCCAGAACGATCTGGGGATCGGTGCGGATGCGCCGATCGGAGTCTATCTCGATGGCGTCTACCTGGCGCGGCCCTACATGAACCTGTTCGACCTCGTGGACGTCGAGCGGATCGAGGTCCTTCGCGGCCCGCAGGGTACGCTTTACGGCCGCAATGCCACCGGCGGGGCGATCAACGTCATCACTCGCCGTCCCAGCGAGGCTACCGTGTTCGAGGCGCTCGAGCGCTATGGGAACTATGATGCCAAGGGCGCGCAGGCCCTGGTCATGGGTCCATTGAGCAGCACCCTATCGGGGAAGATCGCCGTCGCGGCGAGCGATCGCGACGGCTACACGAAGGATACGCGAACCGGTCGCAGCCTCGACCCCCAGAAGACCTTCACCCTGCGCGGCGCGCTGCGCTGGCGACCGAACGGCGTGCTCGACATTCAGCTCAATGCGGACGGCGGATATCACGACATGCCCGTCGTCGTTCACAAGAGCCTCGCACCCGACTTCGATCCGAAGCGCATTGCCCTCGACGCTATCCCGCGCGAGGATCGCCATTTTTGGGGGCTTTCCTTCGACGCCACCTACGATTTTGCCGGGGTCCAGCTGACGTCGATCAGCGGGTACCGGGAAGCAAGTCTGAAGAACCTCATCGATACCGATGCCGGGCCGGCACGGCTCATCCATTTCGGGCAGTACGACAAGACCTCCCAGTTCAGCCAGGAACTGCGGATCCAGACGATCGGAAGCCACCGGCTGCAATGGCTGGCCGGGCTCTACTACTTCAGGGAGACCGCCGACACGTTCAGCCCGATATACCTCGACTTCACTGGCTTGCTCGGCGTTGCCAGTCCCACGACCCAGCTCATAAACGCCTCTAACCGCACCACGGCCTATGCCGCGTTCGGCCAGGCGGACTTCCACCTCACCGACAATCTGACGCTTTCCGCGGGCCTGCGATGGAGCCGCGAAACGAAGGCCTTCACGTTCCTGCAGCAGTTCACGGTAGAGATTCCGCCGCTGTTCAATTCGTATCCGCAGTCCGTTCAGAAAACGACCTGGTCCAACGTCGCGCCGCGATTGGCCGTCGATTACAGGCCCGGTCGCCATCTGCTGTTCTACGCAAGCTATTCCGAGGGTTTCAAGAGCGGCGGTTCGACCTCCGTGAGCCTCATCACGAACCCGGCACCCAATGTCTTCGAACCCGAGACGCTGCGCGCCTATGAAGCGGGCATCAAGAGCGACTGGCTGGCTGGCGACCTGCGGGTCAACGCGACCGTCTTTCACTACGACTACAGCAATCTGCAGGTCCGCACCGCCGATGCGCTGGGCTTCCTGGTGGTCCGAAACGCCGCCACCGCCACGGTCGATGGGCTCGAGCTCGAGACCGCCGCCTACCTTACCGACCGCTTTGAGCTTACGGCGATCGCAGCCTTGCTCGATGCCCGGTACGATCGCTTCATCGACCCGGTCTCGCTCGCCGACTATTCGGGCGACCGGTTGAACCGGGCTCCCGACGTCAAGGTCGGCCTGGGCGCCCAGAACCGCTTCCCGATGCCGGGCGGAGCCGAGCTGACGGTCCGCGGGGAATACGAATATACCAGCCGCATCTTCCACCAGCCCGGAGAACTACGCGCGTTCTCGCGCGACCCCGCGCATCTTTTCGATGCGCGCCTCGCCTATCGAACTGCCGACGAACGCTGGTCGCTGGCCCTGTTCGCGAAGAACCTGACGAACGAGCGGTATATCGGTCACGCTTTCGTCGTGCTGGGTGAACCGCGCGCGACCATCACGCCGCCGCGCACGTTCGGATTTGAAGTTCGATTTGCGAACTAGTCTTGCGCGAACGGACATACGCCTTCCACGAAAGTATAGACCCGCACGACTTATATGTATTGTTGATAGACCAACAGAGAATTGAAGCGACATGGGCGAGCGCGATAGTCTCGGGTATCGGCCAACCCAGGGAGCAAGACGGCGCCAGGGGCGACCTGCCGGTTCGAATGGAGGACTACATGAAGCATCTCCTCGCACTCATGCTCGGCTGTTCCGTCTTCGCCGGTCCGGCGGCGGCGCAAACTACTTGTCCGGCGGCCGCAAGCGGACTCGCAGCCAATGCGGTGCCGGTCATCCACTACCGGTCGGTTAAGATCGACGGCGTCAACGTATTCTACCGCGAGGCCGGCCCTGCCGACGCGCCTGTACTGCTGCTGCTCCACGGGTTCCCGACCTCGTCGCACATGTTCCGCAACCTGATCCCGCTGCTTGCGGATCGCTATCGCGTGATCGCGCCCGATTATCCTGGCTATGGCCAGAGCGATGCGCCCGACCATACCAAGTTCTCGTACACCTTCGCCAGCCAGGCCGACATTGTCGACAAGCTCGTGACGAGGCTGGGCGCCGAGCGTTACGCGATGTACGTAATGGATTACGGTGCCCCTATCGGTTACCGCTTGGCTCTCAAGCATCCGGAACGCGTCAGCGGATTGATTGTGCAAAACGGCAACGCTTACGACGAGGGCCTGCAGTCCCCGTTCTGGGATCCGATCAAGGTTTACTGGCGCGATCGTTCGCATAACAACCGCGACGCACTGAACGGTTTGGTGACACTCGATATCACCAAGTTCCAGTATACCGATGGCATGGGCGATGTCGCGCGCATCAGCCCGGACAACTGGGTACAGGATCAGGCTCTGCTCGATCGCCCCGGCAATCGGGACATACAGCTCGACATGCTTGGCGACTACGGCTCGAACGTACCCCTCTACCCGCAATTCCAGGCGTTCTTCCGCAAGTATCAGCCGCCTACGCTGATCGTCTGGGGCAAGAACGACAATATCTTCCCGGAAGCCGGTGCGCCTCCCTATCTGCGAGACCTGCCAAAGGCGGAGATGCACATCCTCGACAGCGGCCATTTCGCGCTGGAGGACAAGCTCGACGTCATGGCGCCGCTGATCCGCGACTTCCTCGATCGCAAGCTCTGCAAATAGTACCGGCGATCATCCGATTTGTGACCCGAGGAAGGAACGCACATGACAATCGACCTATCTGGTCTCCCGGGAGACGGCGCAGCACAGGCCCCTGGAACGGCTGTTTCGATCGTGCTGGTGCACGGCGCGTTCGTGGATGGGTCGGGCTGGCGGGCGGTCTACGATATCCTGACCGCTCGCGGCCATGAGGTTCTGGTTGTGCAGAACCCGACGATCACCCTTGAAGGTGATGTCGCGGCGACCGAGCGAGTGATCGCCATGGCCCGGTATCCCGTCGTGCTCGTGGGCCACAGCTACGGCGGCGCCGTGGTGACCGCCGCCGGCGACGATGTCAGGGTGAGGGCGGTCGCCTATATCGCCGCCTTCGCGCCGGATGTGGGCGAATCCGTCGCCGCGCTGAACGAGCAGCCAGCCGAGCCGGAAGAGGCCAAGGCGCCGCTGTTGCCGCCGCAGGATGGGTTCCTGATCGTCGACCCCGAAAAGTTCCCCGAAGCCTTCGCCTCCGACGTCGATCCCGGTACGACTCGCTTCATGGCGGCCGCCCAGGTACCCTGGGGGCTCGAAGCGGTGACCGCGCAGACGACGCGGGTCGCGTGGCAGACGAAGCCGACACATTACCTGCTTGCCACCGGCGACCTGATGATCCCGCCCAGTGCGCAGCGCCGGATGGCCGAGAGGATGGGCGCTCGCCTCGTCGAGATCGACAGCAGCCACGCGGTCATGCTGGCTCATCCCGAGAAAGTCGCGGCCTTCATCGAAGACGCCGCGGACTCAGCTTAGCATGGGCCCTGCACCGCCCCAACTGCCCGTCACCTACCACCGCACGGCGATGGTCGAGGGGCTGGAGATCTTCTACCGCGAGGCGGGACCGGTCGGCGCGCCCGCCCTGGTTCTTCTTCACGGCTTTCCAAGCTCGTCGCACATGTTCCGCAACCTCATCCCGGCGCTGGCGGATCGCTATCATGTCATCGCGCCTGATCTCCCGGGGTTTGGCCTGTCGGCCATGCCGCCGCAGGAGACGTTCGACTATGGCTTCGCGCATTTCGCCGAAGTGGTGGATGGACTGCTCGGGCAACTCGGGATTGTTCGCTATGCGCTCTTCGTGATGGATTACGGCGCGCCGACAGGCTTTCGGCTGGCTCTGGCGCATCCCGAGCGTGTCTCTGCGCTGATCGTACAGAACGGCAACGCCTATGAAGAGGGGATGCAGGCGTTCTGGGAGCCGACGCGGGCGCTGTGGGCCGACAACAGCGCTGCCAACCGCGATGCCATGCGACCCTTCCTGAGACTGGAGGGCACGCGTTTCCAATATACCGCCGGCGTCAAAAATCCGGCGCGGATCGACCCCGCGGCGTGGCTGCACGACCAGCTGTTCCTGGATCGTCCCGGAGCGGTCGCGATCCAGTTCGCAATCATCTACGACTACCGAACGAACCTTGCGCTCTACCCCGATTTTCACGCTTACTTCAGAGCATTTCAGCCGCCTGCGCTGATCCTGTGGGGCGCCGCCGATACGATCTTCGCGCCCGAGGGCGCGCACGCTTTCCTGCGCGATCTGCCCGAGGCGGAGCTTCATCTCCTCGACACCGGACACTTCGCGCTGGAAGACAAGGCCGACGAGATGGTGCCGCTGATCCGCGGTTTCCTGGAGCGGCACCTCCTGGCCGGAATGGCCCTCGACACCCATCAAACCGAAGGAGAATGATCATGGCCTCTTCGTCGACCGCACAATCGAGCGTCCTTCCCACCGGCGGCGGCGCTGCGCTGCTGGATCCCGCCGACACGCTGGTGCTACTTCTCGATCACCAGGCAGGCCTGTTCCAGACGGTCAAGGACATCGCTGTGGCTGACCTGCGCCGCAACGTGGAAATGATCGCCAGGCTCTGCACTCTGCTCAAGATTCCGGTCATCACCACTGCCTCGGAGCCGACCGGGAGCAATGGCCCACTGATGCCGGAGATCCATCGGGACGCACCGCATGCCGTCTACGTTCCGCGAAAGGGCGAGGTGAACGCCTGGGACAATGCCGACTTCGTGGCCGAGGTCGAGGCGACCGGACGCAAGACCCTCGTCATGGCCGGCGTCTGGACCAGCGTCTGCGTGATGTTCCCCGCGCTGGATGCGCGCGCTGCGGGGTACGATGTCTATGCCGTCATCGACGCGTCCGGGGATCCGAGCGAAATGGTATCGCGCGTGTCGCTCGCCCGTTTCGTGCAGGGCGGCGTGAAACCAACCTCGACCAACGCGCTGTTGTCCGAGCTCCACCGCACCTGGGCGCGGCCGGAAGCCGCCGAACTGGCGCAGCTTTACGGGCTCGTGGCGCCGAACTACGCGGCGGTGATGGAGAGCTACCAGGGCGCGCAGAAAGCTGCCAGACAGGCGGGGTGATCTGGGAGACGGACGATTTCTTACGGATTTCTCGATATCGCGATAACCCCCAGCGTCCGGTCGGTACAGGCCGACATGGGCGCGGCGCGGCAGTGGGAGTATTTCGAGGGGGATCGGGAATCTGATCGGTTCACGGCCCAGGAAGCGACGTTCATCGCGCAGCGCGACACCTTCTACATCGCGACCGTGTCGGAGACGGGCTGGCCCTATGTCCAGCATCGCGGCGGGCCGGCGGGGTTCCTCAAGTTGGTCGACGAGAGCACGCTGGCATTTGCCGACTACCGCGGCAACCGGCAGTACATCAGCACCGGCAACTTGGCGGCGAACGACCGGGCCTGCCTGATCTTGGTGGACTATCCCCGCCGCGCCCGGCTCAAGATCTATGCCCATGTCGAGAAACTAACGCTGGACGCTGATCCGGCGCTCACTGATCTGGTCAAGGACGAACGCTACAAGGCGAAGCTCGAACGTATCTTCCGGCTTCGCCTCGCTGCGTTCGACTGGAATTGCCCGCAGCACATCACCCCGCGCTTCACCGAAGACGAGATCGCGCGAGCCGTCCGCCCGCTGCACGAGCGCATTGCCGCGCTGGAGGCTGAAAACGAACTGCTACGCGGTCGGCTCGGTGACTGAGGAGAACCCCTATGGATGCCCCGCGCCCACCCCTGCCGCCATTCACGCTCGAGACGGCGACCAAGAAGGTCCGTCTTGCCGAAGATGGCTGGAACAGCCGCGACCCCGCGAAGGTGGCGCTGGCTTATGCGCCAGGTAGCCACTGGCGGAACCGCGCCGAGTTTATGACCGGTCGGGATGCCATCGTCGCATTCCTGACCCGCAAGTGGCAGCGGGAGCTGGACTACCGGCTCATCAAAGAGCTGTGGGCGTTCAGCGACAACCGCATCGCCGTCCGGTTCGCATACGAATGGCATAACGACAGCGGCAAGTGGTTCCGTTCTCACGGCAACGAGAACTGGGACTTCGATGACAACGGGCTCATGCGGCGGCGTTTGGCTTGCATCAATGATGCGCCTATCGGCGAAGAGGACCGGCTATTTCACTGGGCCTCCGGTCGCCGGCCCGATGACCATCCGGGTTTAGAGATGCTAGGGCTTTGAATCTTCAGCAGTGCCTTGTCAGTCTCTTCATCAAGCAAAATCTCACCTGAATGAACGGGCGGAACTGTGAAAGCAATTTTGAGTCCGGAACGTCTGCAATCAGGGCGACATTCGAGTTGGGCAGGACGATAGTGGTAGGTCGCGACTCTAGGCATACACCCAACGACCAATTTTCGCCGCCTGGGTGGAGACCGTCCGCTATTCCGGCATATATAGATTAGCTCACCCCATTTGGAACTCGGCCCTGCGCAGATCCCGGATAGGCCGTTGTTGTCGGTCATCGGAGCGATCAGGCACCGCGCCGCACCATACTCGGGTGCGCTCAGTGAGCGTCGCCTTTAAGCTGCATCGCGACGTCCTGGATCAGTGCTCTCAACCAGCGGTGAGCCGGGTCATGTCGGTAGCGGACGTGCCAAGCCATCTCGACAGGGAAGCTGCCGAGATCGACGGGTGAGGGCAGGATCTTTAACCGCGGGTCCTGCATCAGCCGCCGGCAGATGAGCGAAGGCAACGTCGCGCAGTAATCGGTCACCGCGACCATCTCGGCGACCGCGAAGAAATTGGTCACGGAAATGGCAACGTCGCGCTTGAGCTGCTGCTGCGCCAACGCCTGGAAAAGGCCGGCCCGCATTCGCCCAGGCGGCATGATGTTGACGTGCTTCAGCTTCTCGAACTGTTCGCGCGTCATCGTATCGCCGATCTCGGGATGATCCGCGCGCACGGCACAGGCAAGCCCCTCGTCCATCAGATGCTGGACAACGAGATTGTCTGGTGGATCGACGATGCGGCCGAGCACCAGTGCGGTCGTACCGGACACGACACCGGTCTCGCCGAGGTCGTTGCCATAAGGCGTCAACCGCAGCTTGATGCCTGGCGCGACCTGCTGCAGCCGGGCAACGATCGCCGGCACCAGAACGAACTCGACGTAGCCGTTCGGCGCGACGGTGAAAAGGCGTTCGGCCTGGGCGGGATCAAACCCCTGTTGGCCGAGCACCGCGTCATCGAGCTGCGCCAGCGCGTCAGCGATCGCGGGCGCCAGCTCGAGCGCAACCGGAGTCGGCTGCATACCATAGCGCTCGCGGATGAAGAGCTGGTCCTGCAACATCAGCCGCAAGCGCGACAGCGCATTGGAGAGCGCTGGTTGCGTCATACCTACGCGCTCAGCCGCGCGTGTGACGCTGCGCTCTTCCATCAAGGCAACGAAGACCGGCAGAAGATTGAGATCGTAGCGCATTCAGTGATATTGATGAGAGCATATCTAACATCAAGACAATAAACTTCTCGAATATATCAGGATGCCCCATCTCCCTCTCGTCGGCAGCGAGCGCTGCAAAACAATGGAGGCTCAGATGACCAAGGCGAAAATACTCATCCTCGGATCCAACGCGACGCGGATCGAACTGCGCGGCGGCGGCACCGCCACGATCGGCCAGTACCTCAACGAGACGACGATTCCCGCACTGGCATTGATCGACGCCGGCTACGAGGTCGTGCTCGCCACGCCCAAGGGAACCAAGCCGCACATCGATGAAGTCTCCGACACGATCGACCATTTCGGCGGCGATCAGGCCGCATATGATCGGGCGTCACGCTTCTTCGACGACCACGCTGCCATGAACGACGTGCGCACACTGCGGTCTGTCATCGAAGGCGGTCTCGACGGTTATGCCGGTGTGTTCGTGCCAGGTGGCCACGCGCCGGTGGTCGATTTGATGCAAGATCCCGATGCCGGTGCCATCCTGCGCCACTTCCATACGACTGGGAAGCCGACCGCGCTGCTCTGCCACGGTCCGGTCGTCATCGCAGCGGCTCTCGCTGACGCGCCCGCCTTCAGGGCGGCGCTGATCGAAGGCGACGAGGCGAAGGCAGCCGACTTGGCCGAAGGCTGGATCTACGCAGGCTATCGGATGACCGTCTTCTCGGCGAGCGAAGAGAAGATCGCCGAGCAGCATCTGCTGAAGGGGGAACTCTACTTCGATATGCCAAAGGCGTTGCGGATTGCCGGCGGGAACGTCTCGGTTACGCCGAGTGACTTCGCGTCCAATGTTGTCGTCGATCGTGAGCTGATCACGGGGCAGAACCCTGCCTCCGATCACGCGCTCGCCAAGGCGTTGATCGAGGCGCTCGGCCGCTCCACTGCTGCTGCATGAGCACACGCATGACGGGTGGGGCCCTTCGGGTGGGCCCCACTCTCTTCCACCCTCCCATAAGGATCAGCACCATGCCTACTTCCGTGAAAATTGTCGCCGTTCTTACAGCTCGTTCCGGTGCAGCCGATCGGCTGCGTACCCTGCTCGACGGTATGCTCGACTCCAGCCGGGCGGAACCTGGCAATCTGCGCTACGATCTCTGGCAGGACCAGAGCGAGCCTGGCCGCTTCTTCCTTGATGAGCTTTACGTAGACGCGGCCGCCGTTGCGGCCCACCGCGCGACGCCGCATTTCCAAGCGTATCTCGCCGTAATCAATGACCTCGCGGAGCGGACCGCCTTCGTCCTCAATCCTATTTCCGCGACCTGAGGGTTTGTGATGGCTCACATGAAGCATTGGATCGGGGCCGCACTCTAGGCCCGCCCCTTCACGCAGAACCAGGCGCTCGGTCTGCGAGCGAGACAAGGGCCTTTGCATCCGTCATAACCCGCGATAGGCGCGATCTATGATGAATATTCCCTGGGACCAGCCCGCAACGCTGATCGATCTGGATGGCAAGACACCGGTCGTCGGACTACTGCTCGAATGCGTGATGCACTTCTCGCTCTTCAAGCCTTTCGCCAAGGAGCAGTCGCGCATCCTGCTGACGCAGCCCGTGTTCCGCGAAGGCCGCAAAACCCGCACCTAGGTTCTCAATCCCGACGAGGTGGAAAAACTTGTCGAGCGGCTCAATGCCGAGAAGGCCGCCCAGTAGGCCCGCGCGATCAGGCGGCATCCCTCGCGTTGATCGTGGCGGAAAGGGCGAGGATCGTGCGCGCGTGCCGCAAGGACACGCCTCCGCGGTCCGTTAAAAAGCGCTTCAACGTAGGTGGCAATATAGAAGAATACTTTCATACCGCGTGTTAGATTTATTGCGCTGCGCCAAAATTGCTGAGCGATAGACCAAGCGGCGCGGTTCACCGGCTCAAGCGTCAGTGAGGTTGCGTGCGCGCATCAGAGCTTCGGGATCGGGACCCCTGCCAAGAAAGGCGGTGAACGACTCCATCGGGTCGCGGGTATTGCCGACGCTGAGGATTTCCCTGCGGAAGCGCTTGGCGAGCTGCGCATCGAAAATGTCACCCGAAGCTACGAAGGCCTCGAAGACGTCTGCGTCGAGCGTTTCGGACCATGCATAGCTGTAATAAGCGCTAGCATACCCGCCGTCGAATATATGTGTGAAATAGGGGAAACGATGCCGCAGCCCGACTGCCGGCGGCATGCCAAGCCATTCGAGCTCGGCCTCGACGAAAGCTCGGGGATCGGCGGCCGCCTGCGCCGAGCCATGCATGGCAAGGTCGATCAGCGAGCAGCCGATGAGTTCCACCGTAGCGAAACCCTGCCCATAGCTCTCGGCGCTCCGGATCGCGGCGATCAGCGCATCGGGCACGCCGAAGCCGGACAGGACTTCCCGGCTGACGATCCAGTTTTCCATCAGCTTGCTCGGAAACTCGACGAAATCGCGGGCCACCGCGGTGCCGGACTGGCTGGGATAGGTCACCCGCGAAAGCAGGCCGTGCAGGGCATGGCCGAACTCGTGGAACAGGGTACGCGCCTCGTCGATGGACAGGCGCGTGGCGCCAGTGTCCGGCGGCGGCGCGCTTGCGAAATTGGCGACGAGGTAAACGACCGGAAGGACCGTGCCGTCCATCGTTTCCTGCACGCGCAGGCTGCCCATCCAAGCCCCGCCGTGCTTCTCCGGCCGGGCGAGATAGTCGGTGAACAGCAGCCCGACAGGCCCAGCCGCCCCATCGCCCACTTCCCAGGCCCAGACATCGGGATGATAGCCGGGGATATCCGCACGCCGCGTAAAGGACAGTCCGTAGAGTCTGGCGGCCGTATCGAAGGCGGCCTGCCGGACGGCATCCAGACGCAGATGCTGCGCCACCGCCGCGCCGTCCAACGCATAACGAGAACGGCGCATCTGCTCGGCATAGAAGCGCCAGTCCCAGGGAGCGAGGGTGAATGCGCCGCCCTCGGCATCGATCAGCGCCTGTAGTTCGGCCGCCTCCTCGGCAGCGCGGCGCTTGCCGGGCTCCCATAGCTGCTGCAGCAGATCGAGCGCGGCGGCAGGCGTGTGGGCCATGCTGTCCTCTAACGCATAATGCGCATGGTCAGCGTACCCTAGCAGGGTCGCCCGCTCATGCCTGAGAGCCAGGATTTCGGCGATGACGGGCCAGTTGTTTTGCGCCCCGCCGTCGCAACGCTCGGTAAAGGCGCGCCACAGTTTCTCGCGCAGGTCGCGGCGCTGGGAGAAGCCCAGGAAGCTTTCGTAGTCAGTGCGATCGAGGGTGACGTGGAAACGACCCGGGGCCCCTGCGGCCGCGGCGCGCGCGGCAGCGGCGTCACACTGCGAGGAGGGCAGCCCGGCTAAGTCGTCCACACCCAGGTCCAGCACCCAGTCGGCCGTCGCCGCCAGGACGTTGTGGCCGAACTGGACGGAGAGCGCCGAAAGTCGCGAATGGATCTCGGCAAAGCGTTCCTTCTGCTCGGGGCCCAAAGCCGCGCCGCTTCGACGAGCGCCGGCGTAGCTGGCCTCGACTAGACGCACCTGCGCCGGCGTCAGCCCGGCGTCATGGCGTGAGGCATGGACGGCGGCGATGCGCGCCGCGAGCGCGGCGTCATGGTTGATCGCAATCGAATGCGCGCTGAGCAGCGCCGAAACATTGCCCTCGATCGCGCGGATGGCGGCAGTTCCCTGCGCAGAGGACAGCGTCCAGAACAGGCGGCGGACCCGGCCGAGCACTTCGCCCGACCGCTCCAGGGCAGCGACGGTGTTCTCGAACGTCGCCGCTTCCGCCTGTCCGGCGATACCCGCCACTTCCGCGCGTTGCCAGGCGGTGGCGGCCTCGAACGCGGGCAGGAAGTCCTCGGCCCGCACCTGCGCAAAGGGCGGGGCGCCGAGCGGGCCGTCCCAGGGACG
This sequence comes from Novosphingobium sp. AP12, assembly GCF_000281975.1. Lineage (GTDB taxonomy): Bacteria > Pseudomonadota > Alphaproteobacteria > Sphingomonadales > Sphingomonadaceae > Novosphingobium. The sequence continues at coordinate 6,034 of NZ_AKKE01000120.1, read as the reverse complement.
CAGAAGCAGGTTGGTCAGCGGATCATTCAAGGGACTGGACCTCATCGGTATAGACATCGAACCGCACCAGGTTCGCCGGACCGAACGCCGTCGTCAAGGCGACGTCGGTGGCATCGCGCCCCCGCGCCATCAGGATACGGCCGATGCGCGGCTTGTTGTGGCGGGCATCGTGGGTGTACCAACTGCCATCGATGTACACGTCGAACCAGGCGCTGAAGTCCATCGGAGCATCGACGGCCGGCACCCCGATGTCACCCAGGTAACCCGTGCAGTAGCGGGCGGGCAAATTCATGCAGCGGCACAGCGTGATGGCGAGGTGCGCGAAATCGCGGCAGACGCCCTGCCGCTCCTGATAGCCGTTCCAGGCCGTCTTGTCGGGCCGCGCATAGTGATAACCGAACTCGATATGGCGATGAACGAAGGCGACGATCGCGTCCACCCGGTCGCGGGCATTGGTGTAATGGCCAAAGTTGCTCCATGCCACGTCCATGAGGCGATCGGTTTCGCAATAACGGCTACCCAGCAGGAACGGCATCGCGAAATCGGGCAGGTCCTCCACTGGCATCTGCGGGCCGTTGGCCGGGCGCATGTCCGGCTCGCCGTTGTCCTCGATGACGAAGTCGCAGGACAGGGTCACGCCGCCGGACGGTATGCTGAGGCGCGTGGCAACGTTCCCGAAGCCGTCCTCGAACTGATAGAGCGGGATATCGGGGCTGGCCAGCAAGCGCTGGGGCGTGCGCAGGTCCTGGTGGCGCGAGGGGTGAAGGCTGAGCATCGCCATCATCGCAGTCTTCGTTTCGGTTTCAAATCGGATATCGTAGCCACAGCGGATCAGCATGGGTGTCACTTTCCTGAAGCGCCGGAGCGGCGGCTGTTTACGGCGCCATGGCCGGTTGAGGGGAACTGGTCGGGATCGGCCCGGTGGACGTCGACGGTCACGTCCATGCCGAGGAAGCTGGCGGGCAGGCCGAACCACGTGCCCGACAGCGGCAGCGCCTGATAGGGATCGCGCGCCACGGCGACGCGGATTAGGCCGCGATTGCCGATGATGCCGTTGGTAGGATCGAACTCGACCCAGCCGGAGCCGGGGAGGAAGATACGGACCCAGGCATGGGTATTGCCCCCGCCGACCACGCCCTCGGACCGCGACGGATTGTAGACGTAGCCCGAGACGAACCGCGCCGCGAAGCCGAGCGCGCGCACGGCCTCGATCATCAGCACCGCGAAGTCGCGGCAGGTCCCCTGCCGCTTTTTCAGCGTCTCGAGCGGCGACTGGGTGCCCTTTTTATGTCGCGGGACATACGTGAAGTCGCGCTTGATGCTGGTTGCCATCTCGGTGAGCAGGGAAATAGTCCCGGTGCTTGCGTCGTTATTGAGGAACGCGCGGGCCCAGTTGTCGACGATGCGCCCCGGGTCCAGGTGCTGCCGCTCGATCGAGCGCAGCAGGTCGGGCATGTCCTCTGCCGAATAAGTAAAGGGAAACAGGCGGGCATAATCCTCGACGTCCACTTGCGTCTGGGCGAGCGGGGCATGCTCCAGCGTGGTCTCGCTGGTGATCGTCAGGCGCGCGGTGCGGCGCTCGAACGAGGCGACGGCCACCGAATTGCCGAAGACGTCATGCAGCCAGCGCAGTTCGCTGGGCTCGGGGTCGATGATCAGGCGCGCCGACAGCAACCGCTGGTCAAAAGCCTCGCGCGGCCGCATCATGATGCGATGTTCACCAAGCGATACAGGTTGTTGGTAGCGATACAGCGTCGTGTGATGGATCGTCAGCAGCGGCATCGAGGAGCTTCCTGGTGACCGGGCGCACGGCAGAGAGCGTGCTGGGTCCGGAGGATCCGGCGCCGTTTGGTCTGTTCAACGCAGCAGGAACCTCGCCGTTCCTGCTAATCGGCGACCACGCGGGATCGGCCGTTCCTCGTCACTTGGAACTCCTTGGTCTGCAACCCGATGACTTGGGACTTCACATAGCAATCGATATCGGCGTGTTTGGCCTTGGCCGAGCTTTGGCCAGTTTGCTGGATGCGCCTTTCCTCCACCAGGTATATTCGCGCCTCGTCATCGACTGCAATCGCATGCCCACCCGGCCCGACGCCATCGCTGAAGTCTCGGATGGGACCCCAATTCCCGGAAACCTGCATCTTACGGATAAGGCGCGCGATGCCCGGATCGGCGCGATCCACGAACCCTACCATGCCGCGATCGCGAAGGTCCTCGATGCCCGGCGCGCGACTGGCAAGGAAACGATCCTGCTGTCGCTGCACAGCTTCACCCCCGAAATGAACGGCGTAACCCGCCCTTGGGACGTGGGCATCCTGCACAACCAAGAGCCGGTCGACTTTGCGTACGCTCTACGCGACGTGCTCGCTGAACAGCCAGACCTGACTGTAGGCGACAACGTCCCGTACGCGATGGACGAAACCGACTACACCATCCCGTTCCACGCGTTCCCGCGAAACCTTGCCTACGCCGAGATCGAAGTGCGACAGGATCTTATCGGCAGCTCGCGCAAGCAAGACGCATGGGCAACGCTTCTTGCAGAAGCGGTGCGACGGGCTGCCAACATGTGAACCGTGTGCGCTGCACGTCTCGGTTTGGTTCGGTCGCGCATCAAGGGCAATGGCTGTCCGCCGACCATGGAATAGATGGTGAACGGGAGGAATAGTCGAACCCGCTGATAACCGGACGCTCACGTCCGCGGCCTATTCGGCGAGCAAATTCGCGGTGCTGGGCCTGTCCGACGCCGTCCGCGCCGAACTCGCGCCTTCCGGTGTCGGCGTTTCCACGCTGTTCCCGGGCCTCACGCGAAGCCGCATGTCGGAATCGATGTCATCCGGCCCGATTGCTGTCGACGAAGAGCGTGCCGCCACGATCCGGGCGAACATGATGGACCCCGTGTGGCTCGGCCGCGCGGTGGTGCGTGCCGTCGAGGCGAACGACCCCTACATCATCACACACCCCGAATACGAGCAGGACACGAAGGCCCGGTTCGCACAGATCCTCTCTGCTTTCGGCGAACCTGCGCAGCCCGGCTACCGCACCGGCAGGTCGGCGACTGCAAGTATCTGAAGGGAAAAATGGTTGATACGGGAAGGCCGCCCCGAGCAGCTTGGATCGTTAGGGCGATGCCATTTTAGTCGGAGGCGAACAGGTGGCAGATGCTCCGCAACGGCGTTACTTTGAGTCGACCGTGACCCCGGAGGATGCCGGCGGCACGTCGCAGGAGAGCACATGAACGATATCACCAGTGAGTTCGAAGCGCATGATTTCTTCCGTAGCGATCGGTTCATCGACGATCCTTACGGCTACTTCGACTACCTGAGAGACCAGTCTCCGGTGGTGCGAGAGCCGCATCAGGGGATCGTCATGGTAACGGGCTACGCCGAAGCGCTCGAAGTCTACAACGATCCCGCGCGGTTCTCTTCCTGCATGTCGACGACGGGGCCCTTCGCGGGTTGTCCCATCCCGCTTGCTGGTCACGAGCACGAAGACATTTCCGAACTGATCGAAACCTATCGCGACCAGACGCCGTTCAGTGATCAGCTCCCCACCATGGATCCGCCGACGCACTCGGCCCACCGGGCATTGCTGATGTCGCTGATCACACCGAAGCGTCTCAAAGAGAATGAGGCGTTCATGTGGAAGCTGGCCGATCAGCAGATCGACACGTTCCTTGCCCGCGGCGAATGCGAATTCATGGACGACTTCGCCCAGCCTTTTGCCGTGCTCGTCGTGTCCGATCTGCTCGGCGTACCGCCCGAAGACCGGACCGAGTTCCGCAAGCACCTGATCCGCGTAGAGCAGGAAAGCGGCGGAGCCGTGGTCGGCGGCACGGACGGGGAGGTCAACCACGGTCCGCTCGTGTGGCTCTACGACAAGTTCTCGAACTATATCGAAGACCGGAGGGCAAATCCCAGGGATGATATCCTGACCGGGCTCGCCAGGGCCACCTTCCCCGGCGGCGAGGTGCCGGAGCCGCTCGACGTTGCCCGGATCGCCGCCAATCTGTTCGCGGCCGGCCAGGAAACCACGGTGCGTTTGCTCAGCTATGCGTTCAAGGTGTTGGGCGAACGTCCCGACCTTCAGAAGCGCCTGCGCGAGGATCGCAGCCTCATCCCCAATTTCGTCGAGGAATGCCTGCGGATCGAGGGCCCGGTAAAGGGCGACTTCCGATTGGCCAAGAAGCCGACGAGCGTCGGGGGTGTCGATGTCCCCGCCGGTGCCTTCCTCTATATCGCCAACAGCGCCGCCAACCGGGATGCGCGCAAGTTCGAAAACCCCGGCGAATTCGAACTGGACCGGAAGAACGCCCGCCTGCATGTGGCGTTCGGTGCGGGCCGCCATGCGTGTCCGGGCGCTCCCCTGGCGCGCGCCGAGGCGGTCGTCAGCCTCAATTGCATGTTCGACCGGACCAGCGACATCCGCATCTCGGAGAAGGTCCACGGGCCCGCTAACGCGCGGCGCTACGGCTATCTGCCCACGTTCATCCTGCGCGGACTGACGCATATCGCCCTCGAGTTCGATCCGGTGGAGGATGGCCCGCGATGAATGTCCGTGTCGACACGGACCTCTGCGCAGGTTTTGGCATCTGCGTGGGTATCTGCCCGGAGGTGTTCGAACTGCACGACGACGGCTACGCCACGGTGCTGGTGGGCGAGGTGCCGCCGGAGCTCGAGGATCTGGTGCGCCGGGCGGCGAGCCAGTGCCCGGCACAAGCGATCTTCATAACTGATGACTAAAACGTAGGACTGAGGCTAGAGTTTTCGGATGGAACAGCCGGAGACGAGCGGTGAGCCTCACGCCATGACGCCTAATTTACGAAGAACTGACCGCCTCGTCGGGATATACACCGCCGTCGCGATGCTGGCGCTATATCCGGTGCTGGCCAGCTGCGACCGCAAAACGGATAGTGCGGCGGGTTACAAAACGCAGGCCGCGACGCGCGCTGCTGACGGTTCTTCCGAGGTCGAGGCCTATCTCCGCCAGTTCAAAGCTGGAGATCCCGAGGCCTGTTTCAACGATCCTGCGCTGGTTGACGCATCGTTCACAGCGTCAGAAACAGTCGCCGGTCCAGTACCGCCGGCGCGAGTGATCGTCGCGGTCGACGCGTCGGGTTCGATGGCGGGTCAGGTGTCGAGCCGCCAGAAACTCGATCTCGCCAAGTCCGCCGCGGCGGCATTCGTCGAGGAATTGCCCCCTACGGCTGAAGCAGGCCTGCTGGTGTTCGGCCAGGCAGGCAACAACCGGGCTGATGGCAAGGCGCTTTCCTGTGCTGCCGTCGATCTGCCTGTGGAAATGACCCATGATCGGGCCGCATTGGTACGCTCGGTCTCGACGATCCGCCCGGTGGGATGGACCCCGCTTGCCGCTGCCCTCAAACGCGCCGAAGCGCTTCTCACCGCCAATGGCGGTCCCGGCAAGCAGGTCATCTATGTCGTGTCGGATGGTCAGGAGACATGTGGCGGCGATCCGGTCACAGTGGCTCGGTCGATCAACCAGGGATCTACCAAGGCGATCATCAATATCATCGGCTTCGCCGTACCGTCCGGCGAAGCGGCATCGCTGCATGCGGTGGCTGCGGCCGGCGGCGGCAGGTTCGTCAATGCCGGGACCGATCGCGAGGTCGAAGCGGCCGTCGCTCGCATTCGCGAGGAAGGGCGCAAGGCGAAGAACCGCCTGGCTCAAAGTGGCGCGGTCGCACAGAACAGGATCGCAGCCTCGGGTGCAGCCGCCAAGGCGCGAATCTGCGCTGGTGGTCTCATTGCGAAGGAGCGCATCGCCGTCAGCGCCGACGTCGCGAAGAAGCGAATTGCCGGCCGAGATGTCGCGTTTGAGGAACGTGCCGAAAAAATTCTGGCGGAGCGCCATGCCGCGCTCGAAGGCCGGGCCGAGGCATTTGTGCGCGCGGCCGAGGCCAAAGGCGACCGGGCGAACGAGGCGATCGACGCGAAGGCAGAACAGGCGCGCTGATCGTCGTCGCTTTCCAACCTTCCTGTCCGTGATTGGACCTCCGCCACGCCGTCCATCGGCGGCT
>NZ_AKKE01000119.1 GCF_000281975.1 Novosphingobium sp. AP12 | reverse complement strand
CACCGCATCGGGCCGTTGGTATGAGTGGATACAAGGCTCCACACATCGGGTCGACGGTAGCGCCGGCGAGACTGCGTCATTATGGACGAGGTTTGGCGACCGATCAGGCCTGCCACGGCGTGCGGGGATAGCGCCGTTGACGACATCCTGATCTTCCTACCGTTCCTGATGCTTTCCGCGCTGGCCATCAATCTGTCGGCGCCAGTGCCAATATTGTTCGTGCAACGACGCGTCCGATGGGACGGCACCCTTTTTCCATGCCTCAAGTTCCGCAACATGGTCGTCAATTCGCAGGCCGTGCTCGACGCTCCGCTCACATCGTCGCCGGAAGCTCGCATCGAATGGGACAGGGACCAGAAACTGCGCGACGACCCTCGCATCACCCCCATCGGCACGGTCCTGCGCAAGAGCAGCCTCGACGAAGTTCCGTAGCTTTTCAACATTCTGGCCGGCCACATGAGCGTCGTCGGCCCGCGGCGATCATTGAGGCAGAAATCTGCCTCTACGGCGCGCGATTCGGCGCCTATTGCTCGGTGCACCCCGGACTGACCGGCCTGTGGCAAGTCAGCGGCCGCAACGAGGTTTCCTACGAAGCTCGCATCCGGCTGGATGCCCTCTACGCCCGCCGGAAGTCACCGCTTTATGATCTGTCGATCTGCCGGCGCACGTTCCCGCCGTACTGGCGTCTCGCGGCGTGTACTGAAATCGAGTTGTCGCAGCGCTTGAATCCGGCAGTCCCATCCGAGAATGAATGCCCCTACCACGTCTAATTATCACCATCACGACGAGGGTCCGGTCCAACGCCGGTTCATCTGGCCGCGACTATGGGCCGAAGGCCCCTCTCGCGGCCGCCGAATTTCTTTTGGTGGGGTGCATCGATTGGTCGAGATAGCGGCGCGGATGGCCCGCCGACAACATGGTGCCAGGGTTTCTTCGCCTCAGACGCCGACAGTCACGCGGCGGGCGGTGCGGTCGATGGTGAAGGCGAAGGGACTTTCGGGATCAATCGTCGCGCAATGTAGCCAGCCTTCTCCAGGGCGCTGCCAATCGGCAACCGTCATCTCCAGTCCCTCCCGCGTCGACCAGCGCACCGGCTCGGGGAAGCGGTTGTACAGATCAAGATGTTCCATGCGCGCGGCGGACAGGGCCGCAACGTAATCTTCCAGGCCCTGGTCACGGCCGGTCCAGGCTATCCAGCCAATCGGGTTGTCCTGGCAGTAGGCATTGTTGTTGCCCTGCTGAGTGCGCCCGAATTCGTCCCCAGCCGTGAGCATAATGGTGCCGCTGGCCGCGAAGAGGGTGCCGAGAAGCGCGCGCAGGTCCGTGCGGCGGGCGGCCTGTACTGCCGGATCGGCGCTGGGTCCTTCGACGCTGTTGTTCCAGCTGAAGTTCTCGCCATGGCCGTCCCGGTTCTGTTCCCCGTTGGCCCAGTTATGGCGCTGCTCGTAAGCGACCGTATCGGCGAGCGTGAAGCCATCGTGCGCTGCCAGGAAATTGACCGAGCGGCACCCGCTGTCCGCAGACGGGCGGCCGAATATGTCCGATGAGCCGGCAAGCCGCGTCGCCAATTCACCGATGCCGCCCTCCCCTTTCCAGAAGCGGCGCACGTCGTCACGGAAGCGGTCGTTCCATTCCAGCCAGTTCTCGGGGAAGTTGCCCAACTGATACCCGCCGAGCCCGACGTCCCAGGGTTCGGCGATCAGGACACGATCCGCCAGCAGCGGGTCCTCCGCGATTTCGGCGAAGATCGGTGCGTGACGGTCGAAACCCGGCTCGCGCGCCATGATCGGTGCGAGATCGAATCGGAACCCATCGACACCGCACTGCGCGACGAAGTGGCGCATCGTTTCCAGCGCCAGCATGCGCACAGCGGGGTTGGCGAAATCCAGCGTGTTGCCGCAGCCGGTGTCGTTGATCAACTGGCCGCCGGGTCCGCGCGAGTACGCCGCATCGTCGAGTCCGCGCAGCGACAGGACGCCGCCGGCCAGGTCGCTCTCGCCCGTGTGGTTGAAGACGAGGTCGAGAACGACGCCGATCCCCTCTTCGTGCAGCGCGGCGACGGTGCCGCGCAGTTCCGCGACGCCGCCGGGGCACAAGCCCGGGTCGAGCGCCATCATCGCCACCGGGTTGTAGCCCCAGGCATTGACGAGGCCGAGCGGCGGCAAGTGGCGCTCGTCGATCCAGCCGACTACCGGCATCAGTTCGACCGCGGTGACGGACAGCTTCTTCAGGTGCGCGACGATCGCGGGGTGCGCCAGCGCTGCCACCGTACCGCGCAAGGGCTCAGGCACGCCGGGGTGCTGCATGGTGAAGCCCCGCACGTTGAGTTCGTAGACGAGGCCGCCGCGTGCAAAATGGGGGGGCTCTCGCGGAACGGGTGCGGACGGTGCCGGCACGATCGCGCGTGGGACGATGTCGGCCGTATCCTCACCGAACATGGCGAGGCGCGGGTCCTGCAGGAAACGCCGATCGAGTTCGAGGGCATAGGGATCGACCAGCAGCTTGGCGGGATCGAACCACAGCCCGCGCTCAGGCGACCATTCACCGGCCGCACGGTAGCCGTAGCGGGCGCCGCTCAGGTCGCCGGGTATCTCGATCGTCCAGTCGGGACCGCCGCGCTCCATCGGATGACGGGTCTCGTTCTCGCCGTCGAAGAGGCAGAGCCAGACCATTTCGGCGCGGGGCGACCGGACGGCGAAGCGAGTGTTGCCGTTGACCAGGTGCGCACCGAGCGCGCTCATGCGGTCAGCGCGGCGTAGAGATCCGCATAGGCTTTCCCGCTGGCCTTCCATGAGAAATCGCACTTCATCGCGTTCTTCTGCACCCTCTCCCACACCTCGGGCTGGCGGTAGAGCGCGGCGGTGCGGGTGAGCGCGGCGGCGAGCCCGTCATAGTCGACGCCGTCGAACTGCACGCCGGTGGCGCAGCCCGCGGCGAGCGCGGCGGGGTTGGCGTCGATCACCGTGTCGGCCAGCCCCCCGGTGCGCGCGACGACGGGCAGGCATCCATAGGCGAGGCCGTAGAGCTGGGTCAGGCCGCAGGGCTCGAAGCGCGACGGGATGAGGATCGCGTCGCCGCCGCCCTGCATGCGGTGCGAAAGCGCCTCGTCGTAGCCGATGCGGATGCCGATGCGGCCGGGATGGCGAGCCGCGGCCTGCATGAGGGCGCGCTCTATGCCGGCATCGCCGGAGCCGAGCAGCGCCAGCTTCCCGCCGATTCCGACGAGGTGGTCGATCACTTCGGGCAGCACGTCCATGCCCTTCTGCCAAGTCAGGCGCGTGACGGCGATGAACAGGGGACCGTCGGCGCCGTCGTCGGGGTCGAGACCGAATTCGGCTTCCAGAAGCCGCTTGTTGGCGCGGCGACGCTCGAGCGTGCGGTGACCGTACCGGGCCGGCAGTTCGTTGTCCGCCGACGGATTCCAGACATCGGCGTCGATGCCGTTGAGGATGCCGTGCACGGCATCGCCGCGCGCCACGATCAGTCCTTCGAGGCCCATGCCGAAAGCGGCCGACCGAATTTCGCGGGCGTAAGTCGGGCTGACGGTGGTGACCGCGTCGGCGCAGGCGAGGCCCGCTTTCAACATGCCGACGCCGCCGTGGTACTCGACCCCGTCGATCGCGAATGCCTCGGCCGGAAGGCCCAGCTGCGGAAAGACCTCGGCGCCGGACCACCCCTGGAACGCCATGTTGTGGATGGTCACCACCGAGGGCCTGCGGCCATCCGCACCATGCGGGGCGAATCGCAGGTAGGCGGGCGCCATGGCCGCCTGCCAGTCGTGCGCGTGGACGAGGTCGAAGGGTTGCGGCTTGCCGCGTTTCAGGATGGCTCCGCCCGCGATGTCGGCGGCGGCGCGGCCGAGCGCGGCGAAGCGCTGCCAGTTGTCGCCCCAGTCACGGCCGGCGGAGTCGGTATAGGGCGCCCCTTCGCGGGCGTAGAGCGCCGGGGCGTCGAGGACCAGAAGCGGATGGTGACCGTCGAGAGTGCCCGCAAGCAGGCGCGCCGGCGTGCCGACGAGCGAATCCCAGCCGTGCACCGCGCGGGGGCGGCGCAGCGCGGCAAGGACGGCGGGATAGCCGGGGAGCAAGGTGGTCGTCTCCACCCCATGCGGGGCAAGCGCGCCAGGCAGTGCGCCGACGACGTCCGCGAGACCGCCGGTCTTGACGAGCGGCACAGCCTCGGAGGCGACGGAAAGGACTTTCAACGGCATCGAACCATCACATCCCCAGTCGGTCGATCATCGGCTTGGTGATGAGGCAGACACCGTTCTCGGTGCGGCGGAAACGGTGGGCATCGAGTTCAGGGTCTTCGCCGACGACGAGACCTTCGGGGATGCGCACGCCGGAATCGATGATGACACGCTTCAGGCGGGCGCTGCGGCCGATGTTGGAATAGGGCAGGATCACTGCCTCCTCCGCGCAGGAGAAGCTGCCCATCTTCACCCCCGTCATCAACAGCGAGCGCTTGGCCAGCGCGCCCGAGACGATGCAGTCGTTCGAGATTAGCGAGGAGATCGCATGGCCGCGGCGTCCTTCCTCGTCGTGGACGAACTTGGCTGGGGCGGCGACCACCGCGTCGGACCAGATCGGCCATTCGCGGTCGTACATGTCGAGCTTGGGCACGGTGTCGGTGAGGTCGAGGTTGGCGTCGAAATAGGCGTCGAGCGTTCCCGCGTCGCGCCAATATTCCTCCAGTTCGTCCGCGGCCCGGATGCAGCTGTCCGTGAAGCGATGGGCCTGCGCGTGGCCATGCTTGACGATATAGGGGATTATGTCTCCGCCGAAGTCGCGCTTGCTGTCGGGGTCGGCAGCATCGCGGCGCAACTGGTCGAACAGGAACTCGGTGTCGAAGACGTAGATGCCCATCGAGGCGAGCGCCATGTCTTCCTGGCCGGGAATGCCGGGAGGATTGGCCGGCTTTTCGACGAAGTCGGTTATGCGGTCCTGGTCGTCGACATGCATCACGCCGAAGGCCACCGCCTCCATGCGCGGCACGACGAGGCAGCCCACCGTCACGTCCGCACCCGAGTTGACGTGCTGCTGCAGCATCCGCTCATAGTCCATCTTGTAGACGTGGTCGCCTGCGAGGATCACCATGTACTTGGGATCGTGCGGCTGGATGATGTCGATGTTCTGGTAGACCGCGTCGGCGGTGCCCTCGTACCACAGCAGCTCGGAAATGCGCTGGCTAGCGGGGAGGATGTCGAAGCTCTCGTTGCGTTCGGGACGCATGAAGTTCCAGGCGCGCTGCATGTGCCGGATAAGGCTATGGGCCTTGTACTGCGTCGCGACGCCGATGCGGCGGATACCCGAGTTGATCGCGTTCGACAGCGCGAAGTCGATGATGCGCGCCTTGCCGCCGAAGTAGACCGCGGGCTTGGCGCGGTTGTCGGTCAGCTCCCTGAGGCGGCTGCCGCGCCCGCCGGCGAGCACATAGGCCATGGCATCGCGCGCCAGCGGCCCAGACGGTGTTCTCATCGCTCACTCTCCATGGTCGCCCCCGCGACATTGCCGTTTGCAGTTGCCGGTGCTCAACCGGCGTATTCGAGCATGTCCGCCGGCCCTAGCCGGCAAACTCGAGCATGATGGTCGCCAGTGGCGGAAGCGTGACGACGGCGCGGCCATCCGCCGACTTCACCTGGCCGAGGTTGCCCTTGCCGGTGCCGCCGTAGTGAACGGAATCGCTGTTCAGGATCTCGTTCCACTTGCCTGCCAGCGGCAGCGGCACTTCATAGTCCGTTCGCAGGGTCGGCGTCATGTTGGCGATCACCGCGACCGGATTGACGCCCGGCGCCTTGCGCAGCCAGGCGAAGACCGAATTCTCGGCGTCGTCGACGATGAGCCATTCGAAGCCGTCCGCCTCGCAGTCGGCGGCGTGAAGCGCGCGCTTGGAGCGGTAGAGGCGGTTCAGGTCCTTGACGAGATTGCGGATGCCCTCGTGCGACGGCGCATCGCGCAGTTCCCAGTCGAGAGCACGGTCCTCGCTCCACTCGCGGCGCTGGGCGAATTCCTGGCCCATGAACAGCAGCTTCTTGCCCGGATAGCCCCACATGAAGCTGTAGTAGGCGCGCAGGTTGGCGAACTTCTGCCAGTCGTCGCCGCTCATCTTGCCGAGCAGCGAGCCCTTGCCGTGGACGACCTCGTCGTGGCTGAGGGGCAGCACGAAGTTCTCGGAGAAGGCGTAGACCAGCCCGAAGGTCAGGTCATCGTGGTGGTAGCGCCGATGCACCGCGTCGCGCGACATGTAGCGCAGCGTGTCGTGCATGAAGCCCATGTTCCACTTGAAGCCGAAGCCGAGCGCGGTTTCCTTGGCCTTGCCGTCGCCTTCGTAGGCGGGCTGGGTGACGCCGGGCCACGAGGTCGATTCCTCGGCGATGGTCATGAAGCCAGGGTGCTGGGCGTAGACGGCGCGGTTGACGCCGCGCAGGAACTCCACCGCCTCCCAGTTCTCGCGCCCACCTTCCTTGTTGGGGATCCACTCGCCCGCCTTGCGCGAATAGTCGCGGTAGAGCATCGAGGCGACGGCATCCACGCGCAGACCGTCGACGTGGTAGCGCTCCGCCCAGAACAGCGCGTTGTTGACGAGGAAGCTCGACACCTCGCGCCGGCCGAAGTTGTAGATCAGCGTGTTCCAGTCGGGCTGGAAGCCGAGGCGCGGGTCTTCGTGTTCGTAGAGCGCGGTGCCATCGAAGCGGACGAGGCCGTGCTCGTCCTTGGGGAAGTGCGCGGGCACCCAGTCGAGCAGGACGCCGATGCCGGCGCGGTGGGCGCCGTCGACGAAGCGCGCGAAGCCGGCCGGCTCGCCGAAGCGCGAGGACGGGGCGTAGAGGCCCGTCGCCTGGTAGCCCCATGAAGGATCGTAGGGATGCTCGCTGATCGGCATGAACTCGATATGGGTGAAGCCCATCTCGACGACATAGGGGATGAGCTGGTCGGCCAGGTCGTCCCAGTTGAGGAACCAGTTGAAGCGGTCGCGCTGCCAGGAACCTGGATGGACCTCGTAGATCGAGATCGGCACCTTGCGTGCATCGACCGAGGCCCAGTGCGCCCGGTGGGCCTCGTCACCCCAGTCGAGCTTGGCGGGCACGGCGGTCATCGAGGCGGTGGAGGGACGGATTTCCGCCATGAAGGCGAAGGGATCGGCCTTGAGCGGCTGCACCGAGCCGTCGGCGCCGACGATGTGGTACTTGTAGGCCCGGTAGTCGCCGATGTCCGGGAGAAAGATCTCCCACACGCCGATGTCGGTGCGATTGCGCATGACGTGGCGCCCGGGGTCCCAGTCATTGAAATCGCCCACCACGCTGACGAGCCGGGCATTTGGCGCCCAGACCGCGAAGTGGACGCCTTTTGCGCCCTCGTGCTCGATCAGGTGTGCGCCCAGCTTGTCGAACAGCCGGAAATGCGTGCCCTGCGCAATGAGCAGGTCGTCGACCGGGCCGAGCACCGGGCCGAAGGTGTAGGGATCGGTCACCAGCCAGTCATGCCCGCCCGCGGTGCAGCGGTAGCGGATCGGCTGAGGCTTGATGCGCAGGCGGGTTTCGAACAGGAAACGGTCGTCCACCTTGTCGAGCTTGCCCAGCCAGTGCCCGTCGAGACTGAACGCCTCGACGCACTCCGCTCCGGCCAGGAGCGCGCGCAGATGGGTGCCGTCGGGCGCGGAATGGGTACCAAGTAACGAGAACGGATCAGCGTTCGTACCATGCAGCAGGGATTCGATGGCGCTTTCCGTCGGCTTCACAAGACTTTCCAGATTTCCTTGGCGTACTCACCGATAGTCCGGTCCGAGGAGAACCACCCGACATTCGCAATGTTCCGTATGGCGGAGGCCCGCCACCCTGCGACATCCTCCCAGCGCGCATCGACCTGCCGCTGCGCGGCGGCGTAGGCGTCGAAATCGGCGGCGCACATGAACCAGTCGTGGTCGTAGATGCCGTTGATGAGGCCCTGGTAGCGGGTCGGATCGTCGGGCGAGAACACGCCGGACGATATGGCCGACAGCGCCTGCGCCAGTTCGCGCGATCCTTCGATCACTTCGCGCGGATTGTAGCCCGCCGCGCGCCGGTCCGCGACTTCCTGCGCGGTCATGCCGAAGATGACGATGTTGTCGTCGCCGACGTGCTCCTTGATCTCGACGTTAGCGCCGTCGAGCGTGCCGATGGTGAGCGCGCCGTTCAGCGCGAACTTCATGTTGCCGGTGCCCGAGGCTTCCATGCCCGCGGTCGAGATCTGCTCCGACAGGTCGGCCGCCGGAATGATCCGCTCGGCATAGCTGACATTGTAGTTCGGCACGTAGACGACCTTGAGCAGCCCGCCGACCGAGGGATCGGAATTGACGCGCCGGGCGATGTCGTTCGCCAGTTTGATGATGAGCTTGGCGTTGTGGTAGCTGGGCGCCGCCTTGCCGCCGAAGATCTTCACGCGCGGCACCCAGTCGCGCTCGGGATGGCTGCGGATCTGGTCGTAGAGCGCGACGGTCTCTATCAGGTTCAGCAACTGGCGCTTGTATTCGTGGATGCGCTTGATCTGGACGTCGAACATCGCGTCGGGATCGAGGCGGATGCCCATGGTCCTGCGGATGTGGTCGGCAAGCGCCACCTTGTTGGCGCGCTTCACCTCGCCGATCCGCTCACCCAGCACGGCGTCGTCCGCCATGGCTTTGAGTTCGGCCAGCTTCGCCGCATCGTCCAGGAAGTCTGGCCCGATCGCGTCCTTGATGACTTTGGTCAGCCCCGGATTGCACTGCTGCAGCCAGCGGCGCGGGGTGACGCCGTTGGTCTTGTTGTTGATCCGCGTCGGGTAGAGCGCGTGGAGATCGGCGAAGACCGTCTCCTTCATCAGCTCGGTATGCAGCGCGGCGACGCCGTTGATCGAGTGCGCGCCCACGAACGCGAGGTTCGCCATGCGCACCCGGCGCTCCCCGCTTTCGTCGATGAGCGAGATCGCGGCGATCTGCGAGTCGGTCAGCCCCGCCTTGCGGGCTTCCCGCAGGACGCGGCTGTTGATCGCGTAGATGATCTGCATGTGGCGCGGCAGCAGCCGTTCGAACAGCGGCAGCGGCCAGGTTTCCAGCGCCTCGGGCAGCAGGGTGTGGTTGGTGTAGGAGATGGTCTGCTTGCACACCTCCCAGGCCTCGTTGAACTCGAGCCCGTGGACGTCGACCATCAGGCGCATCAGTTCGGCGACGGCGACCGAGGGATGGGTGTCGTTGAGCTGGATCGCGGCCTTGTCCGGCAGCGTGCGGATATCGCCAGCGTACTGGACATGGCGCCGCACGATGTCCTGGATCGAGGCGGCGGTGAAGAAGTACTCCTGCCGCAGGCGCAGTTCCTGGCCCGAGGGGCTGGAATCGGCGGGATAGAGCACGCGCACCAGGCTTTCGGCGCGCATCTGCTCGGCCAGCGCGCCGAGGTGGTCGCCGGCGTTGAAGGCGTCGAGCTTGAGCGGATCGACCGGGTTCGCGGTCCACAGCCGCAGTGTGTTGACGCGCTTGCCCTTGTAACCGACCACGGGCGTATCGACCGCCGTCGCCTCGACCTTCTCGGCCGGGTGCCAGACCACGCCGTCACCTTGCGCTGCCACTTCGCCGCCGAAGCCGATGAGGTAGGTGCTCTCGACCCGCTCGAACTCCCAGGGGTTGCCGTGGGCGAGCCAGGTCTCGGGCAGTTCGACCTGCCAGCCGTCCTCGATCCGCTGGCGGAACATGCCGTTCACGTAGCGGATGCCGTAGCCATAGGCCGGGATGTCGAGCGTGGCGAGGCTCTCCATGAAGCAGGCGGCGAGACGGCCGAGGCCGCCGTTGCCCAGCGCCGCGTCGGGCTCCATTTCCTCGAGCTCGGCGAGGTCGAGGCCGTGGGCGGCGAGCGCCTTCTCCATCTCGCGCGTCAGGCCCATGTTGGACAGGGCGTCGCGCAGGAGGCGGCCGATCAGGAACTCCATCGAGAGATAGTAGACGCGCTTGCCGCCGGCGTCGTAGGTGCGCCGCGTCGATTTGAACCAGGCATCGATGATCTCGTCGCGCAGCGCATAGATCGCGGCGCGATACCAGTCGTGCGGCCGCGCCGCGCGCTCGTCCTTGCCGACCCGGTTGCGCAGCACGCGCATGATGTGCTGGTCGAGATCGGAGGAAGTGACGGGCTTGGTGTCGGACACGGGTTCGCTGGCCACGGGAGCACTCCTTGACAGGCCGCCACGAGCGCCGCCTGTCGGCCCGCTCGGACGGCTCCGGTTATCGCCAGGACCGGGGGCGAAGAAGCGGGCGAAACACCCTTCTCCCCGTCTCCTGAGCGTCATGGCTACCACAGGCCAGCGGGGCGGCAAGTGCCATTGTGCAGTGCCGCATAATTTTAACTTCCGGCCCCGTCGCAGGCACCGCCCTGGCGCTTTGCCCCGCCATGCCGGCGCGCTATCCTCGGCCCCGAAAACACGGGAGAGCCGCCGATGACGCAACGTATCCTGCGCGACGACAGGGACGGGCTGTGCACGCTGACGCTGAACCGCCCGGACAAGCTGAACGCGCTCGACACCGCGACGTTCGAGGAACTGGACGCTCACTGCGCCGCGCTGGAAAGCGAGGCCGCCTCGGTCGGCTGCGTGGTGCTGCGGGGCTCGGGCCGGGCGTTCTGCGCAGGGGCGGACATCGGCGGCATCGGACCGGGCTTCACCGACAGCCGCTTCAAGCCCCGCGTCGTCGCCCGTCTTGCCGCCCTGCCCCAGCCGGTCATCGCGGCGGTCCACGGCGTATGCTTCACCGGAGGACTGGAACTCGCCCTCGCCGCAGACCTGATCGTGGCGGAGCGCTCGGCGCGGTTCGCCGACACGCACGGCAAGTGGGGCCTCGTCGGTGCCTGGGGCATGACCCAGCGCCTGCCCCGTCGCATCGGCGCCGCGCAGGCCAAGCGGCTGATGTTCACCGCGCAGGCTATCGAGGCGCCTGAAGCGGCCGCGCTCGGGCTGATCGACGTGCTGGTGGCAGACGGGGAACTGGACGCGCACGTGGCGGAACTGGCGGCGCAAATCCTCGCCAATTCATGGCACACCAATGCCGAGACCAAGAAGCTCCTAGCCGCCACCGACGGCATGACGCTGGCGCAGGGGCTTGCATACGAGTTCGAGCATTACCCCGGCTTCGCACCCGACCATGCCGAACGGCTGGCGCGGTTCAGCCGGAAGTAGCGGAAAAAGGCCGGGGCGGCCCTCTCAAGCAGCCCCGGCCTCCCTGCATGGACCTTAGCGGTCCTCCTCCCAGGTGCAGTCCTTGATTTCGATGCCGAGGTCCTCCACGAGCTGGCGCATGCCGAGGATGTCGAACAGCACTTCGCCCTCGGCGATGCGGCGGCGGAATTCGACTTCCTTGGCGGCGCGCGCCTCGGCGTTGGTGACGGCCAGTTCGAGCAGCCCGCGTGGGATCACCAGCACGCCGTCCGAATCGCCGACGATGACGTCGCCCGGCTCGACCAGCACGTTGTCCACCACCAGCGGCACGTTGACCGCCGCGGGGCCGCGCTTCTTGGGATGCTCGACCGAGACGGCGGTCGACCAGACCGGATAGCCCAGTTCGCGGATCGCATCGACGTCGCGCGTGGCGCCGTGGACGACGGTGCCGGCGAGGCCCTTCTTCTTGGCGAACCCGCAGGCGACGTCGCCCCACAGCGCGCCCTGGCTGCCGCCGCCGTTGGTCAGCACCAGCACGTCACCCGCCTCGGCAGTGTAGAGCGCGGCATGGATGGCGAGGTTGTCGCCCGGGAAGTTCCATGCCGTCACCGCCGGGCCGCAGACCTTCTGGCCGGGCGCGATCGGGACCATGCCCGGGCTCATCAGGCACATGC
The DNA here is from genome assembly GCF_000281975.1 of Novosphingobium sp. AP12. Lineage (GTDB taxonomy): Bacteria > Pseudomonadota > Alphaproteobacteria > Sphingomonadales > Sphingomonadaceae > Novosphingobium. The sequence continues at coordinate 19,199 of NZ_AKKE01000119.1, read as the reverse complement.
GGCCGGCGATCTCGCCGAGGCCCTCGTGCAGGTCGGCGATGCCGAACTTCGCGGCGCGCGCGAGCAGCGCGGGGTCGGGGCGGTTGATCTTCGCATAGATCACGGACTTCACGGGCACGGTCACTGGATAGCCTCCGGGTTGAGCAGCGTCGCGGGCGTCTGGCCCCGGCTGACGGTTTCGATGACGGCCGCCACGTTCAGCGCCATGTCCTTCATCCCTGCCTCGGTGACACCGGCGACGTGGGGCGAGAGCAAGCAGTTGGAAAGGCCAAAAAGCGGATGGTCGGCGGCGGGCGGCTCGTCCTCGAACACGTCGATGCCCGCGCCCGCGATCTGGCCCACGCGCAGCGCCTCGGCCAGCGCGGCTTCGTTGATGATACCCCCGCGCGAGCAGTTCACGAGGATCGCGTGGGGCTTCATCATGCCCAGCTCGACGGTATCGATGAGGTTGCGGGTGCTTTCCGTCAGGGGTGTATGAATGGATACGATATCGCAGCCGAGGATGCCCGCGAGGTCCATGGGCTCGGCCCCGGCGGCGCGGATATCCTCATCAGCCAGCATCGGATCGTATGCGGCCACTTGCGCCCCGAAGCCCGCGCCGCAGATCTTCGCCACGTAGCGAGCAATGCGCCCGAAGCCGATCAGGCCCACTTTCGCACCGGTCAGGTCGGCGAGGCGGATGCCCCAGCGCTCGTCCCAGCGGTTCTCACGCACGAGGGCGTCCATGTCGCGCGTGCGGCGCAGCAGGCCGAGCATCATCGCTACCGCCCCTTCGGCAACGGCGGTGGAGTTGTTGCCGCCCGGCGTGTTGGCGACCATCACGCGCTGCGCGCTCGCAGCGGGAATGGCTATATTGTCCACCCCCGCGCCGTGCTTCACGATGGCCTTTAGATTGAGCATAGCCCCGAAGATGTCGGGGCCCAGCGGACTGGTGCGGATCACGATCACGCTCGTTCCGGCCAGCCGCGGATCATCCCGCCATCCTTCCGGACCGATCACGTCATGCGCCGAGGCGATGCGTTCCATTCCGGCCGGATGGATTGGATCTATTATGCAGACGAGTTCACGCGAACCCATCGATTTCCCCCTCCGGAAGCCACCCGATGTATACCATCCGGCGATATTGTGTGTGCTCATGTCGTGAAAGCACTTTGCCGCGCGGTCAAGGCGTAATAGGGGTCTGCGCGAGAGACATGTATCCGATCCGGGCGTAAGCCGTCCGGGCGATCACTTGAGGAGAGAGCGATGTTCGCCGCGCCCCCCGCCGTCACGGCCGAGGTCTTCTGCCGCATTCCCGATCACTTCCGCCGCTTCGGCGAGAAGACCGAATGGGCGCAGGTCCAGCTTCACGGCGCCGCCGCGCCCGTCTTCCTCGAAGGCCCGGTGTTCGACGCACAAGGAAATCTGTGGGTCACCGACATTCCCTGGGGCCGCCTGTTCAGGATCGCGCCGGACGGCAGCTGCGAGCTCGGCTTCGAATACGACGGCCAACCCAACGGCATGAAGTTCCTGTCCGACGGCCGCCTTCTGATCGCCGACCATCACAAGGGCATGGTCATCTGCGACATCTCGACCGGCAAGACCGAGCGGTGGTTCGAACGCTACCTGCTCGAGCCGTTCCTCGGCTGCAACGACCTGACGATCGCGAAAAACGGCGACATCTGGTTCACCGACCAGGGCCAGTCGGGCTGGCACAACCCCAACGGCCGCCTGTTCCGCGTGCGCGCCGGGAGCAAGCGCCTGGAACTGATGCTGGACCACATTCCCAGCCCCAACGGCCTCGTGCTCAACAAGGCCGAGACCGCGCTCTATCTCGCCGTCACACGCGCCAACGCCGTGTGGCGCTGCCCGCTCGTGAACGCCAGCGGCGAGCCGGGGGGCGAGGTGATCTCCAAGGTCGGCACCTATATCCAGATGTCGGGCGGATCGGGTCCGGACGGGCTGACCATCGACGCCAACGACAACCTCGTGGTCTGCCACGTCGGCTTCGGGGCAATCTGGCTGTTCTCGGACCGGGGCGAGCCCATGCTGCGCATCGACGTGCCCGAGGGCCGCTACACCACCAACGCGGCCTACGGCGGACCCGGCAACAAGTGGCTGTTCTTCACCGAATCCAGCACCGGAACGGTCTACAAGGTAGAGATGCCGGAGCCGGGCCGGGAGATCTTCACCGCATCCGTGTGACGCGGCCGAGCGGCCGGACCGTGCCGTCCGCGCGGCGCTTAGGTATGGTGGACGGCTGCGCTATCTGTGAAATCGCGGTCGACCCATAGTTCTTCATGCCATCGTAGCGTTCGCGCAGTTGCAAACTGCGGGCGATCTGCAGCGGACTGCCCGCTTTCCTACAGGATGGCTGGCGCGATATGCTTTCGGCATGAGCAGGCAAACCCGTTCCCCCACCGCGCCCGCCCGGAAGGCCAAAGTGTCGCTCTGCGCAAGCAAGGTCACACGCGTTACCTGCAGGGTTACACCTGTCACCTGCAAGGTTACACCTGTCGCCCGCAGGGTTACACCTGTAACCCGCAAGGTTACACGTGCGGCGCTCAAGTTGACACTTCTTGCACGCAAGGCGACAAGTTTCCGGCGCAAGGCGACACATCCAGGGCCGTCGGGCCCCAGTTTCTCCCCTGGACCTTGTAAACCGTGTAAACCTCTGCCGCTGCGAGCGCAGAAAGTGCCGACCTCAGCCTGCGATGAGGCCCGCTGCCGCGACGCCGGCGAAAGCGGCTTCCTCATCCTTGTCGGACAGGTCGCCGCTGACGCCGATGGCGCCGAGCAGGTTGCCCGCATCGTCCTTGACCAGCACGCCGCCGGCCGCCGGAATCAGCCTGCCGTTCCACGCCGCCGAAAGCGCGGCCATGAATTGCGGCCGGTCCGCGGCCATGTCGCCGAGTTTGCGGCTCGACACGCCCATCGCCAGTGCGCCCGCCGCCTTGCCGCTAGCAACGTCGGGACGTCCATATCCCGAGCCGTCCTCACGCTCCATCGCGACGAGGTGTCCGCCGGAATCGAGAATAACGATCGTCAGAGGGTTGAGGCTCATCTCCCGGCCCTTGGAGCGGGTGGCGGCAATCAGGGTACGGGCTTGGTCGAGGGTGATCATCGGAATGGGCTCTCTCCGGTTTGCCGAAACTGGTGCTTGCCTAACGGCCCTGCCGCAGGGCGCAAGCGGGTAATGTATACGCCGGGGCGCCGGTCACTCGGCCGCGTCGAGCAGGGGCGAGGGATAGGGAGCGCCCTCCCCGCCCATGCCGCTCAGCAGGTGGCCATAGCGCACGAGACCGATGCGGGTGCGCCGGATGTGCATGACGAGCGCAGCCTGCGCGGTTTCGACCTCGCGCTTGGCGATGCAGTCGAACAGCAATTGATGCTCGATGTCGTGAGTGCGGCCGCCGCCGGTGGTGGTGTTGCCCATCGCCAGCTTCATGTAGGCGCGGCGGTAGCTCTGCGTGGTGTCCCATACCCGCTCGACGATCTGCGCGAGGAGCGGCGTCGAATGGCGGCGATACGTGATCCAGTGGAACTCACGGCCCAGCGCGATCGCCTCGTCGACGTCGGTGACGCTCTCGTTGCGCTCCATGACGGCGCGCAGGTCGGCAATGTCCTGGTCGGTGAGATGGGGGACGCTGTCGGCCAGCAGCAGCGGCTCGATACGCTCGCGGATTTCGTAGGAAACCTCGAGATCTCGCCGGGTCAGGCTGGTGACGCGCGCGCCCGCGTTGGCGCGCATCGTGACGAGGCCCCTCGCCTCCAGCATGCGCAGGGCGTCGCGCACCGGGATGCGGCTGGTGGACAGTTCGTCGGCCAGTTCGTCCTGCTTGATGCGGGCGCCGGGCGCGAGGTCGCCCGAAAGGATACGCTCGGCGAGGATGTCGGCGACGCGCTGGCTGGCGACGCCCTGTCCAGCAAGGGGGCCCGGGTCTTTGATCATCGGTGTTCCATCAGGTGGTATACGATCGCGCATAACCCCAAGCGAGCGCTACGCCAAATCGCGAATGCGCCGGTGCGGCGATAATCCGCACCGGCGCATCGGTACTGTCAGCCGTTCGTCTGCGTCCACTCCACGCGGTAAAGGTCGAAGCGGCGGTCCTTGAGGTTCTGCACCGCACCGGATTGCCGCGCCGTAAGCAGCGCGTCGAGGCTGAGGTCGGCGATGGCGATGGTCTCGGTATTGGGCGCGGTGTCCGCCGCCACGCCGTCGCGGGCGAAGGGGAAGTCGGAGGGCGTGAGGATGGCGCTCTCGGCGTAGTGGACGTCCATGTTCTCGACGTTGGGCAGGTTGCCGACGACACCCGAGGTCACGACGTAGCACTGGTTCTCCACCGCACGGGCCTGCGCGCAGTAGCGCACCCGCAGGTAGCCCCGCCGCTCGTCGGTGCAGAACGGCACGAACAACATCAGCGCACCCTGGTTGACGAGGTGGCGGGCGAGTTCGGGGAACTCGCTGTCGTAGCAGATCATGACGCCGATCGGGCCGCAGTCGGTCTGGATGACGTTGGCACCGTAACCGCCGCGCACATTCCACCAGCGGCGTTCGGAGGGAGTGGGGTGCAGCTTCTGCGTCTCGTGCACCGCGCCGTCGCGCAGGAAGGTGTAGGCGATGTTGCGGATCTCGCTCTTGCCGCCGCCCAGCTTGACGCGGGTGGGATGCGAGCCGCCGATGATGTTGATGTTGTAGCTCACCGCCATGCCCTGCATGAACTCGACGAAGCGCTCGGTGTATTCGGCGACCTTCTCGATCGCCTGTACCGGCTCGAGCTTGGTCTCCTCGATGGAAAGCAGTTCGAGGGTAAAGAGCTCCGGAAACACCACGAAATCGCTTTCGTAGTCGGCGGCGACATCGATCCAGTATTCTACCTGAGCCTCGAACTGGTCGATCGTCTCGATCTTGCGCATCTGGAACTGGACGGTGGCGACGCGTACGCTGGAGGGCACGCGCTCCTTGAGCCCAGGCACGGCCTTGCCCGTGTCGCGCGGGGCGAGCGGGTTGGGCCAGTACATCAGGACTGCGTTACCGCCGCTCTCGCGATCGGTAGGAATGTAGTCGGGCAGGATGCCACGAGGCTCGTAGCCCTCGTTCATCTGGAAGTTGATGACCTGGTCGCGGACCTTCTTGTCACGCACCGCCTGCACGTAGTCGGCCGGGTCGGGATACTGGCGCTTGCGGCGCATGTAGCCAGGCATGCGGCCGGCGAAGGCAATGCCCTTCAGCTCGAAGTACTGGCAAACCTCGCGGCGCTTGCGGTAAAGGCGCTGGCCGATACGGAGGCGCCGGTAGTCGGGGTCGACGCAGACCTCGAAACCGTAGAGCACGTCGCCCTCGGGCGCGGGCGGACGGCCATAGCCGCCGTTGCTGATCTCCTCCCAGGTATGCGGCTTGAAGGCGAGTTCGGAGGTGACGATCATCGTGGCGCAGTGGCCGACGACCTTGCCCTCGTATTCTGCGACGAACTGGCCCTCGGGGAAATTGATCACTTGCCCGCGTATCTCGGCGCGGGTGAAGGCGTCGGCCTTGCCATAGACCTTAACTGAGAGGCGGGCGATCGCGGGCGCATCCGCGACGGTGGCCTGGCGGATTACGAGCTTGGCTTTGGTCTGGTCCATGGGTGCAGGTACTACGCGCTGCTAGGCGCGAGGTTCCAGCGCTTATTTGCAGCGCAGCATACTGATCGGACTCAGCTTTTTCTCGGGCTGACGGGATACATGTGGGCACCCATCCGTTCTCTCAACAAGGAAGGAGACATCTTATGAGCGCCACTCTCTTCGCCCTCGCCCTGTTCGCCTGCTCCGACGACGGCAAGGCCTGCGAGCGCCTCGAGTCTCCAGTCCAAACCTACGAAACGCGCGCCATGTGCACAGCCGGCCTCGACGATGCGCTCGAAACAGACGCGGCCCGCCGCGCCGAAGCGCCGACGGTCTACGCGCAATGTCTGAGCAGCCGTCAGATGGCTTCTATCGGAACCGGCATTATCGACCTCACGCGCGTCAACGGCGTCAGATTCGCCGACGCGGGATACTGACGCTTCAACCCCGGCCTCGATAGCCCTGTACGCCCTGGTCGGGCACCCAGAGCCCCTCCGGCGGTGCGCTGGACTGCCAGAACACATCGATCGGAATGCCCCCTCGCGGATACCAGTATCCGCCGATCCTCAACCACTTGGGCTTCATCTCGTCGAACAGGCGCTGGCCAATGCCGACCGTCACGTCCTCGTGGAATCCGCAATGATTGCGGAAAGAACCCAGGAACAGCTTCAGGCTCTTCGACTCGACGATGGCCGCTCCCGGCGCATAGTCGAGTACGAGATGTGCAAAATCGGGCTGGCCTGTCACCGGGCACAATGACGTGAATTCGGGCGCCGCGAAACGGACGAGATACAGGCTGCCGACGCGCGGATTGGGCACGTAGTCCAGCACTGCCTCTTCGGGCGAAGTGGGAAGTGCACTCTGCTGGCCCAGATGCAGCGGCATGGAGGAGGAAATGGGAGTGTCGCTCATCTCCGAGGCCATGCCTCCAACCTATCGACAAGACAAGCACCTCGTGGACGGCCCGGGGCTTGCAACGGCTCGCCGCGTGTGACCATGGCATTAACGCGCGGTTCACCGCGCATGGGGTGACGATGGCGAGGTCATGAGGGGCAACACCACAATTTTTTCGCACGCGGCGGTAGCGACTGCGATTTCGGCGCTCATGCTCGCGGGTATTGGCTCGGCCGCCGCCCAATCGGCCAATACTTGGAGCCTGCCCGAGCCGACAGCGACGCCGGGCGCGCCCCGGGTGCAGGGGCCCGTCGACGGACAGAATCCGGTAGTCCGGCCAAGCGCGGAGCCGACTGAGGTGCCCAGCCCGGCGCCCGCGCCAGTTCGGGCCGCCCCAACCCCCGTGCCTACACTGAACCCCGCTCCGCCTCCGCGCGTGAGCGCGACGCCGGCGTCTCGTCCGTCTGCTTCGCCGGACCCGGCGCCTTCGGTCACACCGCGGGCGACGGCGGCATCGCCCGAGCCTCGGCTCTCGACGCCCCCTTCGCCCGTCGCCTCCGACACGCCGGGAGCGCCGGCGGCATCCGAGGCGGCGGCACTGCCTGCGCCGGTCGACGCAGCTCCGATCGATGCGGCTGAAAGCCGCCAGGGGACCTGGCCGGTCTGGTGGTGGGCTGGGCCTTTGGCGTTGCTGGCAGCGGTGGGCGCGATCATCGCGTTCCTGCGCCGTCGCAAGGGTGCGGAAAGCCCCAGTGTGGCCGAGCCGGAGGAACTGGCCAAGCCCGAGCAATTTGCTGCTCCGGCCGTTGAAGTGTCACCCACCCCGGTACTGGCTGCCAGCGTCGCCAGCGTCCCTTTCGAGCCCGTTCCCGTTGTCCCGCAACCGGCTTTCGACATGCCGGAATCAACGCCCGCCGCATCGTCGGCCACGCTCTCGTTCGAGCCGATCGGGCTGCGACTTTCGCTGGTCTATGCGACCCTTCAGTATCGCCTGACGATTACGGCCGGGGACGATCTTTGCGCCGCAAATCTGTTCGGCGACATGATCGGGGCCCACGCCTCGATCCCGCCCGAACAGCAGCTTGCCCCGGCGCTGGCCGCCCTGAAGCAGCTAAAGGCAGTGCCTCCCATCGCAGCCGGCGAGACCGTAGTGCTGAAGGGTGAATTGCAGTTGCCGCTCAGCCACATCCGCCCGCTGCAGCAGGGCAGCGCCTCATTCTTCGTTCCGCTGGTACGCCTCTGCCTGGGCGATGAGAACGGCGACGTGGCTATGCGCCGTGTCTTCACCGTGGGCATCGACGGCGGCGCGGCGGCCCTTTCGCCGCTGCGTCTCGACACTGGTCCGCAGGAGCATCGCCAGCTCGCCAGCCGCGAAGTCGAAGCCGCACGCGGCTATCCGCTCCAGCCCGACCAGCGCCGCGCCGCAGGGTAAACGCAGCACACTTAGACGACTGTTTCCCCGCAACCTGAAAGTGTCCTAGGGTCCACCTGACGACACGCGGAGATGACATTGGATAGCAGCAAACGCCCTGGCGACCTGTCGGAAGCGACCCGGATCGTAGGGGCCGGCCGGCGGCGTGAATGGACCGGGCCGGTAGTCAACCCTCCGATCTGGCGCGCCAGCACCCACCTCTATCCCGACACCGCCGCGCTCGCCGAAGGGCCGCGCCGTAACGAGGACGGACGCTTCTTCTACGGCCGCCGCGGCGCGCCGACGCAGTGGGCGCTGAGCGACGCGCTGACGGCGCTGGAGCCGGGCGCGGAGGGGACCGTGCTCTACCCCTCGGGCGTCGCCGCCATCGCCGGAGTCATGCTTACCCTGCTGCGGCCGGGCGACGTCGTGCTGATCAGCGACAACGCCTATGACCCCACCCGCACCATGGGCAAGGGCCTGCTCACCGACCTCGGCATCGAACCCCGCTTCTTCGATCCGCTCGACATCGGCGGGTACGGGGCGCTGTTCTGCGAGCGCACCCGCGCCGTGCTTCTCGAGGCACCCGGCAGCCTGTCGATGGAGATGGCGGATCTGCCGGCGCTGGCGCATATCGCACGAGAAAAGGGCGCGATCTCCGTGCTCGACAACACCTGGGCCAGCCCGCTCGGTTTCCGGGCGCTGGAGCGCGGGATCGACGTTGCGCTCATGGCGCTGACCAAGCACGTCGGCGGCCACTCCGACGTCATGATGGGCAGCGCCAGCGCTGGCCCGGAGCTTTACGGCAGGCTGCGCCAGCGCGCACAGCAGCTCGGCACGGTTGTATCGCCCGACGACGCGGCGCTGGTGCTGCGCGGCCTGCGCACTCTGCACCTGCGCCTGAAGCACGAGACCGACAGTGCGCTCGCCATCGCCAGCTATCTCGCCGGGCGCCCGGAAGTCGCGCAAGTGCTCTGCCCGATGCTGCCGGGAGCGCCGGGACACGATATCTGGAGCCGCGACTTTACCGGCGGCTGCGGGTTGTTCAGCTTCGTCTTCAAGGGCTCCACCGCCGCCGCCCGCAACCGCTTCATCGACGCGCTGCAGCTGTTCGGCATCGGCTATTCCTGGGGCGGGTTCGAGAGCCTCGCGCTGCCGATCGAACCGTCGGGCTACCGCAGCCGCATGCCTTGGCCCCCCAAGCCCGCGCAGGAAAGCGACCGCCACGGCGTGCGCCTCGCCATCGGGCTCGAGGACCCGGCCGACCTGATCGCCGACATCGAGCAGGCGCTCGCCGCCTGGCGCGAGCCGTGAACATCGCCGCCGTCGCCACCGCAACGCCCTCCCCCACCGCGACGGCGACGGCAGTGGTCATCCGCCAGCCGCAGATGTCCGGGGCAGACGGCATCAAGGACGCCGTCGCCTCCCGCAGCGACACGTTCGGCGACGTCGTCAACACGCTCGACAAGCTTGCCCTTCAGGTCGGCGCAACTCGATTCTCGATCTGGGACTTCGTCGTGGTGGTCTCCGTGCTGGCGCTGGTCATCACGGTCGCATGGGGCGCCAGCCGCCTGTCCAGCCGGATTCTGGCGCGGGCAACCGGCCTCGACGTGACACAGCGGCTGCTGACCGAGAAGATGGCCAGCCTGTTCATTTGGGCGATCGCTATCCTTGTCGGCATAGACGTGCTGGGCATCGACCTGACCGCGCTGACGGTGTTTTCCGGCGCCTTCGGCCTCGCGATCGGCTTCGGCCTGCAGAAGACCTTCGGCAACCTGATCGCCGGCATCATCCTGCTGATGGACAAGTCGATCAAGCCGGGCGACGTCATCGCCATCACCGACCAGGGCGGCCAGTACACTTTCGGCCAGATCCGCCGCATCGGCATCCGCGCCGTCTCGCTCACCACGCGCGACCAGAAGGAATACCTGATCCCGAACGAGAACCTGATGATCAATCAGGTCGAGAACTGGTCCTACTCCAGCCGCAACGTGCGCATCCAGGTTCCCGTGGTGATCCCCTACGCCTGCGACATCGAGCAGGCCGAGGAACTGATGCTCGAATCCGCCCGCTCGGTGCCGCGCGTCCTGGTGGCTCCGCCGCCCACCGTCTGGCTCGACAGCTTCGCCGAGAACGGCATCGCCTTCGTCATCCACTGCTGGATCACCGACCCCGAGGAAGGCATCGGCAATGTCCGTTCCGACGTGCTCAAGACGCTCTGGCGGCTGATGCGCGCGAACGGCATCAAGGTGCCCTTCCCCCAGCGCGACCTCAACCTGCGCGACACCGAGGCCATGCGCGACCTGATCGAGGCCATACGCGGCCGGCAGGGCAGCGACGAGGCCGACTGACGGCTTACTCAGCCGGCGGCTCCCACAGTTCGATGGGGTTGCCCTCGGGATCGTGGATGTGCGCAAAGCGGCCCGCCTCCGCCGAGTCCCAGGCAGGGTCGGTCACTGCCGCGATATCGGCCTTGCGCAGAGTGGCGAGGATGTCGTCGAGGTCGGTGACGCGGAAGTTGATCATCCACTGCTTGTCGTCGGGCCAGTAGCTGGTGCTGCGCGCAAAGGGCATGAACACCGTCGGCCCGCCCGATTGCTGCCAGGGCTCGTGCCCTTCCATGACGACGCCCAGATGCTCGCGGTACCACTTCAGCAGCGCCTCCGGGTTCTCCGACCGGAAGAACATACCGCCAATGCCCGTCACGCCCATGTACCGCTCCTCGAGTCCGGTTCGGAAGCGTACTCCCGGGTGGCCGAAAGCCAAGAGTTGTTTCGTAACCTGGGGCGGCGCCGGTTTACACGGTTTACACGGTCCAGAGAGGAAAAGTGTCGCCTTGGGACCGGATGTGTCGCCTTGCGCCGGAAAAGTGTCGCCTTGGGCTGGAAAGGTGTCGCCTTGTGGGTGACAGGTGTCACCTTGCGCGTACCTCGGGGCATTTTGTACTTGGCGTTGTGCGACATGTGGCAAGGTGCTGGCTGGGGCATGCCCCGACCATACCGTGCGGCTTTGCCTGTAGGAAAGCGAACTATCCTGCCTCGCTGTCATTGCGGTCATAGGCCATAAGCAGCAAGTTTAGGCGATGCTGAACTCCATGCTGCGCTCCCTTCCTTATCTGGTTCACACAAATCGTGAATTGCGCCTGATGCTGGAAGGCCAGAAGCCCTTTGCTATGTTTTGCGACTACAAAGATTGTTGGGCGGAAGTTGTAGAAAGGTATTTGCACCTTTTCGACCGCCCCATTCTGCAAGGCCGCATGACGCGGATGGACCACTTTGCTCCAACCTTGGCCCCGAATGCCCGCATCGTCCATCGCGTCGGTTTTCGCTGCCCGGCAAAGAATGGCGCATGCAAGCGATGGTAACGCTGATGACAAAGAATGAACGATGGACGTCGGCTGATGAGCGTCGGCAAGGCGAACGTCTTGGATACGAGGATTGGATGAACGACTACTGGCTAGATAACGTATTCTCGATGCCAGAAACCTGATTGCCGGTTCTCAAGCGGCAGCTTTCGCCCCAAAATCGGTCGAAGCAGGACCGCCAGAGGCTCCTTGATTTCAGACATTTCAACCTTGGTCGGGCGATGAGGTTCGCCCCGCCTCAGCCCACCGCCCGGCGGACCGGCTTTTCCATTTCGAGGCGGTTGCGGCCCTTGGCCTTGGCGACGAACAGCGCCATCTCGGCGCGCTCGATCGTCGAATCGAGGCTTGTGCCGATGCGGGCGACGCTCGCACTGGCGGTCATCTCGAAATGACTGGTCCCGACCTTCTGCTTCAGCTCGGCGAGAGTGGTCACCACGCGGCGGCAGATGCCTTCGGCCTCCACGGCCGTGACGCGCGGCAGGATCACCGCGAAACGCTCCGAACCGATGCGGGAGATGATGTCCTCGGTCCGCAGCATTTCGCGCAGGAGGTCGGAGAAGACGGTGAGCACCTCGTCGCCCACGTTCTGGCCGTACTGCATGTTGATGGTGCGGAAGAAGTCGATGCTGAACAGCGCCAGGCAGCCGTCCATCCCCGCCTCCAGCATGTGCTCAAGCATCGAGATGAAGGCGGTGCGGTTGGTCAGGCCGGTAAGCGGGTCGGTGTAGGTCGCGGTGAACAGCCGCTCGCTGAGCGAGCGCAGTTCGTCCACGTTGCGCATGACGCCGAGCACGCCGTAGGGCGCACCGTCATGGCGCAGCAGGGCGCGCAGGCGGATTTCGAACCAGCGCTTGCGGTTGTCGCGGGTGAGTGCGGGAAACTCGATCCAGCCCATGTCCTCGCCGGCCATGGCGCGTTCGTGGGCGCGGGATATCTGCTGCTTGGCCTCGGGCGAGACGAGATCGAGGAGGTGCGGCCCCACCAGCGCGCCCACGTCGCGCCCCGGTTCACGAACCTGCTCGCCGCTGCCGAGGTCCGATATGGCGGAAGTGGCGTGGACGATAAAGCCCTTGGGATCGGTCTTGAGAATGACGTCGGTCGTGCTCTCGGCCAGCATGCCATAGAGCACCGAACTTTCCTGAAACGTGAAATTCATGCCCATGCCGAGTGCGTCCCGAATGTCCCGCCTGCAACTATCCGACGGAGCGGACGGCGATATAGCCGTCATGGAAATGCGAATCTCTTCGATGCACTGCTGTTAAACGCATCATGACCGCAGATCTTTCCGCCCATCTTTAACTTAGAATCTTATTACAATTAAGTTAGTCTCATTAACTAACCGACTTATTCTCTAATTATTGTTATGATTATGTTTACCATTGATCTCGGCTTCGGGAAATACCGAAACTTCACGGGCACATATGAAAGTTTGATTTAGGGGAAATCCGGGAAAACCGGATGGTGTGGGATCATAGTTCGATCATGATCCTGACCTTCTCGGGCGCCGTCTCCATGGCCGAGGCGATCTGGTCGCGGCATCGTGAGATCAGGTCCGCAAGCCCCGGCACGTTGCGGCTGGGCCGCAGGTCCGCGCTTTCCACGCCGAGCGCTTCGGCGATGGCCTCTATGCGTTCCTCGATGGGACGGGCGCGGCCTTGCTCCCACGCCCATACGGTGGGCTTGCTGACGCCGAGGCGGCTGGCCAGTTCACCCTGCGTCAGGCCGCGCAGCTTGCGCAGGCGATGGAGACGCTCACCGAGGCTTTCCCCGCCGATGGGTCCGGGCCCGGCGGGTACCGGCGGCGGGGCCAGCGCCATCTCGGACTGCACGGCACTGCGCAGCTGAGCGGCGCTCAACGTCGCCGCCGGAATGGGTGTCTCGAACGCGCAGCCATAAAGGCGGCCGCTCGCCCAGATCACGCGCGCGCGGGCCTGCGGTGCCTCGGGGAGGGCGATCTCGATGTATTCGCCGATCTCCAGATCGACCTGGCTTTCCAGCAGGACGCCGGTCTCGGAGAAGTTGTGAAGGACCACCTGGGTCGCCGCGCCCGATTCGAGCGCACCCTGGGTTTCTAGCAATAATCTGCGCCGCTCCGCTCGCGGTCGTCCGTCGTCAGCCTTGTTAACTTCGAAATGAGCCGCAATGGGCATTGTAGCGCCTCCTAGGGTAGCGCCAAGCGTCCACTGGTGCAGTTAAGATTCGGTTAAATCCGAGGATTAATGCGGCTTCCGATCTGCGATTTACGCACATTTCCGATTATTGCCGGAATGGTCCTATCGCATGCCCGGTCCTCATAAAGGTTCCCTAACCCCCCGCAAAGCCATTCTGGCTGGCGCGGAGCGGCGTTCGCCTCCATCTGCGCCACTATGGAATCGAATCCCCTCCCAGGCGGCCGCAAAGGTCCCGTCGGCACGGTCTACCTCGTCGGCGCCGGCCCCGGCGATCCCGACCTGCTGACCCTGCGCGCGGCGCGGCTGCTGCTGGGCGCGTCGCTGGTGGTGCATGACGGGCTCGTCGATCCGGCGATCCTGGCGATGGCGCGGCCGGGTGCCCGCATGGTCTCGGTCGCCAAGAGCCGCTCGCGCCACACCATGAAGCAGGAGGAGATCAACGCCCTCCTCGTGCGCGAGGCGCTGGCCGGGAACGACGTGGTTCGCCTCAAGGGTGGCGATCCCTTCGTGTTTGGTCGCGGCGGCGAGGAAGCCGAAGCCTGCCGCGCCGCCGGTGTCCCTGTCGAGGTGGTGCCCGGCATCTCCTCGGCGATGGGCGCCGCCGCCGCCGCGCAGATACCCCTCACCCACCGCGACCATGCCTCGATCGTCAGCTTCGTGGCGGGCCAGTGCAAGGGCCTGTCGGACCAGGACTGGTCGGGCCTTGCCGGCAAGGGCCGCACGCTGGTGATCTTCATGGGCATCGCGACCTCCGCCCAGATCACCGAAAAGCTGATCGCCGATGGCCTCGCCCCCGACGTGCCCGTCGCCGTGATCGAGAAGGCTACCTGCGCCGACATGCGGGTGCTGCGCTCGTCGCTGGCCGGTCTTTCCCATCTTGTGGAAAGCGAGAGGGTGCAAAGCCCGGCGCTTATCGTTATCGGCGACGTCGCCGCTGAAAACGACAACACCATTCGCGCAGCTGCGCTGGAGGCAGTACAGTGAAGATCCTGACGGGCAACGACCTCAAGACCGGTGCGGTCACCTGGTGGACCGGCGTGGGCTGGTCGCTCGACGTCAACGAATCCGCCGACGTGGGCGAGCATGGCGCCGCGATCATCGCGCGCGAGGAAGGCGTCCAGAACGTCTTCGCCGCCTATGTCGTCGACGCCGCCAAGACCGACGAGGGCGTGCGCCCGGGCCACATCAAGGAGCGCATCCGCGCCTTCGGCCCCACCGTGCGCCTCGACCTGACGGTCAAGCCTTCCGAGGCCTCAGATTTGAACTGGGTGATCTGATGTACAAGTACGACGAATACGACCAGCAGATGGTCGATGTGCGGGTCGAGGAATTCCGCGACCAGGTCCGCCGCCGCCTCTCGGGCGAGCTGACCGAAGACCAGTTCAAGCCCCTGCGCCTGCAGAACGGCCTCTATCTGCAGCTCCACGCCTACATGCTGCGCGTCGCGGTGCCCTACGGCACGCTGAGCAGCGTGCAGATGCGCCTGCTGGGCGACATCGCGGACAAGTACGACCGCGGCTACGGCCACTTCACCACGCGCCAGAACATCCAGTACAACTGGATCAAGCTGGAGGACACGCCCGACATCCTCGCCGAGCTGGCGAAGGTGGAGATGCATGCCATCCAGACCAGCGGCAACTGCATCCGCAACATCAGCTCGGACCAGTTCGCCGGCGCCGCCGCAGACGAGATCATCGACCCGCGCCCCTACGCGGAACTGCTGCGCCAGTGGTCGAGCTTCCACCCGGAATTCCTGGTGCTGCCGCGCAAGTTCAAGATCTGCGTCATCGCCTCCGACACCGACCGCGCGGCGATGCGCCTGCACGACATCGGCATCAAGATGGTGAAGAACGATGCCGGCGAGATCGGCGCGCAGTTCTACGCGGGCGGCGGCATGGGCCGCACGCCGATGATCGCGCCGATGATCCGCGAGTTCGTGCCGCTCGACCAGCTCATCACGTTCTCGGAAGCCTGCCTGCGCGTCTACAACCGCTATGGCCGCCGCGACAACAAGTACAAGGCGCGCATCAAGATCCTCGTCCACGAACTGGGCCGTGACGAATACGTCCGCCAGGTCGAGGAGGAGTTCGCTCACCTGCTCACCCAGCCGATCGAGCCGCCGCTCGCCGAGCTGGAGCGTATCAAGGCGCACTTCGCCGATCCCGCATTCGAGGCCGGTCTTTCGGAAGAGCTGGACCTGTCCGACCCCGACTTCCGCCTCTGGGTGGGCCGCAACACGCAGGCCCACAAGCAGGCCGGCTACGTCGTCGCGACGATCAGCCTCAAGCCCGTCGGCGGCATTCCCGGTGACGCCACGGCCGACCAGATCCGCCTGATGGCCGACCTGGGCCGCGACTATTCGTTCGACGAACTGCGCGTCACCCACGCGCAGAACATCGTCCTGCCCCACGTCCGCAAGGCCGACCTCTACACCGTGTGGAAGGCGCTCGACGATGCTGGGCTCGCCACCGCCAACCTCGACACCGTGGGCGACATCATCGCCTGCCCCGGCCTCGACTACTGCAGCCTCGCCAACGCGCGCTCGATCCCGGTCGCGCAGAAGATCTCCGAACGCTTCGGCTCGGCCGAGAGGCAGGCCCAGATCGGCGAGCTGAAGCTGAAGATCTCAGGCTGCATCAACGCCTGCGGCCACCATCACGCGGGCCACATCGGCATCCTCGGCGTCGACAAGAAGGGCCTGGAAAACTACCAGCTCCTGTTCGGCGGCAGCGAAGGCGCGGATACCTCGCTCGCCAAGATCATCGGCCCGGGCTTCACCGAGGACGGCGTCGTCGACGCGGTCGAGAAAGCCACCGAAGTCTACCTCGCCAACAAGCAGGGCGAGGAGCGCTTCCTCGACACCTATCGCCGTATCGGCATGGATCCGTTCAAGGAGGCCATCTATGGTTGAAGTCCAGTTCCGCTTCCGTGACGACGAAGCGGTCAACGACCCGGCCGTCACGGTCGATTCCTTCGCCGAGCAGTCCAATGCCACCGCCGTCCGCATCGAGCCGGGCGACGATGCGCGCACCCTGCTGCCGCAGCTGGACCGCCTGTCGCTGGTCGAAGTCAATTTCCCTGCATGGACCGACGGGCGAGGCTACTCCTCCGCCCGCATCCTGCGCGAGGCGGGCTACAAGGGCGAGATGCGCGCCGTCGGCGACCTGGTGATCGACATGCTCGGCCACCTGCAGCGCTGCGGCTTCGATGCCTTCGCGCCCGACAAGGCGCTCAACCCCACGGACGCGCAGAATGCGTTTGGCCGCTGGGACAACGTCTACCAGGCCACCGTCGTCGACGGCCGCCAGGCGATCTGGGCCAAGCGCCACCCCGCGTAAGGCCCGGCTTAAGGGACCACCCGATGCTTCGTACCGAAACTGACCAGAACGAGCGCGTCCGCGACCTCATCGACACCGGCCCCCGGTTCGCCGAGGCCGATGCCGTGCGCCTCAACCGCCTGTTCCGGGGCACCGACACGAGCGAGATGCTCGAGACGCTGCTCAAGGAACGCATGGCGGGCGAGGTCGGGATCGTCTCCAGTTTCGGTGCGGAAAGCGCGGTGCTGCTGCACCTCGTCAGCCGAGTGGACCCGGGCGTGCCGGTCCTCTTCCTGGAAACCGGCAAGCACTTCCCCGAGACCTTGGTCTACCGCGACCTGCTGGTCGAGCGCCTTGGCCTGACGAACCTCGTCAACCTCGTGCCCGACGACGCCGAACTGGCGAAGAAGGACGAGAACGGGCTGCGCTGGTCGTGGGACCCTGACGGCTGCTGCGAAATCCGCAAGGTCAAGCCGCTGGCCAAGGCGCTGCTTGGCCTCGACGCTTCGCTAACGGGCCGCAAGTCGTTCCAGGCCGCGACCCGCTCCAGCCTGCCCCGCTTCGAGATCGACACCACCGATGCGCAAGGGCGCCTCAAGATCAATCCGCTGATCGACTGGTCGGCCGAGCGCGTCGCCGCCTACATCGAGGAGCACGACCTGCCCGCGCACCCGCTGGTGGCCGAAGGCTATCCCTCGATCGGCTGCATGCCCTGCACCAGCAAGGTCGCACCGGGCGAAGACCCGCGCTCGGGCCGCTGGAAGGGCTGGGACAAGACCGAATGCGGCATCCACGTCCCCGGCCAGGAAGACGGCCCCGCCAGCGAACTGCCCCCCGGCTTCGACCCCGTATTCTGACGCCGATTGCTCCCTGTCGCCCGGCGATGGGGAGAATAGGCCCTGGCGCTCACCCGCAGTTGCCCGGGACGATGCCGCGCATGCACTAATCGCACCATTGAGGTCCTTTCATCGTCGCGCTTGTTGTCTAGATCGTGACGAAACCTTATTTTGCAGTGCAGCATGAACAGCCAGACCCAGACCACCCCCCGCCACGTCCATCCCGCGCTAGTGACCCTGGCGCTGGCGATGGGCGCGTTCGCCATCGGCACGACCGAGTTCGCGGCGATGAGCCTCGTGCCGTTCTTCGCCCGTGACCTCGGTCTCAGCGAGCCTGAGGCGGGCCACGCGATCAGCGCCTATGCGCTCGGCGTGGTGGTCGGCGCGCCGATCATTGCCGTCCTTGCCGCCAAGATCGAGCGGCGGCGGCTGCTGATCGCGCTCATGGCGATCTTCGCGTTCGGCAACGGCCTCTCGGCCTTCGCGCCGAGCTATCACATGCTGCTGCTCTGCCGCTTCGTCAGCGGACTGCCGCACGGCGCGTACTTCGGCATCGCCGCGCTCGTCGCCGCATCGATGGTGCCGGCCAACAAGCGCGCGCAGTCGGTGGCGATGGTCATGTCCGGCCTCACCGTGGCGACCATCATCGGCGTCCCCGCCGCCAACTTCATGGGTCAGGAACTCGGCTGGCGCAGCGGCTTTGGCGTCGTCTCCGGCCTTGCCATCATCACCATGGCGCTGGTCGCCCTTTACGCCCCGCATCAGCCCGCCGATGCCTCGGCCAGCCCCCTGCGTGAGCTTGGCGCACTGCGCCGACCGCAGGTGCTGCTCACGCTGCTGACCGGCGCGATCGGCTTCGGCGGCCTGTTCTGCGTCTACACTTACGTCGCCTCGACCATGATCGAGGTCACCGGCGTCTCCGAGCGCCTCGTCCCCGCCGTGCTCGCCGTGTTCGGCGTTGGCATGACCGTGGGCAACCTATTCTGGGCCTGGGTCGCCGACCGCGCGCAGACCAAGGCCGCGATCGCCGCCCTGCTGTTCAGCGCCGCATCGCTGGCACTGTTCGCGCTGCTGGCCGGAAACATCTGGACGCTGTGCATCGTGGTGCTGCTGATCGGCTTCAGCGGCGGTCTCGGCACGATACTGCAGACCCGCCTGATGGACGTCGCAGGTGATGCGCAGGCGCTCGCCGCGGCAGCGCACCACAGCGCCTTCAACATGGCGAATGCGCTAGGGCCGTGGCTCGGCGGCCTGGCGATTTCGGCAGGCTACGGCCTGACCTCGACCGGCTGGATCGGTTCGGGACTGGCGCTGGGCGGCCTCGCGATCTTCCTGGTGACGATCTCGCTGCATAAGCGCGAGACGCTGGAACCGTGCCCGGCCTGAGGCGCACTCAGGCGTTCAGGCGCTTTTCGAGGTGCATGTGGACCGCCTCGGGCGTCGTCTCCATCTCGGAGACGAAGTAGTTCTCCACCGGGATGTCGTCCTCGAACAGCGGCGCGCCGCCGCCAAGCGTCCGCGACATCAGCCGCAGCCAGATCTCGTCCGCCTTGCCCGTCCGCATAGCAGCCTTCAAGGCCCCGGCCTCGCCGACGACGAGCACCGTACGGTCACCGGCAGGGG
>NZ_AKKE01000118.1 GCF_000281975.1 Novosphingobium sp. AP12 | reverse complement strand
CGTTTAGGCGCTTTAACCGCACTGCAACATGAGCGAGGCATGATCCGGATCCATGAGTGACAACACCTTCCGCAAGCCCGTCCGCAAGGCCGTCTTCCCCGTCGCCGGCCTCGGCACCCGCTTCCTCCCCGCCACCAAGGCGATCCCCAAGGAACTGCTGCCCGTCGTCGACCGCCCGCTGATCCAGTACGCCGTCGACGAGGCGCGCGAGGCGGGGATCGAGGAGTTCGTATTCGTCACCGGCCGCGGCAAGACCGCGATCGTCGAGCACTTCGACACCGCCTACGAGCTGGAAGCGACGATGACGGCCCGCGGCAAGTCGCTTGATCCGCTGGAGCCCACTCGCATACAGCCGGGCAACCTCGTGACCGTGCGCCAGCAGGTGCCGCTGGGCCTTGGCCATGCGGTGTGGTGCGCCCGCGCGGTGATCGGCGACGAGCCTTTCGCGATCTTCCTGCCCGACGAGCTGATGTACGGATCGCCTGGCTGCATGGCACAGATGGTCGAGGCCTACAACGAAGTGGGCGGCAACCTCGTTTCGGTGCTCGAAGTGCCGATGGAGGAGGTTTCCAGCTACGGCGTCATCGCGCCGGGTGCGGTCAATGGCGCGCTGACCGAGGTCAAGGGGCTGGTGGAGAAGCCCAAGGTCGCCGAAGCGCCTTCGAACAAGATCGTATCGGGCCGCTACATTCTCCAGCCCGAAGTCATGGGTCTTCTGGAAAACCAGGGCAAGGGCGCGGGCGGCGAGATCCAGCTGACCGATTCGATGGCCAAGCTGATCGGCGTGCAGCCTTTCCACGCCGTCACTTTCGCCGGCCGCCGCTTCGACTGCGGCTCCAAGCTGGGCTTCGTCGAGGCTACCCTCGCCATCGCGCTCGACCGCCCGGACCTGGGCGACGAGGTTCGCGC
>NZ_AKKE01000117.1 GCF_000281975.1 Novosphingobium sp. AP12 | reverse complement strand
TTCGGTCTGCCTCCTCTGCTGGGGAAGGGGTCGATAAGTGCGCGCGCAAGCGCCCGGTCGGCGGGTTTCACAGCATCGCTGTTGCTGGCGCCCACTGTGATGCCGTTGATGGTTTCAGCCGGCGAGAACATCCGTCGCTCGCCGATCAGACCATGAAGTGCATTGATCATCGATTTCGCGCGATGGGCACCATCTGCGCTTTCGTAGGCGAGCCCGTTTGCATAGGCTGGCACGCCGAAGTCGGCAATCGCGTTGCCGGCGCTGACGATGAAGAGCAGGCCGAACCTGTTCGAGAGGCGATCGAGCAACCGCGCCCAGGGCGAAAGCTGGCCATGGAAAGGCCGGTTCCTGTTCCCCAGAGAGAGATTGACGATCACGACCCCTGGCCGCTGCTCCCGCAACCGGACGATGGCGAGGTAGATGAGATCCACTACCAGTCTGTCGCGCGGAAATTCGTCATGGTTACCCATGACGGGCATGACATGGATCCTGCGTGGCAAGGGCTGGCCCGTGCCGTTGCGATCGCCGTGGACGATGAGCGATGCCATGGCCGTGCCGTGAAAGCGATTGGCCACGAGTGCTGAAGGTTCGAGATCGAAGGGGTCGTCGAGATCGATGTGCCGGCTAAGCAGGCGGTGCCCCGCGACCGGTACTCCGTCTAGCAGCGCGAGGATTGGTTCGCCCAGCTCGGGCTGCGGGAGCGCGGCCGCGGCATCCTCGGCTACGTCGCCCAGTTCGATCGAGGTCGAGGCGCTTTGTGGCCGGATGTGCTGGATCGGCTCGAGCCCGGCCACGCCTTCGGCGCGTCGCTCGACGATTTCGCGCACGGCCCAGGCAGGAATGTCAGCAAGCAGCGCGTGATAGCCGATATCCGCGATGCGGGCTCGCGAGACGATACGGCCGGCACGCGCAGTGATCGCGGCCCTGACATTGGCCTCCTGTTCCTCTGCGATCCGATCCTGAGCGCGATAAACCAGCTCGACCTCGAGGCGCACGAGTTCATCATCGTCCAGTCCGTCGATGAGGGAGGCAAGAAACGTCGCATCGCTTGCGTGCACGCGATCCAGGGGCCCCCATGGCCGCAGATCCTTGAGCAGTTCGAAGACATTCGCCCATGGCGTCTCGCCGCGGATCAAGCGGCCTGTCTGCCACCGCTGCCATAGGCCAAGGAGGTTGCGCAGCGCCACCATGTCCGGGACGAGCAGATAGGCGAAGGGTTGCTTGTCCTCCTCATCGCCTTCGAGCTCCTTTTCATCCACCAATTCGAGGCCTGAGACATTCTGGACGGCATTCGCAAAGGCGGTGATCGAGCCGCGCACTTCGAAGACCAGGAGGCGCTCAGGCGCCAGGCCGGCAGCGTCTGCCCGCAGTTCGAGCGCATCGGCGCCTCGTGCGAGAATATCGGCAAGTCTGCTGAATTTGGGACCAAAGGCTACCGTTTGGCGATCGCGCGTAAACGCGTCCGGCCTTGGGGTCATCATGGGGCGCCCGAGGGCGCGCGGTTGATCAGCTGGGACGGGTAGCCTCAGAAGAGGCTTGGTCGGATCGCTCGGCACTGATCGCTTCCGGAGTTACCCGCGAGGTCCAAAGCTCGAGTTCGGCGCGCAATGCATCATCGACGGAAAGCTCCCCCAATCCCAAAATCTGGCGCCTTCTGACGTTCTGGCAGAAGTCCAAAGCCTCGGCATAGCTCACCGTGCCGAGTTTTGCTGAAATACGCGCTGCCAGCATCTTGGGAGCATCGGGCCAATCAGACAAGATGCGATCGAGAAATACGGTCACGTCCTTGCGTTGCGGAGCGGGCATGCTCAGGCGCATCTGGAATCGACGCCAGACGGCGCGATCGAGAAGTTCACCGTGATTGGTCGCGGCAACGACGATGACGTAGCTCGGCAACTGGTCGAGTTGCATGAGCAGGAACGAGACGACGCGCTTGATCTCGCCTGTTTCGTGCGTGTCGCCGCGCTCCTTTCCGATCGCATCGAACTCGTCGAAGAACAGGACGCTTGGCGTCGTGCGGACATAATCGAAAAGCTTGCGCAGGCGCGCGTTCGTCTCGCCCAGGTAGCTTCCGATCAGCGCGTCATATCGCACAACGTAGAAGGGCAGGCCGAGGCTCTCGGCGAGGGCTTCGGCGAAAGAGGTCTTCCCATTGCCCGGAGGTCCGGAGAGGAGCACCCGGTGCCGCGGTTCGTAACCGCTCGCGCGCAGAACATCCGCGCGCCGGTGCTCCTCGATGAGCTGGCGCCCGCTTTCCTTGACCGGAAGCGACAGGATCAGATCGTCGATCTGGAGGTGGGCGGTGACTTCGAGGATCGCCTCGCGCCCGTTCGAGGGATTGAGATGTGGGGAACTTGCCGTCAGCGCCGGAGGGGTGACCGGAACTGTGGAAAGTGCGCGTTGAAGACGGTCGGCGACGATATAGTGCTTTTTGGCGCGCTCGTCGGCGACCAGCGCTTCGGTTGTTGAGCGCAAGGCTTCCCGATCGCCTGCAGCGCCGGCGCGCACCAGAGAAACGAGAAGGTCGCTACGCGCCATATTAGCCTTGAATAACCCCGGTTCTCACGCTCATGCCCGCTTCTCCATGCTAGCGTTCATTTCTGCCGCTGCATAACGTCTTCCATTGTGGGCGCGGCTAACGGAATAAAAAAGGGGCTGAGTCGAATCAGCGCGCTTTAGGCGATAGTGTGGCGCCGCGAAATCCTAAATCGCAACAGAAATTGGATGGTTCACCGCGACAATGGCTCGGCCAGCTCTGAAGCGCTTCTCTTCCACCCATCGTAGCCAATGGGAAGGTATCATGGGATTATCAGATTCGATCCCGCCGAAGGTCGGCGAGATATCAGGGAGGCGCCCATTCAAGCGGTTCGACCGAGATCATAGGAAACCAATGAGCGGGCATCCTGCTTACGACCGGGGCTGGGACACCGCGTAATTGATTT
>NZ_AKKE01000116.1 GCF_000281975.1 Novosphingobium sp. AP12 | reverse complement strand
GGACACCGCGTAATTGATTTAGCCACCCTCGTGCATGGTACGAAGTCGCCTTGGCGCTTCAATGCAGGAGGATGACCGATGTCGATTTATGCAGGATTGGATGTGATGACAAGACGACGCATATCTGCGTGGTGGATATAGACGGTAAGGTTTTGCGGCGCGATGTTGTCGTGAGCGATCCCGATGTTCTGGCCAAATGGCTAAACAAACATTGTACCGATCTGGTGCGCGTGGTGCTGGAGACGGGAACGTTATCGACGTTCCTGTATCATGGGCTGGTCGAGCGGGGGGCGCGATAGAATGTATCTGCGCGCGGCACGCGAAGGGCGTCCTTTCTGCCCGCGTGAACAAAAGCGATGTCCATGACGCGGAAGGGCTCGCGCAGCTGGCCTGCACTGGCTGGTACAAGCGCGTCCACATGAAGGCATCAGCAACGCACATCGACAGGGCAGCCCTGCGTATCCGGACGCAGTTGATCACAGCCCGGACAGCCATGGCCAACCAGCTGCGCGGGCTACTGAAGCTGTTCGGCCTGCGCATGGGTACCGCCAGAACACCGGGCCGGCGTGCCGAACGCCTGACGGCCTTCTATGCCCAGCGCCCGGATTTGAAGGCTCTGTTTGCTCCACTCATTGCATCCATGGAGGCTATCGAGGAGCAGCTGCGCGCATACAATCGCCTGCTCAATGACCGGGCAAAGGCGGATGAGGCCTGCGTCCGGTTGATGAGCGTTCCGGGGGTTGGACCGATCACCGCGCTCACCTACACCTCGACCATCGAAGATCCACGCCGTTTTGCAAAAAGCGACCATGTCGGCGCCTATGCAGGGCTTCGTGCCCCGACGCAGTCAATCGGGAGAACGCGATGTCAGCGGACATATTTCCAAGGCGGGAGATCCCATGTTGCGCAAGGCGCTCTACGAAGCCGCCAATGTCGCGCTGAACCAGGTAAAGCGACCATTCGCCCTTCAGGCGTGGGGCAGGAAAATGGCCGAAGCACAGGGCGCCAAGCGTGCCAGAACGGCCGTCGCGCGGAAGCTCGCCGCATTACTTCATTCGCTTTGGCTAAACGAGGCGGAGTTCCGCTGGGCCTAAACCCAGCGTTCCTCATCCCGATCAGCCATGCCCAGGACGATCTCG
>NZ_AKKE01000115.1 GCF_000281975.1 Novosphingobium sp. AP12 | reverse complement strand
TGCCACCCCCCTGAGCAATTACCCGATCCGGGCAGAAATCGCTTCGGCAATGTCGAGTGCGCCGATGCGCGAAAGCATTGTCATAGCGTGACCTTATCAACGGTCGGCGATGACCGCTATGGGGCGTAAGCTGCCTTTCCGCCCTCGGGAACGCTTTTTGCGATCGTGAACGGCAAAGAAGGGTGGCGAGCGGACAAGCAGGTTTCGGCCGACCAGATAACCTATTCAGACATGTGTTCATGACGACATGTTGGCGGCTAATCCAGTCCAAGCCAGCATACGGTCAAGTTTGCATTTCTTATGGCTTCGTTTCCATCGGCCGTCGGACGCAAATATCGATTACCTCTGTAAGCCCAGTGATCCGATTGTTTGCCTTTTCAAGTTGTCCGCTGTCCTTGACGGCGAACATCATCCAACCCTTCACGCCGTCTTTCCCCTCAGGAAGTTCGGGCACAGGGACCGGCTTGGCCATGCTGCTCTCCAGCACTGGCTTGAAGCAGGTCATGATCGTTTCACGTGTTGCGTTAGGGTCAAGCTCAGAAGGCAACACGGAGCGGCCGGTAGCAAGGCCAGCGGCTAGCTCCGGAGGTATCTCTACGGGCGAGAGCCTTGAAACGATCGCAACTGCCCACCTGCG
Source organism: Novosphingobium sp. AP12 (assembly GCF_000281975.1). Taxonomy (GTDB): domain Bacteria; phylum Pseudomonadota; class Alphaproteobacteria; order Sphingomonadales; family Sphingomonadaceae; genus Novosphingobium. The sequence goes on along the minus strand of NZ_AKKE01000115.1, from coordinate 1,242 downwards.
GCTAGGCACTGAGCTAGATTTGTCGGACAGAATATTCATCGCGAGCGCGACATAATCCTTGTCAGTCGCGGTACGTGAGGCGCTATAGGAAATGAGCGCGACGACGATCGTAGCAATCGCCGCCCCAATGGCTGTTATCGCTGGCAGCCACCTAAAAAGCATTATGCCCACGCCTCGTTCGGTCGCGGCTTGTTCGATTTCGGTCAGTTCTGTCATGATTTATCCCGAAATAACGAACAATAAGCCCGTCGAAAAATGTCAGCTATCGGGAAGATTAGATGCCGGCGCGAACGTCCGCAACGGAGCGGTCGCCGCCTGTCCGGATTTTCGCGTCTGTGGGGGTGGAAAGGGCCGTTGACGACGCGATGCTCGGCGTTAGGCTGAAGGTATATGGTGTTTGCCTGACATGCCAAACGTGCGCAGTTGAATGCCCGCCAAGAGGAAAGGCAAAAAAGGATCTAGACGATGAAGGCACGATCAAATTTGGCCTTACTAATTTGGTGCTCGTTATCCATTATTATATTGCTGCTTGGGGTCGCGTATGCTGGCGGATTTGCAAACGTGTTTGTTATGCCTCGGCACGCAGATTTTCTTTCGATAGCGCTGTGGTTTATGTCTTGGGTTATTTTGATTTTGCCTCTCCCATTGATCGTTCTTCGAATTTGTCGAATGCTCTTTAAGTAGATGCTACCGCCGCCCGAGTTACGGACGTCCGCTTTGCGGGCGGAATCGGAATGGCGCAGACTGGCGATTTTGGGTGGCTAGCTGCCGTTCGTGTTCGCAAGACCACCAAAAATCTCAGCGTGAAAAACCATCTTCGGGTCTCGCATCCAAGTACTGTTTTCGTCGGTTTCAAACCTGGCGAGTTGGGTCATGTCGATGCCATACCGCCGACAGAACCCAATGACTTCCCAAAGGTCATCATCGGTTGGAAAACGGCTGAAATCTACAAACAAATCGCGGACTTGCCCGCGATACGCTTGGACGAAGGACATGCGATCAAGCCATTCGAAAAAAGCTCGCTCATCCGCGTCGTGATAAAACAGGACATCGGTGGCAATGATTTGAAGCGCGTCAGCCATCCGTTTCTGCTGCCAGTAAAGTCACCGCACTGCAATGTCCGTAACGGGGCGTCTCCCGCTGGTCCGCTTTCCCGGTTAATTATTGCAAGGCAGTCATCCGGTTCCGGGGACCGGCTTGCCGTCGCCTGACGACTGGAAGGGTGATGGGGTGGACGCCCCC
>NZ_AKKE01000114.1 GCF_000281975.1 Novosphingobium sp. AP12 | reverse complement strand
CTGGCAGGTGCAGCCGATCCATGTCGATGACCTGGTGGAGATCGTGGTGCACCAGCTCAGGGCGCCGAGGGCATTGTGCGGTCGTCTTGACGTCGCCGGTCCCGCAGCGATGTCCACGGACGAACTGACCGCCGTGATGGGGCGCTGGCTGGGGCTGGAGAAGGGGCGGACGCCGGTACTGCCGATCCCGCGCTGGCTTCTGGCCTTCGTTACCCATGCTGGCATTGGGCCTGCCTCGCCCGAGAGCCTGACCATGCTGGCGGCCGGGAATACCGCACCGCTTGCTCCGCTGTTCGATCGGACGGGGATCATGCCCCGTCCGGTCGAACAGGTGCTGGCGCTGCATCCCTCGACCTCGGCTGATCTGGCGATGAGCCGGCTGTCGCCGATGATCCCCGTTATGCGATGGCTGCTGGCCTTGGTCTGGCTTGCCGGCGGGCTGGTCTCGCTGGGGCTGGCACCTGCCGGCAGCACCGATGCCATGCTGGCGCGGCTTGGGCTTGCGGGGACAGCGGCGATGGTCGCGCTCTGGGTCGGATCGCTGGCCGACATCGCCGTGGGCCTGGCCATTCTGGCAAGACGGCGCGGCGGCGCCCTTGCGGGGGTGATGCTGATGGGCGGCTACACGACGATCCTCAGCGCGGTCGCCCCCGAGCTCTGGGCGGACCCGTTCGGCCCGCTCGTCAAAAACCTGGCCGTTCTGGGCCTTTCCCTCGCCGTGCATGCATTGGAGATGCGCCGTGGATGAATACCTGCTTCTCAAGCTAATCCATATCCTCAGTTCCACGCTGCTGTTCGGAACGGGGCTGGGCACGGCCTTTCACGGATGGATGGCGAACCGTGCCGGATCGCTCGCCGCTCGCCGCGTGGTGAATCGCAATGTCGTGCTTGCCGACTGGCTGTTCACGACGCCTGCCGTCATCGTCCAGCCGGTGACGGGCGTATGGCTGGCGCAGATCGCCGGCTTCCCGCTGAGCAGCGGTTGGCTGGTGGCGGCAATGCTGCTCTATGTGCTGGTGGGTACCTGCTGGGTGCCGGTCGTGTTCATTCAGGTGGAGATGCGCCGCATCGCCGACAGGACGCCGGATGGAGAGGCCCTGCCGCCGCGCTATTTCCGCCTGTCACGCTGGTGGTTCGGCCTTGGCTGGCCGGCTTTCATCGGCGTCCTCATCATCTACTGGCTGATGGTTGCCAAACCGGAGATCGCATTTTGAACCCGCCGCTATTCCGGCGCCTCCTGCCAGGCGACATGAATGCGTTGCCGCCGGTGCTTCGCGCCGCGCACGACGCCGATGATAGGCAACACTGGGAAGGGCTGGCGCATGTGACGCTCAGCCGCAATCCCATCGCCCGGCTGCTGTGCCGGATGATGAAATTGCCGGCCCAAGGGCACGGGGTTCCGGTTTCCGTCGTGTTCGAGCGACTGGCGCACGGCGAAAGATGGCGGCGTACTTTTGCCGGGCGCAGTTACCGCAGCGACCTTACCGTCAGGGAAGGTTTGATGGTGGAAAGGATGGGCTTGGCCACCAATATCTTCCGGGTGTCGTACGGCGGCGGCCAGATAGTGCTCGATCTGGTGGCCTTTCGTTTTCTGGGCCTGCCGCTCCCATCCTGGCTTCGCCCGCGCTGCCGTGCCATAGAACGGGAGCAGGATGGGCGATACGTTTTCGATGTTCCGGTCAGTCTGCCGCTGCTGGGGCCCATCATCCACTACACCGGCAGCATGGAGCGCCGCGATGCCTGAAGCGCATCCCATCATTCTGTTCGACGGGGAATGTGCGCTTTGTTCGGCCAACGCACAGTTCATTCTGACCCATGACAAAGCCCGCCGTTATCGCCTCGCACCGATGCAGGGCGCAGTCGGCGCGGCATTGTTCCGTAAGCACGGTGTCGATCCCAATGACCCGGATACCATCCTGGTGATCGATGGTGACCGAGTATTACGGGAAAGCGATGCAGTGCTATCGATCTATACAGGCCTTGGATGGCCATGGCGCATTGCCGGGCTGGCACTGCTGATGCCGCGCTGGCTGCGCGATCCAGCGTATCGATGGGTAGCGCGCAATCGGTATAGGATTTTCGGGCGGCGGGAGACTTGCTGGATACCCAACGCAGAACATGCTGATCGGATTATGTGATTGCACGGTTCTCTCCATCCGACTTCGCGGACAAATTGAATGGCTACCGAGCGCAAAAGAGCACGTCTCCCGACGACCCTTAGCAGCCGTTCATCCGCCATTTCCTTCTTCCTGAATCCGGTCGGTCCGGTTTCGCAATACGGATGCCGAAATTAATCACCTGCAAGGGCTGAGCAGATTTGAGCAAATGCGCCGGACCGCGCTGTCATTTACCGTTGAAACGCGCCGGCGTCGGCAGGCAGGCTACGGGACGTTCCCTGTACGAATCCTCGTCGCAAAAGCGCTGGCCTTTCCGCGCCACCGGCCACGACGACCCCACTGTGCCCCGAAATCGCAACGGTATCTGTAAACGATAGGGACCGGAGAGGCGCCAGCCTCCCCGGTCCCTCACATGGGGACAATCGTG
>NZ_AKKE01000113.1 GCF_000281975.1 Novosphingobium sp. AP12 | reverse complement strand
ATACCAACGGCCCGATGCGGTGACTCGGTAGGCGATTCCCAAGAGCGCAATTTTCTGATTCAATCGGAGACGGTAGGATTGGAGGGAAGTGATGGCTGGAGTTGCGGTGACCCGTCTGGATTTGTCGGCATCTGAACTACGGCAGGCGTCGGCGAGATCGAAGAACGCATCGGCAGCCCGACGGATGCTTGCGTTGGCTCTGGTGATGGAGGGCACGGATCGAACGACAGCGGCGCGGAGCTGTGGAATGGATCGCCAGACCCTCAGGGATTGGGTCCATCGGTATAATTCGGATGGGCTATCGGGTTTGGAAAATAAGCTTCCGCCGGGCCGCCGTTCGAAACTGACCGATGAACAGAAGCAAGGGTTGATCGCGTTGGTCGAGGCGGGTCCGCAGGCCGGGAAAGACAAGGTCGTGCGGTGGCGGCGCGCCGATCTACGAGACAGGCTGGAACAGGATTTCGGCTTGGTTTTGCACGAACGGACGGTTGGAAAGCTGCTCGACGCGCTGGGCTATCGTCGGCTCTCGGTACGTCCCTTCAACCCCAGGACGGATCCGGTCGCGCAGGAGGTTTTTAAAAAGACTTCGCCGCCAACGTAGCCGCGGCGTTGCCTGAGCACGCGCGAGGCAAGCCGACCGAGATTTGGATGCAGGACGAAGCACGGGTTGGGCAACAAGGCACGCTGACGCGGGTCTGGGCAAAGCGCGGGAGCCGTCCGCCTGCGCCCCGGGATCAGCGCCGGATCTGGGCTTATATCCTTGGCGCGGCTTGTCCGGAGAGACGAGAGGCGGTCGGTGTAGTGCTGCCCTTTCTCAACGCCCAATCGGTCTCGATTCATCTCGATCTCATTGGTCGAAAAGTTGCCGACGGTGCTCACGCAGTCTTGGTCCTGGACGGCGCTGGGTTTCATATCGCCAAGGACCTCAAGATCCCGGCGAATATTACACTACTGAAGCTCCCAGCTTATTCCCCAGAACTTAACTCCATGGAAAACGTGTGGGAGTATCTGCGCGGCAACAAGCTTTCCAACACCGTCTACGAAACATACGAAGACGTCGTCGACGCCTGTTGCGAGGCCTGGAATTTTTTCGCCAACGATCTCGAACGAATCGCCTCAATCACATCTCGGAAATGGGCAAAGGTCAATGTCTAGGGCCGTTGGTAT
>NZ_AKKE01000112.1 GCF_000281975.1 Novosphingobium sp. AP12 | reverse complement strand
CGGCAGGTGCCGCCAGCCGCTGATCCCAGAGGGACTTCGAGCGGATCGCACCTGAGCTCGTAGACGCCTGCCAGTATAGCCCTGAGGCGGCCCGCCAGAACCGGCCATCGCTCGGAAAGCCCGCCGCCGTTGGTCGGCCCATGGCATCTATCCGCAGCATGGGAAGCAGTTCGCGTGCCTTGGCTTCCATCGACAGGGCCTCGCGGTGTTCCACATGGCGCTGGAACAGCAGGACAAGCCCTGCGCCGGCAATCGCTAGCGCCATGCAGATGGCGAGGCCTCCACCGATCAGGAGGCGAGAGTGGATAGAGCGGGCGAAACGCATCTAGTCGTCTGCCAGCATGTAACCCAGCCCCCGGCGGGTTTCGATGATGCCGGCTCCAAGCTTGCGGCGCAGCCGGGTCACCAATGCCTCGATCGCATTGGTGTCTCCGGCCTCGGCCGTGCCGTAGATATGTTCTGCAATTTCATGCGTGGCCACCGGCTGACCCGGCCGGTGGCTGAGAATTTCAAGGAAGCGGTATTCCAGGGGAGAGAGGCGCACCGTGCGTCCATCGACGACGGCGGCGACACGTCCCGTATCGAGGGTCAGGCGCCCGACATTTATGGCCGATGACAGGTGCCCTCCGGCGCGCCGGATCAAGCCCCGCAGGCGGGCGATCAGCTCCCCCATCGCGAAGGGTTTTGCCATGTAATCGTCCGCCCCGGCATCGATCCCTTCTACCTTCTCGGTCCAGTCGCCACGCGCCGTCAGGATCAGTACCGGGAAGCGGCGGCCCCCCTCTCGCCATCGGCGCAGGACGCTCAGGCCATCGAGCCGTGGAAGCCCGAGATCTAGTATCGAGGCGGCGTAGTCTTCGGTGTCTCCACGGAACCAGGCCTCATCGCCCGCGTCGACAAGCTCGACCACATATCCGGCATCGACCAGCGCCCGGCTCAGGTCTTCCCCGACGTCGGGATCGTCCTCGACTACTAGAACCCGCATCAATCGTCCTCCACCGTGAGGATCTTGCCGGAATGGGCATCTATGGTCACCTCACGCACCCGGCCGTCTGGTGTCAGCATCTTGACCTCATAAACGAACCTGCCGTCGTCCTTTTCCAGTTCCACTTCGAGCACTTCGCCCGGCACGCGCTTCTGGGCAAGATCGAGAATGCGTGGGAGCGGCAGAACCTCGCCGCGTCTGACGGCGGCCTGGATGTCGCGGGGATCATGCTGCTGGCCAAACGCCTCGTTCGCGCCGGACATCGCCAGAACCACCACATAGAGAACTGCGACGAACATCAGGAAATAGCGATTGCGTGCCATTCCATTGTCGTAGCATCCCCTCGCTGACGCCGACCTGACGGCAGGTGCCGGGTTAGTGTCAGGAAGCCTTCTCTATCCCGATCTCATCGAAACGAGGAGATCGACATGAGACTGATGATGATCGGCGCTGCCCTTTGTGCCTTCGCCGCCACGCCTGCACTCGCTGACCGGCCAGGGCGAGGCTGGATCCCGGTGGGCGCATTGGCAAAGGTCATCGAACGCCAAGGATACCACATGACTAAGGTCGAAGCGGACGATGGCCATTGGGAAGGCGAAATGACCAAAGCAGGCAGGGTCTATGATTTCCATGCCGATCCCCGCACCGGACGCCTGACTAAGGTGGAACGCGATTACGACTGACCTCGAAGTTTCGCGCAGAGCCACGTGGCAACAAATGCTGCGTGGCTCCGCATCAGTCCGCTCGAAACTCTCAGCGAATGGTTCACTGGAAACCGATGATATCCGAACACGAAACCGTCTTGCGGCTGCTGGTGGCTGCGCTTCTGGGCAGTCTGGTGGGAATGGAGCGCGAACGACTGCTATGGGGAGCGGGCATTCGCACGCACATGCTGGTCAGCGTCGGCGCGTGCCTCACGATGATCGTGTCTGCCTACGGATTTCAGAATTCCATCCTTCAGCCTCATACCGTGCTGGATCCCGCCCGCATGGCGGCACAGGTGGTGTCCGGGATCGGCTTTTTGGGGGCCGGCTCGATCCTACTGCGCGGAAACTCCGTGCGGGGGATGACGACCGCTGCCAGCATCTAGTCGGTTGCAGGGCTTGGTCTCGCCGCCGGTGGCGGCCTCTACTTCGCGGCCAGCGTGTGCACCGGAATTATTCTGGTGATCCTCGTGAGCATGAAGCCGCTTGAGGAGGCCTACCGCGCACGCATTTAGAGTTGCACGTTCCGCATGCGATCCGAACGCAGCGCAGTTCCATTCGACCACCTAAAAAGATCCCATGGGCGCGG
>NZ_AKKE01000111.1 GCF_000281975.1 Novosphingobium sp. AP12 | reverse complement strand
CAGGGGGGGAGCGGCAGGCCAGCCACCAGGGCGAGGGCTAGGGGAGCGATCCGGCGGAAGAGGTAGGTCATGGCGCGCCGGTTCATGACCTGCTAAGCGCTCCCATGCAAGGCGCGGGTGGCGGGACCGCGCAAAAGACCTGTGTGCTTGGAGGAAGTTGACGTGTTGAATATCTCGATCCGCCGCGTGGTGGCCATCTCGCGCAGGATCATGAAAACGGCCGTCCGGGCGCTGGCGCTCGGACTCCTCATCGCCAGCCCCGCCCGGGCCGATTTCTCGGAAGGATACAAGTTCCTCGAGGCCGTGAAGAAGAAAGACGGCGACAAGGTCGAGAAGGCGGTCATGGCATCGTCGCAGATCATCAATTCCAAGGACGTGACCACCGGCGAGACCGCGCTGCTCATCGTCACCGCCCGGCGCGACCTGACTTGGCTCACCTACCTCATCGCCAAGGGCGCCAACGTCAACGCCGCCGACGACCGGGGCCGCACGCCGCTGGAACTCGCGGTGAACCTGGGCTGGCGCGAGGGCGCGACGCTGCTGCTGGAGCAGAAGGCATCGCCCGATCCCTCGAACGACGCGGGCGAGACGCCGCTGATCTTCGCGGTCCACCGCAAGGACGCGAACATGATGAAGGCGCTGCTGGAAGCGGGCGCCAATCCCGACCGCGCCGACAATTCCGGCCGCAGCGCGCGCGATTACGCGAAGATCGAAGGCGGCGGCCAGAATCTCAGCACGACCATCGACACTTACGCGAAGAAGAACCTCAAGGCGGCCAAGCCGGTCTACGGGCCGACGTTCTGATGAGCGCTCCCGCCGATGCCGCGACGCTGGACGATCTGCGCCGCCTGCTGGCCCCGGCCATCGCCGATGCCGCGGTGTTCGACGGCTGGACCGCGCAGGCGGTCGAGCAGGCGGCCGCAGCCACCGGCACCGACCCCGCGCTTGCCGCCTTCGCCTTCCGCGACGGACCGATGGCGATGGTTTCGGCGTGGATCGACCATGTCGACGCCACGATGACGCAGGACGTCGGGGGCGAGGCGCTGTCGAACATGAAGATCCGCGAGCGTATCCGCCGCCTGGTCTGGGCGCGCCTCGATGCCGTCGCCGGCCGCGAGGAGGCGCTGACGCGCGCGCTTTCGATCATGGCGATGCCGCAGAACCTCGCCGCCTCGACGAAGCTCGGCTGGCGCAGCGCGGACGCCATGTGGCGCCTCGCAGGGGACACCGCGACGGACTACAATCACTACACCAAGCGGGCGATCCTGGGCGGTATCTACGCTGCCACGCTCCACGTCTTCGCGCGCGACAAGACCGAGGGCAAGGCCGAGACGAGCGCCTTCCTCGATCGCCGGATCGACGGCATCATGCGCTTCGAGAAGGCCAAGGCGCAGCTCCTGCGCACGCCCGACGAGCGTTTCAGCATGAGCCGTTTGCTTGGGCGCCTGCGCTACCCCGCTCGCTGACCTCTCAAGGCCGGCCGACTTCCAGCATCTGCTCCGGCCCGTGGTCTTCCTTCGGGCCGCCGAGCACGTTTTTCCAGAAGTGGACGATGTTCTCGGCGTTCACGCCCCAGCTGAAACGGCTGACGTGTTCGGCGACATCGGCCTGGCTGGGCGGGGCCGCGAGGATGTCCTCGACCGCCGATGCGATCGCCTCGGGCGTGCGGGCGGCAATGCGGCCCGCGCTCTCGTCGCTGACGATCTCGCGCGCCCCGCCGATGTCGGGAATGACGATGGGCGTGCCGCAGGCCAGTCCCTCGATCCACACGTTGGCGAGCCCTTCGCTCGCCGAGGGCAGAACCAGCACGTCGGCGGCACACATGACGTGGGGCAGCAGTTCGTGGTCGATCAGGCCAAGGAAATGGACCCGGTCCTCGACGCCGAGGCGCTTCGCCATGGCTTTGAGCCGAGCCTCGTCCTCGCCCGCGCCGGCCAGCGCCAGGCGCGCTTCGGGCAGGCGGGTCAGCGCTTCGATCACCAGCCCCTGGCCCTTGCGCGGGATCAGCGCGCCGGGCGTCACCAGCAGCGGGCCCTCCGACCAGATCTGCAGGTTAGGCATGGCGGAAACCAGCGCACGCGCGGCGCCGCGCTCGATCGGGTGGAACTTCTCCCGGTCGAGCCCGGTGTAGTGGATCTGGATGCGATCGGCGGGCATGCCCAGCGCGATCATGTCCTCGCGCAGCGCCTCGCTGACGGCGAGGAGGCCCGCCGCCTGATTGGCCGCCTCGCGCATCTGCTCGAGCGCGCGGGGGCGCTGGCCCCAGAAGTGGATGTCCGCCCCGCGTGACTTGATGGTCAGCGGCAGGCCCAGTTCGCGCGCGATGATCGCGGCGGCAGGGCCGTCGGGGAAGAAGAACTGCGCATCGACGAGATCGAACGGCTTTTCGGCGTGGAGACGGCGCACCAGCGGGAGGACGGCATGGGCGATGCGCCCGGGGTTCGTGTCGCCGCCCACTTTCGGGAACAGAGTGAACTTGGGGTAGTGGACGCACAGGCCCACCACGTCGCTGACCTCTGGGATCGCTTTCAGCCGCGAATAAGGCTCGCGCATCGACAGCGGCCACAGCGGCACGCCGATCGGGCTGACCATCGTCAGCTGCACCTCTCCCCGTGCGACCACGGCCCGCATCTGGTTGCCGACGAAGACGCCGAACGACGGTTTAACCGGGTTCGGAAACAGCGTCGCGATCGAGAGGATGTGCAAAGGGCGCCCCCGCCTTGGAGTTTCAGGTCCTCAGAGTTTCCGGACCAGCATTTCCGCAACAGCCAGCCATGCGGGTTGTTCCACCTTGACCTGGCCTTGGCCGGTGGTCGGAGGCAGGAGCCCGACGGCTTCCCCAGGGGCATCGATAAGGCGGCCGAAAGCGAAATGCCCGGCGCCGTGCGCCACGAGCACGTCGCGGTTCATCAGGCGCGGGGCCTCCTGTGGCGAGAACTGGCGCAGCCAGACCTGGTCGCCCATGCGGTATTCGCCGCCAGACGTTTCGACCGCGAGCACGACCCAGGGCTGTTCGGCGGAAAGCGCGTTGGGGAGCACCGCCTCGATCGGCTTGCGCAGAGCTTCCGGTCCGCGGTCGCCCAGCGTGGCGACGAGCATGGCGGGCTCGTTGCCTTCGCTGCGCAGCAGGGTTTCGGGCTCGACGCCGAGCGCGGCGGCAATCCGGTTCATCCAGATCAGCGAGAGATTGCGCATTCCGGTCTCGAGGCGGCCGATGGTCTGCGCGGTCGTCGCCGGATTGCAGGCGGCTGCGACGTCGGCCAGCGTCAGGCCTTTCTGCAAGCGGATGTCGCGAATGCGGTTGATCATGGTTGGCTCCCGAACCGATCTGGTTTTTGCGCTTTCCTACAAGTACGCCTGTTTGGCAAGCCTCCACGCAGTCCCATCAAAAGGAGGAACGCAATGAAGCAGGTACTTGTGGAGCGTGAGCTGACCGAAGCGGGCCCTGCGCGCGGGCGGCCGCGCGGTCCGGGCGCGGCGCGAAGGGTCCGCAGCGTGAGCGTGAATCTCGCTGAATCGCCGCTAACCTGGCTCCATTCGCGCGGCCACCTGACCGACCTTCAGTTCGCAGCAGGCGAGCAGCTTCGCGCCGACTGGGAGCGCGCCCAGCTCGCCCCGGGCGTCACCATGCGGTGGGACCCGGTGCGCGTATCGGGCGGCGGCAATGCGGGGCTGACCCCGGGTGAGCGCCAGCTGGCTGCGCGCGCCCGCTTCGACGGCGCGATCGAGGCAGCGGGACCCGGCCTTTCCGACGTGCTGTGGCGCGTCGCCTGCGCGGGAGAAGCGTTGCCGATGGCGGAAAAGGCGCTCGGCTGGCCGGTGCGCAGCGGCAAGCTCGTGCTCGGCCTCGCACTCGACCGGGTGGCGCAGTCCTACCGGATACCGGGCGCGGAGGAAGGGCCGGTGCCTTCCTCCAGGACAGTGTAAACCGTGTAAACCTGTGTCGCCTTGCGCGCGAAGGGGATCAGCCCTCGACCTGTTCGGCAAGTTCCAGCCAGCGCTCCTCGGCCGCGTCCTTGTCGGCGCGGGACTTGGCGATGGCGCCGGTCAGGGCGGCGAACTTCGCCGGATCGCGGGTATAGAGCGCGGGGTCGGACAGCGCCTTCTCGTCGCGGACGATCGCGGCTTCGAGTTCCTCGATGCGCTTGGGGAGCAGCTCGTAATCGCGCTGGTCCTTGTACGAGAGCTTGGCCTTCTTCGCGGGCATCGGCGGCGGCGGGGCGGCTTCGGCCTTTTTCTTGGCCGAGCCCGCGGTGCGTTCGCGGCGCTTGGCCTCCCAGTCGGCATAGCCGCCCGCGATCACGTCGATGTGCCCCGACCCGTCGAGGCCGAGCGTGACGTTGACGGTGCGGTCGAGGAAGTCGCGGTCGTGGCTGACGATCAGGACGGTGCCCTGGTAGTCGGCGATGACTTCCTGCAGCAGGTCGAGCGTTTCGAGGTCGAGGTCGTTGGTGGGCTCGTCGAGCACCAGCAGGTTCGAGGTCTTCGCGAATTCACGGGCGAACAGCAGGCGCGAACGCTCGCCGCCGGACAGCGTGCCGACCTTGGCCTCGACAAGATTGGGGTCGAACAGGAAGTCCTTGAGATAGCCCTGGATGTGCTTCCTCACGCCGACGACGTCGATCCAGTCGCCGCCTTCCGCCAGCACGTCGCGGATGCGCAGTTCGGGGCTCATCCGGCTGCGCTGCTGGTCGATCACGGTGGCGTCGAGCGTGGCGGCCAGCTTGATCTGCCCTTCGTCGGGCTGCATCTCGCCGGTCAGGATCTTGAGCAGCGTGGTCTTGCCGGAGCCGTTGGCACCGACCAGGCCGATGCGGTCGCCGCGCTGGATGCGCAGGTTGAAGTCCTTGATGACGGTGCGGTCTCCGAAGCGCTTGGTGACGTGCTCGGCAACGATGACCGACTTGGTCTTGCTGTCGTCCGCCACCACGGCGAGCTTGGCGGACCCTTGCGGGCCCATCATCGAGGCACGCTCCGCCCGCATCTCCCACAGCTTGGCGAGGCGGCCCTGGTTGCGCTTGCGGCGGGCGGTGACACCGCGTTCGAGCCAGTGCGCCTCGATCTTGAGCTTGGCGTCGAGCTTCTGCGCGGCGCGCTCCTCCTCGGCGTAGACTTCGTTTTCCCACGCCTCGTAGCCGCCGAAGCCGATGTCCTTGCGGCGCATCCCGCCTCGGTCGAGCCACAACGTCGCGTTGGTCAGCCGGGTCAGGAAGGTGCGGTCGTGGCTGATGACCACGAAGGCGCCGTTGTAGCGCTGGAGCCAGGATTCCAGCCAGTCGATCGCGGCGAGGTCGAGATGGTTGGTCGGCTCGTCGAGCAGCAGCAGGTCAGGTTCGGAAGCGAGGGCACGGCAGAGCGCGGCCCGGCGGCGTTCACCGCCCGATGCGCTGCTGGCGTCGCGCGACAGGTCGATGCCGAGCTGGTCGGCGATCGATTCGACCTCGTGGCGCGGCGGTGCACCCGGCTCGTGGATCGCGAAGTCGAGCAGGGTGTCGTAGCCGGTGAAGAACGGGTCCTGCTCCAGCGTCACCACGCGGGTCCCCGGCTGGACCGAGCGCGTGCCCTTGTCGGCATCGACCGTGCCGGCGATGAGCTTGAGCAGCGTCGTCTTGCCCGCGCCGTTGCGCCCGATCAGGGCCAGCCGGTCGCGCGGTCCGATGTTGATGTCGAGGTCCTGGAAGAGCCAGCCGTTGCCCTGGATGAGGCCGAGGCCCTCCCAGCTGAGAATTGGTGCTAGTGCCATGGGCGCGCCCTACAGGCGGGGGAGGGGTAAGGGCAAGCGGCTTGGCCATTCGGAGAGCCGAACCTTTCCGCCGGCTTCCCGCCACATTCAGGACTTGTTCAACGCTTCGGAATTAGGCACCGATACCGTGATGAAATGGTTTTCCCTTCCGCTCGCCGCTCTGGCAGTGCTTCCCGTCCTGACGATCAGCTTGCCCGCCCATGCCGAGAACGGCGGCGACCAGGGCGAGGCGCGCAAGGAACACAGGGCGGGCAACATCCTGTCTATCCGCCAGATCGAGCAGATCGTCTTGCCCCGGATGGCGGGAAAGCAGTACCTCGGCCCGGATTACGACCCCGCGGCAATGGCTTACCGGCTGAAGTTCATCCAGAACGGCAAAGTCTATTTCGTCGACGTCGATGCCCGGACCGGGCGCATCATCGGTCAAAGCCGATAAGGTTCAACCCGCCGCTCTCCGGGAACCTCGGGGGTTTCCATTGCTTGACCCCCGCAGGCTTTCGCCCCATTTCAGCCTGGTTCATATAGGGAGGACCTTAAATTGCGCATCCTGATCGTCGAGGATGAGCCCACCCTGGGCAACCAGCTCAAGACCACTCTGGAGCAGAACGGCTATGCCGTGGATCTCTCCACTGATGGCGAGGATGGGCACTTCCTCGGCTCGACCGAAGATTATGACGCTGTGATCCTCGACCTTGGCCTGCCTGAGATCGACGGGCTGACCGTGCTCGGCATGTGGCGCCGCGAGGGCCGCACGTTTCCCGTGCTCGTGCTCACCGCCCGCGACAGCTGGTCCGACAAGGTCGCCGGGCTCGATGCCGGCGCCGACGACTATCTCGCCAAGCCCTTCCAGACCGAGGAACTGATCGCACGCCTGCGCGCGCTGATCCGGCGTGCCTCGGGCAATACGTCCAGCGAACTGACCGCCGGCGGCGTTCGTCTCGATACTCGCTCGGGCCGCGTCACGCTGGCCGGTGAGCCGGTCAAGCTGACCGCGCAGGAGTACAAGCTGCTGTCCTACCTCATGCACCACAAGGGCAAGGTGGTCAGCCGCACCGAACTGATCGAGCATATCTACGATCAGGATTTCGACCGCGATTCGAACACGATCGAGGTCTTCGTCACGCGCATCCGCAAGAAGCTGGGTGCCGATGTCATCACGACGATCCGCGGCCTTGGCTACAGTCTCGACGATCCCGCCGAACCCGGCCGCGGCTGAGCCCGCCACCTCCGTGAACGCGCCGGCGGCCCGGCCGGCTTCGACCGGCTCGCTGGCGCGGCGCATGATGCTGATCGCGGCGGGATGGATATCGTTCCTCCTGCTCGCGGGAGGGCTTGCGCTCGACCATACCGTCACCGGCATCGTCACGCGCAATTTCGACGAGCAACTCGGCTACGTGCTGACAGGCATGATCGGCTCAGCCGAGATCGGCCCGGACGGCGAGGTGTTCTTCATCCGCCCTCTGGGGGACCAGCGGTTCCTCGAGCCCAATTCCGGCCTCTATTACCAGATTCGCGCCAAGGGGCACGAGGACTGGCCTTCGCGCTCGCTGTGGGACCGTAGCCTGGACGTGCCCGAAGGCCATTTCGACGCCCAGCCTCATATCTACGACAGCGACCAGTTTGCGGGTGAGCCGCTGCGCGTGCTCGAACGCTCGATCATCCTGCCGGGCAGCAACGCGCACTGGATGTTCACGGTCGCCGCCAGCCGCCGCGATCTCAACGACCAGATCAAGATGATCCGCTCGATCCTCGTCTACAGCTTCATCGCGTTGGGCGTCGGCCTGTTGCTGATGGCGGGAATGCAGACCTGGTACGGCCTGTTCCCGCTGCGCCACGTCCGCCGCGCCATCCAGAAGCTGCGGACGACCGGCGCCTCGCGCGTCACCGATCCGCTGCCGCGCGAGGTCGAGCCGCTGGTCGACGAACTCAACATGCTGCTCGCCCACACCGAGCGGCAGGCGGAGGAGGCGCGGACGCATGCCGGCAATCTCGCCCATGCGCTGAAGACCCCGCTGACCGTCGTGATGAACGCCGCGACCGCCAAGGCGCCCGACCTTGCCGACACCGTCATCCGCGAGGCGGCGGTGATGCGCCGGCAGGTCGACCACCATCTCGCCCGGGCGAGGGCGGTCGGGCGCCGCGCCGTGGGCATGTCGCGCGCCGAGGTCTGGCCAAGCCTCGAGGCGGTGCTGCGGGCGGTCGAGCGGCTCTACCCGCAGGCCCGCTTCGACCTCGACGGTAACCGCGAGGTGACCGTCGCGGTCGAGAAGCAGGACCTCGAGGAAATCCTCGGCAACCTGATCGAGAACTCGGCCAAGTACGGCGGCGGCAGCGTCTTCGTGACCGTCGATGCCGGTTCGGACCCGCGTTTCTGCGAAATCTGGATCGAGGACGACGGGCTAGGAATTCCCGAGGCCGAGCGCATCCGCATCTTCGATCGCGGCGCCCGGCTCGACACCGGCAAGCCCGGCACCGGCCTCGGTCTTGCCATCGTGCGCGATGTGGTCGAAATCTACGGAGGCACCGTCCAGCTCGACGAAAGCGAGGACCTGGGCGGCCTGCTGGTCAAGCTGAGGTTGCCGCGCATAGCCGCTTGAGGCTAAGCCGGGACGACACCAATTCGGGGGTAACCGCATATCACGCGGTTGCCGTCCGCGCCGATCATGCTCATTTGCGGCGCTTTGCACACCCAGGAGTTTCCATGTCCAAGCCCATCAACGTCCCCCTGACCTCGGACGAGATCGAAATGCTCGTCGACGCGCTCGAGGTCGACCTGGAAGGCTATCTCGAATCCGCCAAGGAAGCGCGCGGCAACGGCAACCGCGAGGACGTGAAGACCTTCACCGAGGCAGCCACCCGCATCCAGACGCTCATGGCGCGCCTGCAGGACTTCGTGGAGGAGTGAACTCCCGAGCCTCCCCGGGCGTGTCCGGGGAGGAAACCGCCTACGCCTCGTTCTTCGCCCGTTCGTGGTGGCGGATCACTTCGTCGATGATGAAGCGGATGAACTTCTCGCCGAAGTCGGGATCGAGGTGGGCGTCTTCCGCCAGCGCGCGCAGGCGGGCGATCTGGCGCTCCTCGCGGCCCGGATCGGAGGCGGGGAGGCTGGTTTTCGCCTTGTACTCGCCCACGGCCTTGGTGATCCGGAAGCGCTCGGCGAGCATGTGGATCAGGGCTGCGTCGATGTTGTCGATGCTCGCGCGGAAACCGGCGAGCACGGGATCGGATGCCGGGGTCTGAGCAGAAGTGGGCTGGGTCATGGGCCCGCCCGCTAGCACGGCTGCGCGGCCTCTTCCAGTCGGCTCGATCCAACGCTTCGTGGCAATTGCTCTTGCGTTGCAAGCGGCTTGCCCCCAAACGCGGGCCGATGAGTGCAGATGTCGTCGCCCTGCGTTCCCGCAGGCCCCAGCCTTCCCTTGCTCCCATGCTGGCGCTTACCGCTGCCGGTATGAACAGCGTCAACGCGGTCATTCTCGACCGCATGCAGAGCGAAATTCCGCTGATCCCGGCGCTGGCCGGTCACCTCATCTCGGGTGGCGGCAAGCGCATGCGCCCGATGCTGATGGTCGCCGCGGCAGAGCTGTGCGGGTATCAAGGCAACCGCCACCACCGGCTGGGGGGGG
>NZ_AKKE01000110.1 GCF_000281975.1 Novosphingobium sp. AP12 | reverse complement strand
TGGAAATAGCCGGGGCTGAGCGAAAGCGCTTCGGCAAGATCGGTCAAAGACGTCGCGGTCTCGCTCGTCTCGATCATGCGGCACGCCCGCGTGACGATCCCGGCGTTCACCATCTCGGCGGACGGCCCGTCAGGCTTGCATCGCTTGCAGGCCCGGAACCCGGTCCGCTGCGCACTTTCGAGCGTATCATGGATGGTGACGTTACCGGGATTGCAGCCTCGCGAGGGGCACGAGGGCCGACAATATACGCCCGTCGTGTCGACGGTGTACCAGAATGCGCCGTCAGCGCTCTTGTCTCGGGCAACGATGCGTGCCCAGCGCGGATCGGCGAGCATAGCCGCCGCCTTCTTGTCTTGGTTCTTCATGACCTTTGTCCTTTGCAATGCATGTACAGAGCTAATCCCGGCCGCGACGATCGGCACTCCGGCTCTTGCTCTGGAATCAGAAGCGACGGGAAACGGCACCCCCGGCCGGGTGAGACCGAGGGTGCTTGCCGTGTCAGCCAACGGCGGCGAGCATGTCCTCTCGCGCGCGGTCGATGTCGGGCATGTGATAGCTTTTCTCTTCGATCTCGGCGAGGCGCGATGGGGCGGCCTCGATGTTGGATACGCCGTAGAGCTTCTGGAAGTTCATGATCAGCGGCTGCCACTTCGCCGGATCGATCCGGTTCTCATGCCCGTCCATCAGCAGGTCCGGACGGACGTGCACGCGGGTGATGCGCACCTCGAACGCCGAGATCAGGCCCGCGACCTGCGGATCGTCAGCCATCATGTCATGGCGCTCCGCCAGGACGGCTTCGAGGTGAATGGGACATTCCAGCACGCGAGGGACGGCCACGGTGTCGGAGGCGATCGGAGTAAGGCCAGCCACCTCGAACTTGCGGGGTTCATACGCGTAGCCGAGGCGCTGCTTCAGTTCGGGCATGGCCTTAGTGCCGGTCAGACGCGCCAGCTTGTTCACTGCAGCGACCTGCTCGACAGTCGCCAGGTTCAGCACGCATTCTCCGGTGCGGATCAAGTTTTGTGGCGTCTGCGAGGCGGTCTGTAGACCCAGCATGGCGCGCCAACCGAGCCACCAGGCCGAGGACATGGGGGCGACATTGGCGGTGCCGTCCTCGTTCAGCGTGCTGATCAGCACGACCGGCGTGCCGAGATAGAGGATGGACGGTTCGATAGCGACGTGGGGTCCGGTCATGGCATTGGCTCCGTGGATGATGACGAAACCTCTGATGCAGCCAATTGACGGGATGCGAACTCCGTTTCCTGCTTTGGAATCGACGGATCAAGCCGGTGACCTGCGTGCGCTATATTGGACCGGAGGGGACCAATGCCAGTCGTTCATTCGTCCTCGCTGAACGTTCGATGTTAACGGAAGCTGCCGCTCGCGCCGATCAAACCGGACGATCGGCAATGGATCCGAACAGCCGCAGTCCGACGCTGACAGGGGAGATCCCATAACAGCCGTTCCTTTTGGCAGAACATCATCGGTTGCTACGCGTGAGAAATCATCGCTTGCATCTAATCACAGCAGCTCGCTCACATGCGGCTTGAGATATGCGCCGTCTAACGGCTATCCGCCCCATCGGAGGATTTACATGCGCATATTGGTGATCGAGGACGACCGCGCTCTCAGCGACGAGATCGCGCGCGCCTTGCGTGCCGAGAATTTCGCGGTGGACGTCGCTGGCGACGGAGAGGACGGCCGTCATCTGGGCGAAACCGAGCGTTACGACGCAGCGGTGCTCGACCTGGGCCTGCCCAAGGTCGACGGGCTTACCGTGCTGCAGTCCTGGCGAACCGGCGGGCATGACCTGCCCGTGCTGATCCTAACCGCACGCGATGCCTGGTCGGAAAAGGTCGCCGGCTTCAAGGCCGGCGCGGACGACTATCTCATCAAGCCGTTCCGCGTGCAGGAGTTGATCCTGCGCCTGCGTGCGCTCGTGCGCAGGGCGAGCGGTCACGCTTCCAGCCGGGTCACCTGCGGCCCGCTGGTGTTCGACGCACAGCTGGGACATTTCGAGATGGACGGCCTGCCGGTACGGCTGGGGG
>NZ_AKKE01000109.1 GCF_000281975.1 Novosphingobium sp. AP12 | reverse complement strand
TTGGCTGGTCCCCCAGCCGCTACACCGACGCGGCAATGCCCTGGATGGACTCGGCGTTGAGCAGCTTCAGTCTCGTCGCTCAATACTGGACGGCTCGGCGTCATGCGCCGAGCTGGCTGCTCTGGATCGCCGTGGATGTGCTCTACGTGGGCATGTTTGTTGCCAAGGGATTGTGGCTGACGGCAGGCCTCTACGGGGCGATGATCGTTCTTGCGGTACTAGGCTACCGCAACTGGCGGAACGCTGGAGAAGTCCGCTCCTGACCCGTCCCATCGCGCGGGGAAAGGCTGCCGCATGAGCTTTTGATCGGGCACGATCTTGAACTCGGTCGGGCGGGAGAACAAATCGTCTTTTCGAAGGTTTTGAATGACGGGCGAGCCACGGAGCGGCAAGATCGGACCTTAGATCAACCGCGGTTGATGATCGCAGCGAAGGGTAGTCAGTGACCGAAGCGGTGAACGGAACTTTCGGGCGTGATCCGTTCGCCGGGGGTGGCGACATGGGTGCTGCAATGCGCGCCCATGACTGGTCAATGTCCCCCCTCGGACCGTGGAAGGGATGGCCCCTGTCGCTGCGGACGATGGTGGCGCTGATGCTCGCCTCCAAACACGGCATGATGCTGGCCTGGGGACCGCAGCTGACGCTGTTGTACAACGATGCCTACGCGCCTTTCCTAGGCGGAAAGCACCCGGCAGCGATCGGCCGCCCTTTCGCGGAAGTCTGCTCGGACATCTGGAGCGAGGTTGAGCCACTGGTCGGCCAGGCACTGTCAGGCCGGGCCGTCTGGTTCGAGGATTATCACCTCGTCATGGAGCGAAACGGCTATCCCGAGGATACCTGGTGGCAGTTCTCCTACAGCCCGGTCCGCGGCGATGATGGTGAAATCTGCGGTATCCTCAATGTCACGAGCGATATGACTGGAAAGATGCTCACGTTGCGCCGGCAGGCTTTTCGGATCGCCCTCGACGTCCGCCTGCGGGGTGTCACCGATCCCGCTGCTGTAGTCGCCATCACGTCGGAGGCTTTGGGGCAGCACCTGGGTGTCGCCCGGGTGCGCTACGCCGAGATCGAGCCCGGCGGCGAGACCGTTCGGATCGAACGCGAGTGGAACGATGGTGCAGTGGCAAGCAATGCCGGGCTTGACCACCTGGACGACTTCAGGCCCGCGTTCATTGCCGACCTCAGACGAGGCAGCACGGTTGCCGTCGACAACGTGCGGCTGGACCCGCGCACCTCATCGCCGGTTGCGCTCGCCACCTTCGACCGGGCTTCGATCCAGGCATTTCTCGACGTGCCGATCGTGAAGGCCGGGACGCTGCTTGCGGTGATCACCTTGCACAGCAAGACGCCCCGGGCGTGGTCGGCCGAGGACATTGTCCTTGTAGAGGAAATCGCCGAACAGACCTGGGCCTCGGTCGAGCGCGCCCAGGCCGCTGCGTCGCTGCGCGATGCGGAAAACCGCTACCTCGCCTTGTTCAATGCCATCGACCAGGGTTTCTGCACGATCGAGGTGGCGTTCGACAAACACGACAAGGCCGTCGACTACCGCTTCCTCGAAGTCAGCCCATCTTTCGAACGGCAGACAGGCATCGTGAATGGCGCGGGTCGGTGGATGGAGGAGATCGCGCCGGATCAGCACAGCCAGTGGCTCGAAATCTATGGCCGCGTCGCGCTCACCGGCGAGCCGGCGCGCTTCGAGGACTATTCGACACCCCTTGAACGCTGGTGGGATGTCTGCGCCTTTCGCATAAGCGGCGCCCGGAGGATCGCAGTGGTCTTCCACGACATCACCCATCAGAAGCGCGCCGAGCAGGCGCAGCGTGAAACTGAAATCCAGCTTCTCGAATTGAACGACACGCTCGAACGCCAGGTTCAGGAACGGACCGCCGAGCGTGATCGCATGTGGGACACCTCTCCCGATCTCATGGTCCAGGCGTCATTGGAAGGCGTGTATCAGCGCGCCAATCGGGCCTGGACATCGATACTGGGCTACGAACCGTCGGAAGTCGAAGGCAGGACCGCAGCCGACTTTACCCACTCCGACGACCTTGATCCCATGTTCCAGGCATTGGCCACGGTGCAGGCGGATACACTGCCGGGCGTCAATTTGCGGTTTCGGCACAAGGACGGCGGGTACCGCTGGATCCAGTGGGTTGCCGCACCAAGCGGCGGTCTCATCTTTGCACTGGGCCGCGATGTCACCGCGGCGGTGGAAGCCGAAGCGCGATTGCGGGAAACGGAAGAGGCACTGCGTCAATCCCAGAAAATGGAAGCTGTGGGGCAACTCACCGGCGGCGTGGCCCATGATTTCAACAACCTGCTGACGATCATCCGCTCCTCGATCGATCTCCTGCGGCGCCCCGGCCTCCCCGATGACCGGAGGACCCGCTATCTCGATGCTGCGTCCGACACCGTCGATCGAGCAGCCAAGCTCACCAGCCAGCTTCTTGCCTTCGCACGCAGGCAGTCGCTCAAGCCGGAAACCTTCGATGTCGCCGCTAAGGTGAACAAGCTGGCCGAGATGCTCGATACCGTCACCGGATCGCGTATTCGCCTCGTAACGGAATTGCCGGACATGCCGTGCCATGTGCGAGCGGACGTCAGCCAGTTCGAAACCGCGCTCGTGAATCTGGCGGTGAATGCACGCGATGCCATGGATGGCGAAGGCGTCCTTACGCTGACGGCGAGGTGCCACTCACCGCTGCCGGCGATCCGGGGGCACGCAGGATCGGCAGGGCATTTCACCGCGATACGCGTTTCGGACACCGGCTGCGGCATTCCCTCCGATCAGTTGCCAAAGATATTCGAGCCGTTCTATACCACCAAGGAAGTCGGCAAGGGTACCGGACTGGGGCTTAGTCAGGTGTTCGGCTTCGCCAAGCAGTCCGGCGGCGATGTCGAGGTAATGAGCGTGGTGGGGGAAGGATCCTCGTTCACCCTCTATCTCCCTGAGGTCGTTGCCGAGGAAACCGCCGAGCTATCGGGCGGACACGATGAACGAGGCACGCCGGGCGGGGCGGGGCAATGCGTGCTGATCGTCGAGGATAATGTCGAAGTCGGGCGCTTTTGCAGCCAGATCCTTCAGGATCTCGGCTACCGAACGGCGCTGGCGACAAGCGCGGAAGAAGCGCTGGAGAGGCTCGGCGGGAACGGAAATGGTTTCGACGCCGTGTTTTCCGACGTAGTCATGCCCGGCATGGGCGGGGTCGCTCTGGCTGAACACCTGCGCCTTCGCATGCCTGACCTGCCGGTCGTTCTCACATCGGGCTATAGTGATGTCCTGGCCCGCGAAAACGAGCATGGTTTCGAACTGCTCCACAAGCCCTATTCGGCGGAACGGCTGGCGCGGATACTCCAACGCGTCATGCCGTGAGTGAGCCCCTGCACACCAGCCGCGAGAACGATCCAAAGCAGTGTCTTGGCCGACCGCCGA
>NZ_AKKE01000108.1 GCF_000281975.1 Novosphingobium sp. AP12 | reverse complement strand
TGGCTGGTGCCCCGCCGTGACCGTTTCGGCGGCGCCGGCACGGCGGTGGTCGTGGCGCTGTTCCTGACTGCGCTGTGGAGCTTGGCCGGGCTCGCGGCGAAAACCTCGGACGCCGCGATCTTCGCGCCGTCGCTGGCGGAAAGCGCGCGCAACCTTGGTTGGCTGGTAGTGATCTATCGCCTGTTCGCGAGCGATGGGCGCCACGCCAGCCTTGCCCCGATCCGGCCGGTGATTGTCTCGCTCGCCTGCGTGGAACTGGTGCACCTCGCCGTCGACTACGGCCTGTCGCGCCTGGCCATCGACCGCGAAGTGCTGCGAATAGCGTTCGAGTTCAATGTGATGTTCCGCTTGCTGGTGACGGTCGGCGGGCTGGTGCTGGTCCACAACCTCTACGCCGGCGCCCCGCGAGAGGCGCGCGCCGCGCTGCGCTGGCCGGCTGCGGGACTGGCTGTCCTCTGGGCCTTCGACCTCAACCTTTACACGATCGCGTACCTTGCCGGCACCTGGCCCTACGAGATCGCCGCGCTGCGAGGGGCCGCGACCGTGGCTCTGGCGGTCTGCATCGCCATCGCGGCCGCCGCAAACCGCGACGACCTGCGTCTGCGGCCGTCGCGCGCGGTGACGTTCCAGACTTTCTCGCTGCTGGTGATCGGCGTCTACCTCGTCTCCATGGTCGCCGTGGCGCAGTGGCTGTCCTACGCGGGCGGCAATTTCGCGCGGCTGATCGAACTGGCGTTCCTGACGTTGGCAAGCGCCGTGGCGCTGGTGGTCCTGCCCTCGCGCCGGGTGCGCGGCTGGCTCAAGGTCACGCTCGCCAAGCACTTCTTCCAGCACCGCTACGACTACCGCGAGGAGTGGCTGCGCTTCACCCGCACCATCGGCAGCGGCGGCGACCAGTCCGCGCCGCTGGGCGAGCGCGTGGTCCAGTCGATCGCCGATGTGTTCGAGAGCCCCGCCGGACTGCTGCTCACCCCCGGCGATCAGGGCGAACTGACGCTCGCGGCGCGCTGGGGCTGGCCCGAGATCGAAGTGCCTGCGGTCGCCATCCCGGTCGGCGCCCTTGGTCATTTCGAGCGCACCGGTTACATTGCAGACCTCGACGACGTGCGCGCCGGTGCCGCCCGGGGCGACGGCGAGAACGAGCTGCCCGACTGGCTCGTCGACCATCCGCGCGCCTGGGCGCTGATCCCGTTGGTCCATTACGAGCGCCTCGTCGGCATGGTCGTGCTCGCCCGCCCGCAACTGGCGCGCAAGTTCGACTGGGAGGATTTCGACCTCCTGCGCGTCATCGGCCAGCAGGTGGCGAGCTACCTCGCCGAGAACTCCAGCCAGGAAGCACTGGCCGAGTCCGCGCGCTTCGAGGACTTCCACCGCCGCATCGCCTTCGTGATGCACGACATCAAGAATCTCGCCAGCCAGTTCAGCCTGCTTGCCCGCAATGCCGAGCTGCATGCCGAGAAGCCCGCCTTCCGCGCCGACATGCTGGTGACGCTGCGCAATTCCTCGGACAAGCTCAACGCCCTCCTGGCGCGCCTGTCGCGCTACGGCTCGGGCGGGGGCGACAAGCTGGAGGAAGTGCCTGCCGCCGAAGTCCTGTCGGTGGTGATGGAGCGTTTCCGCGCGAGCCCGCAGGTCGTGCTGGCAGAGATCCGCAACGTCGCCATCACCGCCAACCGCCATTCGCTCGAGCAGGTGCTGATGCACCTCGTGCAGAACGCGATCGACGCCAGCCGCGCGGAAGTCCCGGTGTTCGTGTCGCTCTCGCTCGACGGCCTGAACGCGCGGTTCGAAGTGCTCGATTCCGGCTGCGGGATGAGCGCCGACTTCGTCCGTAATCGCTTGTTCAAGCCCTTCGTCTCGACCAAGAGCGGCGGCTTCGGCATCGGCGCCTTCGAGGCGCGCGAACTGGTGCGGGCGATGCGCGGGCGGCTCGACGTGGAATCGCGCGAGGGATTGGGCTCGCGCTTCGTCGTGCGCCTCCCGCTCGCGGCTGCGAGCGAGATCTACCAGACCATGACAACGCACGACCAGAAGGTAGCGTGATGACCGAAACCCTGGACAAGCTGCCCAAGCTCCTGATCGTCGAGGACGATGCCGGACTGCAGGTGCAGCTGAAGTGGGCCTACGAGGACTTCGAGGTATTCGTCGCCGGCGACCGCGCCAGCGCCATCGCCCTGCTGCGCTCGGAAATGCCGGACGTCGTCACTCTCGACCTCGGCCTGCCGCCAGACCCGGACGGCACCACCGAGGGCTTCGCCGTGCTCGACGAGATCATGGCGCTCAAGCCGGACACCAAGGTCGTCGTCGCCTCGGGCCACGGCGCGCGGGAATCCGCGCTGCAGGCGATCGCGCGCGGGGCCTACGACTTCTACCAGAAGCCGGTCGACATCGACGCGCTGGGGCACATCGTCCGCCGTGCGCTCCAGCTCCACCGGCTCGAGGACGAGAACCGCCGCCTCGCCGGCAAGGTCGAGAAGGACGAGAAGGTCCTTGGCCGGATGATCACCGCCGCGCCCGAGATGGTCCGCGTCGCGCGCACGATCGAGCGGGTGGCGAACACCAGTGTCTCGGTCATGCTGCTCGGCGCGAGCGGCACCGGCAAGGAACTGCTGGCGCGCGGCCTCCACGATGCCAGCGGCCGCGCCAGCCGCGAGTTCGTGGTCATCAACTGCGCCGCGATCCCGGAAAACCTGCTCGAAAGCGAGCTGTTCGGCCACGAGAAGGGCGCCTTCACCGGCGCGGTCAAGACCACCCACGGCAAGATCGAGCAGGCGGCCGGCGGCACCCTGTTCCTCGACGAAGTGGGCGACATCCCGCTCCAGCTCCAGGTCAAGCTGCTGCGCTTCCTCCAGGAGCGCGTGATCGAGCGCGTCGGCAGCCGCGAATCCATTCCCGTCGATACCCGCGTGGTCTGCGCCACCCACCAGAACCTCGAGGCGATGATCGCCGAGGGCCGGTTCCGCGAAGACCTCTACTACCGCCTCGCCGAGATCGTCGTGCGCATCCCCAGCCTCGCCGAGCGGCCGGGCGACCCGACCCTGCTGGCGAAGGCGTTCCTCAATCGCTACGCCAAGGAAATGAACCCCAGCGTGCGCGGTTTCGCCGCCGATGCGCTTGCCGCGATCGACGCCTGGGGCTGGCCGGGCAACGTGCGCGAGCTGGAGAACCGGGTGAAGCGCGCGGTGATCATGGCCGACGAGAAGCTGGTCGGCGCCGCCGACCTCGACCTTGCCGAGCCGGACGAACAGGTCGTCAACGCGCTAAACCTCAAGACCGCGCGTGAGCAGTCGGACCGCAAGGTGATCCGCCACGCGCTCGCCCGCAGTGAGGGCAACATCTCCAGCACCGCCAAGATGCTCGGGATCAGCCGGCCGACGCTCTACGATCTGCTCAAGCAATACGACCTCCAGTCCTGACGCCGGAACAGTCGGGGGGCACGTGGCAAGGGGCAGGGGTATCACCGCATGGCTGGGCGTTTCGGCGCTCGTCCCGCTGCTGTGCCTTGCCGCGCTGTTCGCCAGCCTCGGCGCCCGTCCCGCGCATGGCGAGGGACCAAGCCCGGGCGCGCTGATCGAGCAGGCCCGCCGCGCCATCGCGCGCGGTGACGGGATCGACGCGGAAGTTAAGCTGGAGGAAGCGCTTGAGCACGGCGCTCCGCGCGCCGACGTCAATGCGCTGATGGGGCAGGCGCTCATGGCGCAGGATCGCCGCGACCGCGCGCGGCCGTGGCTGGCGCCGGGCCGGTTCTCGCCCGCCACCGCCGCCGCCGGATGGCGCTCGCTGGGCCTGCTGGAGCGCCTCGACGACAATCTTCCCGCCTCGGGCCGCGCCTATGACCGGGCGCTAGCGATCATCCCGAAGGACCCTTCGCTCTGGGTCGAGATCGGCCGGCTGCGCTACGCCGGGGGCGAGCACCGGCTAGCCTTGGAGGCTGCGGAACATGCTCTCGCGCTTGATGCCGCCAGCGTGCGCGCGCTCGAGTTCCGGGGGCAGCTGATCCGCGATCGCTACGGCCTGCTCGCGGGGCTTCCGTGGTTCGAGCGGGCCATCGTCAACGATCCGAAGGACATGCCGGTCCTGCTCGAATATGCCGCGACGCTAGGCGAACTTGGCCGGGCGAGCGAGTGCGTGACGGTGACCCGCCGCGTGCTCCAACTCAGCCCCAAGAACCCGCGTGCCTATTACCTGCAGGCGGCGCTGGCGGCGCGGGCGGGCAAATATGCGCTGGCGCGCGGTTTGCTGGCGCGCACCAAGGGCAAGCTGGACGCGCAGCCGGGCGTACAGATGCTGCGCGGCGTGGTCGAGATCGCGGCGGGCAACCCGGCCGCCGCCGCCGAGGCGCTGGAAGCGGTGCTCGCCGTGCGCCCCGACAGCCTGCACGCGCGCGAACTGCTGGTGCGGGCGATCCTGATGGGCGGCCAGTACCGCTACGCCACGCTGCGCTTTGCCGGTGATATCGCGCAGGGCCAGGCGTCGCCTTATCTGCTGATATCGGTGGCGCGGGCGTGGGAAGCGCTTGGTGACCGCCAGCGCGCCGGAGAACTGCTCGACCGTGCCGCGCGCCCGGCCTCCCCACTGCGAGTGCTGGGGGACGCGGGCCGAATCGGCGCGCTGCTGGAACTGGGCCAGACCGGCTCGGCGCAGGCGGCAGCCGAAGCGGCGCGGCGCTCCGACCCGGGCTTCTACGATGCCCAGGCGCTGGCGGGCGACGTCCAGCTGGCACTCGGGCACGGCGGTGAAGCGCAGGTGCGCTATGGGCTGGCGGCAGAGATCCGCCTGCCCGAAAGCCTGTTCCTTCGCCGGTTCGCGGCCTACGCCATGGCGCGGGACCCGAAGGGCGGCCACGATCTCGTCGAAGGTTACCTGCGCCAGAACCCCACCAGCCGGCCGGCCCTGCGCGCGGCCGCGCAGATGGCGGCCGGCAGCGGCGATTTCGGACGCGCGCGGAGCATCCTGTCGTGGCTGCGGGACAATGGCGGGGAGGGAGACGTCGCGCTGCTCAGCGACCTCGCCATGGCGGAGGCGCGCAGCGGCGATCTCGAAGCGGCGCGCAGTGCTGCCCTGTCGGCTTACGGACTTCAACGCTCGAGCCCGCTGGCGACCCAGGCGCTGGGCTACGCGGACGCCGCGCTCGGTGGCCGGGATGCCGAGGCAAGGGCCCTGCTCTACAAGGCGCAGGCGATCGCGGGAAAGACGCCGCTGATCGCCGAGGCTAGGGCGAGCCTGCACGCCCGCAGATAATCGTCGTACCGCACTTGATCCGGGACCGCCGTGTGCCCCTGAGACCCTCTGAAGCACAGCGGTGTCCCCGTCTCCGTCCGGAAGACGGGATTGCAAGAGGGAGCGTCCGGCACTGGAGGGCTGGTCCTCGCCGTTTTCCTACATCGAAACGGGCTGCTACCTTCGCGCAGGTTCTTTCACATCGTCGGCATCACGCCTGCTTTTCCTTACAAGGAAGGCACCCGCGCGCTTGTAATTCATCAACTTGCCCGCCCCGACAAAAGCGGGCGCGGAGCGAGCCGGATTAAATTCCCGTCATCCTACCTGGGCTGGTAGGTCTGCTCGGCGCCCGGGAAGCTGCGGTCGCGCACTTCCGCGGCGTATTGCGCCGCCGCCTCGGACACGAGCGAGGCCATGTCGGCATAGCGCTTCACGAAACGCGGCACGCGCTCGAACATGCCGAGCATGTCCTCGGTGACGAGCACTTGTCCGTCGCACTGCGCCGAGCCCCCGATGCCGATGGACGGGCAAGCGATCGCCTGCGTCGCCGCGATGGCGATGGGCTCGACCACGCCCTCGATGACGATCGCAAACGCGCCGGCCTCGTCGAGCGACTTCGCGTCCAGGACGATCTTCTGCGCCTCGGCCTCGCTGCGGCCACGCGCGTTGTAGCCGCCGAGCACGTTCACCGCCTGCGGGGTCAGGCCGATATGACCCATCACCGGGATGCCGCGCTCGTTGAGGAAGCGCACGGTCTCGGCCATCGCCACGCCGCCCTCGAGCTTCACGCCCGCGCAGCCGGTCTCCTTGAGCAGCCGCGCCGCGTTCTCGAACGCCTGCTGGGGCGACTGTTCGTAGGAGCCGAAGGGCATGTCGACGATCACGGCGGCATGATAGCTGCCCCGCACGACGGCGGCGCCGTGGGCGATCATCATCTCGAGCGTGACGGGCACGCTGGAGGGCAGCCCGTAGATCACCTGACCCAGGCTGTCGCCCACCAGCAGCAGGTCGCAGTGCTCGTCAAGCAGCTGGGCCTGGCGGGCCGTATAGGCGGTCAGCATCACGATGGGCTCAGCCGTGACGCCGTCCTTCTTGCGGCGGCGGATGGCCGGGATCGTCAGGCGCTTCATCGGCGCAGGCGTGGGGTTGGCGCGGCTGGTCGCGGTGTCGAGCTGGAAGGTCGTGGACATGGGGGGCTTCTAGCGCTGCGATTGGCCCCCGACAATTCCCTGAGCTGGCCCGCGTCCCGGCCGCGCGACTATCTTATCACAGCGTCGTAATTTTATTACGAATATGGGGAATCTCCTACACTGGCCTCTTGCCAAGAGCCTGCTTGTCGTTAGCCTCCCGCCATTCGCAAATTCGGGGGTCCACGAATGTTCGGACGCGTAAAGCCGCTCGACGCCATCCTGGCGACGGCGGAAAAGAAATCTCTTCACCGGTCCCTGGGCGCCTTCCAGTTGACCATGCTCGGTATCGGCGCCGTCATCGGCACCGGTATTTTCGTCCTCACCGCCGAGGCCGCCCAGAAGGCCGGCCCGGGCATGATGCTCTCCTTCGTCATCGCCGGCTTCGTCTGCGCCGTAGCCGCGCTCTGCTACGCCGAGATGGCAGCCATGGTGCCCGTCTCGGGGTCCGCCTACACCTACAGCTACGCAGTCATGGGCGAGACCGTCGCCTGGATGGTGGGCTGGGCGCTGATCCTGGAGTACGCGATCGCCGCCGGCGCAGTGTCGGTGGGTTGGTCGGGCTATTTCATCGGCTGGCTCAACACGAGCTTCGACCTCAACATACCGCTGGCGTTTGTACGCGGGCCGTTTGACGGCGGCATCATCAACCTGCCCGCGATGCTGATCGCGACGCTCGTGACCCTGCTGCTTATCAAGGGCACCAAGGAAAGCGCCACGGTCAACGCGGTGCTGGTGGGGGTGAAGATCCTCGCGCTCACCCTGTTCGTCGCGCTGACCATCCCGGTCATCAAGAGCGGGCAGTTCACCCCGTTCGCACCGCTCGGCTTCGCCGGTATCTCCGGTGCGGCCGCCTCGATCTTCTTCGCCTACGTCGGTTTCGACGCGGTTTCGACCGCTGCGGAGGAAACGAAGAACCCGCAGCGCAACATGCCGATCGGTCTGATCGGCAGCCTCGCGATCTGCACCATCTTCTACATGCTCGTCGCGGCGGGCGTCATCGGCACAGTCGGCGCGCAGCCGGTCTTCGGACCGGGCGGTGAAGCGCTGTCGCCGGGAACGCCCGCGCTGGCGCAGGCCTGCGGCTCCATCCAGGACGCCGCCGTGGTCTGCTCCAAGGAAGCGCTGGCCTGGACGCTGAGGCAGGTGGGCTATCCCTTCGTGGGCTGGCTGGTCGGTGCAGCGGCGATCATCGCGCTGCCTTCGGTCATCCTGATGATGATGTTCGGCCAGACCCGCATCTTCTTCGTCATGAGCCGCGACGGTCTGCTGCCTGAGTTCTTCTCCAAGGTTCACCCCCGGTTCCACACGCCGCACGTCATCACCATGCTGACCGGTGTCTTCGTGGCACTGTTCGCCGCGTTCTTCCCGGTCGGCCTGCTCGCCGACGTCTCCAACTCGGGCACGCTGTTTGCGTTCGCGGCCGTGTCGATCGCGGTGATGGTACTGCGCAAGACCGACCCCACCCGCAAGCGTCCGTTCCGCACGCCGGCGGTGATGGTCACCGCGCCCGTCGCCATCGCCGGGTGCATCTACCTGTTCTTCAGCCTGTCGTTCCACACGATCGCGCTGTTCGTGGGTTGGGCGATCCTCGGCCTCATCGTCTACTACGCGTACAGCCGCAGTCGCAGCCACGTAGGGCGCGGCCTCGTCGAAGTGCACGAAGGTGACGTTGATGCTCCGCCGCCGCCGGTCCCGCCGGTGGCCTGAGGGCCGTCACGCAAACCAAACGGAAAAGGGGAGCGCCGAGCGCTCCCCTTTTTTGTGCTCAGGATATGCCGAGGTTATCCCCGCCTTATCCACAGGACTGCCGACAGGCCGTCACAGGACTCCCATCGCTATCGTGTCAGCGGTCATGGCGTCGATCATGCCTTGCCTGCCCTCGATCTTCCCGCCTCCCAGGAAGTTGACGATGTCGTCGCTTAGGCGCTGGGTCTGGGTGGCGAAGACCCCGTGCGGCTCGCCCTCGTACTCGATAAGGTCGGCCGATGGCACCTGTGCCGCCACTTCGCGCCCCGTCGCCTCGATCGGGACGGTCGCGTCGGCGGTGCCGTGGATCACCAGCGTCGGCACCTGGAAGTGCGGCAGGTCCGGGCGGAAGTCCGTGTAGGCGAAGGCCCCTGCCGACTGGATGGTGGCGTACTGGCTGGCCTGCATGGTCGTCTGCCAGGCCCAGTGCAATTCCTCGTCGCTCACCGGATGGCTGAGCAGGCCGACACCGTAGAACTGCTTGAAGAAGGACGTGAAGAACTTGCGAAAATCAGTCTTCATTCCCTCGGTCATGTCCGCGAAGACCTTGTCGGGTACGCCCTTGGGATTATCGTCGGTCCGCGCCATGAACGGAACCACCGAGGAGACGAGCACGGCCTGCGATACGCCGCGGCCGCCGTGGCGGGACATGTAGCGCGCAATTTCCCCGCCGCCCATCGAGAAGCCCACCAGCGCGACGTCGTCGGTTGCGCCGGTCGCGGCCATCACGTCGGCGAGATCGTCGGTGAACGTGTCGTAGTCATAGCCTTTGTCGGCGTGGTCCGAGCGACCGAAGCCGCGGCGGTCGTACGCAATGGCGCGGTAGCCGGCCTCAGCCAGCGCGATCATCACCGGGTCCCACGAATCGGCCGACAGCGGCCAGCCGTGGATGAGGACCACCGGGCGACCTGCGCCGAGTGTCTTGACGCGTAGGTTGGTGCCGTCGCGGGTCTGGATCATTGTCATGTATGCATCTCCTTGCCGCTGAAAGGTTGGAGGAATCCGGGCCGTTCCATGCCGCTTGATTGCATGAGGTGCGCCGTGGCCCTGAAGCGGTGAAGCGAACGCGGGCCCGCTAACGACCACTTAACCTCGAAGCTGCCATGACTCGCCCACGACATGACGAGAGGGAGAGCTTGATGGCATTTCTCAAGGCGCTGATCCCGGCGGCGCTGCTGACCTGGATCGTGGCGGGCGTAATGGGATCGAACGGTTCGCGCGGGGGGATGCTGGCGATCGAGCACGCCCTAGTCCGGGGCCACGGCTTCTACTGGTCCTGGCCTTTGTTCCTCGCGGCGACAGCGCTCGGCTGGGCCATCCTTGCGATGATGGACTAAGGAAACGAAGCTAGACCTTGCGGCTTATTCCCGCATGGCCTTCCCCCCGCTCGACCGTATCGTCCTGACCTTCCTGCTCATGGCGTGCCTGTTCATGGCGGGGAGGTCGTGGCTGCGAGATCATCCCCAGCACGACCCGTGGACCCCCCTAGCCCTGGACGATCCGGCGGGCTGGGCGACTTCGCGCAAGCTGGCGGCGCTGCGGGGCGACGCCGTGCAATGCCGTGCCTTCCTCGATCGCAGCGGCATCACGGCGATGGCGCTTCCTGCGGCGGGCGAGGGGGCATGCAGGCGGGATGATCGCAAACTGCTCGCCGCGCCAGCGCACTTCGACGTCGCGCTGCGGCCGGGAGGTGCCCAGGCGACCTGTGCGATCGACGCGGGGCTCGCCTGGTGGCTCCGGCACGGCGTCCAGCCAGCCGCCGAAGCAGCGCTGGGTAGCCGCGTCGTGGGCATCCAGTACCTCGGCACGGCCAACTGCCGTCGCATCGGTGGAGGAGACGAGGGTAACTGGAGCGAACATGCGACCGGCAACGCGATCGACATCGCGGGCTTCGTGCTTGCGGATGGGCGGCGAATCAGCGTCCTGAGGGATTGGGACGCGACCGGGTCGTCACCGGAAGTTTCCGGCTTCCTCCACATGGTACGCGACAGCGCTTGCACGAGTTTTTCGACGGTGCTGTCGCCCGACTACAACGCCGCGCATGCCAACCACCTGCACCTCGACCAGGCGAAGCGCAGCGGCGGGTGGAGCGCCTGTCGCTGACAGGACACGTGGACATGCCGATGCTGGAGAGAAAAGAAATGGTGACCCCTACGAGAATCGAACTCGTGTTTCAGCCGTGAGAGGGCCGCGTCCTAACCGCTAGACGAAGGGGCCGTTAAGCCATTTTCGGTTTGCCACACCATCCAAGGATGGTGACCCCTACGGGAATCGAACCCGTGTTTCAGCCGTGAAAGGGCCGCGTCCTAACCGCTAGACGAAGGGGCCGTACCGGGTTGCGCCGGAGGCAGGACCGGCCCTCTAGCGGGGGTCCGCGGGGGGGTCAACCCCCTGCCTGCGATAAAAATGACGTTGGCGTTTCAGTCGCAGAAAGCGGCATCGTCGAGGTGCAGTTCGGCCTGGGGGCGGCTGCCCCAGTCGTCGATCTTCGCGCGTCCTGCGAGCCACAGGCGGCGCCCCTGGGAGGCGTGGAGCAGGGCCTGGCCCATCTCGCTCTCGGCGGAGCGAAACGCCATCGCCTTGAAGCGGCCGCCGTCGGGCCCGCTGACGATCAGGCGCAGGTGGTCGGCGCCCACCACGTCGGCCTTGACGATGCGCACGGGGCCGACGGCGACGCGCGGGCCGGGCCAGCCCATGCCGTAGGGGCCGGCGCTTTCCAGCGTCTCCACGAGCTGCGGGGTGAGGCCGCCGGGCGAGAGCGCGAGGTCGAGCAGCATCGACTGGCTTGCGCTGGCGCGCGACACGTCGGTGGCAAGGTGAGTGTCCAGCCAGTCCGACAGTGCGTCGAGCTTGCCCGGCGCGATCGTCAGGCCGGCCGCCATGGCGTGTCCGCCGCCCGCGACGAGCAGGTCCATCTCGCGCGCGGCGATGATCGCGGCGCCCAGGTCCACGCCCGAGATCGAGCGGCCCGAACCCTTGCCGTTGCCGCCCTCGTCGGCGCCGAGCGCGATGACGAGAGAGGGCTTGCCGGTCTTTTCCTTGATGCGCCCGGCGACGATGCCGATGACGCCCGGGTGCCAGCCTTCGCCGGCGACGACGATCACCGAGCGGTTGTGCTGCCGGTCGATCTGCATCTCGGCCATTTCCTGCACCGCCTGCTCGATCCCGCGCCGCTCGTCGTTGAGGCGGGAGAGCTGGGCGGCGATGTCGCGCGCCTCGTCGGGGTCGGTGGTGGTCAGGAGGCGCACGCCGAGCGTCGATTCGCCCACGCGCCCGCCGGCATTGATGCGCGGACCCAGCGCGAAGCCGAGGTCGCTGCAGGTCGGTGCGCGGCTCAGCCGGCTGGCGTCGATCAGCGCAGACATGCCGATGTTCTCGCGCTTGCCCATGACCTTGAGGCCCTGCGCAACGAAGGCGCGGTTGAGCCCGTGGAGCGCGGCGACGTCCGCCACGGTGCCGAGCGCGACGAGGTCGAGCAGGGCGAACAGATCGGGCTCGCGCCGGGTTTCGAAGAAGCCGCGCTTGCGCAGGGTGCGGACCGTCGCCACGGCCAGCAGGAACGCCACGCCGACCGCCGCGAGGTGGCCATGGCTGGCGGCAAGGTCGTCCTCGTCGAGGCGATTGGGATTGACCAGGGCTGCTGCGCGGGGAAGTTCGGGCGAGCACTTGTGGTGGTCGACCACGATCACGTCGACGCCGGCCTGGTGCGCCATCTCCAGGGCCTCGTGCGCCATCGCGCCGCAGTCGACGGTCACGATCAGGCTTGAACCTTCGCCGGCGATGCGCACCAGCGCTTCGCCCGAGGGGCCGTAGCCTTCGAGCAGGCGGTCGGGGATGTAGTAGCGCGCGTCGTGGCCGAGGCCGCGCAGCAGCAGGATGAGCAGCGCCGCGCTGGTGGCGCCGTCGACGTCGTAGTCGCCGTAGACGGTCACCGCCTCGCCGGTCATGACGGCCTGGGCGATACGCTCGGCGGCGGCGTCCATGTCGCGGAAGGCGGACGGGTCGGGCAGGAAGGCGCGCAGCGAGGGGTTGCGATGGCGCTCGAGGTCTTCGCGGGCGACGCCGCGGGACAGCAGGAGCTGGGTGACGATGTCGTCCTCGAGCCCGGCAGGCCCCGCACCGAACCCGTCACTGAGGTCCATGTTGCCACCGCGCCAGCGCCAGGCCTTGCCTGTGAGCGAGCGATCGATCCCGAAGACGCTTGCGGATCGTGATTCCATAATCACGCGCGTTACCCGTTCCGCGCCGGGACGGGAAGGGCCCGAAATTCGCCGGTCCCCGCATTTCGTGACGGCATTTGTCGTTGGTTGCAGGCGCCGCGACTGAGTAGGATCGAAGAAACGGGGAGAGGGAGGCATCGAAATGCTCATCGGCAGGAAGTTGCGGCTTGCATGGGTGGCAGTACCGGTCGTCGTCGTGCCTATGGCGGTACTTGCCGCAGGCGATGCCGCGCCGATTGCACGCTATGACATGCGGGCGGGAACCGTGTCCGGTTTCGGGAGCGCGGGAGGCGGCATGGGTGCGGCGATGAGCATGATGATGGGCGGGGGCGGCAGCCAGGTCCAGCATGAGCTCTACCTGCGCCTCGGCTCCGCGCAGGCGCCCGCAGGTGGCAAGGCCAGGGCCGACCACTTCATGCCGCCCGCCGCGAAGCTGGGCAAGTCGGTGGCGCTCACTATCCCGCCGCGCGCCGAGGAGACGCCCGATCTGCTGCCCGAGAAGCCCAAGGGCCGCCTGCTGATCTTCTGGGGCTGCGGCGAACATGCGCCCAAGGGCCAGCCGGTGATCATCGACTTCGCCAAGGTCGCGGCGGGGCAGGTTCCGCCGGGCATGCCCGGTTCGGCGGTCATCCGGGACTGGGGGCCGACAGCGGAGAACTCCCGCACGTTCGCGCGCTGGCCGGCAGAGGATCACAAGTACGTGAAGGCCGATAGCTCGCTGGTTGGCCCGCACAAGGTAGTAAGCAGTTATACGCCCGAGATCGCCTTCACGCTGGCCAGGGATTTCATGGCGCCGATCACCTCTACCACCGCGAAGCTCCCGAGCGGCGCCTCGCGCCTGACCTGGACGGGAGTTCCGGGCGCGACGGCCTGGCTCGCCTTCGTCACCGGCGGCAAGCAGGGGCCGGGCGGCGAGATGGGTGACATGGTGATGTGGACGAGCAGTTCGGACCGGCAGTTCGGCGGGGGCTTGGCGGACTGGGTCTCACCCGAGCAGGCGGCTTCGCTGGTGAAGTCCGGCACGCTGATGGGCCCCGCCACGACGAGCTGCGCGGTTCCGGCCGAGGTGATCGCGGCCTCGCCGGACTTCCGCGTGGGCACGCTCACCGCCTTCGGTCCGCAGGAGAGCTTCGCCTATCCGCCGCGCCCCGCAGATACGAAGGTCGCGTGGAAGCCCGACTGGACCGCGCGCATCCGCCACCGATCGACGACCAGCTGGATGCAGGCGCAGGGCATGGAGATGGGCGCAGCCGGGATGACCGGCGAAGGCAACGAAGGCGAGGAGGGCGAGAAGAAACCGCCGTGCAAGCCCAAGAAGTCGGGCCTTGGCGGAATGCTGGGTGGCATCGGCGCGATCGGCGGTATCGTCGGCGGAGGCAACAAGGGCTGCTGATTCTTTGCTCGCGATTCTCTGGCACAGTCGTACCGGCGCAGCACGCGCCATGGCCGAGGCAATTCATGCCGGGGCCAATTCGGAAGACCCTGACGCGGCGCGGTCGATTGCCGCTGCCGATGCGCAGCCGCAGGATTTGCTGGCGGCGCAGGCTTACCTGTTCGTATGCCCGGAGAACCTGGGTACGATGACGGGCATGATGAAGGAAATGTTCGACCGCTGCTATTACCCGCTTCTCGGCCGGGTCGAGGGCCGACCTTATGCCACCGCCATCGCGGCGGGATCGGACGGACGCGGGGCCCAGACCCAGATCGACCGGATCGTCACCGGCTGGGGGGGGGGGGGGGGGGGGGG
>NZ_AKKE01000107.1 GCF_000281975.1 Novosphingobium sp. AP12 | reverse complement strand
CCCGCTTCAGCGGCTGCCGGTCCACCGAAGTGACGGTACGGACGAGCATTGCCGGCAGAGGGACGCCATCCGGCAGTCTATCTTCCTTGATCTGCCCGGCGGGGCTGATGCTCAGCACAGCTGCATTGCCGAGCAGCAGGGAACCGATGATGTCCGCACCGGTCATTCCCCGTCAGCCTTGTCCTGCCCGATGATCTTGCCGCGCGAGATCCGGGTATTGATGTATTGCTGCATGGCGCGCACGGCCTCGGCTTCCTTGAAGTCGAGTGACACTCGCAGGAACGGATTGGGTCTGGCGCCAGGATGCAACACCGTCGCGCCAACGAACTTGCCGCCGATAACAAGCGAGCCTTCCTTCGTACGCTCATTCACCTTGCGGACGCTGAGCCCTTGGCGCTGGCTGTCGTCGACCGAGATGAAGTGCGCTTCGGTGCCGTATTCAAGCCAGGGCGCGATATAGGCGCCGGGCCCTTTGACGATTACACGGCCAATTATGCGCCCTTCTTCGATCTTGGTCGTCACATGGATGCTCTCCGAGACTTCCTCGGAAATGGAGCGTTCCTTTGCTTCTGTGGCGACGACGGCCGCGCCCGTGCGAGCAGCGCCGCGTAGGACGCGCCGGGCCAGCTGGTCAGGGAGGCTCGCGATGTATTTGCTAACATCGCTTCGCCCGCGGATGGTGACGGTCACGCCGCGTTACCTGCTGGCCGATACTCTTCGACCATGAATTCCAACGCCTCGCGGTTGCCCAGCTCTGCGGGCCCGGAGATAATCTGAACGATCCGGTCGGCCTGCCAGACCTTTACCCCGTCCTCGCCTTTCACCATCTTGCCGATCGAAAACCGCATGTCGTCGGTGACGCCAGAGCGAAACCGTATGCGCACGCGCGTCGGCCGGTTGGCTACGTTGATGCCTTCGGCCAGTTTCTCGCCCCGGCTCGGGAGGTTGTCCTGCAGGTTCGCCCAGAC
Organism: Novosphingobium sp. AP12; assembly: GCF_000281975.1. Lineage (GTDB taxonomy): Bacteria > Pseudomonadota > Alphaproteobacteria > Sphingomonadales > Sphingomonadaceae > Novosphingobium. The sequence continues at coordinate 14,049 of NZ_AKKE01000107.1, read as the reverse complement.
CACTAGCACCGGAGCCCATTGGCCAAGCCCTGCGCCATCGAAAGCGTCATCTGCGGTCGGCCGCTCGATGCGGATGCGGCGATTGAAGTATCCGGCCGGAAACATCAGATCAGCATCCGGCGGAACGGCGCGCAGAGCTGGCGAACGCCGAACGGCACCTCGGCTTCTGTGCCACGATCGGTCACCGCCTCACGGTTCTTGTACAGATGGCCGAGAAACATCCGAACAGCGACAAGCAAGGACGGCGGCGCCGCTTCAGCATCGTATCCGGCAGCGAAGACGATTGAGACGCCCCCGCCGATCCCGGACGGCCAGCTGCCGCCAATTGCCGGAGCCAGGTCGCCGCGCTGGGTAAGCCGGAAGTTGCCGACGTCGCCCTCAACCGCCGCGCCGGCGGCATCCAGCCATCCAATCGAAGTAATGGACCTGACCGGAGAAACCGAGAGAGGCAATGCTTGGGCGGTGCTGCAGGGAAACCCTCCGGCCGTCCATTTAATGCCTTCGGTCGGCGCAAGCTTGATCTGGCAATAGCGCTCCACGAAGTCGATCGACGCGTCACGTAGCGCTGCGATCAGGTCGTCTTCGTCTTCACCGTCAACCCGCAGATGAGCCTTGCAAGCCTCGATCGGTAGGATCGCGTCGCCGTACCCTCCCGGGAACGGTACGTGAAGCAGCTCGAAGATCATCTGCGGGTCCCGTCAGTCAACGCGATCAGTCTGCCTTCCCGGCCTTGTTGGCGGGCGCGACAGCCATCTTGTTCGCCGGCACAACAGCGGCCTTGGCAGGCGCAGACTCGGGTGTCGGTGTTTGCTCTGTCTCCGGCTCTGGCTCCGGCTCCGGATCGTCGGCCGGCGCCCGCTTCACGGCGCCGAGCTGCTCGAGCATTTCGAAATCGGTCTTGTTGAACTCGCCGGGCGAACCTTCGGGCTCGCCGTTGAGGGGCTTGGTGAGGATGGCCTTGATCATCTCGCTTCTCCGATAGAGTTGCAGGGAAAGAGGGGCGGGCCGCGGCCCGCCCCAGCGTCATCAGGCAACGCGACCGAGATCGCCGTAGACGATCGCTTGCGGCCGGTAGATCGCCAGCGCGAGTCTTTCTTCCGCGCGGATCGTCACTTTGTTCTTGACGAAGTTGTCCTGGTCTTCGGTCGACACTTCGACAGTGGCGTCCTGGCGATCGAAGATCTGCGCCGCGAGGTCGAAGGCGCCGACGAGAGACTTGTCGACGCCCATTGCCTGCGTTTCGACGACCGGAAGGCCCCAGAGCCGTTTGTCGATGGTGCCCTGCGGATTACCGATCAGGTAACGGCCCTGGGTATCCTTCAGCATCTCGATCGCCGCCATGTCGATCGGGTTGAGCACGATCCCGTTCGCGGGATACTCGGCGAGAGCGACCTGCAGGATCATGAGGCGGATCACATCGACAGGCGTCGCTGCGACGAGGCTGCCGGCCGCCGCGTATGCCGTAGCGTTGGTGACCAGTCCCGGCAGGTTCTGGCTGGTGCCCGAACCGTTCAGGAGCTGGGTTTCTTCCGCGAAGGCAAGTCCGTAGCGAAGGCGGTTATCGATCATCGAGCGCAGGCCGGGCACGTCCGCCAGAATCTGCACCGATGCGCGCATCCAGTGCGCGATGGTGCGGACATTCGCGGTCGCGTCTTCGAACTGCATTTCCGACTGGGGTTTGACCGCCCCTTCGGCAACGGGCGCTGCGTTGTTGGTGAACAGCTTCTCGCGCTCATACTCGATCTGGTTGCTGGCCGTCGTGCCAGGCGCCAGCAGGGCACGGATCGTCATACGGCGCTGCTGCAGCGGCACCGGGCCGACGCGGGTCGGCTGAACGAGGGCGCCGACGCTGCCAGCGGCGTCGGTGGTGAGCGACGTGATGTCCTTCACCTCGACGACGTGGCGACCGCGGGGCCGGGTCTGGCCGGCGAAGGACTTGAACCCTTCGTCACCGGTGAAGCGTTCGCCGGCGGTCTGGCCGTCTTCGCCGCGGTGGTTCTCGCGCGCGAGCTTTTGCTCGAGGTCGTCCAGGCGAGCCTTCGACTCGTTCATGCTGGTGACCAGCTCGTCAGCCTTCTCCTTCAGGCTGGTCGCCAGGGTGTTGCCGCTCTTGGCTTCGGTGAGTGCCTGTTCGGCGATTTCCCTGACCGCGTCGTGCTTACGCTCGAAGTCGGCCTTCACCTCGGACGCCAGCTGGGCAGCGGTCTTCGGCGGATTGGGGTGGTCCTCCGGACCGCGAAGGTAGCGACCGGCCTTGATCTCGCGCGCGGTCATGGGGCCTACGGCGAACGCGGCCGAGGCTGCCCCGAGGAGCATCATCTTCTTCATCATGTGCGTCAGTCCTTGGATCGGCAGGAAACCTGCCTGGGGTTCAGTTGCCCAGCAGGGCAGCGAGGAAGTCAGCGCCGCTGGGTTCGGGAGATCCGCCGGACTCGCTCCGGAGCAGATGGGGAAGGCCGTGCGCGGCAACGACCGCGGCCTTCGTCTTCGAAAAGCCTGCCTCGCGCAGGAGCCGCTCGAATTCAGGAAGAGTGGGCAGCTCACCATGGGCGAGCTTGAATTTGACCGCGTCGATGCGCGCATCGTCGTTGGCGGGGAAAGTCACCAGGCTGACCTCGATCAGGTCCACCTCGAGCAGCGTACGAATGCCGGTTTTCTCGTCGTAGGACGACTTGCGCACCCAGTAGCCGATCGAAAGACCGGTGACGGCGCCGACGCGCATCAGTGCATGCGCTTCCTTCGCCTGGGCGACATGGTCGACCAATAGGCGTCCTTGGACGCGCAGGCCCGCATCATCCTCGACGAGATCGTCGTAGACGCCAATCGGCTCTGCTGAGCGGTGCTGCCAGAGCACCGGCACCTTGCGCTTCTTCGCCTTCAGATCAGCAAGGCTCTTCTTAAACGCGCCCGGCGCGACAATCTCGTTGTAGCTGTCGACCACATTGGCGACCGAGCCGTACCCGGTGAACAGACCGTCGTCGGAGATGTCCTCGGCTTTCACCGACAGATCGAAGTCGCGCACCTTCAGCGCACTGTTCTTAAGCTGCATTGGCGTCGTCCTTTGCCTGCTCGATGGCAGTGGTAAGCGGCACGTCCTGCATTTGGACCATCGCCACGTCACCGCCTGGTATGGGCGGCAGGTTTTCAAGGGCCCGCGCTTCATTGCGGGTCATCAGGCCCAAGCGGACCATGATTTGGTAGAACGATGCGCGCCCGGCGCTGTCGCCGCGCAGCAGGCCCTCAAGGTTGAACTCGATCGTCATGCCCGACTGGCGCTCGGCGCGGGTCAACAGCTGCTTCATCATCGCGCGCTCGATTCGGCGCAGACGCTTACGCAGCGTGAACTTGATGAAGCCCAGGACGTCGACTTCCTTGCCGGTGCCCCAGTTGGACGATTTGTCGCCGTAACCCACCATCGCCGGCGGCACGCCGAAGATACGGCAGATCTCTTCACCGCCGAACTTGCGGCTATCGAGCAACTGCGCGTCCTCGGGTGAGATCGACAGAGCTTGCCACTTCAAGCCACCGTCGAGCAGCATTGGCCGCCCTGCATTGAGCGCACCGACAAACTTGTCCTGAAGCAGCTGCTCCAGTTCGGCACGCTGGGGGCCGTCTAGCTTGTCTTCAGCCGTCAGAACGCCGCTGGAAACGACGCTATTGCTGAACATCTGGGCTGCGGTGGAGTCGGTCGCCATCGCCGACTGAAACGCACCAGCGCACATGGACAGCGTTGACCCGCCCTTCCTGCGATTGCCGCCAAAACCGCGGATGTGAAGCATCTCGTCCTGGGAGCGGACTTTGCGAGTACCATCCTCGACCCACTCGTATTCGAGAGCGCCGCTCGCGATGCGTCGCACGTCCATGCCGATCGGCGACACTGGGATCAGCGCGGATACGTGCCCGGCACCGTTCTTGAACTTTTCGGCGTAACCGTTGCCCTGCAGCTCGATCGAAGCGGCGAGGAATTCCCAAAATTCATAGTCGCTGTCGTCGAAGTTCGGGTCGAGCTTCAGCACCCAGTAGAGCGGGTGATTGGTCGCCTCGCGCCGAATTCCGTCAGCGTCGCGGCGAAACACGGTGGCCGAGAGGCTCGCGATTGTCCCCGCGATCAGGTTAACACAGGCATAGGTAGCTGAGAGCCCAAGCGGATTGCTGCAAGCGATGTGGTCGGAATGGTCAGCGACCGTGACACGGTTGGTAACGAAGTTGTCCCGGTCATGAAGGGACGCGCGCCCGCCATCAGGCGTCCACGTGTTTTTGGCCGCCGGCGCCACGGCAGGAGCCCTATAGCTGGCCTCCGCTTTCTTCGCGGCCGACGAGAGCTTGTAACCCGTCACGCCGCGCGCATCCCGGCGATCCAGTCATCGATCGAAACGCGGACACCGGTCCCGGCGACCGGGTTGCGCTCCATGAGCTTCACAGCGTTGAACAGCGCGCACAAGGGGTCGATCTTCGCCTTCCCTGCCGCTTCCTTGGTGATGTACACCGCGTTTCCTCGCTGTTCGGCCTTCGCGTTACCCACGCACCAGGCCATCATGTCCGATCCGTCATGGCGCAGAGTCCCGTCGCGCAACTTGCGCTCCGAACTCCACACCGCCGACGAAAGCTTGAATCCCTGCCCGATCGCGACGAGCTGGTCGTCGGTCAGGCCAATACCGGTCAGCGCATCAACCAGGCCGCCGACTGCCAAAGGGTCAATCCCGACTGCGCCCTTATCGGGCATCAGCCCGCTGTCCCTTACCTGCTCAACAACGGCAGCCACTTCCTCAATGTCCTGAGTGGCGCTGTCGCAAAGCACCAGCGTGCCTTCACGCTCGAAGTCGAGCAGCCGCGGAGCGATGTCCTTGCGCAGCGGCTCTTTGCCGTCGACCGCCATAACGACGTTTCGCTGCACCCAAGCGCGGGCCCAGCTCAACCAGGTCCCGGTCACGCGCTCGCGACCGAGTACGGCCACGCCGAAGAGGTCGTCTAATCCGCCACCGTCCACGCCACAGACTACGACTTCGCAACGCGAAAGCAGATCCTCCAGCGTCAAAGCCGGCTCGGTGGCACCCAGCCAGTGATCAGCTCCGCGCCACCGCTGGGAGTGCAGGCCAAGGCCGATCTCGATATTCAGGTGCTGAGAAGCCCAGCGGGCTAACTCCGCCGATCCCTTCTCCTTGGCCTCGTAAAACTGCGGCCGAAGCAGGTCGATCTGGACTGATCGGCCAAGGTTCGGCAGCACCATGGGCCAGCAGGTCGGCTCCATCCATGGCTGCTTCGGGTCGACTTGGAACTCTTCGGGAAACTCGTACAGGATCGGCAGCGTCGTTGCGCCTTCGCCCGTCAGCCGACCGTCGCGGATAGCGCGCGCCAACTGTAACTCTTCCTTGAACACGCCTGCCGGCGGCTCGTCCGACTGTGTCGTGATCATGTATAGGAACGCGCCTGGTCGCGAGACCATGCCACCGTAGATCTGCCCTAGAACTCGGCTCGCGTAGTGAACCTTGCCCAGGATATGCAGCTCATCAATGATCGCCCCTTTCGGGATGCCACCAGTCGAGACCTTTTCGTCGAAGGTCTGCACCTTGAGGGTGGACTCGGTTACCCGGTCGACGATTGTCTTGAGATGTGCCCTGACGTGGAACCGCTGTTGCAGAACCGGATCGGCCATGATCATGCCTTCGGCCTGGTTAAAACCGCGCTGCGCGATCTCCTGCGTCGGTCCGAAGAGGTAGTATGGCTGCCGCGGCTCCGGGTCCATCAGCAGTGCCGTCACGCCGATCGCGCCGGCCTTCGTCGTCTTCGAATTCTTCTTGGGCACCAGCTCGAAGATCTTGCGCACCCGACGGCGGCCGTCCGGCATCATCGAACCGAACAGCGCCGCGACTGTGTCGCGCTGCCAGTCGCCCGCCGCCACCCGCATTTCTGGCCGGTCTCCAACGTCGGGCAGGCGCAGCTTGTTGAAGATCTGTACAGCCCGGCTCGCCATCTCCCGATCCAGAGGGAGGTCAGGTATCAGGCTCCGGCCATCGCGTAGCCGTTCCTTCCAGTCCAGGCACGCGAAGTTCCAAGTGTCCATTTAGGCGTTGCCGATGGGGCCATGCAGCAGAGGGCCCCAACCGTTATCCTCGCGGCCGGCATCCCATGCCGCATCGCGCCGCTCTTCCTTCACGCCCTTGCGCTTCGTTGCCTTCGTGGGCCCCACCGGCGCCGGGCCGAGCCGCGACTTGTCCAGGCGCTTAAGCAGCTTCTCGGTCGCAGACGTCTTCCCATCGATCGACTGCTGGTTCAGCCGCTGCAGCAGCTCGGCCTCGAGGCGAAGCCCGGCGTGGCGCTTGGCGCGCTTCAGGTCGGGGTTCGAAAAATAATGCTTCCGCATGGTCGGCACCGACACGCCGATGGCCGCCGCGCAGTCCACTTCGGTCCGACCCATGCCGAACAGCAGGACCAATTTCTCTAGGTTTTCTGCGGTTGGCACGTGCTGGTCACGCCCGCGCTCGCCTTTGTTTGGGGGCACCGGATGGCCGAGCAGGTCGAACGGCAACCAACCCGGCCGCCCTGACTTGCTCGAAACATCACTCGACACGAAAAAAACCTCCGAATGGGACGGGATGCGGTACAGGGGCCGCCGACCCCCCGAACTTTCGACCACCCCCCTCCCGATCGACCTCGGCGGACGAGGGCAGGGGTCACCGACCGCCGCGCGCCCGCCGTGCCTTAGCCTCGGCCGTCTTCGTGTTGTGGTGGGGTAGGCAGAGCCATTCGAGGTTGAGCGGGTCGAGATCGGCGCCGCCATCCTTCCGCTCGACCTTGTGGTCGAGGATCAGGCGCTTGGTGGAACCGCAGATCGCGCACCACTTGTTGGGCTGGAGGCGACGCGCCTCGGCCCACTCGGGCGACTGGTAGAACCGGTCAGCCACCTTGGGCATCGCGCGCACCCTGGGCGCCATGCCAGCCACCCGAGGGGGCATGGCCTTGAGCTTACCCATGATCACAAGCCTGAAACGACAGCGGGCGGCCAAGCCGAAGCCTGACCGCCCGCCGCAGGGGAGAGACACGTCTGTGGTCGCAATGACCTCAGCGTGCCCACTGGCTACCCCATAAACTTGTCCAAACGGACACCCTTTATTTTCGTGTCCAAAATCTGAGACTCTTGACGCGTTGGACAAAGGATAGAGCACGAGTCGCGCACCATCCGCCCTGTCCAATCCCTACGCTACTCGATTGGACGCCATGTCGAGAGCAACCGCCAAGCGCCCGATCGCCCGCTCGTAAGCCTTGCGCATGCCGTCGCTGGTGGTGGGCAGCACGCACCGACGAGCGATGTTGAACAGCTGGCCACCCGTCGAGCGGTAGACATGGTCCCACCCGAACCCATCAGGTCCAGGCCAGCGCTTCATCACGATCACCTTGCCCACCAGTGGACGATGGCCCTCAGGGATTGCATTGGCCAGCGGCCGCTCGCCGGTCAGCATGCGCTCCACGAGGTTGGCGCAGCGCCTCGTCAGCTGCGGCGAGGGGCTGGCCTCCGCATCGGCATAGTCCGACTGCAGGTCCCGCACGATCGCCGGCCATGCCGAGCGCTGCCCTGCGGCGAGGAAGGCGCGCTCTCGATCGGGCATCGCGCCGAGGTACTCGATGGCAGCAGTGAGCGTGTCCTCTGCCTCTTGCCACGTAACCACGTTCATTATTTTTCCCCTCAAACAACAACATCAATTTGAATACGGACGGTACGGACGGTTGGAGGGCGCACAGGTTCAAAGCCCATGCGCGCATAGGCGCATGTAGATGACGAGGACCTAGTGAACCGTCCGTAACCATCCGTACTGGCGCGAAACACGAGGGTTTCTGCGGCCTGAGACTACGGATGGTAGGGCCTTGAAACGTCCGTTCAGCCATCCGTATGACCATCCGTATCGGGCACGAGGCCAGCAACAATCGGTCGCGATCGATGCTAGCCGACCCCGCGCACCCCCGCAATGTACGGACAGTTGCCCCAACCATCCGTAACTATCCGTAAGCTGGGCCAAGGCGCGCGCGGGCTCAGTCATCGCCGAGCAAATCTTCGTCACCGAAGCCCCGTTCTGACCAATCGTCGCGCCGATCCAGTCCCTCCCGATCGGCCCCGAAACCGCGAGCCGGCTCCGCCGGCTGCTGGGTTGACCTATCGGGCGCACCCTGAGCACTCCCGCCGATCAGGTCCCCTGCGATGCGCAAGCGAATGCCTACGCGCACCTTGTTGCCCCTGCCGTCCTTCTTACTGATGTGGGTACGCTGGGAGAGGTCCCTGCCGAACTTCGTTGGGGTCCACTTCTTGCGTTGCTCCTCGTCGAGGTCGTTCCGCTCCATCCATTCCCGGAAGTCGTCCAGCAGCACCTTCGACGGGGTGTGAACCTCCCGATCGCCCGTCTCGCAGCGCTCAGAGATCCATTCACCCAGCGGGCTCGACGATGCCCAGAAGTCGGCCAGCTGCTCCGCTTCGATCTGCGGCACCGGCACGCGCCGATCGCCTAGCCAGTCCAGGCACCCTGCGATCAGCCAGTTGAAGATGCCGCTCAGCTCGCTGGTTAGCCGCTTGAACAGCTGAGCAGGGGGCTCGAACCCATCCTTCGTCTTCGACAGGTCCACCGGCCAGCGGATGAGGCGGAATCGGCGCCGAAAGCCCTTGTCGTCGCCCGGCATGTTCGGTGTCGGGTTCACTTCGACGAACAGCTTCCATCGCGGCTTGAAGGTTATCTCGGTGCGCTCATTCGACCCCCGCGCTGTCACGTTGCCGCCGCCCGTCACCTGTTTCAGCGTTTCGCCATCCCACGTCGCATGCAGCGGCGGTTCGTCGCAGATCACCATCCGCAGGTCGCCGGAAAGGCGCACCAGGTCGGACCTGTGTTCGCTGCCGCCTTTCTGGAAGGCCGGCTTCAGGAACGTCGCCACCTTGGCATGGCGGTAGTAGTCGCCGTGCCCGTGAGAGATCACCTCATGGGTCTTCGTCTTGCCGTCGCCGCCGGCGCCCTTGTGGACATAGAACTCCTCGCAATCCGTCAACCCGGTCAGCGTCTGGCCGTACATGCGGGCAAACACGGCACGTTGCTCGGCCTCGGGCTGGATCAGTTCCAGGCGCTCCAGCCACATCGGGCACGTCGCTTTCGGATCATATACCCAGTTGGAGATCTGCATCAGCATATCGCCGGGCGCGTGTTGGTCCTGGAACAACTCCACCCACTTGCCATCGGCCTGCCGGCGCACAAACCGCAGCGTGCCGTTCTGGACGTTGTACGTTAGCGGATCCTTGTCGAAGTCTTCGGACCAGGCGCGCATGCTCGCCATGTCCCGGGCCTGCGTCAGCATCGCCGCCGTCTGGGCCGCGTTGCCCGACTTCATGGCCCACTTATGGAGCATCGAGAGGCGATCGATCGCCAGCTCGGGCGTGCACCAGTCACCGTACCGATCAATCAGGGCGCGGCCGTCGGGGTCCTTCTGGCTGCCGATCAGCTGCGACAGCGCCAGCGCCTCGTCATGGATATGCTGGGCAACCTCGTGGGCGACGGCGCGGGCGCGGAACCCGCCCTCGCGTTCGGACCAGCGCTTGCCGTCGAAAGCCACCCAGAAGCGGTCGTCTACCCACTTTAGCAGACCCTTCGACAGCGCCTCGAGGCGGCGCGCATTTCCGTAATCGTTCAATTCGAACCATGCCAGCTCCAGCGGATCATTCACTGGAACCGGGATCATCTGCCCCGTCACTTCAACCCCCTGTTCATTCTACTGATCTGCGCATAGGCGACGGCCGCACTGGCCTGCCGCTGCTTGATGGTGGGCGCCTTCTTCTCGGCCGGAGCCGCGCCGGCGAACATGGCGACCAGTTTGCTGTCGCCCTCGATCTTCGGGGCAGGCTGCGGCCCGTCACCGATCTCGCGGTAGATCTGGAACAGCTCCTCACTGGCCAGCATCATGTCGCGGCCGTGCTTGTCGCACTTCTCCAACCACAGGCAGGCCTCGGTGATCTTGCGCGGATCGAAGCCGGATGCGCGCGCCTTCTTCAGCTCCAGGGCGATGGTGTTGCGCATCTCTACCCGCTCGGCCCGCAGCTCGAGCACCTTGCTGATGATGGCGCGCAGCTGGTCCTCGCTGCTGGAATTCGGCGGCGCGACGAACTTCTCGCGCTTGGCGGGCGGCCCAGCGTCGGCATGCGCAGTGGCATGGCCGGCAACGCCCATGTCGGCCTCGTACTGGGCCAGCAACTCGTCCGCGGCATCGCGATCGGTCGGGTTCATGCCCATGCGCCGCACCAGGTTGCGGATCGTCTTGCGATCGTACCCCATGGCGGCCGCCTGCTCGTACACACCGCGCCGCCCTTCCATGGCGTCGCCGATTTCCTGATTGTAGGACTGGATGGCCTTCACGAGGCCGCGCAGTCGATCGTCACTCATGACGTCTCCCCGCTTTGGCGGGCGCGGGTGATGAGGCCGTGTCCGTTCAAAATCGCATCGTTCTGGCATTTCGCGCCGTGTTGCGTTCGTGGTTCGCACATCGCGAGCGCTTCAATGCTCGCGCCCAACGCCTCGACCAACTCCTCCACCAGCTTCTCCTGATCGGAGGGGGCGGGGTCAGGTTCTTTCGGATGCGACCATATAACGGCGCTGTAGGGTACGCGCTCGTCACCAGTCTTGATCGTGATGCCATCCACTCGTTCGCGGGAAAGCGTCGGCCGCCGCACGCGCAGCAGCGAAGGAGCATCCTTCCGGCTGATGTGGTAAGCGCTGTAGAGAGGAGTTTCAGGTGGCAGCGTGCGAAGGTTCGCGATCATGTTGCCCACTGTGCAAGGTCCAGACCATGCCTCGGACCAATCCCCCTCGCTCGCGGCGGGCATGGAGGCACGATCGTTCCATGTGTCAACGGCTTCGGCCTCGGACGCTTTGTAGGGAATCTGCAGGGGGCACACCGGGCATGCGACCGACCAACCAGAAGAGTGCCGGTTTGGCATCACGATCGGTCGATGAGCGGCGAACAGTTCAGGGTCACTTTTGTCGTGTGAGGCACACCATGGGTTCGGGCAGGGCTTGAGCGCCACCGCTTCCACGGCGCTGTTCGTTGCGTCGGTCATACCATCTCCTGAACTGCATCGTTGAAATCCATGCCCGCAGGCGGCTGCACGGCCCGCGCGCGGCACCCGATCGAGCGCCAGCCCTTGACCATCAGCTCGCCGCAGATCCGTGCGCGCTCGGCGCCGGTCACCGCACGCCGCACGATCGGCCCGCCCTTGTGCTCGACCAGCGCCTCGCCCAGGTACTGGCCGGTGCGCGGGTGCTTCTGGCCCCGCAGCGGACTCATGTCGGCGTCGACGAGGCCAACCACGTCGCCGCGGTGCCCGGGGATGAGGAAGCAGGGCTTTTCCGGATCGGGCCGCACGTCGAACAGCGGCCACACGTTGTTGCGCCACTTGCGCATTCCGCCCTGCAGGTTGTCGAGGCTGAGCGCTGCAATCCCGACGTCGCCGGCATGCGCCCCACCGATCGCCATGGCGGACAGCACCGTCTCGTTGCCTTCGCCCACCCACAGCTGCGCGTCCGGCCGATAGTCGCCCAGCACCACGCACCCGCGCCCGGTCGGGCCCAGCATCACGCGCTTCGGAAGCCAGGGGTTCTTGTCGTCCGGCTTCGCCCAGGGCGCGCGGCGCTTCATCGTCCCGGTGCCTTCCGGGTTCAGGAACGTGACGTGCACACCCACCGGCACCCATTCCAGCGCCGGAAACTCACCCATCATCGTGGGCACTTGCACTAGGGCGATGATCGCCGGCGCCGTCAGCACCTTGCGCGGGTCCGTGCCGACCTCCCAGGGGAAGCACGGGCAGTCCGACATGTAGCGAAATTGTGCGAGGCGCTCCGCGCCTGTCTGAGCCTCCGGAACGCCGCGCCCCATAAAGTACTGCCGCACCGTGCGATCGTCGCGGCGCGCGTGGCGCCAAATCCAGCGCCCCATGTCGAGGGTATCGATCTTCGGCCGCTGCGCTTGGCGCCGTGGTTGCTCGGTCTTCACCCGCTGCACCGGTCCGCGCGCCGCGCGATCGTCGCCGCCGGTGTCGCAGATGCCAGCCATCCGCTCGAGGTCGGCCAGCGCATCCATGAAGGTCCAGCCCTTCAGGTCCATCACGAACTTGAACATGTCGCCGTGCCAGGCGCAGCCGAAGCAGTGGCCGAAGCCGTCGCCCTTGTCCGCGTCCTTCACGCTGAAACTCAGCGAATCGCTGCCGTGGAATTCGCACTTCGCGCGGCGCCGGCCGTTCCCCGCCGAGCCGGTCAGCTTCCAGCTGGCGGCGATCACGTCGCCGATAGTCAGCCGCCGCCGCACCTCGGCCTTGCGCTCGTCAACCGTCGGCATCGTCGCCCTCCGGTTCGCTCGCAATCCCGGCCATCAGATCCCGCGCTTTGCGCAGGGTGCGGATGGCGCGTGGCAGGTCTAGCCCCGGTCCGGTCCCGCACATCTCGCGGGCCTGCTGGGCCATGCGCATGACTTCGGTCGCCAGCAGGCAAACCTCCATCCGCGTTGGGCCCTGCGGCCCGAGGTCCGAATAGGCCGACATCAGACGCGCGCCGGCATAAGGACCTGGAGAAGGGCGCCGACCTCGTCTTCATCCTCCCACCCGGCGATACGAACGGCGCTGGCCCCGTCGCCGTCGCAGCGCAGCGCCACGACGTCGCTCGCGATCGCGCCCAGCGCGGCGAGCAGGTACTTGCTGTTGAAGCCCAGCTCGAACGCGGGCCCGCGGTACTCGCAAGCGAGATCCTCGCTCGCCTCGCCCACGTCGATCGACCGGGCCGAGACTGTCAGCCGATCCTCGTCGAACGCGAACTTCACGATCCGCGTCTCGCCCTCGGCCATCACGGCCACTCGCTTGACGACGGCCGCCAGGCTTGAGCGGGCGACTGTGACCCGCTCCTTGGGGTCACTCGGGATGACGCGGCCGTAGTCCGGGAATTCACCGTCGATCGTCTTCGCGATCAAGGTGACTTCGCCGTCACCCTCGGTCGGCATCGTGAACTGCAGCCGCGATCCCGTCGCGTTGCACTCGATCAGCACAACGGGCGGCTCGCCTTCGCTGCCCTTGGCCGCCTTGTCGGCATGGGCCAGCAGCTTCTCTAGCACAGCCACCGTCTTGCGGGCGACGATCACCGCAGGATAACTGGTGGAACCCACGGGCCCGTCCATCCTCAGGCGCGCGAGACGATGGCCATCGGTCGTCGCGAACCGCAGGTCCAGGTCGACCGGGTGCATGAACACGCCGTTGAGGTAGTAGCGCGTCTCCTCGGTCGAGATCGCATGCTTCACGGCTGCCAGGACGTCGCCCAGCTGGCTGCATGGCAGCTCGAAGAACCCGTCCAAGTCTATCGGCGGAGGCGCGGGGAATTCTGTCACGGGCAGCGCGTTCAGCTTGAAGCGCGCAGCGCCGGCCGACACCGTCGCCTGCCCGGACCATTCTTTCGACCATGCAGATGGCACTTCGATCCGCACCATGGCCTCGCTGTCCAGCTCGGTCAGCACCGCCGCCAGCTTCTTCGCCGGCAGGCAGACGGAAAATGCCTGTAAGCTGGTCAGCCACTCACGGCTGTCTGGTCCGTCGCGGTCGGCCGTGGCACAGTTGCGTGTCGCCCACTGATCCAGGTCGCTGGCCATTACTGTAAGCTGCTGGTCCTCGACCTCGATCAGCACGTGCGACAGCACCGGGATGGTGTTGCGCGCCTCGATGATCTCCAGGACATCCTTCAGCGCACCAAGCAGGACTGAAGCCTGGACGCGCGTCTTCGGACTACGTTTGGTAGCCATATTCACCTCTTCAGTTTGCAGATGCACTCAGGTGGCGCAGGCGCCGGGGATCAGGATCTTGCGAGCAGCTCGGCCAGTCCCCAGACGAAGCCCAGGGCGGCTCCACCCAGCACCATCGCCACCGCCCGCGCGTAAAGGATAACGGTCGCCATCACTGGCCGACCTCCTGTTTCAGGATCTCGGCGAACCGGTTCAGGCCCTCGCGGCGCAGGCGAACGAAGCCGCCTTCGACCAGCAGCCGAAGCCGATAAT
>NZ_AKKE01000106.1 GCF_000281975.1 Novosphingobium sp. AP12 | reverse complement strand
CGTCCCCCCAGGCGAACTCGGTACCCTCCGAACCGCCGCGAGCGGCGAACTCCCACTCCGCCTCAGCGGGGAGCGACAGGCCCGCCCATGCAGCGTAAGCCTCGACGTCGGCAAGCGCGACATGGACGACTGGGTGGTCGAGGATGTCGTCGATGCCGCTGCCGGGACCGGCGGGACGGCGCCAGTCGGCACCGGCCCGATAGTCCCACCACTGGCTCGCAGGTCCTCTGGGATCGACGGGGCGGACGGGTGGCTGGAAGACCAGCGAGGCCGGCACCAGCATACCCGGCAGCGCCCCGGGATAATTGCGCGAGTCCGGCGCGATCTCGGCCGCGGTGCGATGGCCGGTCTCGGTCACGAACCGGGCGAACTCGGCGTTGGTCACGGGGGTGCGGTCGATCCAGAAGCCGGGCACCACCACGATGCGCTCGGGCTTTTCCTCCAGGTAGTGGTGGTTGGAACCCATCGTGAAGTGGCCGCCCGGGATCCATTCCATGGCCCGGGTCTCGGCTTGTCGCGGGCGCGTCGCCATGGTCATCGAAACAGCGCGAAATCGAAGACGATGCCCATGAACGCCGCGACGCCCAGCGCGATCAGAAGCACCGCCACGATCAGCGTGACCGAGATCGGAAACCGGGTCTCGGCATGGACCAGACCGTCCTGCGCCATGAGATGCCGCATCCCGCGTAGTTCGGAGACGTACTGCAGGTGCCGCACGATGCCGCCGACCAGCAGCAGCACGCCCAGCACGATCAGCGCCAAACCGAAGTTGCGCGGTGCCTGGCTCTGCAGGATTACGCCGGCCTGGTGCAGCTTCTGGAACGTCTGGTAGATCGTGAAGCCGAAACCGATCAGCGACAGCGAAGTCCGCATCTCCGACATCAGCGTCCGGTCCGCGCTCATCCGCGTGCGTTGGAAAGACATGCCGGTGCGCCGCATCGACATCTCCGTCCGGTGGTCGGACAGGTCGGTGCGGTGCTGCGAAAGGTCGGTGCGGAATTCGGACAGGTCGGTGCGGTGTTCCGAAAGCCCCGTGCGGAAGGTCGAAAGCTTGCTGCGGTACTGGGACAGTTGGATCGATGCCTCGTCTGACTTCTTTCCCTGAACCTCGGGGACCTCGGGTATGCGGGGAAGCCTGATCCGCTTGGGACGCTTCGGCGCGCCGGCCGTTGGCTCGGAAGTCTCGGTCATCTGCCGGTCACTTCTTTGGCGGAGGCGGCGGGAAGTTCGCCAGCACCGCGCTGA
This sequence comes from Novosphingobium sp. AP12, assembly GCF_000281975.1. Classification (GTDB taxonomy): domain Bacteria; phylum Pseudomonadota; class Alphaproteobacteria; order Sphingomonadales; family Sphingomonadaceae; genus Novosphingobium. The sequence goes on along the minus strand of NZ_AKKE01000106.1, from coordinate 9,874 downwards.
CGGCGGTATCAACACCTGCCTGGCTGATGTTGTCACCGGACACCTCCTGTGTTGCGGTGCCGTGCCAGACGGGCGACTTTGCCTTGGTGTCGTAGATATCGACCACCAGCGTCCCATCCGTAACGTTCCGCACATCGACCTGGCCGCCTCCCCATCCGCCGCCCCACGCACCCCAAGGACGGTAATAAGGGCCGTAGCCGCCAAGCTGCGTCACCTCCACCCGGTCCCGCGCGCCGAGCGTGAAGCCGATCGCGAAGTCGCCCGGCTCACCCGGCGTGTATCCGCGCGAGGCGAGGTAGCTGTTCACCGACGCCTTCACCTTCTGGACCAGCAGCGGGTTGGCGCCCGCCGGTGCCACGTTGTAGGCCCAGCTGTAGGTCTTGTAGGTCCCGAACGCGGCCTGCGGGTCTGCATCGAAGTTCACCTTCGGCGTCGCCGTGCACGAGGTCAGGAGGATGGCACACGCCAATGTCGCCGCACGCAGGATCATGAGGTTGCTCCCTAGCTGAATGACGTAACTATCGGGCCAGTGGGGCGCGGCTTCTATCAGGGTTGTCCCTAGGGCGGCGCGCGGTCTCTCCCGATAGTCAACGCTCGCGCGCACTTCATAATGACGGCATGAGCCAGTCGGAAACCAGCGAACGCGCCAGCGCGATCTCGGACACCCTTGCGGCGATCGTGCTTTCGATTGCCGCTCTCCTGACGTCGTGGGCGAGCTTCCAGGCGGCCCTGTGGGACGGCGAACAGGCTGCATCTTACACCCAGGCCGGAGCGACCCGGGTCAAGGCAAGCCTGCTCGCGACCGAGAACGGACAGCAGCAGGGGCTGGACATGTTCATGTTCACGCAGTGGCTCAACGCCTACGCCGCCGAAGACCGGCCACTGCAGGATTTCTATCACGAGCGCTTTCGCCCAGAATTCAGGCAAGCGTTTGACGACTGGCTCGCGCTGCGCCCCATGCACAACGTCGAGGCGCCGCATTCGCCCTTCCTGATGCCGGAATATTCACCCCGCCTCGCCCGAGAAGCATCCGCACTCGACAAGCGCGCCGATGCCCAGTTCGAGGAAGGCCAGCGGTACAACTCCACCAGCGACGCCTACGTCGCGGCGACGGTCGTGTTCGCCCTCAGTTTGTTCCTTGGAGGAATCGGCCAGACATTCGACCGCAAACGCCTCGCCGCTGCGCTCACGCTGATCGGGGCCGCTGCCTGCGTGTTCGGCCTGGTTCGCCTGACGGCGTTGCCAACGATGTCATTGTAGTCCGCCTGAACGATCTCGCCAGACTCAAGATATTTACTGCTCAACCACGGGGTTTCTCCTGATTTCCTCCCGGCAGCCCCGGTCGGATGTTCGCACGTGGACATAGAGGAGAGACTCCATGCAGGCCCGTAGGTCCCGGTTACTTCCCGCAGCAACAGCCCTGGCGATAGCATTATTCGCACAGGATGCCGCCGCACAGCAGGCCCCGCCGCCTGCCGCTTCCGCCCAGCCCGCGGTCCAGCCCGCCAAGCCGGCGCCCATCGACCCCGTGGCGATCGAGGCACTGAAGGGCATGGGTGCTTACCTCAAGTCGCTGAAGGCCTTCGAACTGCGCTCCAAGGCGGTGGCCGAGACCGGCGTGGGCGACATGGATATCAAGGTGCACCTAGGATACGAGGGGCTCTACAAGGTCCAGCGCCCGACCGGCTTCTACGTCCAGCTCAAGTCCGACCGGGCGGTCCGTGAGTATTTCTACGACGGCAAGAGCTTCACAGTGAACGTGCCGCGCCAGAACTTCTACTCGACCGTTTCCGCGCCGCCGACGATCCGCGACATGGTGGACAAGGCCTACGATGACTACGGCATCGACCTGCCCCTGTCGGACCTGTTCTACTGGGCCGAACAGCCGACGACCGACGGGATCACCACCGCGATCCGCATCGGCTACGCGAAGATCAACGGGCAGGAGGCGGACCAGTTCGCCTTCCAGGGCCCCGACCTCGACTGGCAGCTGTGGATCGCCCGCGGCAAAGCGCCGCTGCCCCTCAAGATCGTCATCACCGACCGGGTCGACCCCATGCACCCGTCCTATTCGGCGGAGCTGACCTGGAACACCGCGGCAACGCTGAAGGCATCCGACTTCAAGTTCACGCCCCCCGTCAAGGCGACATCGATCCAGATGTCCAAGATCGCCGAGGACCAGTGAAATGCAACACGCCAGCAGATTGACCGTCCTGCTCGGAGCCAGCGCGCTGGTGCTCGGCAGCGTCCTCCCCGCTCCGGCCGAAGCGCAGCGCCGCTTCGGCGGCGGCGGCATGCACATGGGCGGCGGCGCGGGCGGGCTGCGTACCCACGCCCCGACCAACTTCCACGGACCCGGCAGCGGCGGCGGCGGCATCGCCAATCCCAGGATTCCGGCCGAGCACCCCGGGGGCGGGGGCGGTGGAGGCTCCGCACCGCATCCGGGACCGGGACCGGGCCCTGGACCTAACCCCGGCCCCGGACCTGGCCCTGGACCACACCCGGGCCCGGGACCTGGCCCCGGTCCCGGACCGCACCCCGGGCCGCCGCCTCCGCCCCCGCCGCCGCCACCTCCGGGCTGGGGCTACGGCTGGGGATGGGATGACGATCCGTTCTGGGATGCAGCGGCGGTCGGGATCGTGGCCGGGACGACGGCGGCGGTGGTCGCCAGCGCCGCAACGCCCAGCACAGTCATCATTAATACGACAAGTGTCGGTTCCATCGTGACTACCCTGCCTTCGAACTGCCCGAAGATCATACGCGGATCGGTCACTTACTTCAGCTGCAACCAGGTCTGGTATCTCCCGCAGTACCAGTCCTCCGGGGTGACCTACGTGATCGTCAATCCGCCGGGCTGAGCACGCCTCGCTGCCCCAGCGAAACCAGTCACCGGGGGCGGCTATTGCCCTGCCGCCCCCGGTGACATTTGTTTTGAGCTTCGAGAAACGGCCGCATTTCCAGCCTCTGGGTCAGGCGGAGGGTTCGTGCCGCTTCACCTCGTTGGAAGGTTCGCCGATCTCGTCGATATCGCGCTCTAGAAAAAACCCCAGCCCGGTGCGGATCGCCGCGATCGCCGCAAGCTTGCCGATGTCGTCCCAGCTTGGCGCGATGGCGGTGCGGATGATGTCCGCCCCGAGCGCGAACTCGAGCGCCAACAGGATCCACCGAGCAAAGCCCATCCACGCTTCCCGACGTGACCACGGCGCACCGCTTCCCCGCGTAAAGTGGAGAACTAGCCGCAGGGACGTCTCGGCAGCGCCGATCAGCACCGTCAAGACGACGATGAGTTCAAGGCCAAGGGCGGTGGTGGACGCAAGCATCCGGAGCCATTCTTCCATCGTGCGAGACTGCCCGGTGTTTCGCTGACCCGGTATCAAGACAGATGCCGATATTGCTCAGGAATAATCACTAGGCCGGACATAATCCCCCGACGACAATCTCCGGTTTGTCACGTAAAATTGTTTGCCATTGGCCGCCTGCCTTGGAGACGGAGAGCCAAAGGCAAACCAGCACGCTCACGGTGGCAGCTCTCATAGAATTTTCCGTTGGCGGTGCACGGCAAATAGTCCGGAGGACCAGGCACTGATATTCCCGAGACACGCTCGTGAAGCTCGCCTAGGCGACTTTCACAAGGGATTTCCTTGCTGCACGCTATGGGCTGAAGCAATTTTCTTATTCCTTTAGCTCGGGACCGCGAGTTTTAGGGGAAACCCCGATTGAATTGATCCCCGTGACGACGATGATGATAGGTCCTCACTTGGCTACTGAACTGATTGTTACAAAGGAGAACGGTTCACATGCGCCCCGCTATCAGCAGGATCCTCATCGCCGACGATCATCAGGCCATGCGCCAGGGGGTTCGCACCCTGCTGGAGTCGCACCCGGCCTATCAGGTGATCGCCGAGGCTGCCGATGGCCGTGAGGCGCTCGACCTGGCGCGCGAGGTCAAACCCGACATCGCTATTCTCGACTATTCTCTGCCGCTGATGAACGGTCTCGAACTCACGCGTGCGATCAAGTACAACCTCCCGGCCACCGAAGTGCTGATCTACACCATGCACGACCGCGAGAGTATCTTGATTGACGTGCTACGTGCTGGCGCGCGCGGCTACGTCCTCAAGTCCGACAGCGCCGCTCACCTGATTGCCGCCGTAGCAGCCCTGGCCCGGCACAAGCCCTTCTTCTCAAGCGAAATTTCCGAGACCCTGCTGGATCACTTCATTGAAAGCGACCACGGCTCAGAAAAGAGCGTCATGCTAACCGCGCGCGAGCGCGAGATCGTGCAACTGATCGCCGAAGGCAAGCTGAACAAACAGATCGCCCATATGCTCGACATTAGCGTGAAGACCGTGGAGACGCATCGCGCCGCCGCGATGCACAAGCTCAAGCTCAGGTCAACTGCTGAACTGGTGCTTTATGCGGTTCGGAACAACATCGTCGAGGCTTGAAGGCAGCCGCTGCGGAGTCGTTTGCCGAACGCCCAAGGAACCGGGTCCGCGGTGAGCTACTTTCAGCCGACACTCCAGGTGGAGATCGTGCCTTGACCGTCGGGCGGGGCCAACATGACCGGAAGCGCTACTCCCTACTGCTCCGTAGATACCCGGCTAAGGCGCCATCAGCGCTCTTCCACCCGCCCAATGGTCCACAGTGCTCTCGACCCGTGATCGCCACTCGTCATCGTCTCTATCCCAAAAAGCCACTGCTCCGGCCTTGCCGCCTGGACGGGCACCTAGGATCGCACTGCGAACGTAGAATTGGGGCCAGGCGGTTGAGGCCTCGCACTGACGTATAATTACATCGGCCGAAGCGCGGGAAGTGCCCACTTGCCTGAGATAAGATCCGGACCGGGGCCATAAACGCGTACGACCAGACTGTATTTGGCCACGGGCGCCGGGAGCCAGTTACTTTCCTTGTCCTGACCAGGCGACGTGTGGGACAAGTACAGCGTTAGCCCGCCATCAGAATCGTAGACTAGGCCCTTTGTCCGATCGCCGATAGAGTAGCGCTTAAGCGAATTGGCGTAAAGGAATCGGTCCGGCAGCGTGTAGAGCGTCGCCGACCAAAAAAATTTCGCCTGAGGCAGCTCAGACTTGCTAAAATGCAGGACCGATGGGATGCTACCGTCGCCAACGAAACCGCCATACCACGCCTCCTCCAGGGAATTGCCATACAAGCCTTTGGCAGCGGCTGCATCGCGCGTAAGATAGTCTGTCCCGAGCTGAGCCCTTGAGCCAAACAGCCCGTTTGAGCTGAAAGTGGTCGCCAGCTTTTCCGCGATCGCTTTTTTTCCGTCAGCGACGCCGGCGTCTATAGCAGCAAGCTGCGCAGCATCGAACCGCCCGGGGTTCCAGGGCTTTCCTGGTTCAATGCCGATGCGCTCGAAGCTCTCACGCAAAGCGACCTCATCTTTGAATGGCGGTTCTGCAAACTGAAGAAAGAAGTTGAGGTATGTAATGAAATCTCGCGTGCCCGCTTTCGCCCTGTCGTATTGGGGGAAAGTAATCGTCGGCGCCGGCGAAGGGGCCTCGCTGCCCAGGAACGCATGCAGGGGCTGTAGACGGTACTGGGCTTGTAGCGCCTTCACGTTAGGAACATCTTCTGGTCCGGAGAGCGAGGTCCTCGTCAAAGTCCCTACGATATCCGTTTCTGAACGGAGCACCCCCGTGATACCCTTCGGGGTCGCCCCGTCCCATTTGGGTCCCGCGATCAGGTAGCTACCCGCTCCGCTGCCCGTGCTGCGGACGCCGATATATCCGAAATTCTGGGTGAACAGATCGATCCACTGCATTACGTAATAGCGGTCTTCTGGTACCGCCGGCACGCTGACCACCCATGGTTCGGCCCGCAGATCAAGCCATGCCCACGAATAGGGCGTGTCGTTGTTTGGAGTGACGATATCCTTATTGTCGGGAGTGTAGGCCTCCGCATAGTGCCTGAACTTCCCGAAGCCCCCGACATAGCTAGGTGAGTTTGGGTCCACGGCCTGCCCACGCCACGTCTGATAGCTCTCCATCGGCGCAAAAGCGTATATATAGGCTTGCTTGGCTATCTCCCGCGCCTCCGTAAGCGTGATCGCCGGCGAAGCGGAAGCGTTCGACCCGGCCATAATCAGCGATGCCGCGGTTGCAAGCTTGTTGAGTATAGGCATCGCACTCTCCTGTCTGAACCTCGTCGGCGCGTCATTTTCCGAGGGCAAACTGCAGGTTAATCCCAGCGAAAATCTGCCATTCGGGCATGCCCACGCCGTTGCTCCACACTGTATACTGCGGCTCGATAAACGCGTTGACCGTTGTTACCTTGCTAGCCTGCCATATCTTACCGAAGCCAAACCCCACGGGCACATAGTCATTCGATCGCTCGAAATCGAAATTCCAAGTTGCGGATGACCGGAGGTAGAATGCCTTCGGCAAGTTGTAGATTACCAGCGGTTGAAAAGTCATCGACTGAGCCGTGGGCCGGTCGTTATCACCCGCAAACGAGTGCTGATAAGTGGCGATCCCGCCCATTAGCCCCCATTTTTGCGGGAAGATCCCGACTGCCGACACACCAGCCTGCCACTTGCCAGCACCGAGATCGTCGCGAGCAGTAGGAAGGACCAGCACTGGACCGACCACGAATTGCGACGATTTCGTGCTGAACGGCATCGCGACGAGGTCGATCAGCGTGAGGTCGCCTACGCCGGTCTTCGAACCGCCGGGAAATGTCGGCGTCGTGACGATCGGCAACGTATAGCGAAACAGCTGTCCGGCTCCGAACGTCTTGTGAGGGATAACACCCCGGAAAAGGAACGAGTTTGCGTCACGATCCGGCACGCCCTTAAGCTGCGGAATATAAAACTCGTGGAAATTGACAGTGATCTTCGGCGTAAGTGGATTGTTCGCGGCGTTCGGATCGGCCGCGGCAGCGTCGACAGTCGAAGGGGAAGCGACATTCGCCTCGTCTGGAGTGGCGATGTCCTGAGCCTGCCCTGGCGCGGACAATAGAGCCAGCCCAAGCGCGCCCCAGGAGCCAAAGAACGTGCGCGATGGCGAGCGACGAGGTGAATGGATCATGCCCTAGTTCTATCAAATCACCGTCTGCCAAATATCAGTACTTACCCGTAAAGTTCTCTTCGAAAAAGCTGGGTTGCGGTCCTTTGGCCTAGGATTTTTTGCCAGTCAGCAGGAAACAGTTGGCTGTGCGGCCAATGCCGCCATTGCCCTGACGTAATCCGCCACGAGAATAGAAATATCTGACGATCGTGGCATCATTAGATCTGCTTATTCTTTGCATTTGTCAATTTTAATAAGCCTTGAAGTAACTTCTATAAAGCAAACTCCGCTTTATCTAAAACGACATTGCAGTACAGCAACCGTGACCAGCTCGCTATTTCCTTGAATAATCAAATAAATTATGCAGACTAAGCAGCACGGGCTAACCATTATTCTCAAGCAGACTTGGGGACCCGAATGTGAAGATTGTTTCCCGCGAAGACGGGTTTGGTGATGGCCTCGCCCATTTGTCTAATCCCGGTCGAGCAGATGCCGCATATCGGGTTGTGCATGAACTTGCACAGGCGCTTCCGGACGGGCTTCTCGTTATCGATACCGACGGATGCGTGAAAGTCTCGAACTTGGAACTCAAGGGCAGTGAGCGCTTAAAGCATTCATTTTGTCCTTCAGTGGGCATGAAATTTGGCGTCGTGCTCCGCGAACTGCCACTAAGAGAGTCAGATTTTGCCCGAGTCTGTGACCAGATTGATAAGGTAATCCGACGGGAGGGGTTGTCTCTGGAGTGGACATATAGCTTGCCACACTCAAAGGCAGGAAGCCTCACATTTCGCGCGGTCCGCTTCGGATACGATGACGACATGACATCAATATTGCTCACCGCATCGGTCAATAATGAAGGTTGTCGCGTTTCGAAGAGATCGCGGCAAGTAGAAATGCTGAAAGCCCAGGACGAGGAGCGGCGAAGGATCGCGCGCGAACTGCATGACGGAACCGCGCAGCATATCGCCCTCGCGCAGCTCACGCTTGACAGCTTGTGCCGTTCGAGGACCTTGGATGAGGTTGAGCAGCGCTACGCTAACATCGAGTCCGTTCTTTTCGAAGCACAGCATCAAATGCGTACGCAGAGTTATATTCTCCATCCACCTGAGCTCGTAAGTCAGGGGATAGTGAAGGCTCTTTCAACATTTCTGAACGGCTTTTCAAAACGCACCGGTCTTACCGTCCATTTCGATAAGCCAGCGGGCTTTTCAAGGGCGAATACAAAATTGGATCACGCGTTGTATAGGGTGGCGCAGGAGGCGCTTGTGAACGTCAGCAAGCATGCCAATGCCTCAGAAGTTTCAGTTCTCTTGATCAAGGCCAACAGTTATTTGACGTTGGAGATCGAGGACAACGGTGTCGGTATTCCCCAAGAGGTCGCCGATAGTAAATGCAATGAGGCGGTTGGCGTCGGCTTGGCTTCCGTGCGGCTGCGGGTTGAAGCCTTGAGTGGAACGTTTTCTATCGAGCGCAGAACGATAGGCACCCGGGTGGCTGCCAGTTTTCCTCAACGAAGGGCGTCAGATCGTCTCGTGGGGAACGCCAAGGCTGACAGCAGCTAACTGCTCGGTATTTTTCGGCTCGGCGGCGCTACGGAACTGCGACAAGGCGGCTCTTTGGCGACGGATTTGCGAGCCCATTAAAAGGCGGTGGAAAGATCCACTCCTCAATGTGAGGGTTTCTCCGTATTCTCGGCAAGCTTGCCCACGTTATTCTGATGCCTTCAAGGAGGCATCGATGACCGAAACGGAAAACTTTCATCCTGTGCAATCGCGAATCGGCAATCTTCGCTTCACGCACGACCTCGCCAATGGCTACCCAGCGCCCGATACGTTGGTGAAACTGTTCGACGAACGCGACTTCCAGCGAGCTTGCCAAGCTTACCTTTGGGCTCTCCCTCTGGTGGGCTTCGCCGGATGGAAAAAGGCTGCGAAGACTGATCTTGGAGCGGCGAATGGCCAGGTCGTCGCCTACCTGAGCTACATTGATCGGCTCGGGATCCTCACCCCGAATGCGACCACACCGTATTATGTCGCCTTCACCGATCTCGGTGAAGCTGGCCCGGTTGTGCTCGAGCTGCCCCCAAGCGGCATCCGGGGTGGGTTGGTCAATATCTGGCAGCAGGCCTTGGAAGGCGCAGCGCCGGGCGGGAAGTACCTGTTACTTGGTCCCGGCCAGGAACCCGGCGAGGAGGAAGTAGGCGAATATGAGATCATGCGGCTCTCGAGCCTTAATTTCATGCTGGGTGTTCGGATTACCGCCACTGATCCTGACGAAGCGCGGACGGCCCTGACCAAGCTGCGCATGTTTCCTTTCGCGCAGCGGCACGATCCGCCGCCCACCCAAGTGCTGCCAGCGGCCGATCGCCCTTGGAGCGGAATCCCCCCGCGGGGTCTCGCCTACTGGCAACTTCTGGATGGCCTGCTCCAGAACGAGACGCTGGGCGAGCGGGATCATTTCTTTCTAGAGATGCTCAAACCGCTTGGGATCGAGAAAGGTAGGGCCTTCGCCCCCGACGCCCGGCAACAGGACTTGCTTGAGCAGGGCGCGCTCGTCGGTGAGGCCATGGCAAAAGCCAATACCTACGATCGCCGCTTCGCTGACGTGAAATATCGGGATGGTGCGGACTGGGATCACGCTCTCCATCTGGACCCAGATGATCCGGCCGAATACTGGGGGCGTCTGGATGAACGCGCCGCTTGGTTCTACGAAGCCTACTCAGCCGCCGCCGACATGTCCCCGAACCGACCGGGGCCCTCATCAGCCTATCTTGGCGCCTATCGCGACAGCCGGGGTGACTGGCTCGACGGTGCCGGCACGTACCGGCTGCGGGTGCCCGCCGA
>NZ_AKKE01000105.1 GCF_000281975.1 Novosphingobium sp. AP12 | reverse complement strand
GCCACGCCGTCCATCGGCGGCTGTCGTCCCACGCCCGTCACATGAACGAAGAAGCAGTTCCAGGGAGTGGAATTAGACCCGCGATCGTCAGGAATCAGGGCGGCAACTCAAGTAATTTTTCACCGCTTTCATCAACGCATCAGGCAGTTCGCGCGTTTACGTAGCGACCTTTCATGTCATGGGAGAACTGCCAGGACTATCAGACCTAGACCGAGGCGTACATGAAAGACACCCCTGGAACACGGGTCAAATCATTGGTGCTAAGCGTCCGCTCAGACCACGCGATGTCTGGGCCATACGCTTCTTTATCGACGACCATCATTGCCTGGGCGGCAAAGGCGGGCGCGAACTTTCCATCACGCTTCTCCCGGTTGCTCAAGCCGAAGGCGCGGCGCCTCGCTCTCGGCTTGCAGTTCGGCCATACGCTCTTGCAGCGGGCGTATTGCCTGTTCGATCTCCCGCTCGGTGAAGCGGGCGGTGATGTGCTGGGGGCAGTTCCAGTCAAATGCCTTTAGCCGGAACCGGAAGATGCGCTCGGGCCGCGCCTTGTAGCCACGGTCCATGACTAGTTCGGTCAGAGCCGGCTCTTCGTCAAGCGCCAGCTTGTCGACATGGGCGTAGATCTTGAGCCGCATGCGGCGGGGGTAGTCCATCAGGAACAGGGAGGCCCGGTCGTTTGCGGCCAGATTGCCGGTGCTGATGTACTGGCGGTTGCCGCGATAGTCGGCGAAGGCCAGTGTGCGTTCGTCGACCATCTTGAGGAATCCGGCAGGGCCGCCGCGGTGCTGGACATAAGGCCAGCCGTCTTCCGAGACAGAGCCCATGTAGAAGCTGTCGCGTGCGGCGATGAAGGCGGCCTCGATCGCGGTGAACCGGTCGAATTCGCGGTCTCCCTCGAAATGGGCCCACTGTCTGTCCGCGCCCATTTCCGCCTGCGCCTCGCGGACGCTGGGGGTCATGGCGATATCGAGAAATCCGTAAGACATGGCGAATCTTCCGATTTGACGCAAGATAGGCGGACGGGGCAGTTCGGCACCGCCCCGCCCAAGTTCAGCGCGGCGCGACCTTTCGGTCGAGGAAACCCCGAATCAGCGGCGCCATCTCGTCCAGCTTGTCCTCGAGGGCGAAATGCCCGGTATCGAGCATATGGAGTTTGGCCTCGGGCAGATCCCGCAGGTACGGATGCGCGCCGGATTCGGGGAAGATCTTGTCGTTCTTGCCCCACAGGATGATCGTCGGCGGCTTGCGCTCGCGGAAGAACTGCTGGAACTGCGGGTACAGCGGCACATTGGTGCGGTAGTCGTAGAACAGGTCGAGCTGGATATCGCTGTTGCCCGGCCGGTCGAGTAGCGCCTGGTCGTGAACCCAGTTGTCCGGGCTGATCCGCGACTCGTCACGGACGCCGTCGGTGTACTGGAACTTGGTCGCCTTGGGCGTCACCAGCCAGGCCTGCGCTGCCCGGTCCTTCGCCGAACCGCTTTTCCAGTAGGCCTTGATGGGGTCCCAGAACGCGCCGAGCCCTTCGTCATAGGCGTTGCCATTCTGGACGATCAGCCCGCTCACCCGCTCGGGGTGCTTGAGCGCCAGCCGGTAGCCCACGGGCGCGCCGTAATCCATGACGTACATCGCATAGCGCTGGGCACCGATCTGGCCCATCAGCGCATCGACTATGTCGGCATAGTGTCCGAAACCGTAAGCAAACTGCTTGTGATCGGGCGCGTCGCTCTCGCCGAAGCCGGGATAGTCCGGCGCGACGAGGTGATAGCGATCCGCCAGCAGCGGGATCAGGTTGCGGAACATGTGCGAGGACGTGGGGAAGCCGTGCAGCAACAGGACCACCGGACCATCGGCCGGACCCGCCTCGCGGTAGGCCATCTTCACGCCCTCGATGGTCGCGGTGCGGTAATGAACGGTCACCGGTGCCGCGCTGGACGCGATGCTCTGCTGCGCGGGAGCAGCCATTGCGGCGGTGGGAGAGGCGATGGCCGCGCCCGCGAGCATCAGGGACAGGATCAGTTGCTTGGTCATTTTTCCACCCTCGTCGAAACCGCTGAGCTATCTGCGTCAGCTTTAGGAGGGAGTATAATTCTTACTAAGCGAAGCGATAATTCGCCAAGTTTGAAAGTCATTGTTCCGATCGCTGGAATTATTGCGCAATGGCCGCTATTGAAGGCGCGCGTTGTTCCGCAGCGTTTCGACGGCGAGATCGACGAAAGCGCGCACTTTGGCGGTCGCGCGTTGGCCCTCGCCATGGACCACGTGTATCGGCATCGGGCTTTCCGCATGATCGTCGAGCACGGACTGGAGGCGGCCCTGCGCCAGCGCCGGATCGATCTGGTAGGACAGCACTCGGGTGATGCCCCAGCCCTGTTCGGCTGCGGCTATGGCGGCCTGGTTGGTGTTGCACAGCAAGCGCGGGTGAACGGTGACGCTAGTGCGTGAATCCGGGCCGAAATGCCACTCGGGCGAAACCCAGGCGCCGGTCGGCATGATGACACGGTGCTCGGCAAGATCGGCAGGGGATCGGGGAACCCCGTGCTTTGCGAAGTAGGAGGGCGCGCCGCAGATCATCCGGCGCACCCAGCCTACGCGCGTCGCGGTCAGGGCCTGACCGCGGCAGATTGCCGATCCTGATCGCGACATCGATCCCTTCCTCGACGATGTTCACGCTGCGGTCGAGGAACAGGCTCCTGCCGGTTACGCGGGGGTAGAGATCGAGGTAGTCCAGCAGGATCGGAAGCACATGCATCTGTCCGAACATGACCGGCGCGGTAACCACGAGCGTGCCTGCGGGGTTGCCGTGCGATCCCGCCGCCGAAGCCTCGGCCTCGGCGATATCGGCAAGGATCCGCCTGCAGTCGTCGAAATAGCGTTGCCCGGCCTCGGTCATCTTCACCGACCGGGTGGTTCGCGCAAGGAGCCGCACGCCGATCTCGTCTTCCAGATAGGATATCGCACGTGTGACCGCCGGCGGGCTGAGGTGCATTTGCCTTGCCGTCTCGGCGAAGCTCGCGGTTTCTGCCACCCGGACGAAAATCCTCATGGCTTGCCACCGATCCAATCCCAAATCCTCCGTCGATACAGCGCATCGGTGGAGATGGGCGGAAACAGCGCATGGGGTCAATGATTCCGATCCGATGCGGGCAAGAGACTGGCCGACCGATCGAGGTGGTTACGGACATGTCAAAAAGCCGGCGGCTCGATTTTACGGCATATCAGCCGACTGACGGGCCTTTTATGCGCTATTCGACCAGCTCCGCGCGGATCGTCTTGCGGCATATTGGGGAGACATGAGCGGACGTTCCGCACCTAAGGAGCCGAATTGGGTGGCTGAACGACCAACAAGTGTCGCCCCTGTCATTCGTAAATTCCGGCCCTGTGGAAGGCGGTGCGGTCATTCGCGCCATCAATACGACGCGCCGCCGTCTATATCGAGCCGGCGAAGGAACGCCGCCGCTTGGTCTAGGGTCGCCTGCTGATCCGCTTCCGATTGCCGATCCCAGGTGCGGTACGGCATCGCCAGTCGACGGTTGCCCTCCAGCTTATGCCGATGACGAGCAAGGAAATCCCAATAGAGTGCGTTGAACGGGCATGCGTCGTCGCCTATCCGCTCCTTGACGTTGTAGCGGCAGGTGCCGCAGTAATCCGACATCCGGTTGATGTAGGCGCCCGACGAGACATAGGGTTTTGATCCGAGCAGCCCGCCATCGCCGAACTGGCTCATACCCAGCGTATTGGGCAGTTCGACCCACTCATAGGCATCGAGATAGACTTCGAGATACCACAGGTGCACCTGCTTGGGATCGGCGCCGATCAGCAGCGCGAAATTCCCTGTCACCATTAACCGCTGGATATGGTGCGCATGCGCGGTCGCGAGCGTCTGCCCGATCGTTTCCGACAGACAGTGCATGTCGGTATCGCCGGTCCAGTACCAGTTCGGAAGCGCCCGGCCATGCTCCAGGAAGTTGCGATCGACATAGCCGGGGCCTTCGCGCCAGTAGATGCCGCGCATGTACTCGCGCCACCCGATGATCTGGCGGATATAGCCCTCGACCGAATTGAGCGGGGCGGCGCCGCTGCGATATGCGGCTTCGGCTCGCCGGCACAAGTCGAGCGGATCGAGCAGTCCCGAATTGATGTAGGGTGACAGGATCGAGTGCCAGAGGAACCGCTCGCCGGTCAGCATCGCGTCCTCGTAGTCGCCGAATTGCGGCAGCGCGCTCGCAAAAAAGCTGACGGCTTGTCGCTCGGCGTCCGCGGCGGTCACGGCATAGTCGAAGGCTTCCAAATCGCCGGGATGATCGCCGAACCGGTCGTTCACCAGCGCGATGACATCGCGGGTGACCTGGTCGGGCGTGAAACGGAGCGGACGCGGCATCAGCAGGTCGGCCTGCGCGGGCTTGCGATTGTCCTTGTCGAAGTTCCAGCGCTCGCCGACCGGCTTGCCATTGTCCATCAGAAGACCGGTCTTCCTCCGCATGTCGCGATAGAAGAACTCCATGGTCAGTTCGCGCCGCTCGCTCGCCCATGCATCGAACTCGCCGTGCGAGCACACGAATCGCGTATCCGGGCAGATCTCGACTGGCCGGCCGAACAGCGTCTCCCAGCTATCCAGCATGGCGGCGACGCGCCATTCTCCCGCTTCGGTGACGACAATCCGTTCCGGGTCGTGCCGCTGGATCGCGCGAGCAACCTCGCCCGTGAAATTGCCGCTGTTTTCAGGATCGTCCAGTCGCACGTAATCGACGCGCCATCCAGCTGTCTCGAGCGCCAGGGCATGATGCCGCATCGCAGAGAAGATGTAGGCGAGCTTGATCTTGTGGTGGCGAACATAGGTCGTCTCTTCGGCGACCTCCATCATCAGTACGACGGCATCGCCGGGCACTGCCGCGCGCAGCGACGAGAGATCGAGCGACAGTTGGTCGCCCAGCACGGGAACGAGCGTGGTCATGGCCGCTGCTTCACCCCCACGCCGCGGCAGCGCTGCGAGCAGAACTTGACCTCGTCCCAGTCACGGGCCCACTTCTTGCGCCATGCGAACGGCCGCTGGCAGGAGATGCATATCTTGGTCGGCAAGGTCAGCTTGTGATGCGGCATGTCATGCTAACGCACCAAAAGCCGATGGGAGCCAAATTGAACGGCCAACTCGGCGAGGCATTCGTGGGGAGCGAAACTCGAGCGCTGAGTGACCGGCGAGGTTCGGTGCGGATAAGCGCGGACGCCGCATCGTGCGCCATTTCAGACGGTCGGGCTCGTAGTAATAATTCGGGATTTTGCACCTTTTGGCCGCTGTTGAAGGCTTCGAGAAATCCACGCGCGCTCAGGACTCTGGCTCCATCCCGGTTACGGGGGGCAATATGCGAAAGCCCCCCATCTTCGTCAGATCGTTGACCGAACCGGCCGGACGATCAGCGTATTAACGTCCACATCCGCCGGCTGCTCGACCGCATAGGCGATGGCGCGCGCGATCGCGTCCGGAGTGAGCGCGATGGAGCGGAAATCGACCATTGCCTGCGCCGCTACCGGATCGGTGATGGTGTGGGCCAGTTCCGATTCCACGACGCCCGGCGCGATGATGGTGACGCGAATGTCGTCATGCTCCATGCGCAACGCCTCCGAGATGGCGCGCACTGCGTATTTTGTCGCGCTGTAGACGCCGCAGGTCGGCCACACGGCATAGCCGCCGATCGACGAAATGTTGACGAACTGGCCGCTGCCCTGGCCCTTGAAGCGAGGGAGGGCGGCGGCTATGCCGTGCAGGACTCCGCGGATGTTGACGTCGATCATCCGGTCCCATTCGTCAACCTTCAGGCTGTCGAAGCGCGACAGCGGCATCAGGCCCGCATTGTTGACCAGCACATCAACGCGGCCGTAGTCGGCCTCCGTCGCGGCGATGAACGCTTCGAAATCGTCGCGGTCGGTGACATCGAGCGACCGGAAGGCGACCGTGCCTCCCGCTGCGTTCAGTTCCTCCGCCAGCGCGGCGAGCCGGTCGGTGCGGCGTGCGCCCAGCATCAACTTCGCGCCACGCGCCGCCAGCAGCCGTGCCGTGCCTTCGCCGATGCCGCTGCTGGCGCCGGTAATCGCGATGACCTTACTTTCGATAGCCATGATAGTCACTCCTGTTCAGACGGACCGAACCATCGATCCGATGCCCCTAGATTGCGCGATCTCGTCGGGAGGAGGTAGAATAGTCATCCGCGATGATTGCACGATATTCCAGATTTCTGGCGTCGAGCTGGATCGATCGGTATCACTGCGTAAGATGATCGTACCTACCGCTCTGGGAGAAGCGCTGATGGTGCATCAAGAACTGGCTAGGCAGATTGCCCGATACGCCGAGCGCGACGGCATCATCGATACGCCCATCGCTCGACTCGCGTTGGTCCGCTCGGGCCAGGGTGGCGAGCCGGTGCATATGGTGCAGCGCCCGGCGCTGTGTATCATCGCGCAGGGCGGCAAGCGCGTGCTGCTTGGCGATGCGGTGATCGACTACGGCCCTGCCAGCTATCTCGTCGCCTCGCTCGACCTTCCCATTACAGGCGCTGTGACGCAGGCGAGCGTGGACGCGCCTTATCTCTGCTTCTGCCTCTATCTCGATCCCGCGCTACTGTCCGATATCGCGCTAACCCTCCCGCCCCTGCCGGCGGGTACAGAGGAGAGGGGCGGGATGACACTACACCCGATGACGCCTGAACTGATGGACGCGGCGACGCGGCTGACGGCGCTGCTCGGCGATCCGGTGACCGCGCCGCTGCTCGCGCCGCTGATCGAGCGGGAATTGCTGGTGCGGCTGATGACGGGGCCGGGCGGGGGCGTCCTGCGCGCGATAGCCAGCGGCGAAAGCCGCACTAGCCAACTCGCCCAAGCGATCACCTGGCTCAAGGCCCATTTCCGCGAACCATTTAGCGGGCCGCACCTTGCCGCCCTCGCCGGCATGAGCCTGTCGAGCTTCCATGACCATTTCCGCCGCGCCACCGCCATGACCCCGCTGCAATATCAAAAGCAGCTGCGGTTGCAGGAAGCGCGGGCGCTGATGCTAGCCGACCGGCTTGACGCGGCAGAGGCGGGCTTCCGCGTCGGCTACGACAGTCCCTCCCAGTTCAGCCGCGAATATCGCCGCCTCTTCGGGGCCCCGCCCGTCCGCGACATGGGGCGGTTAAGGGCGACGCCGCAGATGGCTATGGCGATTTGAAGGGGGGCGAGGCGGAGTTCGGTCCTATACGCGGCGACGATACTTGCCGAGCTGTGATCCGCTTCGTTAACGGGGGCATTGGCGCGCTTGAAGAGTGCCAAAGACTGTAGCGACAACACTCGCTGCTCGTCGTCGCCTGCAGCATAGGGTCCGCTCCCTGAGCATTGTGAACCGTCCACATCTTATGTCCCCCTTCGCGCGACAATTCGGGTGCGACATCGCGACCGGCGAGAGAATGTTCGGGTTCATACGCTAGAGAACAAAGCCTCGCTGCCCTCACAGCGAGCGGCTTCTGCCGATGGCGCTACGACCTGAGCCTCCATTGCTGAAGCCCCCGGGTGAAATCGTCAGGCCATAAACTCAGCAATGCTGCTCGACCTGTGTGCCTAGGGGTTCTACCTGCAAGGCCATGCTGCACGTCGTCCATCATCCCGGGTATGTGGTCGAAACCGAGCGCGGGGGCACTTTCCCGCATGACAAGTATGCGCTGGTCATGCGTGTGCTGGACGAAAGTGGCGTCGCAATGACGGTCCATTCACCCGAAGTCATGCCGCGAGAATGGCTCGAGGCTGTCCACGAGCCGGCCTATGTCGACGAAGTCATCAGTTGCTCGGTGTCGGCGGCCAAGCAGCGGCGGATTGGCTTTGTGATTGACGAGCGGATCTCCCGGCGATCGCAACTCTCCCCTGGTGGAACATGGCTCGCGGCGAAGCTGGCGCTGCAGTACGGATATGCTGCGAATTCCGCCGGCGGTAGCCACCATGCCCTGGCCGATTCCGGCGCGGGCTATTGCGTATTCAATGATCTGGCGCTCGCCGCCAACAGGCTGATCGACGAGGGCGATGTCTCGCGCATCCTGATCCTCGATCTCGACGTGCACCAGGGCGATGGAACTGCAGCCCTGACTGCAGGACGCAGCGACATCTTCACGCTTTCCATTCATGCCGAGAAGAACTTCCCCACACGCAAGGCGCGCTCTTCACTGGATATCGGACTGCCCGATGCGACGGACGACGCCGGCTATCTGGAAGCGTTGACCGGATCGCTGCGCCCTGTCCTCGATCATTTCATGCCGGAACTGATCCTCCTGCAGGCAGGCGTCGATGCCCATGCGGACGACAAGCTTGGCCGGCTGTCCTTGACCGACGAGGGCCTTGCGGACCGCGATTGCTTTGTGGCGACAGAGGCGAAGCGGCGCGGCATTCCATTGGCAAGCACGCTGGGCGGTGGCTATGGCGCGGACCGCGAAGCCGTGGCCTTGCGGCATGCGCGCACGATCCTCGCCCTTTCCGCCACGATTAACGCGAGGGGCGCCGCCTAATCGCGCGAACTCATTGGTCCGCCTTCCTCTCGGCATTGAGGCGCTCGACGAGTTTTTCGATTTCGTCGGGATTGAGAACCCAGGTGCGGGTTTTGCGGCCTTCGCGGAACACAGGCTGCGTCAGCAGGATGCGCGCCTGCTCCTTGGCGAAAAGCTTGAAGAGCGAGAAGTGCATCACGCATTCGAGCAGTAATCCGATTACTGGCGTCTTGCCATCCAGATCGATCAGCGTCGCGGGCTGGTCCCAGGGAATGTTCATCATAAGGGCGCGCCTATCGCGGGTCATGACGAATGCAAAGGCCGAATACCTTCACCCCACTATCTCCAAAAGCCACGAGCGCGTATCGTCCGGAGGGTCGACCGGCAGTCTCGTATCGTTCGAAGGCTGATAACCGTATAGATCAACAAGAGATAGCTACCCTGCCAAAACCGGACGGTCCGCAGCTTGGCGAGGAAAATGGGAGCTGAGGTCCTGCATGGGTCGGCTCGCTCACAGAAGCACTACGGCAGGCGACGCCTTAACAGGCCGCGCCATACATCCAAAACATGGTGCCTCGTGCGCGTTTCCGGGATTTCGAAATGCCATATCGCTCGCGGCTGCGCCATTGCGCAAATTATGGTTGCTTGACTGCATCTCTTGCATCTCGAACGTCGCTAAGCGCGTTTGCCTCCCGGCCATACTCAGTTGAAAGATACTCGGTACTGCCGTCGCTCGGAGAAATGACATGTCCAAGACCACCATTGCAGACTTGTTCGCCGAAACCCTCCACCTGGCAGGGGTGGAGCGCATCTATGGTGTGGTCGGTGACAGCCTCAATGGCCTGACCGATAGCCTGCGACGGCAGGGGAAGATCGAATGGGTGCATGTCCGCAATGAGGAAGCCGCCGCGTTCGCTGCCGGCGCGGAGGCGCAACTGACCGGGAAACTGGCCGTCTGTGCCGGCTCGTGCGGGCCGGGCAATATGCATCTCATCAACGGGCTATATGACTGCAACCGCACGCGTGTGCCTGTGCTGGCCATTGCGGCGCAGGTGCCCAGCGCAGAGATCGGTTCCAACTATTTCCAGGAAACACGGCCGGAGGCCTTGTTCCGCGAATGCAGCGTGTATTGCGAGACCATCTCGAATGGCGACCAGATGCCCCGAACGCTCGACACGGCGATCCGCTCGGCGGTCGGTCATCGCGGCGTCTCCGTTGTCGCGATCCCGGGCGATGTCGCGCTGCTCCCGGCCGGCGGACAGCTTGCCCGTGCGGCGAGCGCGTTGTTGCCGCAACCGGCGGTGGTCGTCCCGTCACCGGATGATCTCGAACGGCTGGCCGCGCTGCTCAACGGGGCAGGGCGTGTCACCATTCTTGCCGGACGGGGCTGCCGCATGGCGCATGCGGCGCTGGTGACTCTCGCCGAACGCCTTCAGGCTCCGGTCGTCCATGCGCTGGGCGGCAAGGAGTTCGTGGAATACGACAATCCCTATGACGTCGGCATGACGGGCCTAATCGGTTTTTCCAGCGGCTATGACGCGATGATGGGATGCGACACGCTGCTGATGCTCGGCACGGACTTTCCCTATCGCCAATTCTATCCGACGAAAGCCAAGGTCGCCCAGATCGACCTGCGGCCGGAGAATCTGGGGCGGCGGACGGGCATCGACATCGGGCTGGTCGGAGATGTCGGACCGACGATCCAAGCGCTGCTGCCAATGCTGACGGAAGGCCGGGCCAGCGTATTTTTGGAGAAAGCCCGGGCCAATTATGCCGATGCCCGTAAGGGTCTCGATGACCTTGCCTATGGGAAGGCAGGCAGCGGCGTAATTCACCCGCAGCACGTGGCTCGTGTCATCAGCGAACAGGCAGATGACGACGCTGTCTTTGCCTGCGACGTCGGTACGCCGACCATCTGGGCGGCGCGTTACCTGAAGATGAATGGCCGACGCCGTCTGATCGGGTCGTTCAATCACGGCTCGATGGCCAACGCGCTGCCGCAGGCGATCGGCGCGCAGTCGGCTTACCCTGGCCGACAGGTGGTAACCTTGTCCGGCGACGGTGGGCTGGCGATGCTGATGGGCGAACTGCTGACCCTCCGGCAACTGGGGCTGCCAATTAAAATCATCGTCTTCAACAATGGCACATTGGGTTTTGTCGAGATGGAGATGAAGGCAGCAGGATTGATCGAAACCGGCGTCTCGCTCGACAACCCCGATTTTGCCGGGATGGCGCGATCAATCGGCATGCATGGCGTGCGTGTCACCGATCCCGGTCAGGTCGACGCCGGCGTCAGGGAAGTCTTGTCCCATCCGGGGCCTGCCTTGCTCGACGCTGTCACGGCAAGGACGGAACTGTCCATGCCCCCCAAGATCACGCTCGAGCAGGTCAGGGGCTTCACATTGTACATGGCCAAGGCAATCATCAGCGGTCGCGGCAATGAGGTGATCGAGCTTGGGAAAACCAACGCCGGGTTACTGGGGCGGCTGCTATAATCGGTGACAGGTGGAGGGTAATCGAACCCTCTCCCTTCGTTATGATTCGGGGCGATTCGAAAATCGATCCTGCAATCTCATATGGGGCAAGCTATATCGCGCTCGCACTTTGCCCTGACGGATTCCGTGCGCAGCGCCCAATACTGTCGGCGGCTGGGAAGCGGCACCCGGCCGATGAGCGTCTGAGAAGGGTCGTTCATTTCCGCCCCACCCTATCCGGGCACCGAATTCGTTGCTCCGCCTGACTCTCGGCTTTCGCACCCAGCGATACCGGCACAGCCATAAATTCGCTTTGCAGAAGGTCCAGCAGCTTGTGTATGGGCAGATCGTCAGAATTTTGAATCACGATGAATTATCGCCATTCCTTCCATGCCGGCAATAGCGCCGACGTCGTAAAGCACACCCTCCTGATCGCCTTGGTGTCGGCCTTGCAGCGCAAGCAGGGCGGGCTGACCCTGATCGACACCCATGCCGGCTGCGGGCTGTACGACCTTGGCAGCGACGAAGCCAAACGCACCGGCGAGGCCACGCGGGGCGTGCTGCAGGCCATTGCCGATCCCAACCCCTTGCTGGATGACTACCGCGCCGCTGTGCAGGCGGTGAATGTGGGGGGCGAACCGCACCTTTACCCCGGCTCGCCGCAGATTCTGGCGCAACTTTTGCGCCCGCAGGACTTCCTGATTCTTAACGAGAAGCACCCGGAAGACGCTTACATCCTGCGGGGTGTGATGCGGGGCAGCAGCGCGGCGGTGCATGAACGCGACGCCTACGAACTTTGGCTGGCTATGTTGCCGCCGCGCACCGCGCGCGGCGTGGTGGTGGTCGACCCGCCCTACGAGCAGCCAGACGAGCGCGCGCGCATAACCGCGACCCTCGCCGCCGCTCACCGCAAATGGGCGCACGGTGTGACGGTGATCTGGTTTCCGCTGAAAGACCGCGCCACGCATTGGCGGTGGATGGAGCAGTTATGCAAGCTCGGCATCCCGAAATTGCTGCGAGTGGAACATTGGCTTTACGATAGCGAGCAACCGGGCATCTATAACGGCGCAGGCCTCTTTATCGTCAATGCGCCCTACGCTTTCACGCAGATGCTGCCGCCATTGTTGGAAGCTTTGCGCGCGGCGTTAGCGCCCGAAGGACATAAGGGCGAAATTATATCCGATTGGTTGAGCGACTGAGGTAAACGCTGTCCCGCCCTGCTCCCAGAGGGGGATTGCCGCGCTTCGCCGGTCTTTCAGATGAGCCCCCGTGGCTTGTTGCTTATGGCAGATCTGTCGAGGGGCACTGTAAGCGGATTTTCGGCGAGGCCCGTCCATTAAGGGCATCCAATCCACAGTCTCAAGGCAGTGTGAGCCGCCCGGTGGCGAAGTCGCGCGCGAGCGCGATAAAGGCCTGGAAGGCTGCAGAGGGATTGCGTCGATTGGAATAATAGAGGCACAGCGGCACAAGCGGCGGCGTCCAGTCTTCGAGAATGCGCACGAGCCGGCCCGCTGCGATGTCGTCGCGTACATCGGCTTCCATGAAATAGCCGATGCCCAAGCCGTTCATCACCGCAATCCGGGTAAGGGAGGCTTCATCGAGGGTGATCGGGCCTTCAACGTCGAGCTGCAGTTCCTCGCCGCCCTTCTCGAACCGCCATCGGAACAATGCGCCATTGGGGAGCCGCACACGAACGCAAGGGTAAGTGAGCAGTTCGTGGGGCACTTGGGGGATCGCCGTGCTTTCGAAAAGAGCAGGGGATGCGGCAACGGCCATGCGTCGCATCTGAGCCAGTGGTATGGCGATCGCGTCGCTTGGCACCAGATCCGCGCTGCGCACTCCCAGATCGAAGCCCGCCGCCACAACGTCAACAAGCCGTCCCTCAGTGACGAGGTCGATGTGAACCTGTGGATAGCGCTGCAGATAGCTCACGACCAAGGGCGCCATTATCTCTCGCGCAGCCGTTGCGAAGGCATTGATGCGCAGGGTGCCGGACGGCGTCTCCTGCTGGGAGCGCGCCGTGTTCATCGCTTTTTGGATGTCCTCAAGCGCCGATTTGATCTGTATGACGAAGGTCCGCCCCGCGTCGGTGAGCGAGACGCTGCGGGTGGTGCGATTGAATAGTCGCACGCCCAGCTCCCGCTCGAGTTTGCCGACTGCATTGCTGATGGCCGTGGTCGACATGCCGAGATCGATCGCCGCTGCTCGAAATGAGCCGCATAGAACGATGGCAAGAACCGCTTCGAGCTCGATCAGCGAATGGCGAGGCATTATCCCGTTATCCGTAACACGCTATGCCGTTTTAACTCGATTATCAGGTGATAAGTCCATCGCTAAATAGGCCTCGTCACCGTCGAGGAGATAATCATGTCAGTGGACCTACCCCAGCCGATAGCCGAATATATCGAAGCAAACGCCCGTCTCGATATCGACGGCATGTTGATGCCCTTCCTGCGCGACGCGGTCTTCATCGATAACGGCAAGCATTTCGAGGGAGAGGCGGCGATCCGGTTGCTGTTCGAGGAAGAAGTGATCCCGGTGAAGGCCATCTTCACGCCCGATACTGTTCGGGAAGAAAACGGAGCTGTCGTCGTCGAAGGTCCTGCGCATGGTGACTTCCCGGGCAGCCCGCTCCGTTTCACTTATTGTTTTACGCTGATGCACGGCGCCATCAAAACCCTGGAGACCACGGTATGAACAGCAATGCTGACCCCATTGAGTTCGCCGGCAAGCGCGTCCTCGTCAGCGGTGGAACCAAGGGTCTGGGCCGCGCGACGGTCGAGCGCTTCCTAGCCGGGGGAGCCCGTGTCGTTACAGCGGCGCGCGCGATCAGGGATCCCATCGAGGGGGTTCAATATGTCCAGGCAGACCTGACGACTGCGGAGGGCGGCGAAGCGCTGGCCAAGGCCGCGCTGGAGCGGCTGGGCGGCATCGATATTCTTGCCCATGTTGTGGGTGGCTCGGCTTCGCCCGCC
>NZ_AKKE01000104.1 GCF_000281975.1 Novosphingobium sp. AP12 | reverse complement strand
CGGCTTGAGACCGCCGATGGCATAGACGTCCGCCACCCGTGCGCCCGTCTCGAGCGCCAGCGGCGAGGCTCCGCCCCAGTAGACCGGGATCGTTCCATGCACTGGCCGGACCTCCGCCAGCGCACGGTCGAAGCGATACCAATCGCCCTCGTGGCTCACCGGCTCACGCGCTTCCCAGATAGAGCGCATGATTCCCACGTATTCGCCGCTGCGCCGGTAGCGCTCATCCTTGGTGTGATAGTCTCCGTCGCAGGTGAGTTCGAGGTCGTTGGCACCGGTGATGACGTGCACGCCGGCCCGGCCCCCGCTCAACTGGTCGAGCGTGGCGAACATGCGCGCAGCCATGGTGGGGGCGATGAAGCCCGGTCGGTGCGCTACCATGAACGCAAGCCGCCGCGTGATCCCGGCGGCATAGCTGGCGATCGCGAAAGGGTCGGGCGCATAGGAGTTCTGCAAGATCAGCACCCGGTCGAAGCCGTTCTCGTCGAAGGCGCGGGCGAGAGTGCCGATCATTTCCGCATCGAAGGGCGGCCCACCCGCCCGAGAGATTTCCGACGCATTGCGATGGAGCAGGACTCCGAGGATCTCGAGCGGCATGGCGGGTCTCCCTGGCCCGGCGACATGATTGCTTCGCCCGGCTGATTGCGCCGCGAAACTGGCAGGTGACCGCAGAGCGAATAACTCAAGAAATCTATTACTCTGCGAGAGAAGCTTGATCGACCGTGAGGGCCTTCCCTCGGCCATCACGGAAACGGCGCTCAAGATGAACATCGTCAAGCTCGAACGCATGATCGGGGTCTACGAGGCCGGCAGCTTCCGCAAAGCGGCCCGCACCTTCGGGATGTCACAGCCCGCCCTCACCTGGAGCATCCGTCAGCTTGAAGAAAGCCTCGGGCTCTCGTTGTTCGATCGGGGGCCGTCCGGCATCCGTCCGACCGAAGCCTGCGAGACGCTGATCGTCCGTGCTCGCCTGATCGTCAACGAACACAACCGCCTGCTTGCGGAAGTGGAGCGCACCAATCGCTCGCAAGTGATTGTGGTGGGTGTCCATCCGGTTCTGCTGAACAGCCAGTTCGCGCATGCGGTAGCCGCCTTCCGCGAACGCGAGCCCTCCGTCACTCTTCGCGTGGTCGAGGCCTACAGCGCCGACCTCATTGCCCTATTGCGGCGAGGCGAACTCGATCTTGCGTTCTCCGCAGCGCCTACCGGCGATGACGAAGCCGACGAGATCGCCTTCGAACCCTTGCTGCGACAGTATTACTCGGTGTTCGGGCGCGCCGACCACGCGATCTTCGACGAAATTGCCCACGAAAGGCCGATCGGCAAACATGCTTGGGCCCAGGCGGACGCCCCCAACGTAGCTGCAGGGAAGGCGGCGGGTGCGGCGCGGCACGATAATTCGAATCAGGTGCTGGACCTGCTCGCCTGCTTCGGAATGACCGAGGATATGGTGGCGGTTCGTTCCGCATCGATGCACCTGATCCGCCGGATGGTGCTGGACGGCGGCTTGCTCGGCATGGTCCCGGACAGCCAGTTCGACACCGAACTGCGGGACGGCAGCGTGCGTCAGGTCCCCGGATCGGTCATCGAAGGCCCCCCGCTGGGCCTGCTATGGATCGAAGGGGGATACGAGACGGTGGCCAGGCGCCGCCTGAAATCGGTCCTGCGCGTCATGCAGGTCCCAAAACGGCTGGAAACCATCGCTGCCTGACGCTCGGGCCGACCGCGATAGAACGCCTCTATCACAGGTCAACATTAGTTCTCTGTTCTCGCCCCCGACACTGCCGCACGATGAGCAGACTGGTTTGGTGGGAATCCAGTCGCTCACCATACCCTTCTTCTTCATACAGGCGAGATCGACGATGAACCAACGTCCCCTTAACCCGGTCACGGACGAGCACATCGAGACCTACCGCCGCGACGGCGTGGTCTGCCTGCGCCAGATGTTCGACGCCGAATGGATCGGAAAGCTCCAGCAGGCCGCGCTCGAAGTCGCCGCCGATCCTGCCGCCCACGGCCTGACCGGTCCGTCGCATGGCGCGATGATCTCGGTCTCGCACCTCTGGCACAGGCCGGGGGCGTTCCGCGACTTCGCCTTCAACTCGCCGGCGGGCGAGATCGTCGGGCGCGTGATCGAGGCGGACAACGTGCAGATGTTCCACGATCACCTGTTCCGCAAGCCGCCGAAGTCCCCGTCGATAATGCAGTGGCATGCCGACCACCTCTGGCCCTTCACCGGCACGATGATCCCGAACCTGTGGGTGGCCCTCTCGCCGGTGAACGAAGAGAACGGGCGCATCGAATTCGTCGCGGGCTACCACCGCTTCTGCATCGAGACCGGCTCGCGGTTCGGGCCCGCGGGCGACGGAACGTTCCGCTTCCCCGACTTCGAAGGCGAGCGCGGCAATCCCGATTTCCCTTTCCGCTTCGTTACCTGGGATCTTCAACCGGGAGATGCCGTGCTGTTCCACGTAGACATCCCGCACTATTCCAAAGGCAACGATTCCGAGTCCCTAGCCCGCACCGGCCTTGCCATGCGGATGATCGGCGACGACTGCTACTGGTGCCCGCGCGAAGGCCTGATGCCGGTGCAGGGCATGGACCTGCTGAGCCAGCCGGACGGCGTCCACCCCGAGCCCGGGGAACTGCTTCCGCTGATCTGGCGCCGGCCCGACGACGAGCCGCGCGCGTTCACCCCGCGCGAGGAGCAGGTCGCATGAACTTCGATGCCAGCAAGCGTGAATTCTTGGGCCGCGGTGCGGCCCTTCTCGCCGGCCTTGGCCTTGTCGATGCGGCCTGGGCCGGACCTGCACCAGCAGCCGCAAAAGTCGAACCCATCAAAGGCCCCGACCTGCCGATGGAGTTCCCCGGGACCGGCGGCGAAGTACCCTGGCTCAAGCGGGTCTTCCACCTTTATTCCGGCGCCGACGGCCTGACGGTTGCCGAGCAGCTTGAAGTGGTGGGGCCTCGCGGCCAGGCTATCGCGACGCTGCTGCGCCGCACTGCGGTTCGCGTGACACTGGGCGGATCTCAGCCGAACGCAGGCTTCGGCTTCCACGTCGCCCACCAGCCTACGCTGCTGATCCCGATCTTCGGATCGATGATGATCGGCCTGCATGACGGCACCGAATACGAACTGCGCCACGGCGACCTCGCCTACGCCGAGGACTGCACCGGCAAGGGCCACATCTCGAAAGCGGGGCCCGAAGGCTCCTTCATGGTCGCGGTCCAACTCCCCAAGGACGGCTGCCCGGCAAACGGCAGCTCCGATATGGCGAAAGTCTGGTCCGAGTGATCCCGAACCCGCCCTGCCCGCGCCCGGAGTTCCCAGCCCTTCCTGCCGAGGACACCATGTGAAGAAGAGTGCATATCTGGGTTGGGCGATTGGCTCGTTCACTTCTTCCGCGCTGGTGAGCGCGGTGGGGCTGCTGCACTTGCGCTTCATGACGGACTCGCTCGGCATCACCATCGGCGTCGCGGGCATGTTCACGGTGTTGGCGAAGATCTACGACGCTGCGTGCGATCCGCTGATGGGATATCTCGGCGATCGCACACATACCCGCTTCGGAAAGTATCGCCCCTACCTTCTGGGCGGCGGACTGCTCGCCGGGCTTTCGATGGTCATGCTGTTCAACGTGCCCGGCGCCCTGTCCGGCACCGCGCTCTGGGCCTGGGTCATCATGACCCTGCTGGTCTTCTCGACCGCCTACACCGTGTTCCGCATACCCTACCTCGCACTGGGCCGGGCCATCACCGCCGACTTCGCCGAACGCTCGAAGCTGATGACGTTCAGCGTCTATGGGTCGTCGCTCGGCAACATGGCGGCGACGGCCGCGGCACCGTTCCTGCTCTCGCGGATCGGCAGCGACCGCGCCGGCCACGGGGTTGTCGCCGTGGTCCTGGGTATCCTAATCGCCCTGGGCGGCATCGCCTCGTTCCTGCTCCTGCGCGAGCGTGAAGCGCCCGAGCCCCAAAAAACCGATGGCGGATCGCTGCGCGAAGCCTTCGCGGCGCTACGCCGCAACCGCCCGTTCCTCTGCCTGATCGGCTTCAAGCTGGTATTGTTCTCGGGCCTGACCGTCCACATGTCGGCAATCCCCTTCTACACACGGCATGTGCTGGGCGTGGCTGACAGCACGTTGGGCTCGATCTTCCTTGTCCAGACGCTGGCGATGATGGGGTCGCAGTACCTGTGGGTACGGCTGGCGGGACGCCACGGCCGCC
>NZ_AKKE01000103.1 GCF_000281975.1 Novosphingobium sp. AP12 | reverse complement strand
CCGGCTGGCCGCCGCCCGCCTCCATATGCGTGGCGATCCCCGCCAGCGACTGTGCGACGCCGGGCATGGTGTAGCCCTGCGCATGGGGCAGCAGCTCGAGGAAATACTGGAGGTACAGCCCCGGCGCGGCCCAGAGCAGCCCCAGCAGTGCGAGGGCGGCGCTGGCGATCACGGTCGCGGCCGCCGCCCGCCACTTGCGCGGGGTGAGGAACAGCGCGGGCACGAGGCCGGGATAGATCTTGAGCCAGAAGCCGAGCGCGATGGCGATCCCGGCGCGGCCCGGCTTGCCGCTCGCGGCGAACCACACGCCCGCGACCGCCGCTACCATCAGGAGGATGTTGACCTGTCCCGCCGCCAGCGAGGTCCCGATCGGCGCGATGGCCAGCGCGGCCAGCAGCGCGGCGGAGGCGACGAGGCGCGGCGCGGCGATCAGGCGCAGCGCCATCCATGAGGCCATCGCCAGCACCGCGAGGCACAGCGCGGTGTGGATCACGAACGCCGCGTCGATCGGCAGGCGCGACAGCAGGTGGAAATAGACCAGCGAGGGCGGCGGATAGACGAAGCCGCTGACGTACTCGCCGTTGTGGCAGATGTCGTAGGGCGTGGTCAGGTTCGCCGCGCCGCACATGTAGGTGCGGAAGTCGAGCGTTAGCGCTGCGCTGCCCGCGCCCTCGCGCACCACCGCGATGTATTCCAGCACGTGATGGCCGAGCAGCAGCGCGCTCACGGCGCTTAGCCCGAGCAGCATCCAGCGGGCCGGTAGCCGGGCGCTCGTCGTGTTCACCTGATCCGTCCCGCCTGCGTCTTTGCTCATGGCTGCACTCTATCGGCGCACCCGTTACGTCGAGGTGAAGATCGCGACGTTCGCATTCCATGGCGGAAATCCGATTGTCCCTGACAAGCATCGTCCCGGCGTCAATGGGATACTGTGGCGCATATCTTGAGGGCGGCCACCACCCAAGCCCCTGTAACCTATCGGTTTATCCGCGCCGGTCGGGGATGGGGGTGCTCCCCGGGCGGGTGGATCGGCAGCGAAACCGGACGATCGGCAAACCGCACATTCTTGACAGGTGTACAATATTGGCGCGACCTTCGCCGCCAATGAGAGGCGGCTGGCCACTAACGCAGCCGCCCCGGGCAGGGCTCACGAAGGGCCCGCTCGCGAAGTACAGGGAGGGAAGAGAATGAACCGATCCGAGATGCGCCGCGTCCTGATTCTGGGCACGAGCCTGGTCGCCGCCGCGCTGGCCACCCCCGCGATGGCGCAGGAATCCGAAGGCGACGTGGTCGACCCCAACGCCATCGTCGTCACCGCCCGCCGCACCGAAGAGCGGCTGCAGGACGTGCCGATCTCGATGACGGTGTTCAACCAGGAGCAGCTGACCCAGCGCAACGTCGTCAGCTCCGCCGATCTCGCCACCTACACGCCTTCGCTCTCGCTCAACGCCAAGTACGGGCCGGAGAAGGCCTCGTTCGTGATCCGCGGCTTCGTGCAGGACCTCGCCACGCAGCCTTCGGTCGGCACCTACTTCGCCGACGTCGTCGCGCCGCGCGCTGGCGGCTCGACCACCTCGGGCAACGGCGTGGGCGTGGGCGCGATGTTCGACCTGCAGAACGTGCAGGTGCTCAAAGGTCCGCAGGGCACGCTGTTCGGCCGCAACACCACCGGCGGCGCGGTGCTGCTGGTGCCCCGCCGCCCGACCGACACGCTCGAAGGCTACGTCGAGGGCACACTCGGCAACTACGACCAGCGCCGCGTGCAGGCGGTCATCAACCTGCCGCTGGCCGACACCTTCAAGGTCCGCCTCGGCATCGACCGCATGAAGCGCGACGGTTATCTCGAGAACCACTCGGGCATCGGCCCCGACGCCCTCGGCAACTCGAACTTCATCGCCGCGCGCCTCTCCGTGCTCGCAGAGCTGACGCCGGACCTCGAAAACTACACGATCGCCAGCTTCTCGGACGCGGACAGCTACGGCACGATCGCGCGCGTGGTCGGCTGCAACCCGGCCTCGCCGCTGGGCGTGTTCTGCCAGCGGCAGGTCGACCGCCAGAACGCGCGCGGCGACGGCTGGTGGGACGTCGAGAACTCCGAGCCCGATCCGCGCCTGCACATGCAGCAATGGCAGGTCATCAACACCACCACGCTCACCGCCAGCGATGCGCTGACGATCAAGAACATCGCCAGCTACGGCGAATTCCGCGAGACCACGCGCCTCAGCCTCGAAGGCGAATACTACACCAATGCCGCCAACCAGCTGGCGCAGACGCTGATCCGCATCAACAACACGCCCGGCTACAACAACGCCAGCCAGTCCACCTGGACCGAGGAACTGCAGTTCCAGGGTCGCAGCGGCGACGGCAAGCTCAATTGGCAGGGCGGCGGCTACTACGAGGCGAGCGACCCGATCGGCTTCACCTCGCAGGCGACCACGCAGCTTACCAACTGCCAGAACGCCTACGACCAATTGGGGAATTACCTGAACGGTGGCCCCGTCGTTAGCTGCCCGCCGGGATCGAGCGCGAGCATGTCGATCCCGTTCCAGAAGACTTGGTATCGCAGCCAGGGCCTCTACGCGCAGGGCACCTATGCCTTCACCGACCAGCTCAGCCTGACGGGCGGCCTGCGCTACACCTGGGACAAGATGACGCACCGCTACGACGGCACCAACCTGCGCTTCCCGCTGACGGGCGGCACGGTGATCGGCTGCGGCAATGCCGTGCGCGTGACCAATCCCAACGGCACGCCGGTCATCCTCGGATCGCTTGCCGAGCACGCCCGCTGCAACGTCACCTTCACTGCCAAGTCCGACAAGCCGACCTGGCTGATCGACCTCGACTACAAGCCCAACAGCGACATCCTGCTCTACGCGAAGTGGGCGCGCGGCTACCGCGCGGCGGGCGTCGCCTCGGCCAACGTGCTGCTGGAGACGTGGGGGCCGGAGAAGGTCGACACTTATGAGCTCGGCGCCAAGACCAGCTTCCGCACCGGCGGCATCCGCGGCTATTTCAACGTCGCGGCCTTCTACAACGACTTCCGCGACCAGCAGATCTCGGCCGCGCTCATCCGCAATCCGCGTCCGGGCAACCCGTTCATCGGCGGCAACGCGATCGTCAACGCGGGCAAGTCGCGCATCTGGGGCATCGAGGTCGACAGCTCGGTGAGCCTGTTCGAAGGGCTCAAGATCGACGCGGGCTACACCTACCTCAACACCGAGGTGCTCAAGCTCACGCCCCCCGAAGTGCCTGCCGAGGCCGCGCAGTTCTACACCGCGCTTGTCCCCACCGCGGTCGAGGGCGGACGGCTGGCGCTGTCGCCCAAGCACCGCCTGACGCTGACGGGCAGCTACACGCTCCCCCTCGACGACAGCATCGGCAAGATCAGCTTCGGCGCGACCTACGTCTACACCAGCGCGCAGGTCCTGAGCCTGGCGACCGCGCCCGCGTTCCGCAACGCGCCGCCGAGCAACCTGCTGAACCTCAACGCCAACTGGAACGACGTGCTGGGCGCGCCGATTGACGCCTCGTTCTTCATGACCAACGTCACGAACGACAAGTTCCCGCTCAACGTCAACAACGCCTACGCCTCGTTCGGCATGGAATCGCAGATCGTGAACGAGCCGCAGATGTACGGCTTCCGCCTGAAGTACCGCTTCGGCTCCTGACCCTTGCGCAAGGCCGCGCGCCTCCTCCGGGCGCCGGTCGAGGGACGGCGGCTTGCCCTTGGGGTGGGCCGCCGTTCTGTTTTGCCGGACAGGCCACCGGATTTGCCCGACTTGTCCACAGGGTTGCCAACCGCCGGGCGGGGGCGGCCCTGACCCTCGCGGAGCGCGCACCATTCGGGCACGGCGGGCCTTGCCAGCGTCTTGTGCGAAGCGCTCCACGTTGCAATCTTCGGCAGGCAAGCGGTGCCGTTGCCGCTTTCAGACCGACGCGAGGAACCATGCCCGACCTGCCACCTACCGAGCACCATCAGGTCGTCGAGGCGCTTGTGAACTGCGGCCTCGATCGAAGAGGATTCTTCGTGACACACGAGGAAGACGTCGACGACGACTTCGTCAGGATCGGCGAGCGTACCGCCGTCTCGCCTGAGCAGTTCGCCTGCATCCGCAAGGCAGCCGAGGGGACGATCCTGTGGTTCGACGATCGGGCTACCGGGGATGCCTACGGCGCCTATGTTGACAGCCAGATGAGGCCGGAAATGAGCAGGAAGGCGCGCGAGGAATTGGCGCAGCAGGGACGGTTGGCCGCTCTACCTGAAATTTCTCGCTATGCCTCGGCAGCCGATTTCGCGCAGGCGTTGGAGGGGTTCTGCGGGGTTCGGCCCGGGCAGGTCCTGATCCGGCACGGCGCGGATGCGTGGGAGATCAAGCCGGCGCTGGATGCGAAAGGACATGTCGTGGACAGCGGCATCGAGCAGATGGGCTGCATCTTCAATGCGCTGACGGCCCAGACCGAAGACCCATCGCGCTATGGATTCAACTTTGGCTTCATTGGCAACGAAGCCTTGGCCGAACCACATGCCAAGGATTGAGCCTCAGACCTCCAGCAGCCTCGGCATCAGTTCGACGAAGTTGCAGGGGCGGTTGCGGCTGTCGAGCTGTTCGGCGAGGATGCCGTCCCAGCCGTCCTTGACCGCGCCGTTCGAGCCGGGGAGTGCGAACAGGTAGGTCCCGCGCGCGACGACCGCCATGGCGCGGCTCTGTACGGTGGAAGTGCCGATGGTCTTGTAGCTGAGCCAGCGGAACAGCTCGCCGAAGCCCGGGATTTCACGGCCGCCCAGCTTGCCCAGCGCCTCGGGCGTCACGTCGCGGCCCGTGAGGCCGGTGCCGCCGGTGGAAACCACGGCGTCGACTTCGGGATCGTCGATCCACGCGTTCAGCAGTTCGGCGATGCGGCCCGCATCGTCGCGCTCGATAGTCCGGCGCACGAGGGTGTGGCCGGCATCCTGGATTCGCTGGGCGAGGATGTCGCCGGAAGTGTCGTTCTCGGCCGTGCGGGTGTCGGAGACGGTGAGCAGGGCGATGTTGATGGGCTTGAACGTCCGCGAAGTATCAACGGCCACGCACGATGGCTCCGTTCGAGGCCATGCGCACGCCCTGCGATCCGGCGAGGCCGGGGAAGGTCGGCCATTCGCCCTGCGCCAGTTCCATGCGGCTCTCGGATACGCCGCCGGCCTGGCGTTCGTACATCCAGTAGTTACGCATGACGATGTTCACGTAGCCGCGCGTCTCCCAGTAGGGGAGCGACTCGATCCAGAGCAGGGGGTCGCCCTGGCAGTTCACGTCGGTGTTCCAGCGCGTTATCGGCGCGAGGCCGGCATTGTAGGCGGCCATAACCTTGGGCAGGAGCCCTTGCGTGCCGGGGTTGTTCTGCAGCATCTGCAGGTGGCGCTGTCCGAAGGCCAGGTTGACCTCGGGCTTGTTGAGGTCAGTCGCATTGCCGGAGACGCCGAGCGAGGAAGCATGGTCCTGCGCGGCGGCGGGCATGATCTGCATGAGGCCGCGCGCGCCGGCCGGGCTGACGACATTCGCACGGAACACCGATTCCTGCAGGGCGTGGGCATAGACCAGCGCCGGGTCGACCTTCCAGCCGCCGACCGGAGTCCACTTCGGCGTCGGGAAGCGCGTCGCCGGCTCGGGCTTGCCGCCGTAGGGCGCGTTGTAGGCCATCCACAGCTGGGTGCCGGGCAGCCCGAGGTCACGTGCGAGGCGCGTGAGCGGCGCATATTCCGAGGCGCTGCCGATGCGGGCCTGGTGGCGCAGCACTTCGTCGGCGAGGCTGTCCTTGCCGATCTCGGCGAGTTCCACGGCGGCGCGCACGTTGGGATTGGCGCGCAAGGCTTGCCAGTCGGCCTGGGTGAAGTCGGCGGCGGCGTGCTGTTCGGGGATCTTGAGGCCGAGCTGTTCGGAAGCGAGCATGCCGTAGAGCGTCTCGTCGCGCGCGGCGGCGAGGCGCAGCGCGGCGGCGGCCTGCTCGGGCTTGCGGCAGCGCACCAGCGCGCGGCTTTTCCAGTAGTGCGCGGCGCTGGTCAGCTCGGCATTCTCGGAGGACTGGGCGGTGCGGCCGAAGGCATCGGCAGCGCCGTCGCAGTCGCCCAGGCGCCAGGCGGCGAGCCCGGCGGTCCACCAGGCCTCGCCCACCCACGGCCCGTTACCGAGCGCGGCGAGCTGGGCCATCTGGTACGCGGCTGCGTCCTGGTTCTCGATGTAGAAGCTCCAGGCCACCTTCTGGCGCCATTCGGCTTGCGTCGAGGGGCTGAGGTTCGCGTCGATGCCGTCGAGCAGCAGGCGCGCACCCATCGGATCGTCGTTCTTGATGCGGTCGAGGATGCCGGCCGAGACCGAGCCGGGCATCGTGCCGTCTTCGATCGAGGCGGGGCGCACGCGCTTGGACATCGAGGGCAGCCGCGCGAAGCTCTGTTCGCTGGGGAGGGTGGGGACGGTCCCAGCCCCGCGCTTGAGGGCGAGGCGGCTGATCTGGTCGGCGCCCGGAAGCTCCGCGCCCTGCGAGAGCCAGGACTGGAGTTCAGCCAGCTCGATCTTGGGGGAGCCGGAGGCGAGGTAGTATTCGGCGCGGGCCTGCTGGTGGAGCGGGCCGTCGGGGCGCTGGGCGAGCAGCAGCTTGACGGTCGACCAGTCCTTGGCGTCGATCGCGTCGAAGACCTGCTGGTAATAGGCCCGGTCGTCCTGGCTGAGCAGCGAGGGGACGGCGGTGCGGTCCGCGCGGGTGCGGAAATAATCGACCGCCGCGCTGTTCGCATAGGCGGGAACTGCCGAAACGGTCGCGGCGAGCATGAACCCCGCCCACAAACCCGCCCTGGTCATTCCGGCCCTGGTAATTCGTTTCAAAATCTCATTCCCCGCGATCCTGTGCGATACCCCGGATATTTCCGGGGATTCCTGCCGGCCGGAAGGGCCCGTTCAAGCGGACGTCCACTCCAGCCAAGCCTTCCAGAGCACCGGCTTCGCGCGCGGCTGACCGAGCAGCGCAGGCAGGGCCCAAGAGGCAAGCAAGGGTATCGATCGCCCTTCATGGTTGAAACTTCGTAAAACGGCAGGGCGTTGCGGCGATTCGTGGCCGATAAGCGGTAGGACGTTTCCACCAAGCACGATGAGGCGCGCAGGAGCCACCAGGCTGACGTGATGGGCAACGACCTGGCCGAGCCCCAGCGCATGTGCCTGCGCCCAGTCCGGCCCGGGTGTGTGGCGCGGCAGGGCGCTGGCGAGATAGACCTCCTGGCGCTTCGTTCCGAAGGCCGAGAGGATCGCGTCGAGCAGGCGTCCCTGCGGCCCGGAGAGCAGGGCGGCGCGGTCTTCCGCCTCGGGTTCCTCGACCACCACCATGATCTTGGCGCCCGCCGGTCCCTGCGGCGCGATGCGGGCCGAAAGATCGCCTTCGCCCAGCAGCGGCTCGCTCATCCACCAGGTGGTGAAGGCGGGGAGGTCTGCGGGCAGGGCGGCCGAGTCGAGCCGGGCGGGCGGCGACGGGGCGTCCACGTCGGGCGCGGGCGCACGCGGCGGGCGGCGTTCGGCAGGGCGTTCGTCCTCGGGCGGCGCGAGCCATGATACCGGCTCCCC
>NZ_AKKE01000102.1 GCF_000281975.1 Novosphingobium sp. AP12 | reverse complement strand
GCCCGGCACACAAGGAAAAGGGCGGCCCCTTGCGGAGCCGCCCTTTCCTGTTTCTGTCCGGACGAACCGGAAAGACGATTACTTGAGCTCGACGGTGCCGCCGGCTGCTTCGATCTTCGTCTTGATGTCGTCGGCTTCAGCCTTGTTGACGCCTTCCTTGACGGCCTTGGGAGCCGCTTCGACAAGAGCCTTGGCTTCAGCGAGGCCCAGACCGGTGATGGCGCGGACTTCCTTGATGACCTGGATCTTCTTGCCACCGTCGCCGGTGAGGATCACGTCGAATTCGGTCTTCTCTTCAGCAGCGGCCGGAGCGTCGCCCGAAGGGGCGGCAACAGCGACGGCAGCAGCGGCGCTAACGCCCCATGCTTCTTCGAGGGCCTTGGCGAGGTCAGCGGCTTCGAGGACGGTGAGCTGCGACAGTTCTTCAACAAGCTTGGCGATATCGGCCATGATAATAACTCCTGATCTGTGGTCCCGTCACCGCCTCATGCGGCAACGGGATAAATCGTTAGAAACGTGCTGCTGGGCTTGACGCTCAGGCGGCTTCCTTCTCGGCGTACGCGGCGAAGACGCGGGCCAGCTTGGCCGCCGGAGCGGTCGAGAGCTGGGCGATCTTGGTCGCGGGAGCCTGAACGAGGCCGATGAGCTTGGCGCGCAGTTCGTCGAGCGAGGGCATCGAGGCGAGAGCCTTGACACCTTCGGGGGTCAGAACCTGCGAACCCATCGCGCCGCCGACGATCTCGATCTTGTCGGTCGTCTTGGCGAATTCGACGACGGCCTTGGCGGCTGCAACGGGGTCCACCGAAGAGGAGATACCCGTAGGGCCGGTCAGGAAGTCGGCGAGACCGACATAGTCGGTGTCCGCGATGGCAAGCTTGGCAAGACGGTTCTTCGCAACCTTGTAGTCCGCACCAACGTCACGCATCTTTCCGCGCAGGGCGGTGGACTGGGCCACCGTCATGCCGAGGTTGCGGGTGATGACCACCGCGCCGGCCTCGGAGAAGATCTCGTTGAGCTGGGCGACCGATTCGGCTTTCTGCGAACGATCCATGCCTTACTCCTTCACAATGGCTGCGACAGGGCGAACCCACCGCAGCCGGCTACGTAGTCCGCGATGTGCCAGGCACATCACGGGCGATTCCGTTCGAAGGGGAAGGAGTATCGTGCCGGAGCACGAAAGTGGCACCACGCTCGAAGGAGCAAGGAGCCGTAAATTCTCTGTCCCCGCCTAGGCTGCAGATTAAGGGGGAAACCCCCAGCAACTGTCTCGGACGGCTGAACGACGGGAATCAACCCGCCGGTCGGAGCGGGCCAATGGCGGAAACCTCGGGCAGAGTCAACCTTGCCGGCACCGGACATGGCTGCGCGCCACCACGGCCGCCACCACGAGCAGCGCGGTCGCCGGCAGTGCCAGCTCTCCCAGGGTCGCCGCGCCCAGCACCGCCGCCGCGAAGGCGAGCAGGCCGTGACGCCACGGTCCCGTCAGCACCAGCCTGTCCCGCACGAACCACAGCCCGGTCATGTAGAGCGCCAGCGACACAGAGACGGTCAGGTTCCCGGCCAGCGGCGAGCCGGAGTGGCCGCCATGTCCCCCGCCGCCCGCCACCGCGTCGATCACCACCGCGAAACCCGCGCCCGTCGCCGCCCCGCCCGCGTAGATCAGGGCATGGGCATAGCCCCAGCGGAAGGCGCTTCCGAACACAGTCTGGTCGAGCGGCCCCTCCTGCGAGAAGTAGAGCCACCACATCGCAAAGGTGATGACCAGTGCGGAGACCGCCAGCAGCACCAGCTGACC
Source organism: Novosphingobium sp. AP12 (assembly GCF_000281975.1). Taxonomy (GTDB): domain Bacteria; phylum Pseudomonadota; class Alphaproteobacteria; order Sphingomonadales; family Sphingomonadaceae; genus Novosphingobium. Next base: position 2,386 of record NZ_AKKE01000102.1, on the reverse strand, counting down.
GGCATGCTCCGCCGCACCGTCGGCGTAAGTGAAGGCATTGGCGCTCGCCAGCAGCACTTCGCCCAGCACGATGATGACGAGCAGGCCGTGCCGCTCGGCGACGTGGTGCAGATGCCAGGGCGTGGTCCCGCGCCGCTCCGCCACGAGAGGCACCGAGAGTTCCAGAAGCGCCCCCAGGGCGAACAGCGCCGTCGCCGCTCCCGTACTTTCGGGCCGCAGCCATTGCAGCGCCACGTTCCAGTAGAGCTGCACCGCCGCGATGCCGATCGCGTAAGTCAGCGCCGTCCTGCGGTGACGGGGATCGCTGCGGGCGGCTATCAGCCAGAATGCCACCATGCCCAGCCGCATCGCGGCATAGCCCAGGATGACCAGCGTCAGGTCGAGGCCGGCAAACATGCGCGGGATACCCCCGGCGATCGCCAGCGCTCCGGCCATGATCCAGCAGGTGATGAGGCGGTAGACCGGCCCGTCGTTGTCGTAGGCCGAGGCGAACCACGTGAAGTTCACCCAGGCCCACCAGGTCGCAAAGAAGGCCATCGCGAAAGTGACGACGCCGCCGGCGGCATGGCCCCCGGCGACCGCGTGGTGCAGCCCCTCGGCGGCCGAGGCGACGGCAATGACGATGACGAGGTCGAACAGCAGTTCGAGCGGGGTGGACACCCGGTGGCCCTCGTGCGGATCGCGAGGCCCGAACGGCCGCCGGCCGCGTTTCGTAGTCATGTCCTGCCCGTCCCCTTTGCTCGTCTGCCATCTAGGGGGACCGGCGACGGTGAGGCAAGCTCGAGCTACCGCGCCTCGTAACCGAGCAGGTCGCCGGGCTGGCAGTCCAGTTCGCGGCAGATCGCCTCGAGCGTGGAGAAGCGGATCGCCTTGGCCTTGCCGGTCTTGAGGATCGAGAGGTTGGCAAGCGTGATGCCGATGCGCTCGGCCAGTTCGGTCAGCGTCATGCGGCGCTCGTGGAGAAGGTCGTCGAGGCGCACGACGATCTGCGTGCCTTCGGTGGCTTCATCGCCCATCAGACCGTGCCTTCCAGGTCGCGCGCGATGCGGTTGCCGTGGCGGAACACCCGCGCCAGCACGAACAGCACGAGCGCGAAGGCCAGCGCGTTGCCGCCCTCCAGGCTCACGTCGATGTCGAACCCGCCGAAGGTCCCGCCGATCGGCACTTCCAGCCCAGCGGCGACCCAGCCGATGACCGCGAGTTCAAGCACGCGCCAACCCAGGCTCTCGATCCGGTCGGCGTTGGCGGGGGCGAAGGGCTCGCCTTCCGCCACGGTGCCGATGATGGCGAGCACCTTGCCGATGCCGCCGCCGATCACCGAGAGCGCCAGGATCGCGAGGATCAGCGAGCTCGCCGGGTCCCATGCCGCGTCACGAAGCGAATGCCCCCAGGGTGCGTCGGTCGCCAAGAGGGTGACGAGGCCGATCACCGCCGCCACCTCGGAAATCACCACGCCGACGAGCGCGATGGCGAGCATGACCACCGCCGTTCCCAGCAGCGGGTCCTCGAACGAGCGGCTGCCGGCGGCGAAGACCTTCCATGCGGACTTCAGCATCACACCGTCCCTTCCAGCTCGGCGCGCATCTCGGCGCCCTTGCGGAAGACGCGGGCGAGGATGAACAGGATGATCGCCAGCAGCACGCCGGTCAGCGAGAAGCCGACGTCGATATCGCTGTCGGCACCCTTCACGGTCTGCGCGATCCAGGCCGCGATCAGTCCGACCGGGAACGAGATCGTCTCGATCGCCAGGGTCAGCCAGCCCATTGCCGCGAGGCGCGTGGCGTTGACGGGGTTGAACGGGTCGCCCTTGTCGACCGAGCCGATCAGCCGCAGCAGATGCCGCAGGAACAGGAAGGCCAGCAGCGCCATCACCGCCAGCAGCAGCATGATGCCGCCGATGCCGACGAACGTGTTCGCGGTCATTCCGCCGAGATCCTCGCTTTCGATGTGCGACATGATGTTGGCGCGGCCCAGAACCATGACCGGTGCCATCACCAGCAGCACCGCGCCGACGAAAGCAGTCACCGCCATCGCGACAAGGACGAACCCGTGCGCCACCGCCAGCAGCGGATCGCGGGTGAACGAGCGGATGGGGCCGCTCACATCAGCACCGGCACGCGAGCGACCACCACGACGGCGCTCGCCGCCGCCCTGCCTGTGAGCGAAGGGGCCGCAACGCGCGGAGCGGGCAGCAGAGCGGCGGCCGCAAGGGCGATCATGATGGCGGCAAGGAGCGGGCCGTAGGCGTGGAGGGACAGAGACATTGTTCGTTCTCCGATATGCGTCATATCGAAATTCAATAAGACCGAGTCGGTTTATTGTAAAGCGATAATATCGAAAAACGATATGAGTGCGGGAGCGCGCACAATCGAGTAGGGGGGCGCCT
>NZ_AKKE01000101.1 GCF_000281975.1 Novosphingobium sp. AP12 | reverse complement strand
CGGCGGGGCCCCAGCCACATCGCCACGCTGGCGAGCGCGATCGCTCCGTTGAGGTCGAGGGCGACGCCAACCGTCGTCCATACCGGCCCGGTGCTGCCGAGGGCGAAACCGACCGCCATCAGCGTGCGCCCTCGCTCCACAGCACCACCCGCAGCGTCTGCAGGATGATCAGAAGGTCAAGGAAAGGCGTGTAGTTCTTGGCGTAATAGAGGTCGTATTCGAGCTTGTTGCGCGAATCCTCGATCGAGGCGCCGTAAGGGTAGTTGATCTGCGCCCAGCCGGTGATGCCCGGCTTCACCATGTGCCGTTCGGCGTAATAGCGCAGCTGTTCCTCGAGGTCGGCGACGAATTCGGGACGCTCGGGGCGCGGGCCGACGAAACTCATCTCGCCCTTGAGGACGGACCACGACTGCGGAAGCTCGTCGATGCGGACCTTGCGGATGAACCGGCCGACGCGGGTGACCCGCGGGTCGTCCTTGGAAGCCCACTGGGCGCCTGCGATTTCGGCGTCGGTGCGCATCGACCGCAGTTTGATGACGTCGAAGTTCTGGCCGAAAAGCCCGACACGCGGCTGGCGGTAGAAAGCCGGGCCCTTGCTGTCGATCTTCACCAGCAACGCGAAAAGCGCGATCACCGGCGCGGTGAGCACCAGCAGGAGCGCTGCCACGCAGATGTCGAACAGCCGCTTGGCCGCGCTCGATATCGCGCGGCCGGACGAGAAGCCGTCCGAGAAGATCAGCCAGCTCGGGTTGACGGTGTCGAGGTCGACGCGGCCCGTCTCGCGCTCGAGGAAGCTGGAGAACTCGTTGACGTGGACGCCGGCGGTCTTGATCCGCAGCAGGTCCTTGAGCGGCAGGGCGTTGCGCCGTTCCTCCAGCGCCAGCACCACTTCGCTCACGCCAAGGTTCTCGACGTAGCGGGTGAGGTTGTGGATCGCCCCGCGCGAGATCGCCTCCTCGACCACCGGCTTGCTCTCGCTCATGGTGACGTAGCCGACGATCGCGAAGCCGCTTTCGGGCCGCTCGCCAAGCATCCGGAGGCGCTGTGCCCGCTCGCCAGCGCCCAGCACCAGCACGCGGCGGCGGAAGGAGCTGGTGCCCAGGAATGCACCGAGAATCAGCCGGTTGAAGATCAGCAGGACGATCGCGAAGGCCATCGAATAGGCAAGGGTCGAGCGCCAGAAGTTCTGCCCGCCGACGAGAAAGTCGACGAAGGACAGTGCGATGATGCCCAGCGAAATGGCGACCAGCAGGCGCGCGGCGGCAAAGCGCTTGGAACGCAGCGCATCTCCGCCGTAGACGCCGACCGAGATCATCGAGAGGGAGATCACCGCCGCGAACGCCGCATGGGCGGCGATCCTGTCCACCAGCGCGCCGGGGTCGATACCGATCTGGTCGGCTCGCAGGCGCCACGACGTCTCGTTGGCGATGGCCAGCAGCATCACGTCCACCAGCCAGAGCAGGACGACGGCATGCGGAATGTAGTGTTTGAACAGACGAATCATCGTCGTTTACGCATCCTTCGCAGCCGAATTCCGGCTCTTGTCGAGGGGCTTAGGGCAAAGGCGTAAACTGTCGGTTACCTTGACAGTGCGAATTGGGACGCGCGGAAACCGGCTGTCCACAGGTCGGGAACGGCTGTCGGCGCGTTTTACACTACTTCGGCATCAGCCGCAGTGCCGTCAGGGTGAGTGCCTGCGAGGCAGAGGCGATGACCTTGTCCGCGACGGGCGCCCAGAACGGGCTGTGGAGCGAGGGCATCGGCGGACCGCCGGCCTTGGCGGCCGCCAGTTTCTGCGGGTCCGAGCCCCCGACCCACAGGATCAGCGACTTGACGTGGGCCTCGTCGGCACGGCGGAATTCGCCGAAATCCTCGCCTCCCATGACCGACGGCGTGAACACGACATTGGCGTCCCCTAACTGCCCCTTGAGCGCCGCGACCGTATCCTCGGTGAACTCGGGCGTGTTCCAGGTGGCGCGGGTGTGCGGTTCCTTGACCGTGACCAGCGGCATCCGGTCCTCGGATATCCCCGAGGCGATCGCCTCACCCTTCGCGACGCGGCGGATGCCGTCCAGCAGGCGGGTGCGCGTCTCGTCCGAATAGCTGCGCACCGTCAGCTCCAGCTTCGCCTCGTCGGGAATGACGTTGTGCTTGAAGCCCGAATGGAACGAGCCGACCGTCACCACCGCCGGGTCGAGCGGATTGTTCTCGCGGCTGACCAGCGTCTGCAGCTTCATCACGATCGAACTTGCCAGCACGATCGGGTCGCGGGTCGTGTGCGGGTAGGCGCCGTGGCCGCCGGTGCCGCGCACCAGGATGTCGACGCTGTCGACATTGGCGAGCGCCCAGCCCTTCGCCGCGCCGACCACGCCAGCGGGCAGCTCGGGGGTGTCGTGGAAGGCCAGCGTGTAGTCGGGCCTGGGGAAGCGCGTGTAGAGGCCGTCCTTCAGCATCTCCAGCGCGCCTAGGCCGAGTTCCTCCGCCGGCTGGCCGATCATCACCAGCGTGCCGGACCATTCGGACTTGCGCGCCGCCATCAGGCGGGCCGTCTCGATCCAGGCGGTCATGTGGGTGTCGTGCCCGCAGGCGTGCATCACCCCGCTCTCGACCCCGGCGGTGGAAGTGCCTTTCCTGGTCGAGGCGAAGGGCAGTCCGGTCTGTTCGGTCACCGGCAACCCGTCCATGTCGGCGCGGATGAGGACGGTCGGCCCCTCCCCGTTCTTCAGGACGGCGACCACGCCGGTCCTGCCGACCTTCTCGGTCACCGTGAAGCCAGCCTTGCGCGCGGCGTCGGCCATGACCTTGGCGCTGCGCACTTCCTGGAAGCTGAGTTCGGGGTTGGCGTGGAGGTCGCGGTAGATCGCCATGAGGCCCGGCATGTCGCGCGAGACGCTGTCGCCGACCGCTTCGGCATGGGCGGGGAGCGGGAGGCCCAGCAGGGCGGCGGCGATGATCGGGATGCGCATGGCATGGGAGGCTACGTCACGCACCGGCGCCCCGCAATCGCATGGCCGCCCGCGCGGGAAGTTTTTCTGGCAGGTCAGATAGATTCGCTCGAATGGACATTCTCTACCGAATGAGTAGATTGTTTCTCGAGCGAAGGGTCCGCCTCTCGCTTCGCGGCATTTGATTCTGTCAGCTTGCTCCGCGTCACCAACCGCTAAAGCGCACGAAACCGAAGCGTCCACGCCGGCTTCGTGCCTCCCTCAAGGAGATACGAAATGCTCGATACCCTGCCCCGGATAACTTCCACCGTCCTGCGAGCAAGAGCTCCGCAAGGCGCCCGTTTCACTCATCCCTCGTGGCGCAGCAGCTTCGAGCCGCTGCCCAGCGACGGCGGCGCCGCGATCCGCTCCGCCGGAGATTTCTGGTCGCGCCTCGGGCTGTGACCTTGCCGACGGCATCGAAGGCGTTCGGGCTTCCACCCCTGCCTTCGGTGTCGCCCCTCCCTCCAGGTTGTGCCAGACAGGACCCGTGAAGACCGCTCTCATCATCCGCCACGTTCCCCACGAAGGGGTCGCCGGTTACCGCCAGCCCATCGAGGACGCGGGCTACGACGTATTGCGCGTCGACGTCACCGACCCGGGCTTCGCCACGCTCGACCTGCGCGAGCCGGACCTGCTCATCATGATGGGCGGGCCGATGGGCGTCTACGAGCAGGACCGCTTCCCGTGGATCGCCTGCCAGCGGCGCCGCCTTGCGCTGCGCCTCGAAGCGGACCGGCCGACTCTCGGCGTATGCTTCGGCGCGCAGATGATGGCGAGCGCACTGGGAGCCAAAGTACATCTCGGCCCGGCCAAGGAAGTGGGCTTCCATCCCGTCCAGATCCACGAGCATGCCGCCGATGGCCCGCTGCGCCACTTGCGCGGCGTGCCGGTGCTGCACTGGCACGGCGACACTTTCACCCGGCCCGAAGGCGTGGAGGTCCTGGCGTCCAGCCGGCTCTACGAGCACCAGGCGTTCCGGCGCGGGAAAAACCTGCTCGCTCTCCAGTTCCACGCCGAGATGGGCGAAGACCCCCGCTTCGACGACTGGATGGAGCAGTGGCCCGAGGCCGTGGTCGAGGCCGGTGGCTGCCCGAGGGCGCTGCGCCGGGCCCATGACGAACTGGGCCCGGGTGCGGTCGCAGCCGGCCGCGCGATGATCTCCGACTGGTTATCCGCGCTGAACTGAAGCCACCTTCAGTCGCGGCGGATGGTTTCGCGGCGCAGGTCGTGGATGCGGCCGCCGCGCTGCTCGATCACCGGGCTGAAATCGACCGGCTCGTTGACGAGGTCGTCGAACAGCGCGCGATAGTGGATCATCGCCTGACGCAGCTCTTCGGTCCGCGATTCGCCGCGTGCGTGGCTCTCGGCGATATGGTGCGCGGTGCGGTAGTGGGCGACCGCTTCGGCATGATCGACGGACAGGTCCTCGTAGCGCTGCTCGAATTCGGCGACGGGGTAGCCGCGCGCGGTCATCACGTCGCTCAGCAGCACGTCGGCCTTGGCGACGGCGCCGGTGGGATCGAGCACGAACTGCGCCTGCACCTCGAGCCACTGGTCGATGAAGACGGCGCGCTGACGCGGCGCGAGCGGGTGGATGTCGAACGCGGCGACGCGCTTTTCGCGCTCGTGAAGCAGCGTCTCGCCCTTGTGGGCGCCGCCCGCCTGCTCGACGGTACGGGCATATTCGTCGCCGTAGCGGTCCCGCAGCCGGGCGCTGTGGCGGCCTCGGCGCAGGGCGACGATAGCGCCGAATATCACCGCGACGACGATCAGGCAGGTGGCTATCGCCAAGGGACTAAGGGTGTTCACAGTGTTTCTCCGGTCAGCGGGGGCCCCACGTTCCCAAACTCAACCGGTGCGGCTGGCGATGGTTTCGCCTTTCGCAACCACCCGCCGCAGTTGAGGCGCGCCCGGCCCCGCCCTAGCCCTTGGGGTGGTAGAAGTCGTAGATCGTCTGGGCGACCGCGCTGCTGACGCCCGGCGCACGCTGGAGGTCCTCCAGGCTGGCTGCGCGCACTTTGCCCGCCGTGCCGAAATGCAGCAGCAGCGCGCGCTTGCGGGCGGGCCCGATGCCCGGAATCTCGTCGAGCGGACTGGCGCTGATCGCGCGGCTGCGCTTGGCGCGGTGGGCGCCGATGGCGAAGCGGTGGACCTCGTCGCGCAGCCGCTGGAGGTAGAACAGCAGCGGCGAGTTGACCGGCAGCATCTTCTCGCGCCCGTCGGGGAAGTGGAACACCTCGCGCCCCTCGCGGCCGTGGTGCGGTCCCTTGGCGATGGCGATCAGCGGCACGTCCTCGATGCCGAGTTCCTCCAGCGCGTCCTTCACGGCGCTCATCTGGCCCTTGCCGCCGTCGATCAGGACGAGGCCCGGCCAGTTGCCGCTCTCGCGCTCGGGGTCTTCCTCCTGCGCGCGGCCGAAGCGGCGGGTCATGACCTCGCGCATCATCGCGAAGTCGTCGTCGGTCTGCGCAGTCTTGATGTTGAACTTGCGGTACTGGTTGTTGATGAAGCCCTCCGGCCCGGCGACGATCATCGCGCCGAGCGCCTTGGTGCCCTGGAGGTGGCTGTTGTCGTAGACCTCGATGCGCTGGGGCACGTCCGCCAGTTCGAGGAACTCGGTCAGCTCGCGCAGGGTCCTGGCCTGCGTGCCCCGCTCGGCGAGCCGGCGTTCGAGCGCCTCGACCGCATTGCGCGTCGCCTGCGCCACGAGCTGGCGGCGGGGGCCGCGCTGGGGCACGGAGATGTCGACCTTGCTGCCCGCGCCTTCGCGCAGGGCTTCGGCCAGCAGTTCCGCCTCGGGCAGTTCGCGGTCGATCAGGATGCAGCGCGCCGGCGGCACTTCCTCGTAGAACTGGGCGAGGAAGCTCTGCATGACTTCCTCCTCGCTCAGCCCCTCGGTGTGGGTGGGGAAGAAAGCACGGTGGCCCCAGTTCTGGCCGCCGCGGATGAAGAACGCCTGTACGCCCACCTGCCCGCCGTGCGACGCCATCGCGAAGATGTCGGCATTGTCGACGCCCTCGGCGTTGATCGCCTGGCTGCCCTGGATGAACGTCGCCGCCCGCAGCCGGTCGCGCAGCATGGCGGCGCGCTCGAAATCGAGGTCCTGCGCGGCCTCGGCCATCTGCGCCTCGATCTTGCGCTGCACGGCATTGGACTTGCCGCCGAGGAAGTCCTTCGCCTCCTGCACCAGCTCTTTATACCCCGCCTCGTCGATGCGCCCGACGCACGGGGCCGAGCAGCGCTTGATCTGGTAGAGCAGGCAGGGCCGGTCGCGGCGAGAGAAGAAGCTGTCGGTGCAGCTCCTCAGCAGGAACAGCTTCTGCAGCGCGTTGACCGTGGTGTTGACCGAGCCGGCGCTGGCGAAGGGGCCATAGTAGTTGCCCTTCGCCTTGCGCGCGCCGCGGTGCTTCATGATGCGCGGGAAGGCATGGTCGGCGCGCAGCAGGATGAAGGGGAACGACTTGTCGTCGCGCAGGAGGACGTTGTACGGCGGGCGGAAGCGCTTGATGAGCTGCGCTTCGAGCAGCAGCGCCTCGGCCTCGGAATTGGTGGTGACGATGGTCATCGACCGCGTCTGGCTGACCATCCGCTGCAACCGACCCGGCAACCGCTCCCACTGCGTGTAGTTGGCGACGCGGTTCTTCAGTGCCCGCGCCTTGCCGACATAGAGCACGTCGCCCTTGGCGTCCTGCATGCGGTAGACGCCGGGCTTGGGCGGCAGCGTGCGCACGGTGTCGCGGATGACCTCGACGCCGGCCTGGATGTCGGGCTGCTCCGAGCCGCGCATGGTCTGGGTCGCCCGGTCCTCGTTGAACCGTTCGTTGCCCTGGGGATTGTCGGGAGTGCCGGCAGGTGTTCGCGCCATGGCGGTGCAGATAGGGAATCTGTCGGCCAAGGGGAAGTGGAGCCGGGCCGTCGTCCCCGTCAAAGCGACGGCGATGGCCCGTGCCCTCAGAACATCTTGCGGAAGTCGATCCCCAGCACGCGGCCCTGCGGATTGCGGTAGGCGGGCTGGTAGGCGATCGGCGTGGCGCCGCTCTCGTCGGTCACCTTCTGGCGCGAATCGAGGATGTTGTCGGCCACGAGCGACAGGCGGACGCCCTTGAAGAACGGCATCTTCGCCACCAGCGCCTCGTTGCGGCCGAGATCGGCGAAGATGCGCAGGTTCACGTCGAAGGTGCTGCCGAAGCGCAGGTCCGAACTGCCGGGCAGGCCCGATCCGTTGACCTTGGCGGGCGCTTCCCACTCGGCCTTGAGGCGCAGGCCGTAGCCGTTCTTGAACAGGCCGCCCTCCGCCTCGATCGCATGGCGCGGCGTGCCGCCTGCCCCGATCGCGTCGCCGTTGAGCTGGTCGAGGGTGGGGACGCCCGGCGCGATGGTGACCGTGTCGGTGAAGCGCCAGGTGTGGTAGACCGACAGGTTCCAGCGGCTGCCCCCGGGACGACCGCCGGGACCACCGGGACCCATGCCGGGTCCACCCATGCCCGGGCCGCCCATTCCGGGACCACCCATGCCGCCGGGACGCCCGCCGGGACCCGAGCTTTCCGCGCGCGTGCCGCCGGGACCGCTGGCTGGTTCGCTGGGACCGCCGCCCGCGAAACGCATCTCGCGCATCACGTCGCCCGGCTGCTGGGGGGCGTTGGCCGCGCCGCCAGCCGCCGGGGGAGCGCCGTCCGCCTTGCAGAAGCGCTCGCGCAGTTCGGCGAGCTTGGCCGGATCGACCTTGCCGTCCGCGTCCAGCAGCCGCTCGCGCATGCGGTCTGGCAGGCTGGCGACGTCGGGCGGACCGCTGCCGCCGGAGCACAGCGCGGTGCGGATGCGCTCGAAGCGCTCGGGATCGAAGTTGCCCGGGCCGCCCACGCCGGGAGCCCCACCGGCAGCCCCGCCCGCACCGGGACCGCCCGGTCCCTCCGCGGAGCAGGCGCGCTGCTTGAACTCGGCGAGCTTGGCGGGATCGATCTTCCCGTCCGCGCCGGTCAGCCGTCCGCGCAGGCCCTCTGGCAGAGTGGCAGGGTCCGGTTCGGCCGCGCCCGGGGCGCAGAGCTGCTGGCGCATCGCGGCGAAGCGCGAGGGATCGCGTCCGCCCGGCCCGCCCGGTGTTCCTGCCTGCTGCGGCCCGCCCGGCGTCTGCACGCCCGGCATCGGCCCGTTCGGGCCCGTGACCGGCGCGAGCGGAGCCGACGAACCGCGCGGCGAGGAAGATCCGGAAGCGTCTGATCGGCCGCCCCCGCCGCCCGAAGCCGCTGCTCCGCCCAGGCTGCCCGAGATGTTGATGCCCCAACGCATCGAGGAACTGCGCACTTCGTCGAAGGTCACCGGCCTCCGGTCGATGGCGACGAGGTTGCCGTCGTCGTCGCGCGTCACGCGGCTGGGGAAGGCCGCCTCGATCGCCGGGGTGAGCAGCGGGAACGACTGCGTCACGTCGCTCGAGTGGTTGCGGAAGTATTCGACGATGAGGTTCGAGCGCTGCAGGAACGACACCGGCAGCTGCCACTGCGCCGAGAGCTTCCAGTCGCGCTGGGTCTCCTTGCGAAGGTCCGGGTTGCCGCCGCTGGTCACGGTGACCAGCGCGGTCGTCGCGTTGGTGAAGTCGTAGACCGCGACGTTGTAGGTCAGGATGTTCGGCGCCGCGAGCTGGGTCAGCTTGGGCGCGGCCTCGTCGACGATGTAGCTGGCCTGCAGCGTCAGCTTCGAGGTCGGCGACCACGTCAGCCCCGCGCTCCAGTCCTTCAGCGTTCCGAAGTCCGAGAGGTGGTCGAGCCCGCCGCTGAAGTTCAGCGTGACGTCGCCGATCGCGCCGAGGAAGTCCTCGCCCTTGCTCGTCACAGGCAGCGCCAGGTTGACGCCGCCCAGCACATCGCCGCGCTTGAGGGTGACGTCGCCGAAGGTGGTTCGCGTATCCCCGCTGATCGAGCGGTCGAAGTCGTAGCCCGCCTTGACCGTCAGGTTGGCCTCGCCCGCTGGCAGCCGGAACGGCTTGCCCGAGATCGTCGCGAGGTTGCTCAGGGTCAGTTGCCGCGTTCGCGCCACGTCGACGCCTGCACCCGGCACGAAGGGAAGCGCGCCGTCGATCGCCAGCGTGCCGGCCTCCGCCGCATCGACGAGGGCCGAAGTGTCGCGCCGGCGGTCCACCCGCGTGTTGCTGTCGACATACGTCGCGTTGGCGGTGGCGCTCAGCTGCCACTCACCGATCATCTTGCTGTAGCCGAGCCCGCCTTCGAAGGTGTCGGAAATCGCAAGATTGGTCAGCGGATCGGGCAGCGTGCGGATCGCGCTCTCGCCCGCCGGGTTGGTGAGCGTGAGCGTGTCGAGGCCCGAGAGCGAGGTCGTCTGCGAACGGGTGTAGCCGCCGGTCGCCGTGATCGAGCCGGCAAAGCCCTTCTCGCCCAGGCCCTGCGTCATCGTGCCTTCCAGCGTCAGTTCGGAGTCCCTGGCGGCCAGACTGCGATAGCGCGCCGGGTCGGGATCGGTCGAGACGTCGGGAATGCGCGACGGCTCCTGCTCGATGCCGCGCTCGTCCTCGGTCAGCATGCTGGTGTTGTCGAGCTTGGCATTGACGTTGAAACGGCGCGGGCCGGCGATCTTGAACAGGCCGCCTTCCAGTTCGTAGTTGTCGTAGCCGCCGCGCGTCGGGCGATTGTACTCGGTCGATGCGGTGACGGCCGAGAACTGGTCCTTGAGGATGACGTTGACGACGCGCTGGTTGGCCGAATAGCCGAAGCGCAGCGCCACTTCCTCGGGCAGCACTTCCAGGCGGCGGATCGCCTCGGGCGGGATGCTGCGCATCTCGCGGAAGCTGGAAATGCGCTGGCCGTTGAGAAGCATCACCGGCCGCCCGTCACCGCGCCCTCGCCCGCTACCGGTCTGCGGGCTGATCGCGTCGAGCAGTTCCTCGATCGAATTGACGCCGTAGGAAGCGATGTCTTCTTCGTTCAATACCTCGATCGGCTGCTGCGGCACGTCGATCTGGCCGATGATGCGCGGCGACATCACGAGGATTTCGTCACCGTGCACTTCGAGGTCGTCGTTGTTCTTGTCGTCGCTGACGACAACGGGCGCATCCGGCGTCGACGCGAGGGCCGGGGTGCCCAGGCATACAACCAGGCTGATCAGAGGTAAGGAACGCAAGTGTAGTCTCCGCCAAGAGCATCAGTTATCGCAAAGCTGTGTCCCTTGCCCTGGGCCTCCATTGCCTCGACCTGTTGGCGACGACAAGCCGCGCTGCAGTATCATTTTGTCGCAATCGTGTTGCGCTGCGGTGAACGGCAGAGACTTCCATTTAAGGCGAGTCGTGGGTATGTCGCGCGGCGAGGTGCAACCAGAACACGGATTATGATCGCCAATGGCGAAGGAAGAACTCCTCGAACTGCGTGGCAGGGTCGTCGAACTCCTGCCCAACGCAATGTTCCGCGTCGAACTCGAGAATGGCCACGAGATCCTTGGCCACACCGCCGGCAAGATGCGCAAGAACCGCATCCGCGTACTGGTCGGCGACGAGGTTCTGGTCGAACTCACACCCTACGACCTCACCAAGGGTCGCATCACCTACCGCTTCATGCCCGGCCGCGGTGGCCCCGGTCAGTTTGGCGCCTGACCTCCCTTCCGGCGAAACGCCGGGCCCTGTTCCAGAGGACTCCCCCATTCCAAAGCTAGTCCTCGCGTCGGCCAGCCCGCGCCGCCGTGAACTAATCGCGCGCCTCGGCATCGTCCCCGACGCGATTTCCGCCGCCGACATCGACGAAACCCCGCACCTGCGCGAAGTGCCGCGTGATTATGCGCGCCGCATGGCGAGCGAAAAGGCGCTGGCGGTCACCGCACCCGATGCCCACGTGCTTGCCGGCGACACCGTGGTCGCCTGTGGCCGCCGCATCCTGCCCAAGGCCGAGGACGAGGCGACCGCGCGCGCTTGCCTCGCGCTACTGTCCGGCCGGCGCCACCGCGTGCTCTCCGCCATCGCGCTGAAGGCCCCCGACGGCACCCTGCGCGAGAAACTGAGCGAGACGGTGGTCCGCTTCAAGCAGCTCGACCGCGAGGAAGTCGAAGCCTACATCGCCGGCGGTGAATGGGAGGGCAAGGCCGGCGGCTATGCCATCCAAGGCAGCGCCGAGGGCCTCATCGCGTGGATTTCTGGCAGCCATTCCGGCGTCGTCGGCCTGCCGCTGTTCGAGACGCGCGCACTGCTGCGCTCGGCGGGATTCCAGATTGGCTGAGTGGCTCATCGAGGACGGGATCGGCGAAACCCGCGCGATCCTCGTCGAGGATGGCGAGGTGCTTGCCGCCCGCCTGGAATGGCCGGGTAGGCTTACCGCCGGTGAAGTCGCCGACGCGGTCCTGACCTCGCGCCGTGCCGGGTCGAGCCGCGGCACGGTCCGGTTCGATTCGGGCGAGGAAGCGCTGGTCGATGGCCTCCCCGCCTCCGCCAGCGAAGGCGCCCGCCAGCGCGTGATCGTCACTCGCGCCGCCATGGCCGAAACCGGGCGCCTCAAGCGCGCACAGGCCCGCGCGAGCGGTCTCGCGGTCCGACCGGCTCCCGGCCTCGCACAGACGCTGCGGGCCGACGGCGTGTCGGTGCGCACCGTCCGCCGCTTCCCGGATGACCCCTGGCCCGAGATCGTGGCCGAAGCGCTCGACGGCGTGGTCGCATTCGACGGCGGCTCACTCGTGGTCTCGCCGACCCCGGCGATGACGCTGATAGACATCGACGGCGCCCTGCCCCCGCGCGCGCTGGCGCTGGCGGCGGTGCCGGCGATCGCGGCATCAGTCGGCCGCCTCGACCTTGCCGGGTCGATCGGCATCGATTTCCCCTCGCTCGAGGGCAAGGACGACCGCCGCGCGGTGGACGAGGCGCTGGCCGCCGCGCTGGGTCACTGGCCGCACCAGCACACGGCGATGAACGGCTTCGGTTTCGTGCAGCTCGTCGCGCGGCTGGAGCGGCCCTCGATCGCCCAGCGCGTCCGCGCCCACCCGGCCGCCGCTGCCGCCCGCCTGCTGCTGCGCCAGGCCGAAGCCGTGGTCGAACCCGGCAGCCTCCTCCTCTCCGCCCATCCCGCCGTGCGCGCCGCGACGAGCGACGAGTGGCTTGCCCAGCTCGCCCG
>NZ_AKKE01000100.1 GCF_000281975.1 Novosphingobium sp. AP12 | reverse complement strand
GCTTTGGCCGGTGGGGTTCGCCCAGGTCAGCGTCAGCGGCGTCGTCGGCGTCAGCTTGGCGCCTGCCTGCGCGGTCCACACGGTGGTCGGGTTGGGAGCGGCGACGCCGCCCTCACCCACCCAGCCGACCTGCGCGAACTGCTGCGCGGGCGTGCCGGCGGGCGAGAAGATGCGCACCGGGCCGGAATTCTTCTCCACCGTCTCGCGGTGGCGGTTGAGCACGAGGTCGTCGACGATCGCGCCGGTCAGGTTGATCGAGCCCGAGAGGCCCGGCGCCGCGATCGGAACGCGGCCGCCCGAAGCCAGCGCGCTCTTGAGGTCCTGAGTCTCCAGCGCCACGTCGGCCGCGTCGCGCAGGCCGCCTTCGCGGGTGGGCTTGGTCGGGCTGGTCGCCTTTTCCGCGCCGCCCGCCGCGACGGTCTGCACCGGGGTCTTGGCCTGCGGGTAGAAGTAGCCGACCCCGGCCTCCCATCCGAACAGGACGAGCGCGGTCAGCACGACCGCGAGGATGATGTTGCGCTGCTTTTCCACGAAGGCTTGTTTCCTGCTCGTATTGCCGGTCCGCTGCGGCGGCTGGCCGCTGCGCTTCACTTCAAGGTCGTTCTATTTCAGTCCGGGACAGGATCGTGACCGTGCCCGCCCCACGGTTGGCAGCGCAATAGACGCCAGAGCGCCAGCCATCCACCCTTAATCGCACCGTGCCTGCGCACCGCCTCTATCGCGTATTGCGAGCACGACGGAGTGTAGCGGCAGGTCGGCGGCATGATCGCGGAAGGGCCGATCTGCCAGAGACGCGCGATGCCGATCAACAGCAGCCCGGGGACAGAGACGAGAAAGGCGCCCATCCGACTGGCCACCCGCTTGATCGGCGCGAGGTTCATTTCTTCGGCGGCCCGCGCCGGCGTCCGTGAGGCCGGGGCGAATCGCCCTTGCCCTCGCGCGCCCGGCCCAGCGCCGCGACCAGTTCGCTGCGCAGTGCCGCGAAGTCGCGCTCGATGCCGCCCTCGCGGCCGATCAGGACATGGTCGGTATCGGCAAGGCCGTGGTCGTGCAGCAGTTCGCGCAGCAGCGCCCGGAAGCGCCGCTTCATGCGGTTGCGCACGACGGCGTTGCCGATCTTCTTGGTGACCGTGATCCCGGCGCGCCGCCCCAGCCCCTCGTTCCGATTGGCGAGCAGCACGAACCCGGGCCGCGCGACTCGCAGGCCGCGATTGGCGGCGAGGAAGTCCGAACGGCGGGTCAGGATCGTGTAGGCGTCTGCCATGGCGGGAAGCTAGTGATCCTCCGAGGCGAATACCATCTTTTGACAGAGGCGATTCGCACCAAAGCAAAACGGCGCCAGTTGATACCTCCACCCGTCGGCGAAGGCATCAACTGGCGCCGCTTGGGCAGGGGACGAACCCCTGCCGTTACCGGCGAATCAGGCCGAGAGCTTCTTACGGCCGCGGGCGCGGCGTGCGCGAAGCACGTTGCGGCCACCGACGGTCGCACCGCGAGCGCGGAAGCCATGACGGCGGGCGCGAACAAGGCGGCTGGGCTGGAAAGTGCGCTTCATGTCAGTCCTCGAAATACCAACTTGGCCCCAAAGGACCTGAACAAAAAGGGCCGCCCGGACCGGACGACCGCTGAACTCTGGGGCGCCGATACTGAAGCGCCGCTCCAGAGTCAAGGCCGAGTACTCGCGAAGAAGCCGTCTTGAACGAAAGGCGCCCCGCCGCACCGGCCTTACCAAGCTGTTCCCGAATTACCAGTATGGCGGACCCGGCGTGGATCGGGAATCATGCGGCGCGAGATGCCTGCCACGCAGGCCCGCCAGTTGGGGAGCCGACGATGCAGGACGAAACAGGGGAGCGTTTCGGCGTGCTCGTCGGGTGGCAGTCGGCCGATCTGGGGGACCGCATGGTGCTGGAGATCCAGACCGTCGAACGCGCGACCTGGGAAAGCGGGGAAAAGCCGTTCCTCACCAAGATCATGATGACCAACAACCAGGCCACGGTCCTGGCGAACTACCTTCTGAAGGCCTCGGGATCGATGCCGCCGCCCCGCCGCCGCTGGATGGCCCGGCTGTTCGGGTGAGCCGGTCTACCCGGCGTTTTCGAGCGGGACCCACAGGCTCATCTCCGCGGCGCCGAACCAGCGCGCGGAGGAGAACGGGACCGAATTGGTCATGCCGTAGAAGGCCTCGGCCTCGATCGGGCTCATGCCCATCTGGCGGTAATAGTCGAGATAGCGGCGGTTCTCGGGCGCATTGACCGAATAGTCGCCTGGCTCCAGGCCGGTGTCGTCCTGCCAGGAATGGACCGCGAACTCGGCGCCCGCATCGACGTAGCGGTGCGCGCCGGCCAGGAACAGCTCGACCCCGCCCGATCGCACCGAACCGCCTGCCGGGACGTGCATCGCGATACCGCGTTCGCGGATCATGCGGCCGAGGCGCAGGTTGGCGAGGTCGTCCTCGGTGCCGGGGCAGTCGACCATCTCGATCGTGGCGATGCCGGGGTGGTCGCGCAGCATCGCCGCGAACAGCGCGGGGCTACGCCCGTCGGTGACGTCCACCAGGGCGGCGCGTCCGTCGTCGAGGATACGGAACGGCCCATACGCCGCCGCGCCCTCGGGGATCGCCGGGGGGGTGAAGGGCGCGGCGGACTCGAAAACCGGCACGGTAAAAAGGCTGCGCTCGCCACCGCTGTCGACGCGGTCGGCACCCACTTCGACGGTCTCGTACTCGATCACCTGCGCCGACAGGGGGGACACGGCGAACAGGCAGGCAAGGCCGAGGCATGCAATGAGCGAGCGCATGCCCGGAAGACTAGGGAAGCGCCCTTACCTGCGGCCTCACAAGTCCGGTTAAAACGCTGTAAGGTATAAAATACTCAATAGCGGACCGAAAAAGAGGCGTTACTAGATTGTTTCTGCTTCGAAGAATTACTTGGGTTAAAAGGGGAATTTCGTGGTCGCACTCGTATCGACCGTCGCGTACCTCGGACTCGAGGCGCGCGCCGTGGAGGTGCAGTGCCAGATCGCACCGGGCATTCCGGCCTTCGCGCTCGTCGGATTGCCCGACAAGGCAGTGGGCGAAAGCCGCCAGCGCGTCAGCGCCGCGCTCACCGCGATGGGCCTCGCCCTGCCGCCCAAGCGCATCACCATCAACCTTTCCCCGGCCGACCTGCCCAAGGAAGGCTCGCACTACGACCTGCCTGTCGCGCTGGCGCTGCTGGCGGCGATGGGCGTGGTCGACGCCGAGACGATCGCGGACTTCGTGGCGGTGGGCGAACTCGCGCTCGACGGGCGGGTGATCCCGTCGCCCGGCGTGCTCCTTGCCGCCCTCCACGCGCACGAGGCCGACAAGGGCCTGATCTGCCCGGCCGCACAGGGCTCGGAGGCCCGCTGGGCGAGCGGGGTGCCGGTGGTGGCCGCGCCCGAGCTCGTCAGCCTGCTCAACCACCTGAAAGGCACGCAGACCCTGCCCGTGCCCCAGCCCGGCAGCGTCGAGGCGCCCCGCCGGGGGCCGGACATGCGGCAGGTGAAGGGGCAGGAAGTCGCCCGCCGCGCGCTGGAGATCGCGGCCGCGGGCTCGCACAACCTGCTGATGGTCGGGCCGCCCGGCGCGGGCAAGTCGCTGCTCGCCTCGTGCCTGCCCGGCATCCTGCCGCAGCTGACGCCGGGCGAGGCGCTGGAAGTCTCGATGGTCGCCTCGGTCGCGGGGACGCTGGAGGGCGGGCGGATCAGCCGGGCGCGGCCCTACCGCTCGCCCCACCACTCGGCCTCGATCGCGGCGCTGACCGGCGGTGGGCTCAAGGTGCGGCCCGGAGAAGTGTCGATGGCGCACCTCGGCGTCCTGTTTCTCGACGAACTGCCGGAGTTCCAGCGCCAGGCGCTCGATTCGCTGCGCCAGCCGCTGGAAACCGGCGAAGTCACCGTCGCGCGCGCCAATGCGCACCTGACCTACCCGGCGCGTGTCCAGCTGATCGCGGCGATGAACCCGTGCCGCTGCGGCCACCTCGGCGATCCCGCGCTAGCCTGCAGCCGCGCCCCGCGCTGCGCGGCGGACTATCAGAGCAAGGTCAGCGGCCCGCTCCTCGACCGCATCGACCTGCACGTGGAGGTCGATCCCGTCCGCGCCGCCGACCTCGCCCTGCCCCCGCCGGCCGAGGGCAGCGAGGAAGTCGCGGCGCGGGTCGAAAGGGCGCGCGGCCTCCAGACCGCGCGGCTGGAAGGCGTGACGGCGCGCACCAACGCCGAACTCGACGGCGATCTCCTCGAACGTCACGCCACCCCGGACGAGGCCGGCCGCCGTCTCCTGCTGCAGGCGGCGGAGGCCATGCGCCTGTCCGCGCGCGGCTACACCCGTATCCTCAGGGTCGCGCGCACCATCGCGGACCTCGCCGGGGCGGAAACGGTCGGGCGCATCCACGTCGCAGAAGCGCTCAGCTACCGCCGGCAGGCGCCGCGGGCCTAGGAAGCCCCGCTACTCCTTCACATCCAGCTGCCGCAGCACTTCGGCCACCACCTTGGGCGCGCTCGAAAAGTCGAGGTGGCTGCAGCGGATCGCCACCGCGCGGTCGCGTTCGTGGGGCCAGCCGGCGGCGGCGCGGGGCTGGATGATGCCGTCGCGCGGGCTCCACAGGGCGACCGTGGGCACCGCCGGCTTGACTGAGAAGTCACAGTCGATCGGCGGCGCATCGACCGAGTGGCCGGTCACCATCTGGTAGGCCTTCCACGCATTGTTGGCGCGCGGATCGCCCGAGAAGGGGGTGCCCATGGTGATGACCTTGGCGACCATCCCGGGTTCGCGCCGCGCGATCTCGCGCGCGAACAGCCCGCCGAGGCTCCAGCCGACCAATGCAACCGGCGACCAGTTCTCCCGCGCGATCACGGCGACGCGGCGCATGAGGTACGAGAAGTTCCGCTCGTTGGGCCCGAAGTTGAAGCCGAGCCCCCAGTCCTGCACATGATGCCCGGCTGCCGAGAGCGCGTCGGCCATCGGCTGCATCCGGCGGGGGTGCGAGCCGAAGCCCGGCAGCAGCATCACCGGCATCGGCCGCACCGCGGGACGGACGGCCTGCCCGCGGTGCGCGCGCCGGTAGAGCGAGCGCAGTTCCGCCCACATCAGTTCGAGCGGGGGCTTCCTCACCCCTCCCGGATGTTGCTCTCGCGCGAAGGCCGCCCGCCGCGCGATGGCGTCGCGCAGGGATGCCGTCACCTCCCGCGAGGGGCCGGGAAACCGTTCCTGATCTTCGTTCAGCGGATCCATCGGCCGTCGCGCGTCGCTTTCGTCAGGAGCCCTTGCAGTCGCCAAGGCGCTTGGTGGTCATGTGCATCGTCATCTTCATCGTGCCCATCGGCGGCGGGCCGCCGGTGGTGTTCATGGCGACGGTGATGTCCGAACCGTCCTTGGCGACGGTGCCGTTCATCTTCATCGTCGCCTTGCCCTGCTGCTGGGACTGGCATTCCATCTGGGCATCGAGCGTGCCGCCATCAACGTCGAACTTGGAATAAGTGCACTGGTTGCCCTTGCCGACGTCGTTGAACATGTCCTTGAAGCCGCGTTCGGCGTCCGCCCTGGTCAGGCAGAAGGTGCCTTCCTGCGCCGCCTTCATCGCCGACTTCATCTGCTCGGCCGCCCCGGCGGGCATGCCCGGCACCTCGAGGCTGGTGATCTCCATGACCTGCCGGTACTCGCCGGGCTCGGGCCGCATGAGCTTGGCCGCTTCCTGCTTCACCTGCGCCACGGACTTGGGCGCGCCGTCCCTGGCATCATCCTTGGACCCGCAGCCAGCCAGCGCCAGCGCCGCGAGGCCAACCATGGCCGTGATCCTGAACCTGCCCGTCATCGCGCCAACCTTCTCGTTCATCACTATGGCCGAAGGGCTGACACCCCGCCGACCGCAGGTCAACGCTTTACGCCCGCTCCCTGTTGCCGCGACGCCGGACATACCCCATATGTTCCTCCATGGCAGAGATCATCATCCGTCGCGGCCTCGAAGAACCCGATACTTCGGACAACTTCGTTCCCCACAAGCCGCAGCGCCCCGACAAGTCGATGCCCGGCCGGCCCTTCCGCATCGCCTCCGACTACGAGCCCGCCGGCGACCAGCCCACCGCCATCGCCGAGCTGACCAGCGCCGCGCTCGACGGGGAGAAGACGCAGGTGCTGCTGGGCGTCACGGGCTCGGGCAAGACCTTCACCATGGCGAAGGTGATCGAGGAACTGCAGCGGCCCGCGCTCGTCCTCGCGCCCAACAAGATCCTCGCCGCCCAGCTCTACGCCGAGTTCCGCGACTTCTTCCCGGACAACGCGGTCGAGTATTTCGTCTCCTACTACGACTACTACCAGCCAGAGGCCTACGTGCCCCGGTCGGACACCTACATCGAGAAGGAAAGCTCGGTAAACGAGGCGATCGACCGGATGCGCCACTCGGCCACCCGCGCGCTGCTGGAGCGCGACGACGTGATCATCGTCGCCTCGGTCTCGTGCCTCTACGGCATCGGCTCGGTCGAGACCTATTCGGCGATGATCTTCGACCTGGAAGTCGGCAAGAGCCAGGACCAGACCGAGATCATCCGCAAGCTCGTCGCGCTGCAGTACAAGCGCAACGACGTCGCCTTCGCGCGCGGCAACTTCCGCGTGCGCGGCGACAGCCTCGAGCTGTTCCCCTCGCACCTCGAGGACATCGCCTGGCGCATCAGCTTCTTCGGCGACGAGATCGAATCGATCTCCGAGTTCGATCCGCTCACCGGCAAGAAGGGCGCCAGCCTCGACAAGATCCGCGTCTACGCCAACTCGCACTACGTCACCCCGGGCCCGACCATGCGCCAGGCGAGCGAGGCGATCCGCTTCGAGCTGACCGAGCGGCTGAAGGAACTGGAGATCGAGGGCAAGCTGCTGGAGGCGCAGCGCCTCGAACAGCGCACCAACTTCGACCTCGAGATGATCGCCGCCACCGGATCGTGCAACGGTATCGAGAACTACAGCAGGTTCCTCACCGGCCGCATTCCCGGCGAGCCGCCGCCGACCTTGTTCGAATACCTGCCCGACAACGCCCTGCTGTTCGTCGACGAAAGCCACCAGACGGTGCCTCAGATCGGCGCGATGTCGAAAGGCGATCACCGCCGCAAGATCACGCTCGCCGAGTACGGATTCCGCCTGCCGAGCTGCATCGACAACCGCCCGCTGCGCTTCAACGAGTGGGACGCGATGCGCCCGCAGACCTTCGCGGTGTCGGCCACGCCGGGCAACTGGGAGATGGAGCAGACCGGCGGCGTCTTCGCCGAGCAGGTCATCCGCCCGACCGGCCTGATCGACCCGCCGGTGGAAATCCGCCCGGTCGAGGACCAGGTGCAGGACTGCATCGTCGAGTGCAAGGCGGTCGCCGCCAAGGGCTACCGCACCCTCGTCACCACCCTCACCAAGCGCATGGCCGAGGACCTGACCGAGTTCATGCACGAGGCCGGCGTGCGCGTGCGCTACATGCACTCCGACGTCGAGACGCTCGAGCGTATCGAGCTGATCCGCGACTTGCGCATGGGCGTCTACGACGTGCTGATCGGCATCAACCTGCTGCGCGAGGGGCTCGACATTCCCGAGTGCGGGCTGGTGGCGATCCTCGACGCGGACAAGGAAGGCTTCCTGCGCTCCGAAACCTCGCTGATCCAGACCATCGGCCGCGCCGCGCGCAACGTCGACGGGCGGGTGATCCTCTACGCCGACCGCATGACCGGCTCGATGGAACGCGCGATCGCCGAGACCGACCGCCGGCGCACCCGGCAGGAGCAGTTCAACCTCGAAAACGGCATCACCCCGCAATCGATCAAGCGCCGCATCGCCGACATCGTCGCCGACACCGCGAGCCGCGACGGCGTACTCGTCGACATCGGCGACGATAGCCACAACAACCTCGTCGGCCACAACCTGCGCGGCTACATCGAAGACCTCGAAAAGCGCATGCGCACCGCCGCAGCCGACCTCGAGTTTGAGGAAGCCGGACGCCTTCGCGATGAAATCAGGCGGCTGGAAGCGACCGAACTGGGCCTTCCCGAAGCCGAGCACAAGGCGCCCAAGGTCGGCCGCTCGAACGAGGGCAAGCCCGGAACGCGCAAGATGCGGTACGGCAAGACGCAGCGGAAGTTCGGGAAGTAGGACGAAGTTGTGAGCCCGCATGTTCACAACAACCGTCCGTAGAACGCCGATTGCAGAAATCTAACTTCGTTCTCGTGTCGTAGGCGAGGTAACGAGGTTTCATGATCGGCAGTTTCAAGGACAAGCTGGCCGAGCAAGTTTGGCGGGGCCGGCGAAGTCGTAAACTCCCATCGGACATGCAGAACCGCGCCCTCGCAAAGCTCGCGCTGATAGATGCCGCCGAAATGCTCGACGATCTGAAGAACCCGCCGGGCAACCGGCTGCACGCCCTCACGGGAAGCCGAGCCGGGCAACATTCCGTTGCCATCAACATGCAATGGCGCATATGTTTTGTCTGGAAGGACGGACACGCACACGATGTCGAAATCGTCGACTACCACTGACGGAGACTGGCTGCACAACCCACATGCGGGAGAACTGCTCTGGTCCGAATTCATGGAACCGCTCGGCATCGATACGGCCGTGCTGGCCGCCGCCATTTCGGTCCCGCCGTCGCGTCTGGAAACTCTCATCGACGGCTCCGCGCGTATCGATGGTGAGCTGGACCTGCGGCTGTCTCGTTATTTCCGTATGTCCGAGGGCTTTTTTCTTCGCCTCCAGGATCAATACGAACTGCGGCGCGCGAGGCGTGCAATTGAAGGCGACCTCGAACGGATCACCCCTCGCGCTGCATGAAACCCGCGCAAGAACCGTCCGCCTGAGACAAAAAATGCCCGGAAACCTGCGTGCAGGCCCCGGGCAAGTTCTCCAGATAGGCCAAAGCCGATCCTTCGGGTCGCAGTCAGGTGATGCTTCAAGGCGCGCGGGATTGCATACCATGATCGTGGTATGTCTCGAATGAAGACCTCCACTTTCCATGAGCTTGCGTAAAGCTGGCGCTCGGTTCAGATTGCAGACTCCGGGGCGCAGTCGGGGGGACAGGTCCATTCGCGTTGAGGATGTTGGGGCACTGTTTGCCCGCGCCCCGTTCGAGGAATCGGGTTGGGACAGGGCACTCAAGGCGCTCGCCGGTGCGACCGGATCGTCGCGCGCGCAACTGCTCGCCCTGGGCGAGCGTCACACGCTGTTCAACTGGGTCACCGACATCCAGGAAGGCTACATCGAGGAATTCATCGAGATCGGAGGGCACCGCCCCGAGGTCAACTACCGCGTCGCCGCATCGCGCGGGCCGTTCGAGCTGGTCTGGGAGAAGCACTACGACGAAGTCCGGGCGGCGGCGACCAACGACGCCTACATCGAGCACATCCGCCGCTGGGACGCCGAACACGGTGCGCAGGTGATCCTGTCGGACCAGCCCGAGGTCTGCTTCGGCCTTGCCGCACTCCACTCCGAGAGCGACGGGCGCACCACCGAGCGCGACCGGCAGGCCCTGCTCACGGCCGCGCCGCATGTCATGGCGGCAATCCGGTTGCAGCGCGCGATCGAGCACCAGGGCGCCGACCTGCTGCGTGGCTCGCTCGAGGTGCTGCGCACGGCCGCCATCCTCATCGACGCAGTGGGCCGTGTCTGCGCGGTGACCGCCCCTGCGCAAGAGCTGCTCGGCCCCGATACGCTGCAGATCCGCGCCGGAGTGCTCCGGATGGTCCGGCCTGACCTCGACCGCGCCATGCAGATGCGCATCGGCCTCGCGCTCGCGACCCGGCAGGCGATGCCGTCGGAGACATGGCTGCAATCGCCGCGCGGACCGCTGCTGGTCGAAATCTGCGCACTGCCGGGGCAGGACTGGAACTTCGGCTTCGAACCCAGGGTGCTCGTCACGCTCAAGGCGCCGCTTGCCCTGTCCGGCGACCAGGGCGCACGCATCTCCGCTGCGCTCGGCCTGACGCCGGCCGAGGGCGAAATCGTCGCTTTGCTCGCGCAGGGCCATTCGCGCCGCGAGATCGCCAGGATGCGCGGCGTCAGCGACCAGACCGTCGCCAGCCAGCTGCGCACGATCTTCCAGAAGGCCGGCGTCAACCGCGAGGCCGAACTGGTCTCGATCGCCCGCGCCGTGGTGGAAATGACGAGCCGGTAGGCCGCCAACGGCCGTCGTCCCGGATCGGTCCGGGACGAAGGCCAACGTAGTCTCAGAGTTTGCCGAACTTCTTCTCGTAGGCGCCGGTATCGCCGCTCGACAGCAGCCTGGCCTGCTCGACCCAGTTGTCGCGGCGGGGGCGGCCGGCGAAGGCGCCGAGCCGGGTGTCGAGCTGGTCGAGGTCGGCGTCGGTCCAGCCGGCGATCTGGGCGTAGCTGGTGATGCCGAGCGCATGGAGCACCGTCAGCATCTTGGGGCCGAGGCCCTTGATCTTGCGCAGGTCGTCCGCCGGAACATCGCCGTCCGCCGTCTCCGAGATCGGCGGGGCGGGCGGCGCGGGGGTGGGATCGGGCTCGGCGGCGATGGTCTGCGGCGGTTCCGGCGCGTCGGCGGCGTCCGGAACCTTGGGCTCTGCCGCCTCGTCCTTGCGGGCGCGAGCCTCGTCGGCTTCCTCCTGCGCGGCGACGGCGATGAGTTCTCCGATGCCCGCCATCACGCCCGCCATCGGCGGCGGATCGAGGTGGACGGGTGCCTCGAATTTCGCGGCCGGAGGCGAATCGATCAGCGCCTGGTTGCGCTGCGCGGGCGCGGCGCCTTCGTCGAGCACGTCGGGCCGGGCCTCGCGCCGCGCCGGTTTCGAGCCGTGGACGAAGACCCAGTACGCGACGGCGATGCCGACCAGCAGCGCGGCGATGAAGATCAGCCAGTTGGCCTCGATCATTTGCAGCACGAATTCACCCCTTCCGGTTCCAAAGCAGCGCGCCGATGCCGAAGCCGATTCCGTAGGTCAGCAGCACCGAAACGGCCATCTCAAGCCATAGCGGCAAGGCGGGCTCCTTTCATAGATCGTAAAGTCACAAACGGCGCGCGCGTCACTGCGGCCCCGGCGTGTCGATCGGGGTCGGCTTGACCGGCGCCGAGAAGATCACCGAGAATTCGATGCGGCGGTTGGCCGGGTCGCGCGGGTCGAGCCCCTCGACCGGCTTGGCCGCCCCCAGCCCCGAGGCGCGCAGGCCGTCCGCGGGAATGCCGCGCGCCACCAGCGCCGAGCGGACCGCCTCGGCCCGGGCGAGCGAGAGCGCGACGTTGACCTTCGGGATACCGCCCGCATCGGTGTGGCCGGTGACCGCGATGAGGCTGCCGACGCAGGGCCGCAGCGACCGGGCCACCTCGTCGAGCAGGCGCCCACTGCTGGGGTCGAGCCGCGTGCTCGCCTCGCCGAAGCGGATGGTGCGGGTTTCCAGGATGCGCTCGACGTCGTCCTGGCAATGCGCGGAGGACGCCTGGGCGTCGCTTTCGCCCGCCCAGCTCACCCCGCCGATGCCGGGCACGTCTGAGACGGCGGCGGCGACGCGGGTGCGGGTGGCGGGGTCGAGCCCCTTGCCGCCCGAAAGCACCGGGTGCCGGGTCAGCCAGCCGTAGCGGTCGCGGAAGGCGAGGTTGACGTCCTTGCCCCCGGCGACGTCGCGCGCGGCGTAGGCCTGCTGCCTGAGATCGGCGATGAAGACCCCGCCGCGTGCCCGCGTGCAGGCGAAGGACAGGACGACGCAGAGCGCCGCTCCGGCGACGATCATGGAGGCGCGGCGGGGATTCATGGGGTGAGCCTAGGGCCTCGTGCCGGTGCTGTCAGCCCGGAAGTACAGCTTTTACGCGGGTTTGGCCTTCTGGAACAGGCGGCGGTCCTCGGGGCCGAACGCCTTTTTCCAGATCACCAGGAAGTAGGAGCCCAGGATCGCCGGGATGCCCAGCGACAGCGCCGCCCACTCGGGCAGGAACTGCTTGGTGAGGTAGCCGATCACGACCGCCGGGACTGCGGCCCAGATCAGCGCCCAGCGCCAGTTGTTGATCGGCTGGCCGAGGATGCGCGAAAGCATGATAGACTTGACGATCGAGGCGAGCCCCAGCGACACCATCAGCGCCACGGCGGCGGCGGCGGCCTGGTACAGCGAGTTGTAGCCCAGCCGCTGCATCAGCAGGATGCCGCCCAGCGTCAGCCCCGCCTGCAGGACGATCGTCGCCACCGAGACGACGAGGTTCTGCACCCGCGCGACGTAGACCAGCGCCGCCTCGCTCACCACGGCGGTGGCGGCGACGACTTCGGCGGCGAGCAGGAATGCAAGCGCCCCGGTGCCGGCCACGAACTCGCGGCCCACGAGGCCCATCACGCCCTCGCCCGGAATGCCCAGCGCAAGGGCGATGCCCGCCTGCGAGGCGGTGATCCAGAAGCCCACCTGGCAGACCTGCTTGGCGATCGCGCCGTAATCGCGCTCCTTGAGATTGCGGGTGATGACGGGGCCGAGCACGGGCTCGAAGCTGGTCTTGAGCTTCTGCGGCAGGCTCGCGACCTGCTGCGCGGCGTAGTAGATGCCGACCGCGGCGGGCGGAGCAAGGAAGCCCAGCAGGAAGATGTCGACGCGCCGGGTGCCCCATTCGATGGCGTCGGCCAGCGCGATCGGCAGCGAGTGCCAGGCCAGCTTGCGCATGCCCCGGGGGCGCGGGCGCCAGCCTCGCGGCACGCCGTATTCGCGGAAGAACGGGATGAACGCGGTCAGCGCGGCGGCGTAGATCGAGGCGATGTAGGCGATCGAGAGGCCGCTTTCGGGCGCGACCCATATCATCGCGCCGGCCATGATCGAGATCGTCCAGGGCTCGACGATGGCGCGCGACCAGACCGTCGGCGTCACCCGCAGGCGGTAGGCCAGCGCAGCGAGCCAGAT
Organism: Novosphingobium sp. AP12; assembly: GCF_000281975.1. Lineage (GTDB taxonomy): Bacteria > Pseudomonadota > Alphaproteobacteria > Sphingomonadales > Sphingomonadaceae > Novosphingobium. The sequence goes on along the minus strand of NZ_AKKE01000100.1, from coordinate 531 downwards.
CTCGGTCATCGTCATCGCCGGCAAGGCGAGCACCATGAGCCGGTCGATCCAGGTGTAATGCCCGCCCGGAAATAGCAGGACCGGCACGAACCAGAAGAACGCGGCGGCCGAGAAACTGGTGATGACCGCCAGCACCATGCCGTCAGCGATGACGTTGGCGGGATGGACCTGCCCTTCCGTCTCCGACAGGCGCTGCGCGAGACCGCGCTTCTCGCCCATGGTGCAGAGCATCGAGGTCAGCTCGATCAGCACGAGCGCCGAGGCGAAGCGGCCCAGCGCGGCCGGGCCATAGGCGGCAGCGCGCCCGGCGATGAACAGGAACGGGATGCGCGCGGCGAGGCGCAGGAAGAAACCGAACAGGTTCGTGCGCCCACCCTTGGCGAGCGCGGCGATGTCGTCGTGCTGGCGTTCCTCGCGCGTGGCCTGGTCTCTCGGCGTGACGGCGTCGCTCAAACGGTATGCTCCTGTTCGGAGCGCAGGGGGCGTGCGAGAAGGTCGCTGACGACGGCGCCGGCAGGCGCTTCGCCCGCC
>NZ_AKKE01000099.1 GCF_000281975.1 Novosphingobium sp. AP12 | reverse complement strand
CAAATCCTGCCCCCGCAACCAATACTAACCATCAAAACAATAGCTTGAGCTGATCGCCGAAATTGGCGATGGCCCCGATGTGCCTAGCACAACGCTAGCATATTTGTGCAGCTTTGCGATTTATGAGACATTTGCGCCCAGGCTCCCCTTGCAGCACTGGCGGTTTGTCATGCACAGGCACGAGGTCTTGGAAGGAAAGGTCCAGGTTTACCGGCGCGTCGACGGCGGCAACTGGCATTGCTCCGCATCGGTTGGTGGCAGGCAGCACCGGGCCACCGCCAAGACCGACAGCTTGTCGCTTACCAGGCAAGTTGCCGAAGACTGGTACCTCGGTCTGCGCGGCAAACTGCACGCCGGCATCCTCAAGACCGAGAAGACCTTCAAGGAAGCTGCTAGCCAGTTCCTGCACGAATACGAGATCGTCACCGAGGGCCAGCGCAGCAAGCGTTGGACAGAGGGGCGCGGTATTCGCCTTCGCGTGCATCTGCTGCCGTTCTTTGGCGACCTTGGCCTCTCCGAGTTCACGGGCGGCAAAGTGCAGGAGTACCGGGTGCACCGGATGTCGTCGCGGGGCATCGCCAATCCGCATTCGAAGAGCAATCGCCCGGTCTCGGACAAGGCGCCTGCCCGAAAAACCCTTCACAACGAAATCGTGACGCTGCGCCAGGTGCTGCGCACCGCGGTGAGCCACGGCTGGCTGTCGCACCTGCCGGATATCTCCAGCCCCTATCGCGCTTCTAGCAAGGTCGAGCATCGGCCTCGGTTCAGTCCTGCCGAGTACAAGCAGCTCTACAAGGCGACCGGCAGCTTCGGGCAAGCGAGTTGCCCTCCGGAATGGCCATTATTGGGGGTGTTAGACGCCGATCGCGCATCCGGGCCGCGTGGCTGATTGTGGTGGTTAGCTGCAGTTGGGTCTACTCAGGTGTCGGTTTTCCCTAATTGCCGGACGAGGAAAATCGCTGCCGCAGTCCAGTATCAAATGCCGGACAAAAGCTTCGAAGCCGACCCGGCGCGCCCTCCATTTCCTTCGAGCTAACCGTGGGGCCTGCCCGTCCCGGCCACCTCGGAATGCGGGCGCCGGCGCTCTAGGAACGCCGCTGTGAGTACCGAATGGGCGATCGGCGGGCGTCGAGGGAACACACGCTGAACTGGGGAAGAAATGGCCAGAACTCGGCAATAACCCCGATGGGATTACTCGCGCCAAGCCCGATAGTCGCGAGGTTGAAAGCCGCCGTTGGCGCTAGGCGAGGAGTTTGTCATGACGTCGAGGATTACAGGCATCTGCATTGTGGCCCTTGCGGTGATGGGAAGTGTGCCGGGCCAGGCTCAGACTGCCGTCAAAACCGCTGCCGCAGGCGGGACCAGCACAGAAGCAATGATCGAGCCCGAAGCGCTTGCAGCGATGGACAAGATGAGCGCTGCGCTCCAGGTCCTGCCCGGCTTCACGCTCACTTCCGAGGTCACCACCGAGAAGGTTTTGGAAAACGGGCAGAAGCTGCAGTTCGGCGGCAACGTGGAGGTCGCGCTGCACCGGCCCGACGCCTTCAAGATTATCGCCAACTCGGACATCCAGCATCGCGAGTACTACTTTTCGAAGGGTCAGTTCACCGTGCTGGAGCCACGCATGAAGTACTACGCCAGTGCTTCAGCGCCTGAGACGGTCGGTCTCGCGCTCGAAAAGCTCAAGACTGACTACGGCATTGAACTACCGCTGGCCGATCTGTTCACTTGGGGTACCGACCAGACCATGCGCTCGAGGATCGTGTCGGGCTATGTCGTCGGGCCCGAGATCATCGGCACCCGGACCTGCGACCACTACGCCTTCCGGCAGAAGCTGGTGGACTGGCAGATCTGGATCGACAAGGGCGCGGCGGGGCTACCCTGCAAGATAGTCATCACCGCCACCGACGACCCGTCGATGCCGCAGTACACCGCTCTACTGACCTGGGACACCGCTGCGGTTCCTGAACCGGCGAACATCGCCTTTGTGGTGCCCGCGGGTGCGCACAAGATCAAGCTGGCGGAGCAGTCCGCTCAGGCATCCGCAGGAGACAAGCAGTGAGCTCACTTCGTTCGCGCGGCATCGCCGCGCTCGCATCGCTAGCCATCATTTCCGAACCGTTGGGAGCGGGGCTGGCCGGGATCTCCGCGCTGGCGATAGCGGGAGCAGCGCTGGCTCCGGCCCGAAGCGAGGCCGCGCCGGCCCGCAAGGGCGGTGGTGCGGCTCGGCCCGCTGGCCGCCCTTCGGGCGTGAGCCGTCCTGTGGGTGGCGGGGCCAGACCTTCTGTCGGCGGTGGCGCCGCGCGTCCTCCCGTACGCGGAGGAGCGACAAACAACATCAATCATAACACCCGCAACAACACGAACGTGAACGTCAACAACGTGAATGTGAACCGCAACGTGAACGTCAACAACAATGGCTATCACGGCGGTGGTTACTACGACCACTACGACGACGATTGGGACGATCACTGGCACCCGGTGGCTGCCGCAGCAGCAGTGGCGGTAACGGCGGCGGTGGTCGGCTCGATCGTACGCAGCGTACCGCCCAGCTGCTCGACCGTGATCGTCAATGGCATCAGCTACTCGCAATGCGGCAGCACTTGGTACCAACCGCAGTATGCGGGTTCATCGGTCCAGTACGTCGTCGTCAATCCCCCCCGCTGAGCTTACCGGAGGCATGCATGTGAAGCGCGAAGACGTTCGCCCGGACGCCCCGCTTCGTCGACGAGTTCGCGACATATACTGTGCTGCTAACAGTCATCAACGCCCGTCTCCGGAAACATGCCAGTGGCATCTGCCGGTCCCACCGACTTTATAGCGACGAAGCGGCACGCCGCGATGAGGCACTCGCCGTGGGGCACCAGGCGGCAGCCCTCACGAAGGGCCCGTATAGCCGGTAGATTCCCGTAATCTCCGGGTCAGGCCTTCGGTAGCGGCCAGGCAGAGTACAGCAGCCGTCGAAATCCGATGACTGCTGTATCTGGTACGACCTGCGGTCTCGTCGGGCAGTTGCTCCAAGCCGTCGACGAAGATCCATCATCTCGAGTGCCGAAAGCGCGGAGGCTGGCTGGGGACCGGTCGGGTTCAACCGGGCTGGAGGCCGCAGTTGGTGGGCAGAATATGGGCAGGCCAAATGACACGTGGATGTGCTTCACCAAAAAGGCGAGCGTCCTTACCCGATCCGCTCGAAATCTGGCAGCGGCCAAGCAGCATCGAAATATGTCTGGGTTGGCTCATAAAGGCGGAAATACGCGAACCAGCCTTTCCCGGGCACGGTTGGTATCCAGTTCTGCGCGAAACCCTGGGGCGCGTCCGGCCCGCACCAGATGTCGGTCGATCCGTCCGGGTTACGGTGCAGGTCCATCCGCGAAGACCGGTCCGCGACTTGCTGATCGTTGCGGATCAACGAGCGCGTATCCAGATCGTAGAGCGTGATCGACCAGAATAGATTGGCCGGGGGATCGGCGGGCACCCGCAGCCGG
>NZ_AKKE01000098.1 GCF_000281975.1 Novosphingobium sp. AP12 | reverse complement strand
CCCGCCACTGGTATCGGCAGCTACGCCACGGCGGCCGACGAGCGAGCCGTGAGCGGCGCCATCGATGCACCGCTGGGTGAGCGCTTCGTCGCCCACGTCGACGCATCCTGGCGCAAGAGCGACGACCTGCGCACCGGCGGGCACATCTATTCGAAAGCCCTGCGCGGCGACATGCTCCACGCCGCTGAGCACCTTGCGGAGGATGGCGAAACGGCGGAAGCTGCGGAACTCACCGACGAGGCCGGACGCTCGGGAACCCTTCCCAACTCCGCCGCGCGCACCTCCACCATCGGCGCCGGCCTGGCCTTCATCGACGCCGGCGGCAGCCTCGGCATCTCGTACCAGCACTACGACAGCAAGTACGGTGCGCCCGAACGCCCCGAGACCGGCCACGGCCATGGGGAAGAAGGCGCCGAAGAAGGCCACGATCACGGCGAGGGTCCGGTGACCATCGGCCTGCGTCAGGACCGCTTCGACCTGCGCGGCGAACTCAAGCTCTCCGGCTTCCTGGACAGCGTCCAGGTCCGCAGCGCCTTTGCCGACTACAAGCATACCGAGTTCGAGGGCGACGAAGTCGGCACCGTGTTCGAGGGTCAGGGCATCGAAACCCGCGCCGACCTCGTTCAGGCCAACCATGGCGGCTGGCGTGGCCGCAGCGGCGTGCAGTACCTGTGGCGCCAGCTTACCGTCACAGGCCCCGAGGCGGTCGTCCCGGATTACGAGATCGCCCGCATCGGCGTCTTCACGCTGCAGTCGCTGGAAGTGGGCAGCGGCTTTTCCCTCGACGCCTCGGGCCGCTACGACAGCTCGCACGTCCAGTCGCGCGGCGCTGCCTTCGACAAGTCGTTCGACCTGTGGTCCGGTGCGGTGGGCGCAAGCTGGAAGTCCGACAACGGCTTCAACCTCGGCGCCAACTTCGTCCACGGCGAGCGCGCGCCTTCGCCCGAGGAACTGCTGAGCGACGGCATCCACGTCGCTACCCAGTCCTACGAAGTGGGCGATCGCACCCTGGGCATCGAAAAGAGCAACGGATTCGAGGCTTACGCGCGGTATAACACGCCGACGCTCGACTTCTCGCTGACAGGCTACCTCACCGACTTCGACAACTACATCGCCCCGCTCGCGACCGGCGAGGAGCAGGAAGGCCAGCCGGTCTACCAGTACACGGGCGTCCAGGCGCGCTTCAAGGGCTTCGAGGCGGCGGGCAGCTTCCAGGCTTTGGCCTGGTCCAGCGGCGAACTGCGTTTCGACGGCGCGGCCGACTACACCCATGCCCAGATCAAGGGCTACGGACCGGTCCCCCGCATCCCGCCGCTTCGCTTGCGCGGCGGCAGCGCGGTGACGCTGGGCGACGTGCGCCTGCGCGGCGAGGTCGAGTGGAACGCCAAGCAGGACCGCGTCGGCGACTACGAGAACCCGACCTCGGCCTTCACCCTCGTCAACCTCAGCGCTGACTGGCACCCGATGGGCGCGGAAGGCCCGGTCACCCTGATGCTGGCGGCGGACAACCTGTTCGACGTCGTCGGTCGCCGCTCAGCCTCGTTCACCCGCGACTTCGTGCCGATCGCCGGGCGCGACGTGCGCCTTACCGCGAAGTTCACCTACTGATCTAAAAACGCAGGGCATCTTGGCAAGGGGGGACCGCGCTGCCATTCAGCACGGCGTGAGTCTCCCCCCTTCCCCGCCCGCGCCCCCACCCTTGGCAGAGCCCACTTCGCCGCTGGGCATCGCCGACTACCGCCGGTTCTGGCTGGCCCGCTTCTTCGCGGTCCTGGCCACGACCGGCACGGTGGTCATCATCGGCTACCAGCTCTACGACATCGCCCGGACCGACTATGCCATGTCGATCCCCGAGGCCGCCTTCCAACTCGGCCTGCTCGGCTTTGCGCAGTTCCTGCCGGTCTTCCTGCTGACCCCCGTGGCGGGCGTGCTGGCCGACCGGTTCGACCGCCGCAAGGTCGCCGGCATCGCCTCGCTGCTCGACATGGGCGTGGCGATCGGCCTCGGCGTCACCACCGCCATGGAACTGCGCAGCCTGCCGGTGCTCTACGTCTTCGCCGTTCTGCACGGCACCGTGCGCGTATTCATCAGCCCCTCGATGGCGGCGATCGCGCCCAACATCGTGCCGCCCCGGCTGATCCCGCGCGCGATCGGCTTCAACTCTATCGCGATGCAGGCGGGGACCATCATCGGCCCCGCCGCCTACGGCTTCCTGTTCGCCGCCGACCACGCCCTGCCCTACTGGTCCTCGGCGGTGTTCACGCTGGGCGCCTCGATCGCGATCCAGTCGATCCGCAACCTGCCGCCGCCGCGCCCCGACGCGCGCAAGGCGCATCCGATCCGGCAGATCGTCGAGGGCTTCCAGTTCGTCTCGCGCGAGCGGTTCCTGCTCGGTTGCCTGACGCTTGACCTCTTCGCGGTCCTGCTCGGCGGCGCCACCGCGCTGATGCCGGTCTTCGCGCGCGACATCCTGCATGTCGGGCCGGAGGGCCTTGGCCAGATGCGCGCGGCAACCGCCGCGGGCGCCGCCATCGTGGCGCTGTGGCTCTCGTTCAGGCCGCTCAAGTCCAACGTCGGCGTCAAGATGCTGGTCGCAGTCGTTGGCTACGGAGCGATGACCGTGGGCTTCGGCCTTTCGCGCCATTTCCTGCTCTCGCTCGTCTTCCTGGCGTTCCTGGGAGCGGCGGACATGATCTCCGTCTTCATCCGCAGTTCGCTCGTCCAGCTGCGCACGCCCGACGACGTGCGCGGGCGGGTTTCCGCCATCTCGGGGCTTGCCATCTCAGCCTCGAACGAGCTGGGCGAATTGCAGTCCGGCTTCGCCGCCGCGCTCCTCGGCGCCACCGGAGCGGTTGTTTTCGGCGGCAGCGCTGCCATAGTCATCACCCTTGCCTGGGCCTGGCTCTTCCCGGAAATCCGCCGGGCCCGCACCTTCGAACCCCGTTGGGAGCAGAAACCATGAAGGCCGACAGCATCCTCGCCACGATCGGCAACACCCCGCACATCCGGCTGTCCCGGCTGTTCCCCGACCACGAGGTCTGGGTGAAGGCAGAGCGCGCCAACCCCGGCGGCTCGATCAAGGACCGCATCGGTCTCGCCATGATCGAGGCGGCGGAAGCGGACGGCAGCCTCCAGCCCGGCGGCACCATCATCGAGCCGACCTCGGGCAACACCGGCATCGGCCTCGCCATGGCGGCGGCGGTGAAGGGCTACAAGCTGGTTCTCGTCATGCCCGAATCGATGTCGATCGAGCGGCGCCGCCTGATGCTCGCCTACGGTGCGCAGTTCGACCTCACCCCGCGCGAAAAGGGCATGAAGGGCGCGATCGAGCGGGCCCGCGAACTGATCGAGGCCACTCCCGGTTCGTGGATGCCCCAGCAGTTCGACAATCCCGCTAACATCGACATCCACGTGACGACCACCGCGCAGGAAATCCTCACCGACTTCGCCGATACCCCGATCGACGTGCTGATCACCGGCGTTGGCACCGGCGGCCACCTCACCGGCTGCGCCGAGACGCTCAAGGCCTCGTGGCCCGAGCTCAAGGCCTATGCGGTCGAGCCCACGCTCTCGCCAGTCATCTCGGGCGGGCAGCCCGGTCCGCACCCGATCCAGGGCATCGGTGCCGGCTTCATCCCCGGCAACCTCCACACCAAGGCGATCGACGGCGCCATCCAGGTCGACCCGGCCGACGCCAAGGACTGGGCGCGCCGCAGCGCCACGGTAGAGGGCATGCTGGTGGGCATCAGCTCGGGCGCGACGCTCGCCGCCATTGCCCAGAAGCTGAAGGAACTGCCCGCAGGCAGCCGCGTCCTCGGCTTCAACTACGACACCGGTGAGCGTTACCTCTCGGTCCCGGACTTCCTGCCCGAATGACGCTCGAACCGGTCGCCTATACGCACGGCGAGACCGCCCTCACGGGCTGGCTCGCCCGGCCGGAGGGTCAGGCGAAGGCCGCCGTCCTCGTCCTGCCGACCATCGTCAATGCCAACGCGGCGATGGAGCGGCGGGCGCGGATGCTGGCGGAGCTCGGCTATCTTGCGCTGGTCGCAGACTTCTACGGCGAGCCGGTCCCCAGCTTCGAAGCCTCGCGCCCACTGGCGGAGGCGCTGCGCGCCGACTTCGGGCATTACCGCGCCCGAATCGCCGCCGCCCTCGCCACCCTGCGCGCGCTGCCCGAGGCGGCGGGCCTGCCGATGCTGGCGATCGGCTACTGCATGGGCGGCCAGGCCGTGCTGGAAGCCGCGCGCGACGGGCAGGACCTGCTGGCCGTCGTCAGCTTCCACGGCATCCTTTCTACCGAGCTTCCGGCGCAGCCCGGCGCGGTGAAGGCGCGCATCCTCGTCTGCCACGGCGACGCTGATCCCCTCGCCCCGCGAGAGCAGGTCATCGCCTTCTGGGATGAAATGGATCGCGCCGGCGCGCACTGGCACTTCCACGCCTACAGCGGCGTGCGCCACGGCTTCACCGACCCCGGCAGCGACGCGCGCGGTATGGCTGCGCTGGGCTACGACGCCAGCGCCGACCGCCAGTCCTGGGCTGCCATGCTTTCGCTCTTCGACGAAGTGCTGGAATGCTGACGCTCGGACAGATGAAATGTCCGCCGGCAACGGCAAACGCACACGGTCCGCTCTAGCTAGCTCTCGATCCGCTCCAGTCCCTCGTCCTCGATGCGGCGGTAGAAGCAACTCCGCGCTCCGGTATGGCACGCCGGGCCTTCGGGTCGCACGATCAGTTGCAGCGCATCCTGGTCGCAATCCACGCGGATTTCTTCGACTCGCAGCAAATGCCCTGAAGTCTCGCCCTTGAGCCACAACTTCCCGCGGGAGCGGGAGTGGAAGTGCGCGAGGCGCGTCTCGCGCGTCTTCTCCAAAGCCTCTGCATCCATATACGCGACCATGAGGATGTCGCGCGTCTGCGAATCGACGGCAATGGCGATCAACAGCCCTTGCGCATCGAAGCGGGGCAGGAACGTCGTTCCCAATTCGCGCTCGGCAGCGGCTACATCTGACATATCATACATTTCCCATCGCCGGCCTGCGGCTTAACAATTGTTGCACGATAACCACAGCACACCGTCAAAATCCATATTACCCGCCGAATCCTCTTTCAAAAAACAGCGATTCGATGGACTTTGTCCTTGCAGCTGGGGGGCTGCTACTGACCCACAGGTCGCTCACAGGCAAGTGTCTGAAAAGACACGAACCTGACCAGGAAAGCGCCACGGTTCAGGGAATGCGATCATGAGGGATCGGGCCAGGCGTGTTCAGGGGCGCAGCCGAACTGCGAAAGCAGGGCCCAAACAGTTTCGTCACGAGGACGCCCGGAACCCAGGTTCCGGGCGTTTTCGTTTGTGCGTCCTCGCCCGGCCTAGCCAATTTGGACCTCCTTCCTTCCGCGTCAAACAAGGGAGCTCACGTCGCGTCCAGCGCCTCGTCCAGGACCCGGGCGAAACAGGCGATCACCACGCGTTCTGCCCCCGCCCGCCTGAGTACCGAAACGCAGGCGTTAGTGGTCGCGCCGCTCGTGAGCACGTCGTCCACCAGCACGACCTTGGCGCCCTTGAGAAATGCCTTGCGTCCGGATCGCACCCCGATCACGCCCGACAGAGCACGCTTGCGCGCCAGCTTCCCCAGTCCGCCGAGCGACGGCGTAGGCTTGCGGCGCTGCAGCCCGTCGACGCAGAGCCGCGCGCCGGTGCGCCGCGCCAGTTCCCGCCCCAGTTCCGCCGCCTGGTTGTAGCCCCGCTTCCACAGCCGCCAGCGGTGGAGCGGCACCGGGACAACGATCCATTCCCTGTCCACGAAGGCGAGCTTGGATACGATAAGCCCCGCCATCATCGGCGCCAGCCCCAGCCGGCCGCCGTGCTTGAACGCCAGCACCAGTTTGCGCGAGGTATTGTTGTAGAGCGTACCCGCGGCGATTCCGGCATGGCGCGGCGGATAGGCAAAGCATGGCGCGCAAGTTGCGCCCGCCGGCATCGAATCACCGAACGGACGGCCGCAGGTGACACAGGCCGGCTCGCCCGGGATCGCCAGTGTTCCCCAACATGTCATGCACATCCCCGTCTGCGCGCCGATGCCTTCCCCGCACAGCGGACAACGCGGCGGAAAGATGAGGTCGATGAGCGGCAGCAGGACCTGGCCGATGGACATGCCGCGATCCTATCGGCGCGCGGGAGAGCCACAACGGCAGTTGCAAGGTTTTAACCGACGCGGCAGGGGAGGCGCATGGCAAGCAAGGCTCCCCCCCGCATCTTCTCTCCCCACCGCCGCATCGCCGCGCGCCGGCGCATGCTGGCCCTGCAGCAGCGACCTGACGCGGCGCGTTACCTGATCGACGACATGGTAGAGGACGTGCTCGAACGCCTCTCGTTCCTGCGCTTCGAGCCGAAGACCGCCCTTGTCATCGGCGATTACTCCGGCGCCCTCGCCCGCGAACTTAAGGCCCGAGGCGTCACCGTTACCGAAGCCGAACCCGCCGATGGATTCGTCGAGGAACAGCCCTTCTCCGTCGAAGGCTTCGACTTCATTGCCAGCCTCGGCACGCTCGATACCGTCAACGACCTGCCCGGCGCCCTCGTCCACATCCGCAAGGCGCTGAACCCCGGCGGCATGATGATCGCCAGTTTCCTGTCCTCGGGCAGCCTTCCAGCCTTGCGCGACGTCATGCTGGCGGCGGACGGCGAGCGCCCTGCCCCGCGCATTCACCCCTCGGTCGACGTGCGCGCCGGCGGGCAGCTGCTCCAGCGCACCTTGTTCGCCGATCCGGTGATCGACCAGCGCCCGATGAACGTTGGCTTCCGAAGCCTCGACCGGCTCCTCGGAGACCTGCGCGCTCAGGCGCTGACGAATGTTCTGGCGGACCCGAACCCGGTGCTCGGCAAGTCGGCGTTGGCGCGCGCGCACGACGCGTTTGCGGCCGCCGGTGAAGGCGGCCGCACGGTAGAGCGGTTCGAGATATTGACCCTATCGGGCTGGAAACGCTGAGTTTCCATCCCGATAGATAATCATCCCAGCGCTGCCTGGGCCGCCGCAAGACGGGCGATCGGCACGCGGTAGGGCGAGGCGCTGACGTAATCCAGGCCGACCTTCTCGCAGAACGCGATCGAGGCCGGATCGCCGCCATGCTCCCCGCAGATGCCCAGCTTGATTTCGGCATAGGTGGCGCGGCCGCGCTCAGCGGCAAGCTGCACGAGCTGCCCGACACCCTCGATGTCGAGGCTGACGAACGGATCGCGCGGGTAGATGCCCTTCTCGACGTAGGGGCTGAGGAAACGCGCAGCATCGTCGCGCGAAACGCCCAGCGTGGTCTGCGTCAGGTCGTTGGTGCCGAACGAGAAGAACTTGGCCTCCTCGGCGATCTCACCCGCCATCAGCGCTGCGCGCGGCAGTTCGATCATGGTACCAACCAGATACTCGAGCGTCCGGCCCTTCTCGGCGAAGACCTTGGCGGCGGTCTCGTCCACCAGCTTGCGCAGGATCTGCAGCTCGCGCCTGGTGGCGACGAGTGGGATCATGACTTCCGGCACGATCGCCTCGCCCGAAGCCGCTGCGACGTCACAGGCGGCCTCGAAGATGGCGCGCGCCTGCATCTCGTAGATTTCCGGGAAGGTGATGCCGAGGCGGCAGCCGCGATGCCCGAGCATCGGGTTGAACTCGTGGAGTTCGTCGGCCCGGCGCCTGAGCGTGTCCACGCCGATGCCGATGGTGTCCGAAAGCTCGGCGAATTCCGCGTCGCTGTGCGGCAGGAACTCGTGAAGCGGCGGGTCGAGCAGGCGGATGGTGACGGGCAGGCCCGCCATCACCTCGAAGATCGACTGGAAGTCCGCGCGCTGCTCCGGCAGTAGCTTGGCGAGAGCGGCGCGGCGACCACCCTCGTCCTCGGCAAGGATCATCTGGCGCACGGCCGAGATGCGGCCCGCGTCGAAGAACATGTGCTCGGTACGGCACAGGCCGATGCCCTCGGCCCCGAACTGGCGTGCCATCTTGCAGTCCGCGGGCGTTTCGGCGTTGGTGCGCACCTTCATGCGGCGGTGCTTGTCGGCCCAGACCATAAGCGTCGCGAAGTCGCCGGCCAGCTCGGGCTCGATGGTGGGCACGAGGCCGGACATGATCTCGCCGGTCGAACCGTCGAGGGTGATGATGTCACCCTCCTTCAGCTCGCGGCTGCCCATGCGCAGAGTGCGGGTCTTCATGTCGATCGAGAGGCCCGATGCGCCTGAAACGCAGGGACGGCCCATGCCCCGAGCCACGACGGCCGCATGGCTGGTCACGCCGCCGCGCGCGGTCAGGATGCCCTTCGCCGCGTGCATGCCGTGGATGTCCTCGGGCGAGGTCTCCACGCGCACCAAGACGACGGCATCGCCGCGTTCGGCGCGCTTCTCGGCGGTATCGGCGTCGAGCACGATCGCACCCGAAGCCGCGCCCGGCGAAGCAGGCAGGCCCTTGCCGAGCACGTCGCGCGAAGCCTTGGGGTCGAGCGTGGGGTGCAGCAGCTGGTCGAGCGCCATCGGGTCGATGCGGCGGATCGCGGTGGCCTCATCGATGAGACCTTCTTCCACCATGTCGACCGCCATCTTGAGCGCGGCCTTGGCGGTGCGCTTGCCCGAGCGGGTCTGCAGCATCCACAGCTTGCCGCGTTCGACGGTGAACTCGATGTCCTGCATGTCGCGGTAGTGCTTTTCAAGCAGCTCGAACACCGCGGCCAGCTCGCCGTAGGCATCGGGCATCGACTCTTCCATCGACAGCGGCTTGGCGCCGGCCCGCTCGCGCGCGGCCTTGGTCAGGTACTGCGGGGTGCGGATGCCGGCGACGACGTCCTCGCCCTGCGCGTTGACCAGCCATTCGCCGTAGTAGGCCTTCTCGCCGGTCGCGGGGTCGCGGGTAAAGGCGACGCCAGTAGCCGAGGTATCGCCCATGTTGCCGAAGACCATGGCCTGCACGTTGACGGCCGTGCCCCAGTCACCGGGGATGTCGTTGAGGCGGCGGTAGACCTTGGCGCGGTCCGAATCCCAGCTGTCGAACACCGCCTGGATGGCGCCCCAGAGCTGTTCCTGCACGTCCTGCGGGAAGGCGCGGCCGAGTTCGCTGTCAACGATGGCCTTGTACTGGGTGACGATCTTGCGCCAGTCGGCGGCCGACATCTCGACGTCGTTGTCGTAGCCGTTGTCTTCCTTGGCGATCTCGAGCGCTTCCTCGAAGAGATGGTGCTCGACGCCCAGGACGACGTCCGAATACATCTGAATGAAGCGGCGGTAGGAATCCCAGGCGAAACGCTCGTCGCCCGACGTCTTGGCGAGACCCTCCACGGTCTCGTCGTTGAGGCCGAGGTTGAGGACCGTGTCCATCATGCCCGGCATCGAGACGCGCGCGCCCGAGCGGACCGAGACGAGCAGCGGGTCGGCGGCGTCGCCGAGCTTCTTGCCCACGGTCTTCTCGATGTGGCCGAGCGCTTCGGCGGCATCGGCGCGCAGCTGGTCGGAGAAGTTCGCGCCCTCGGCGAGATACTTCACGCACTCCTCGGTGGTGATGGTGAAGCCCGGGGGCACCGGCAGGCCGATGCCGGCCATTTCGGCAAGGTTCGCGCCCTTGCCACCAGTGATCACCTTGTCGCGCGAACGGGGGTCTTCATGCTTCACCCCGCCACCGAACGTGTAGACCTGCCTGATCATCTATCCCCTAACTTTCCTGTACAGGATTTGCGCAAGTTGAACGGACCGAGGGGGAATCCTCCTACCCCTCGATCCGCGAGAAATCTGCCACATTGTGCACTGCAACACGGAATCGGGCAAGCAGTGCAAGCCGTGAATATCGTTTGCCGGAATCGGCGTCGTTGACCGTAACCTCGTCGAAGAACGCGTCGATCGGCGCGCGCAGCATTGCAAGTGCGGACATTGCGGCTGCGAAGTCCTCTGCTGCAACTGCGTCGGCAGCCCGAGGTTCCGCAGCATCGAGCGCGTCGATGAGTGCCTTTTCCGCGGGCTCGGGCTCGTGGGAAAGCTGCTCGCGGGCTTCGCGGGCGACGGCGTAGACGTGCATCATGTCGGGATCGTCGACGTTTTCGAGCGGGTCCTCGTCGCCGGTCGGCTCGATGGCGTCGGCCTTCCAGTCCTCCTTGCGAAGGATGTTGGCGGCGCGCTTGTAGCCGGCGAGCAAGTTGGCGCCGTCCTCGGTCGCGACGAACGCCTGCAGCGCGTGAACGCGGGCGAGCAGGCGGACCAGATTGTCCTCCCCGCCGAGCGCGAACACCGCGTCGATCAGATCGTGGCGGACGCCGGCTTCGCGCTGCTGGACCTTGAGGCGGTCAGCGAAGAAGTCGAGGATTTGGGCGCTAAAATTGTAGAGTTTTTCGGTATTTTTCTGGGCTTGTTCGACTGCAGCCGTGTCCGCGCCTTTTCGAGCGACTTGGTAGAACTGGACTGCCGCATCAGCGCCCATTCTCATGAACCGACTTAATTGAGCGAACGTACGATTTGCAGCGATCGTCGGGTCAATCTGCCGTGCGAACGGCTGACGGAAACCAGCCTCGACAATTACATTTTCAAGATTGACCCTAAGCTTGTTCTCTAAGATCAATCGAATGATCGCCAGCGCCGCCCTGCGCAACGCGAAGGGATCCTTCGAGCCTGTCGGTCGCTCTTCAATAGAAAAGAAGCCCGCCAACGTATCCAGCTTGTCCGCCAGCGAAACCGCCACCGTCACCGGCGCAGTCGGCACCTCGTCGCCCTGACCGACCGGTTTGTAGTGGTCGCGGATGGCGTCGGCGACGGCGTCGGGCAGGCCCTCGGCGCGGGCGTAGTAGCCGCCCATGAGGCCCTGAAGTTCGGGGAACTCGCCGACCATCTCGGTGACGAGGTCCGCCTTGCACAGGCGCGCGGCGAGTTCGGCCTGGTCGGCGTCGGCGCCCTTGACGATACCTTCCTCGACCAGCCAGCGGGCCAGCTTGGCTACGCGCTCGACCTTGTCGGCGACGGTGCCCAGCCTTTCGTGGAAAGTGATGCGGCCCAGCTTTTCGGCGTGCACGGAGAGCGCGGTCTTCTTGTCCTGTTCCCAGAAGAAGCGGGCGTCGGACAGCCGCGCCGCGAGGACTTTGCGGTTGCCCGCGACGATCCCCTCGCCGCCGTCCACAGCGTCGATGTTGGCGGTGCAGACGAAGGCGTTGGCGAGCTTGCCAGCAGCGTTCTCGCAGACGAAATACTTCTGGTTCACGCGCGCGGTGAGCTGGATGACCTCGGGAGGCACTTCAAGGAACGCCTCGTCGAAGCGGCCGAGAAGCGGCACCGGCCATTCGGTGAGGCCGGCGTTCTCGATCACCAGCCCCTCGTCCTCGACCAGCGTCAGGCCCGCAGCGGCAGCGGCGTTACGAGCCTCGTCGCGGATCAGTTCCTGGCGTTCGGCGTGATCGACAATAACGTGGCAGGCCGATAGCTTGGCGGCATAGTCGTCCGCGCCGCCGATGGTGATGTCGCCGGGCGCGTGGAAGCGGTGGCCCTTGGTGGCGTAGCCCGAACGGATGCCGCCGACCTCGCACTCGACGAGGTCCTCGCCCAGAATCGCGACAATGCCCGACAGCGGGCGCACCCAGCGCAGCGATTCGGTGCTGATCGAGGCAGCGCCCCAGCGCTGCGACTTGGGCCAGGGGAAGGCACGGACGATCGCCGGAATCGCCTCGGCCAGCACGTCGCGAACGGCGCGGCCTGGCTTCTCGATGACCGCGAAGTACGTGTCCTTGCCCTTGAGGTCACGAACTTCGAGTTGGTCCTTGGTCAGGCCTGTCTTGCGCAGGAACCCTTCAAGGGCCTGTTGGGGCGCGGTGGTGGCGGGGCCCTTGGTCTCCTCGCTGACGGCTTCGGTCGTCTCGGCAAGGCCATTGGCGATCAGCGCGAGGCGGCGCGGGGTCGACCATACGGTGACCTGACCGAGCACGACGCCGGCCGCGCCCATCTCCTTGCGGAACAGCTTTTCCAGATCGGCGCGCGCGCCGGCCTGCATACGGGCGGGAATTTCCTCGCAGCGCAGTTCGAGAAGGAAGTCGGTCATACGGTCCACCCGGGGAACTTGGCTTCCCACTTGTCCTTGTTGGTGTCGATCCAGGCTTGGCACGATCCCTTGGCGAGGTCGCGCACACGGGCCATGTAGCTGGCGCGCTCCTGCACCGAGATCACGCCGCGTGCCTGCAGCAGGTTGAACAGGTGGCTGGCCTCGATCGCCTGGTCGTAGGCGGCGAGCGGGATCTGCGCGTCGATGCAGCGCATGCACTCGGCCTCGGCGGCCTTGAAGCCGGCGAACAGCGCGTCGGTGTCGGCGATCTCGAAGTTGTACTTCGACTGCTGCTGCTCGTTGGCGAGGAACACGTCGCCGTAGCTCACGCCCTCGTTGTTGAAGCGCAGGTCGTAGACCCAGTCGACGCCCTGAATGTACATGGCGAGACGCTCGAGACCGTAGGTCAGTTCGCCAGCGACCGGCTTGCAGTCGAACCCACCAACCTGCTGGAAGTAGGTGAACTGCGTAACTTCCATGCCGTCGCACCAGATTTCCCAGCCCAGCCCCCAGGCGCCCAGCGTGGGGCTTTCCCAGTCATCCTCGACGAAGCGGATGTCGTGCGCCAGCGGATCGACGCCGATCGCGGCGAGGCTCTGCAGGTAGAGTTCCTGCAGGTTCTCGGGGTTGGGCTTCAGGATCACCTGGTACTGATAGTAGTGCTGCAGCCGGTTCGGGTTCTCGCCGTAACGCCCGTCGGTCGGGCGGCGCGAGGGTTGGACGTAGGCGGCCTTCCACGGCTCCGGGCCGAGCGCGCGCAGCGTGGTCGCGGGGTGGAACGTGCCCGCGCCCATGCGCATGTCGTAAGGCTGCAGGATGAGGCACCCCTGCTTGCTCCAGAAATCGTGGAGCGTCAGGATCATGTCCTGGAAGCTGAGCGGCTGCTCGTCAGCCTTTGGCGCGGGGGTCATCGTGTTTCCGTGAATGTCTAGGCAGGCAGCCTTTGGCGGATCGGGGAGCCCAAATCAACCGCACAAAGCGGCAGGCGGCGCGGGCCACGTGGCGCCACGATTGTGTTCATCCCCCACATCATATGGTGCATAGAGCTGCGCCCGGCGCTACTGCCGCCAGCCACTCCCGCATTTGCTCCTCCCCTTCCACAGGACTTCCATGCCCTCCTTCCGATCATGGTCCCGCTCGCTGCTGGGCGCTGCCGCCTGCGCGCTGGTATCGCTGACCCCGGCGACAGCATCCGCAAGGGCCCAGGCGCCGGTGGCTGCGGCGGCGCCGCCAGTCCGCCCGGCGCTCTGGAAGGTCGCCGACGAGGATACGACGATCTGGCTTTTCGGCACGATCCACGTCCTGCCCGAGGACGTGCGCTGGTACGCCGGCCCGGTCGCCTCGGCCTTCGACGGAGCGCAGGAACTGGTGACCGAGATCCCGATAGATGACCCCAGCGAATCGCAGGACGTCCTCGCAGCCAAGAGCTTGCGCGATGATGGTAAAACCCTGCGGGAGACGCTTTCGCCCGCGCAGCGCCGGGCATACGATGGCGCCATGGCTTCGCTCGGCCTGCCGCCGCAGGCGTTCGACAAGAACGACACCTGGTTTGCGGCGCTGCTGCTCACGCTGGTTCCCCTTCAGAAGGCGGGGTACAATACCGAGAGCGGCATCGATGCGCAGGTATCGGCCCGCGCAAGGGCGCGGCACATGGCAAATCACGCGTTCGAGACCGCCGAATACCAGATAGACCTGTTCGACAAGCTGCCCGAGGAAACGCAGCGCACCTATCTCGGCGAAGTGGTCGAGGCTTTGCCCACCGTCCGCAGCGACATCGACGCCATGGTCACCGCCTGGAAATCGGGCGACGCGGACCACCTTGCCCAGCTCCTCAACGAGGACGAGAGCGATCCGCAGATGCGCAAGGTCCTCATTACCGACCGCAACGTGGCCTGGGCGAAATGGCTCAAGGAGCGGCTGAAAAAGCCGGGTACCGTGTTCGTCGCGGTGGGTGCCGGGCACCTCGCGGGAGTAGGCAGCGTGCAGGACCAGCTCGCCGCCGAGGGCGTCGCCTCGACGCGAGTGCAGTAAGGTCATGCGCCGCCCGGCTCTTCTTCTTGGCACACTGCTGCTTGTTCTCTCCGCCTGCTCGCCCACGCCGCGCAATGCCGATCCGGCGCTGTGGCGCGTCGAGGATGGACATGGCCACACGGGCTGGCTCTTCGGCACCATCCATTCCTCCGACCGTCCGCTCGAATGGCGTACGCCAAAGGTCGGCGCGGCATTCGATCAGGCCGGGGCGATTATGGTGGAGGTCGGCAACCTCGCCGACGAAGCCGAAGTTGCCGCGACGTTCGCCCGGCTGGCGCGGAGCGAAGGCGAGCCTCTCTTGTCCGCGCGCATTGCCCCGAGCGACCGCCCTGCCCTTACGGCACTCCTGAAAAAGGCAGGCCGCGCAGACGGGGACTTCGCGGGCCTCGACACCTGGGCCGCCGCGCTGACACTAGCGCGCGCCGGGGCAAAGGACGACGACGCCCGCAACGGTGTCGACCGCTCCGTGATCGCGGCTGCAGGCAAGCGGCCGGTAGTGGAACTGGAAGGCGCCGCCGCGCAGCTCAGCCTGTTCGACGCGCTGCCGGAAAGCGAACAGCGCGACCTGCTCTCCGCCGTGGTCGTCGAAGCCGCGGCGCCCGAACGCGACCTTGCGAAAAGCTGGCGCACCGGCGACATGGCCGCGATCGAGCAGGAAACCCGCTCGGGCCTGCTTGCCGACCCGGAACTGCGCGAGGTCCTGTTCACCGGCCGCAACCGCCGCTGGACCGCCCGGATCGCGCAGGCGGTGCGATCAGCACAGAAGCCGTTCGTCGCTGTCGGAGCGGCTCACATGGCTGGGCCCGACGGGCTTCCAGCTATGCTCTCCGCGCAAGGCTTCACCGTCACGCGCGTCGAATAGAGCCCGGCAGGCCGATCCCGGCTTGCATTTTCGCCTCCTTGCGGATAAGGGCCGCGCCTTCCCGTCATGGTCATCCCTGGAGGCGTGACGGGCGGTGCGGCGGCGATGAGCGACGGCGCACCGAAATTCAATCCAGTTTTTCGAAAGGCACGTTCCATGAGCGATACGCTTAACCTGCCGGCCGAGACGCGCGAACGGGCTGGCAAGGGAGCCTCCCGTGATCTGCGTCGTAATGGCCGCGTCCCCGCTGTTGTTTACGGCGGCAAGGAAGAACCCCTTGCCATCCACCTCGAGGAAAAGGAGCTGACCCGTCAGCTCATGACCGGCCACTTCTTCAACTCGATCATCGAGATCGAAGTCGGCGGCAAGAAGTACCGTACCCAGCCCAAGGACGTGGCTTTCCACCCGGTCTCCGACCGTCCGCTCCACGCTGACTTCCTGCGCGTCGCCAAGGGCGCGACCGTGCACGTCAACGTGCCGGTCGTGTTCGAGAACGAAGAAGCCTCGCCGGGCCTGAAGCGCGGCGGCGTGCTCAACATCGTTCGCCACGACCTCGAACTGGTCTGCGACGCCGAGAAGATCCCGCACGAGATCACCATCGACGTGACCGGCTTCGACCTGGGCGAATCGATCCACTTCAGCCACGTGAAGCTGCCCCAGGGCGTCGAGAGCGCGATCACCGACCGTGACTTCACGATCGCCACGATCGCCACGCCCTCGGCGCTGCGCAGCAGCTCGGAAGGCGAAGAGGCAGCCGAAGGCGAATAAGCCTCAGGCGGTCCGTGAAAACGGCCCCTCCCGCCCCGGCAATCCGGCGCGCGGGAGGGGCCTTTTCTTTTGGTATCGCGCGGGCAGCCGCGCCGGAGACTTGAATGGCCACGCAGCTTTGGGTCGGTCTGGGCAACCCCGGCCCGCAATATGCCTTCAACCGCCACAACGTCGGCTTCATGGTGGCTGACGCGCTGGCGGACATCCACCGTTTCGGGCCGGTGCAGAAGAAGTTCCAGGGCTGGCTCCAGGAAGGCCGCATCGGCACCGACAAGATCCTGCTGCTCAAGCCCGCGACCTTCATGAACGAGAGCGGCCGCTCCGTGGGCGAGGCGATGCGCTTCTACAAGCTGGACGTCGGCGCCCTCACCGTCTTCCACGACGAACTCGACCTCGTGCCGTTCAAGGTGAAGGTGAAGCAAGGCGGCGGCCATGCCGGACACAATGGCCTGCGCTCGATCGACCAGCACTTAGGTGCCGAGTTCCGCCGCGTTCGCCTCGGCATCGGGCACCCCGGCCACAAGGACCGCGTTACCGGCTACGTCCTCGGCAACTACGCCAAGGCCGAAATGGACCCTCTCTCGGGAATGCTGGGCGCAGTGGCCGCCGAAGCGGACCGCTTGGCTGCCGGCGACGACACCCGTTTCATGAACGACGTGGCGATGCGCCAGCAGGACTGAGAACGCCGGTTTGTGTCGAGTTAGTTTACAAAACTCATCCGAAGCATTGGGGGTCAGACCCAATATCAGCTGTTTTAGGGACCTGGCACGCCTGTTGCTTATAGGCGGTCAACCAACTCGGCTAAAATAGGGGAAGACTACCGATGTTCCGCAAGACGCTGCTCGCCATCTCGCTCACCACCGCCGCCACTATCGGCCTGAGCGCACCGGCACAGGCGACGTGGGGCCACAAGCATTCGTGCGGCTGCGGCCACTCGGCCGGCAAGAAGCTGTGCGGCGGCACCACGTCCACCAGCAGCAGCACCTCGGGTGGCACGACGACGACTTCCGGCGGCACGACATCGTCGTCCGGCGGCACCACCACGTCCTCATCGGGCGGCACCTCCGGCGGCTCCTCGGGCGGTACCGCGGTTCCAGAGCCCGGCATGCTCGGCATGCTCGGCATCGGTCTGCTCGGCCTCGCCTATGCCCGTCGCCGCAAGGCGCGCGGCTAACCTTCAAGCTTGGGAGCCGCCGTCGGTATCAACCGGCGGCGGCTCTGGCCTTGCCAAGCTCGCGAGCGATGACAGGGTTCAGCGGGTCCATGGCCAGCGCGGCTTCCAGGAGCCGCCGCGCCTCTCCCGGGTTCCGACCGCTGGCCAGGCGGACCATGCCGGCCATGTAGAGATAATCCGGATCATCGCCGCCGAGCTCCAGCGCGCGGTCGGCATGCCTGACGGCAGCATCCGCATTTCCGAGACGACTATCCGCCAGCGCGAGCCGCCGGAGAACTTCGGGATCTTCCCTGCGCCCCAGCAATCGCTGATAGATCGACGAAGCATCCGCCCAGTTCCGGGCGGACAATGCCGCTTCGCCCTGGTCCACCAACGCCATTGTCGCCTTGAGCCGCACAGGATCGAGCCGCGCCCGCAGTTCCGAAGCCTCTGGCGCACCGATGGCGCTCGCCGCCTGCTCGGCGCGCTCCAGCACCTCCGGGCGCGCGAGCGTTGTCTCGGCCAGCGGAGCGAGCGTGGCCCATGCCCGCTGCGCGTCGCCCGCCGCGAGGTGCGCCTCGCCCAGCATCAGCCTTGCATAGCGATTGCCTGGACTGACGAGCGCGGCGCGGCGGAAGATCACGAGCGCCTGCCGGGCATGACCGAGCCGAAGGAGCGCCTCGCCATAAGTCATGCTCAGCGCCGAACCGGCCGCGAGGTCGGATTCGCGGGTCTGCAACTCCCGCCTGATCTTCTCCCATTCGCCCTGCTCAGACAGGAGTTGAAAGCGCAGTTCCTCGACTTCGGGATCGGTCGGAGCGATCTTCCCGGCCTGTTCGACGAGCTTCACCGCCTCTTCGACCCGGCCGAGCGCATCGTACTGGTTGGCAAGCGCCAGCATCGGCGCGGTCCGGCGTGGAAACACCTGGATCGCATGGCGATAGGCGGTGATAGCCGCATCGTCGTTCCCTTGCGCGGTGGCAAGGTCGCCCGCCATGACAAGCGCCTCGTAGGAGCCCGGCGCCATTGCTTCCATCCGTTTGAGCAGCGACGCCGCGCGCTGCAGATCATCATTCAGCAGCAGAAGGCGCCCATAAGCAGCGCCCAACCGCGCACCACCGCCCGCCGCCATACCTTTCTCGAACGCGTCACGCGCAGAATCAGGTCTTCCCAGCGCGACAAGCGACTCGGCCCGCACACGCCAGCCGTCGACCGACGAGTCCTTACCCAATAGCGCCAGCGCCGCTTTCGCATCTCCTTGAAGCAGCGCGATCTCCGCCTTTATCCGGCCGGGCGCAGCGCCGCCCACGCGCTCCAGTCGCCTGACTGCGCCTTCGGCACCGTCCGGATCGCCCAGCCTCAGGTGCGTGTCGATCAGCAGCGCCAGCATCGCCCTGTCGGACGGCCGCTCACGCAGAGCCTCGGACAGCTCGAGCCGTGCCTTCTGGTAGTTCTCGGCGGCAAAGCTTTCGCGCGCGCGGGCAAGCAGCGCCTCGGGACTCTCCCCGCAGCCCGCCAATGCAAGCAGCGCGGCAAGCGGCAGGGCAAGGCGGAGCGATGGCGTCATGCACCCCCGCCTACGCCCAAGCCCTGAAATTTCCGTCAACCGCACCGCTCATTCCTCCCATCTTTCCCGGCGAACTGGTCAAGTCCCGGCAGTGCGGCTATGGGCGCGCCACGAGGGTCATTTCAGACCACAATTTGCTTTCGGAGTGTTCGATGGGTTTTCGTTGCGGGATCGTGGGCCTTCCCAATGTCGGCAAGTCGACCTTGTTCAACGCGTTGACCGAAACGCAGGCGGCGCAGGCGGCGAACTATCCGTTCTGCACGATCGAGCCCAACGTCGGGCAGGTCGGCGTCCCCGACCCGCGCCTCGACAAGCTGGCCGCGATCGCCGGCTCGGCCAAGATCATCCCGACGCAGCTGTCGTTCGTCGATATCGCGGGGCTCGTGCGCGGCGCTTCCAAGGGTGAGGGCCTCGGCAACCAGTTCCTCGGCAACATCCGCGAAGTCGATGCGGTGATCCACGTCCTCCGCTGCTTCGAGAACGACGATATCCAGCACGTCGACAACAAGATCGACCCCATCGCGGATGCCGAGACGGTCGAGACCGAACTGCTGCTCTCCGACCTCGAAAGCCTGGAAAAGCGCGTTCCCGCCGCCCAGAAGAAGGCCACGCAGGGCGATAAGGAAGCCAAGATCACCGCGTCCGTCCTCGGCCAGGCACTGGAACTGCTGCGCGAAGGCAAGCCCGCGCGCCTCACCAAGCCGAAGGACGAGGACGAGGAGCGCGTTTTCGCACAGGCCCAGTTGCTGACCGCCAAGCCGGTCCTCTACGTCTGCAATGTCGAGGAAGAGTCCGCATCGGAAGGCAACGCCTTCTCCGCCCGGGTCTTCGAGAAAGCCGCCGCCGAGGGTGCGAGCGCCGTGATCGTCTCGGCTGCGATCGAGTCGGAGCTGACCGGCATGGACATGGAGGATCGCCTAGTCTTCCTTGAGGAAATGGGCCTTGCCGAAGCCGGACTCGCACGCATCATCCGCGCCGGCTACGCACTCCTCGAGCTGCTCACCTTCTTCACCGTCGGCCCCAAGGAAGCACGCGCCTGGACTGTCCACAAGGGCGCCAAGGCACCCGAGGCGGCCGGCACGATCCACTCGGACATGCAGCGCGGCTTCATCCGCGCCGAAACCATCGCCTACGACGACTTCGTGTCGCTGGGCGGCGAAACGGCTGCCAAGGACGCTGGCAAGCTGCGCCAGGAAGGCAAGGAATACGTAGTCCACGACGGCGATGTGATGCACTTCAAGTTCAACGTCTGACGACGCCCGCCGCAGGGATCGGCGCGGCCGGTCCTCACGCGCGGCGGTATGTTGCAAGTGCGTGCACCTTTGTGTGCCGACGTGCGTTAATGCAGTGGGAGGCGACAAGGAGCGTTGGCCACATGGTCGATGAAACTGCGCCTGTTTTCGCAAACCTGCACCACGCCGACCCGGACTTCGGCCTCGGGGAAATTCTGCCGGGACATGCCGACGTCAAGATGATCGATCCTAACCGCAAGGCTGTGCTCTATCGCATGGTGATGGAAAAGCACGTCTGCCCTTTCGGGTTGAAGTCGAAGCACTTGCTGGAAAGCAAAGGCTACGAGGTGGAAGACCACTGGCTCACCACGCGCGAGGAAGTGGACGCCTTCAAGGCCCGGCATCAGGTCCAGACCACACCGCAGACCTTCATCGCCGGCCAGCGCATCGGCGGCAACACCGACCTGCGCCGCTTCCTGGGCCTGGACGATCAGGCCAAGGGCACGGGGTATGCTCCGGTGATCTGCGTTTTCCTGACTGCCGCGGTGATCGCGCTTGCAGCAAGCTGGGACGCGCTGGGCACCTCGGTGACGGTGCAGGCAGGGGAATGGTTCGTCGCGGTTTCGATGCTGCTCCTCGCCATGCTGAAACTGCAGGATCTCGAGACTTTCACCACGATGTTCCTCGGCTACGATCTTCTGGGGCGGCGCTGGGTACCATACGCCTACGCATATCCATTCCTGGAGTGGTTCGCGGGCGCCTTCATGGCCGCAGACGTGCTGCACTGGCTGTCGGTGCCGATCGCCCTGTTCATCGGCAGTGTCGGCGCGGTGTCGGTCTACTACGCGGTCTACGTCCAGAAGCGGGAACTGAAATGCGCCTGCGTCGGCGGAGCGGGGAGCGTCCCCCTGGGCTTCGTGTCGCTACTCGAGAACCTGTTCATGGTGGCAATGGCGCTATGGATGCTGGTCCGGCCCGCCGGGATGGGCTAAGGCCCTTCCGATGCTGCGGCGCCTTTTCCTTCTTCTCCTTCTTATCGGCCTGTCGGTGCCTGCGATGGCGATGACGGGGCATTGCGCCATGGCCGCACCCGCGCCGATGGCGCAGGCCCATCACCATGAAGGGCATGGCCAGCAGGCACCGGCAAAAACCTCCGGCGTCAACGACTGCATCGGCTGTGTCACGCCGCCGATCGACGCGCGAGTGAAGTTCCGGTCGCTGTCTCCTGCCCCTGCGCGCCATGCGCTGACGAACGACGCCTCGCTCGTCGCCGGTTTGCTGGAGCCCGCCACTCCGCCTCCCAGAACCTGATCACAGCGCCGTCGCATTCTCTGGAATGCGAGAGGTTCATTCAAAATCAGGTTTTCAGGAATCATGGAAAGACATGTCCTGGCCGCGCTTGCGTGCGTGGCCACATTCTCTGCGCCGGCCATGGCGCAGGACCACTCCGCTCATCGTCACGGCTCGGCCGAGCCCGCGCCGGGCACATCAGACCAGTCGATGCCTATGGAAATGAACACGGGTGATGGTGCCATGGACCACGGCGCCATGGGTCACGCTATGCCGGACGGTCATCAGGCGCAGGGGGCAGGCCAGCTGCTCCCTCACGCCAGTGGATCCGGGACCTCGCGTCTGCCAAGTTACGATAGCGCCATGGACGGCCTCCACGTCATGACCGACGACTGGATGCTCATGGCGCATGGCTACGTATCCGCTCAGTACACCGACCATTCCGGCCCGCGCGGTGATGACAAGGCTTATGTCACTTCGATGGCGATGCTCATGGCAGAACGCCAGACTGGGTTCGGCAAGGTGCAACTGCGCTCGATGCTCAGCCTCGAGCCGATGATGAGCAACCGCGGCTATCCTAACCTCTTCGCCACGGGCGAGACCGCCGGCGGCGTAGCTCTGGTCGATCGGCAACATCCGCACGACCTGTTCATGGAACTTGCCGCACGCGTTGATTTCAATATCGGCGACGGCGCCACTGCATTCGTCTATGGTGGCCCGGTCGGCGAGCCCGCGCTAGGGCCAAGCGCATTCATGATGCGCCGCTCGTCTCGCTACAATCCGGAAGCCCCGATCGGCCATCACTGGTTCGATCCGACGCACATCACCTACGGCGTCGTGACAGCGGGACTATCCACCGACAAATGGCAATTAGAAACATCGGCCTTCCGAGGGGCCGAGCCCGATGAGGACCGCTGGGACATCGAAACCCCGCGCCTCGATTCCTGGTCCGTCCGCGCCACGTGGACGCCGAACCCGCGCTGGGCAGTCCAGGCCAGCTACGGGCAGATCCACGAACCCGAAGCGCTGCACCCCGGCGAGGACGAGCATCGCTTCACTGCGTCGGCGCACTATGCCGACAACGACGGTTTCTCCGCTATGGCAGCGTTCAGCAGCAAAAATCGCGAGCCTGGCCGCACGCTGACCACGTGGCTCGCCGAAGCCAACTGGGACCTGGACGATGCGAACACTCTGTTCGCGCGGGCCGAGAACGTCGCCAATGACGAACTCTTCCCGGATCACGAAGACCCGCTGCACGATGCAACCTTCCGGGTGTCGAAGCTGCAGGCCGGCTACGCCCGGCGGATCGAATTCGATCCGTTCACGCTGGCCCTCGGCGCGTCCGTCAACGCTTATGCCAAGCCGGACTCCCTGGATCCGGTGTATGGCCGCAATCCTTGGGGCTACACCCTGTTCGCCCGGCTTTCGCTAGGAAGCTAAGCCTCGACCCAAAGCGATCCGGCACGGCATCAGCCCGCCGGGTCGCTTCCCGTTTGTTCGCCAGATGGCTCGAAGACGCTGCAGGTCATAGAGCCGTCCGCCTGGTACGCCACCCGCTCCTGCGCGTCGTGCACGACCAGGCGGGCGGGCCAATGCATGTCGTCGCTACCGGTGCCTCCATCGGGCAGCCGCATCACATCGACCCAGCCCGCCAGACCGACATATGTCGAGCGCGCCCCGCCCGGCAGTTCCGCGCTCACGTCCTTCGCTGACAAGCGCTTGAGGTCGGCGCCGACGCGCATGAACGCCTCGTCCTTGCCGGCGATGAACAGAGGATCTTTCTGGGCGCCCTTGCGGAACCCACAGCCGGGCTTGTCGAGGCCATAGCGTTCGATGTCCATTTCCGTGATCACCACGGGCAGCACCGGCTTGAAGGGTTCTTTGCTCATCCGCTCGACCATCGCCACGTCGCGCGCATTTTCCGAAGCCTGTTCGGCCGCCTCCTGCGAAGCCGGTTCATCCTCGCAACCCGCCAGAAGAGCCAACACGGTCAGCACTACAATCGTCTTTCGCATCACTTTCGCCCGAAAAGCTTTTCTATGTCCTGATGGGCTAGCTTAACCCACGTCGGGCGGCCATGGTTGCATTGGCCCGAACGCGGCGTCCGTTCCATTTCGCGAAGAAGGGCGTTCATCTCGGCGACCGAGAGCGAGCGTCCCGCCCGAACTGATCCATGGCAGGCCATCGTCGCCAGCACGAGGTCGAGTTTCTCGCCCAGGAGGAGCGCATCCCCATTGCGCGCAAGATCGTCCGCGACGTCGCGCACCAGCGCGGCCACGTCGTTTTTCGGCAGGACAGAGGGCACCGCGCGGACAAGCATCGCAGCAGGTCCGAAGCGTTCCAGCACGAGCCCATGGCGCGCGAGATCGGTGATCTTGTCCTCCACCGCGTCGCAGGCGGTTTCCTCAAGCTCGACCACCTCGGGCAGCAGCAGGGCCTGAGAGCGGTTCATGGCTTCCTCCGCCCCAGCCGCCTTGAGCTTTTCGAGCACGAGGCGTTCGTGCGCCGCGTGCTGGTCGACGATTACCAGGCCGTCCTCCGCTTCGGCGACGATGTAGGTTCCCGCCACCTGCCCGCGCGCGACGCCGAGCGGATAGCGCAGCGCTTCTTCGCCGGCCTCTGCAGCCGGCTCGGCCCGGGCGGCAGGCTGCGCCATGACCTCGGCCTCGTAAGATCGCCACGCCGTGCCCGCCTCAGAAACGCGCGACGACGATCCGCCGTATTCTCGCGCGAACAGCGAACCCAGCGACGGAGCGGCGGGAGCAACTGGCTCGACCTGCCACATGTTCATCGCGGCCGATGCAGCGGGCTGCGCGCTTTTTTGTCCGGCTCCCTCGAGCGCATGGCGCAGCGCACCGACCAGAAAGCCGCGCACGAAGGCGGGGTCGCGGAAGCGTACTTCGGTCTTGGCGGGGTGCACGTTGACGTCCACCTCCTCGGGCGGAATGTCCAGGAACAGCGCCAGCACCGCATGACGGTCGCGTGCGAGCATATCCGAATAGGCCCCGCGCACCGCGCCGACGAGCAGCCGGTCCTTCACCGGGCGCCCGTTGACGAAAAGATACTGGTGATCGGCGACGCCCCGGTTGTAGGTCGGCAGGCCCGCGATACCGGTGAGACGCGATGCTCCGCGCTCCGCCTCGATCAGCACACCGTCGTCGGCCAGTTCGCGCGCGATGAGGCGGGCTACGCGCGCCGCCAGTTCCTCGCGCGGCTGCACGGCCAGAACCCGCCGCCCGTCCTGCTCCATGACGAATCCGATGTCTGGGCGTGCCATTGCCAGGCGGCGGACGACATCCAGGCATGCGGCATATTCCGAACGGGGCGAACGCAGGAACTTGCGCCGCGCAGGCACCTTACCGAACAAATCATCGACCCGGATGCGCGTACCCTGAGGCAGCGCAGCGGGTCCATCAGCGGCGACGAGGCCGTGGTCGATCACGCGCCTCCAGCCCTCCGCCGCATCGGGCGGACGGCTTTCGATCGTGAGACGTGCCACCGATCCGATCGACGGCAGCGCTTCCCCCCGAAAGCCGAGCGTCGCGACCATTTCGATCTGCTCGTCGGGCAACTTGGACGTGGCATGGCGTTCCAGCGCCAGGGCGATCTCGTCGGGCCTCATCCCGCAGCCGTCGTCGGTGACCTCGATCATGTCGAGCCCGCCAGAGGCAAGGCGCACAGTCACCTGCGTCGAGCCGGCATCGATCGCGTTCTCGACGAGTTCCTTGAGCGCAGACGCCGGCCTTTCGACCACTTCGCCGGCTGCGATGCGGTTGACGAGGTGTTCTGGAAGGCGGCGGATCGTGGGCATGGAGTGACTCGATTGATGGCGCACGGCGAGGCGGAACGCACCACGGGACGGCTGTCACACAAACTAGCGACGAAGCGCGGGGAATTCGAGACGGGCACCTCGTGATACCCCCCGGAAAAGGACACAAAATTTTGGCCTTTCCCGAATCGATGAGCTAAGGGGTGCCCTCCCTCCCAAAAAACCCTGTCGCAGGTTCCGAGGTGCATTCGGCAAGCGATTGGCAAGAAACGGATTTTAGATGGCCGGCGTCTTCTC
Source organism: Novosphingobium sp. AP12 (assembly GCF_000281975.1). Taxonomy (GTDB): domain Bacteria; phylum Pseudomonadota; class Alphaproteobacteria; order Sphingomonadales; family Sphingomonadaceae; genus Novosphingobium. Next base: position 429 of record NZ_AKKE01000098.1, on the reverse strand, counting down.
GCGATTCTTCAAACTCGGCTCCCAGAACATGGCGATCGACCTGGGCACGGCCAACACCCTAGTCTACGTGCAGGACCGCGGAATCGTTCTGAATGAACCGTCCGTCGTTGCCATCGAAACGCTGAACGGCGTGAAGAAGGTCAAGGCCGTCGGTGACGACGCCAAGATGATGATGGGCAAGACCCCGGACAACATCGAAGCCATCCGGCCGCTCCGTGATGGCGTCATCGCCGACATCGAGATCGCGGAGGAGATGATCAAGCACTTCATCCGCAAGGTCCACGGCAAGAAGAACCTGTTCCGCTATCCCGAGATCGTGATCTGCGTTCCCTCGGGCTCCACCTCGGTCGAGCGCCGAGCCATCCGTGACGCCGCCAGCAACGCCGGCGCCAGCCAGGTCTACCTGATCCTCGAGCCTATGGCTGGCGC
>NZ_AKKE01000097.1 GCF_000281975.1 Novosphingobium sp. AP12 | reverse complement strand
AGAACAAGATCCAGGCGGCGGTAGCGCACGTAACCCCGGCGGCGATCCTGGCCGAGCAGCATCGCAAGATGGCGCAGCCCGGATCGGCTCCGAGCGGCGGCGGACCTCGATAGAGTGACGCCGACCTCAGGCATTGCGAATCAAAGGATAGAGACATGAACGCCACGATAGAGCGCACATTCGAGAGTCGCCGCGACGCCGAGTTGGCGGTCGAGCGACTGGTACAGGAATACGGCTTCGAGCGAACCGACGTGTTCGTGTCGGCGGCCGGCGATGAAAACAGCGCAGGCGGTACGCCCAGCGGCGGCGACACCGCGACCCATCTGGAGACGGAGCGGACGGACGCACCGCTTTCCGATCCGATATCCGTCTCGGTGGACGTCAACGACGACGCCCGCGCCGCTATCGTAACTCGCGTCTTCGACGAAATCGCCGCCGGTTAGGAGGCTTCCTTGTCGTTGGAAACCAACAAAGGAACGACGGTCATGCGCTCGCTGAACGAGCCGGAAAATCGAACGCCATCGACGCCGCGCCAACTGCCGCCGTTGCCTTCGCGGGAGCGGGTGCAGGAATTGCTGTTCGAAGCGGCCAGGCTGGGGCGCGACGACATGCTACCAGCTCTCCTAGAGGCCGGGGCGGATATCGAAGGCGTCGATGCGAAGGGGCACACCGCCCTGATCCTTGCGACCTATCATGGTTTCGAGCAAAGCGCGGCGCTGCTGCTGGATCGCGGCGCCGACCCGAACCGCACGACGGCGAGTGGCAGCCCGCTGATGGGGGTCGCCTTCAAAGGGCATCTGACCATTGCCCGACGCCTGCTGGCCGCCGGCGCGGACCCGAACCTGCGCAACGCCGCAGGACAGACCGCGATCATGATGAGCGCCCTGTTCGACCGGCGCGAGGTCATCGAACTCCTGCTGGACGCCGGCGCCGATATCGACGCGGTGGATGCGGCGGGCAATGACGCGGCCAGCCTCGCACAAATGCAGGGCAACGAGAGCCTCGCCCGCTGGCTTGCCGAGCGCCGGTAGGGGCGCTCTCCAGCATCTATCGCGGGCATTGCCCGAACCATCAAGCGACAGGAACGATATTCATGAGCGACGTTTCGATAGGGCCGGGCTCGAACAAAGACCAATCCGTGGGCAAGGGCGTAGATGCGCAAGCCGAGACCGAGCACGACATCGAGCACGGCCTGGCCGGCGCCGAAGCCAAGCCCTTTGCCAATCGGCCCCCGACGCAGGACGAGGACTCCAAAGCGGCCGTGTCCGCGGATAATGCAAACACGCCCGCCGCTGACGGCGCTGCGAACCTGATCTCCGGGAGACGCAACGCAGGGAGGGAATAGCGAGGCCCCTAGCGCTGGATGCACGGCTCACGTAAGCGTCGTTCAACTTCAAACGAGAGAACAGATGGCGCTGGTCAAAAAATCCGCACTCCAATCCCGCGCCAAATTGCCCGAGATGCAGGAGAAGCCATCTCTGGTGGCTCCGCCGGCACAAGCTCGTCGCAAGAGGGCAGCGGCGGCAGAACCCACTTCGGCGATCAAGCGTATCGATGTGGCGACACAGGAACTTGCGGCTGGCATGGGCGAGGCGTCTGCTGCGGCGGGGGAACTGCAGCGCACGATGGACCAGATTTCCAGCGGTGCAGAGGAAGCTGCCGGGGCCGCCCAAGAATCTCTCGGCCTTATTGCCGCGCTCGGCGTGAACTTCCGCGAGGCGCGTACGCGGGCTGAGGATTCACGTCGCCAGACCGAAGCTACCGCAAGCAGCTTCGCCGAAATCGGCGGCCAGATCGAAGTCTCGGTCGCTACCATCGAATTAAGCGCGCAACGCCAACTCGCCACGGTTGATCTTATCGCCGCTCTCGAAGAATCGGCCGGCCGCATTGACGAAATCGGCGCCAACGTGGCCGATGTCGCCGACCAGACCAGCCTGCTGGCGCTCAACGCCACGATCGAGGCGGCGCGTGCCGGGGAAACCGGGGCGGGGTTCTCCGTCGTCGCCGACGAAGTGCGCCTGCTCGCCGAAAGCTCGGAAGCGGGCGCGGAGTCGATCCGCCAGTTGGCAGCCTCCATCGGCCAGGAAATCCAGCACATTGCGGAAAAGGTCCGCGCCGCCTCCGCGCGGGCGACGGCCGAGGCGCAGACAGGGAACGAAGTCGTCGCCCGGCTCGTGGCCGCCCGCGAGGAACTTACCGCGCTGGGCCTGGGCGCTCAGGAAATCCTTCACACCACCGTACAGGCCGAACTGGCGACGCGCGAGGCCGAGAAAGGCGCCGAACAGGTCGCCAGTGCTGCCGAGGAACAGTCGGCCGCCGCTGCCGAGGCCCAGCAAGCCATCGAACAGCAGGTGGCCTCGCTGGAGGAAAGCCAGCAGACGGCCGAAGCCTTGGGCGACCTCACCGAGCAGTTGGAGGACGCGCAGATTGCCTCTGTAGTGGTCGAGCAGGTTGCCGCTGCCGCCGAGCAGCTTTCGGCGACGGTGCAGGAATTGTCCGGCGCATCGGGTCAAATCCTGGTCGCGCTTGAGCAGATCAGCCGGGGTACGCAGGTCCAGGCGTCGGCGACGGTACAGGCCAACGTCGCGATGGGGCAGATCGAAGCGTCCGCGCAGATCGCACAGAACCGCGCACAAGCTGCGAGCGGCCGGATCAGCGCCATCGTCGGTTCGGCGAGCGAGTGTCAGGCACAGATCGAGCAACTCGTCACCGGGGTCGTCGCGGCGATTGCCGAGGTCAACGGCGTGCTCGCCCTGCTGTCGGTGCTCAACGACACCAGCCGCCGGATCGAGAAGCTTTCCGACAATCTAACCCTGATCTCGGTGCAGACCAACATGCTTGCGGTCAGCGGGGCTGTCGAAGCCACGCGCGCCGGGGAAGCGGGGCGCGGCTTCGCCATCGTGGCCGCCGACATCCGCAAGCTCTCGCGCGATTCCGCCGACAGCGCCGGGCAGGCCAAGGATGCGGTGCGGCTGATCCAGGATCAGATCACCACGATCCGCCGCGACCTCGACCAGGTGGTCGGCGCGGCCGAAGCGGAGATAGCGCGCAACCGCGCGATGCTGGAGCGCTTCGGCGTCGTCGCCAGGGAACTTCAGGCAGCGCAGGAGCTCAACGCCGTCATCGTCACCAGCGCCGACGACATGCTGCGCTCGGCACGCGAGGTGCAGAGCGGCACCAACCAGATCGCCGAGGCCGCCGACCTGGCCGCCGCCGCCGCCCGTGAGGCGGGTGCCGCCGCGCGCCAGCAGGCGCAGGGTGCCGAATCGCTAGCCGCCGCGATCGAGGACATCGCATCGATCGCGGCCGTCCTCGTCTCGACCGAAGCCTGATCCCTTGCCGGATACGCCCGTCACGGATGCCCGGACGCTGACGTTCAGCTTGGGCGGCGAGTTGCTTGGAATGGCCGCTTCGCTGGTGCAGGAGATCGTGCCGCTGCCGCGCCTCGCGCGCGTACCCCACGCGCCCGCGGCGTTGCTGGGCGTTGCCCAGATACGCGGCGTCATCGTTCCGGTGCTGTCGGTGGCGAGCCTGCTAGGCCGCGCGCAATCGCCGGTCCAGCGGGTTATCGTGGCGGAGATGGACGGCCTGGTGGGACTGGCCGTGACCCGCGTGTCGCAGATCGTGAACGACGATGAAGCCATCTGCGCATTGCAGGTTGATTTCGCCAGCCTGATCGGCGCCGCGGTGCCAGAACGGCGGGAGCGGCGCTCCGCGGGGGCGATCGTCGCCGCAACGGGGCGGACCGAGGAAGCGCCCGCCGAAGCGGTCGTGTTGGTCGCTTTCGCCGTGGCCGGACAGGACTTCGCCCTGCCTCTATCATCCACCGAGGAAGTGCTGCGCCTGCCGGCCGGGATCGCGCGCCTGCCGCACGCCGACGCGGCTGCACTCGGCAGCGTGGCGTCGCGCGGCGCGGTCTTGCCGCTGCTGTCGCTGGCGGCCCTGCTGGCGCTGCCGATCGCGCCGATGACCGGGCGATCGCGAGTGGTCGTCGTACGCATCGGTGCGCACCGCGTGGGGCTGGTGGTCGATGCCATGCGCTCGATCGAGCGCGTGGCCGAACGCGAGATCGATGCCGTCCCCCAGGTCCTCAATCGCGGCGGGAGCGAGGCGCGCATCCAGGCGATCTGCCGCCTGGACGGTGGCACGCGACTGGTCTCGGTGCTCGCGCCCGACCAGCTCGTCGACAAGGACATCACCGCCCGGCTGCTCCAGGGCGAGACGAGAGGCAAGGGCGAGATGACGGGTGGCACCGATGTTCAGGACGAACGGTTCCTGCTGTTCCGCATCGGCGAGGAGAGCTTCGGCCTGCCGATCGACGCAGTGCAGGAAGTGGCACTGCTGCCGCCGCGCCTCACCCCGCTGCCCAAGGCGCCTGCTTTCGTGCAGGGGGTGATGAACGTGCGTGGCCAGGTCATCCCGGTGATCGACCAGGCGCGCCGCTTCAACGGCGTTCCGGTCGTGGGTTCCAAGGCGCGGGTGATCGTGGTGCGGATCGGCGAGCTGACTGCTGGCTTCACCGTCGATGCGGTCTCGCAGGTCGTCCAGCCCTCCGCCGACGCGCTGCGCCCAGCTCCTGACTTGGGCAGCGAAGGCGCGCGCGTGTTCGACCGCGTCGCCGCCCTCGACGGGGAGGATACGCTGGTGCTGATCGTCAGTCCGCAGGAATTGCTGGACCGTGCCGAGCGGGACCTCCTGCTCGCGCTCGGCAAGACCAAGGCGGCGCAGAGAAAGCCGTGACGAAACTCCTGATCGTCGACGATTCGGCGCTGATGCGGCGCCTGTTGACGGACATCTTCACAGCAGCCGGCGATTTCGAGGTCGCGGTGGCGCGCAACGGGGTCGAGGCGCTCGGGATGTTGGCTGCCTTCGCGCCCGACGTCGTCACACTCGACGTCCACATGCCCGAGATGGACGGGCTCGCCTGCCTCGACCGGATCATGGTCGTGCGCCCGTGCCCCGTGGTCATGGTCTCCTCTCTTACCGCCGAGGGCGCGGAAGAGACGCTGGAGGCGATGGCACTGGGGGCGGTCGATTTCGTGCCCAAACCAAAGGGCGCGGTCTCGCTGGAGATCGACAAGATCGCAGCCGATCTCGTGGACAAGGTCCGCGCGGCCTCGAAAGCCCGCATCCCGCGCTCCACCCGCCTGCGCGAGCGCGTGCGCGAAGCGAGCGCCGGCATACGGACGCACTCCGGCAACGGGCGCGCCTCGGTCACCGGCAGCAAGCTCGCGCCGCCGGGTCCCATCGACGGCACCGGCCTTGTCCTGGTCGGCTGCTCGACCGGTGGCCCCCCCGCTCTCGATGCCTTGCTGGCGGAGCTGCCGGCCGATTTCCCATGGCCGATACTGATCGCGCAGCACATGCCGGCCACCTTCACCGGCCCCCTCGCGCGGCGTCTCGACCGGCTTTGCGCGCTCGGTGTGCACGAGGTCGAGCGGGCCACGCCGCTGGTTGCCGGGCATGCCTATGTCGGGCGGGGCGATGCCGACCTGATCCTCTCGCGCCGGGCCGGCAGCATCGTGGCATTGCCGGCGCCCAGCGATCCCGGCTTGTTCTGGCATCCCAGCGTCGATCGCATGGTCGAAAGCGCCATGCGCCTGATTGCACCCGAAAAGCTCGTTGGCGTGTTGATGACCGGAATGGGCACGGATGGAGCAGCGGCAATGGCGAAACTGAAGGAGCGCGGCGGCCTGACCATCGCCGAGGCTGAGTGCACCGCCGTGGTCTGGGGTATGCCCGGCGCGCTGGTCGAGCGGTGCGGCGCGTCGCTGGTCAGCCCGCTCCCCGAGATTGCCGGCAACCTCATGAAACTCCTCGCACGGTGAGCGACCAGCCAACGCCTACGCTTGTTCCGCTCACTGCCGACGAGATTTCCCAGGTCGGGGAACTGCTCTACCGGTGGACCGGCATGATCTTCGGCGAGAACAAGCGCTACTACATCGAGCGCCGCATCGCCGAGCGCATGAAGCGCTGCGGCATGGTGACGGTCCCGGCCTATCTTGGTTTTGTGCGCAGCCACATCGGAGAGCGAGAGGCGCTCATCAATGCGTTCACGATCAACGAGACGTACTTCTACCGCGAGGAGCACCAGCTTGCGGCGCTCTCCAACGACCTGCTGCCGGACATCATCCGCCATCGCCGTCCCGGCGACCTCGTGCGTATATGGTCAATGCCTTGCTCGACCGGCGAAGAGGCTTATTCGATCGCGATCTGGCTGCTCGAGAACTGGCCGTTGGTCGATGCCTACAACATTGAGATCGTCGGCTCCGACATCGACACCGCCGCCCTTGGCCGCGCGCGCGAGGGGCAGTTCACCGAGCGCTCGCTCTCGCGCCTTCCACCCCTTTTGCGCAACGCCTACTTCGAAGCGGAGCGCGACCACCACCGTCGCATCATTCAGGACCTTCGCGAGTCCGTGCGCTTCACGCCGGCCAACATCGTCGATCCGGCAAGCATGGCGGGAATGGGAAAATTCGACGTCATCCTGTGCCGCAACGTGCTGATCTACTTCGACGACGCCGCGCGGCTGACGGCGGCGAACACGCTTTACGACTGCCTCAATCCCGGCGGCTACGTCTGTCTCGGTCACAGCGAGTCGATGGGGCGCATCACTGATAGGTTCGAGCTGGCTCGCCTTGCCGATGCAATTGTCTATCGTCGGGCGTGATGGACGAACTGCTCGAACAATTCCTGATCGAGGGCCGCGAACTGGTGGCAGAGGCATCAAAGGACCTGTCGGCGCTTGCCCGCGATCCGCAGGCCGCCGAAGCGCTCGACGGTGCCTTCCGCGCCATTCACACGCTGAAAGGCTCATTCGCCGTCTTTGCCCTCGCGCCGGCGGAAAAGCTACTCCACGCGGCAGAAGACGTGCTGGATCGCGCGCGCAGACAGGCAAGCCTGCTTGATGCGGCGGCGGTGGCAGGTCTGGTCGCGTGCCTCGACCAGACCGACCGCTGGATCGACGACGTGGAACGCAGCGGAGCGCTGCCGACTGCCGCCGAGGAAATGGCCGACCGCGCGATCGCACTGCTGGCCGCGTCGGCCCATGCCGTCGCGGCAGGAATGATGACCGGGACCGCCGCGCACACAGACTGGCTCGCCGCGCTGACGGCGCGAGAGACGGGGGCGATCGCGCAGGCCGCCGCCCCGCTCACTGCGTTCCGCTACACGCCTGACGCGGACTGCTTCTTCCGGGGCGAAGACCCGCTCGGTGTCGTCGAACGCGTCCCCGCGCTGATCGCGCTCGCGGTTCTGCCCACGGGCGGCGCGTGGCCGGCCATCGCAGATATGGAGCCCTTCGCCTGCTTCTCGATCATAGAAGGCCTGAGCGGCGCATCCGAAGCCGAAGTGCGGGCGGCATTCAGGCTTCAGCCCAGTCAGATCACCCTCGCCACCGTAGAGCCGCGCCCGGTCCCGCAAGATAGCGGCGAAGCCGTGCGCGACAAAGCGATCCTGCGGGTGGATGCCGCACGTATTGACGCCTTGGCGGATGGCCTCGGTGATCTCATAGTCGCGATCAATGGCTTGGCGCCACTGGCTGACGAAGTGGGGTCGGTGAACCGCGCTCTTGCCGCAAGGCTGCGGGCCGCGCAGGCCGACATCGAACGTGCCACCGGGACGCTCAGCCGCAACCTTACCCGCGTCCGCCTTGTCCCCCTTGAAACGACGCTGCGCCGCCTGCCCCGCGTGGCGCGCCAAATCGCGCAGGGGCTCGGCAAGGAAATCGCCTTCACGCTGGTGGGCGAGACCATCGAAGTGGACAAGCAAGTCGCCGACGGGCTGTTCGAACCGCTGCTCCACATCGTGCGCAACGCTATCGACCACGGTGTCGAACCTCCCGAAGTGCGCCGCCAGAAGGGCAAGGATGCCAAGGGCCAGGTGACTCTCACGTTCCAGCGCCAGGGCGATGCGATCACCTCCACGGTGAGCGACGACGGTGCCGGGATCGACCCCGCCCGCCTGCGCGCTTCCGCCGTCGAACGCGGGCTGCTATCGCAGGAAGGGGCCGACGCGCTCGACGATGCGGCGGCGCTTCGGCTCATCTTTCGGGCAGGCTTCTCCACCGCATCGAGCGTCACCGAGATTTCTGGTCGCGGGGTCGGCATGGACGCGGTGCAGGCTGCGATCGCACGACTGCGCGGTTCGGTCGAGATCGAGAGCCGCCCCGGCGCGGGCACCCGCTTTCGTATCCGCTTGCCGGTTACCGCACTGACGACCCGGCTACTGGTCATCGAAGTAGCGGGCGAACGCTACGGCGTGTCGCTCGAACAGGTCGCCGAGACGGTGCGCATCGACGAGGCGGCGCTGATGCCAGTTGGGCGCGGCCTCGCCTGCGTGCTTCGCGACAGGACCATACCCGTGCTTGACCTTGCCGTGCTGTTGAACGCCCCGCCCGCCCGGGGGCGCCATGCCAAACTGGTGGTGACGTATGTCGACGGCAATCCCGTCGCCCTGCGGGTGGATGGCTTCGGCGAGCGCATCGACACCGTGCTGCGCCCGCCACGCGGCATTCTTGCCGCTGCGCCCGGCGTGATCGGCTCGGCGGTGCTGGGCGACGGCGGTGTGCTGCTCGTGCTCGACCTGCCGGAGCTGGCGGCATGACGGTACGCGTTGAAGGCCGCACCATCGTGCTGGAGGGGCGCTGTCCTGCAGGCGATGCGGAAGACCTGCTGGGAGCCCTTGGGGACCATCCGCAGGGCCGCGTCGATATCGGCGGGGTGGTGAAGCTGCACATGGCGGTGCTCCAGGTCCTGCTTGCACTTCGCCCCCCGGTCACCGGGCGGCCGCCGGTCGGCCCGCTGTCCCAAGATATCTTTCGCAGCCTCATTTCCGGTAGCGACAGCGACGCCGAATGTTTCTAACAGGATGGTGACAAGGGTGGCCGCGAGCAGCGACGGCCGGAGTAGATGCATGCCCGTTACCGTTCTGATCGTAGATGACAGCAAGCTAGCCCGTATCGTGGCCGGCAAGGCGCTTGCGGAACTCCAGCCCGACTGGCGCAAGCTGGAGGCCGGCAGCGCTGCGCATGCGCTGGACGTCATCGCCGAACAGACCCCCGATATCGCCCTGATCGATTTCAACATGGCCGGGAAGGACGGGCTAGAACTTGCCGCCGAGTTGCGCGTTCTGCTGCCTGAAATGCCCGTCGCCATCATTACGGCGAACATCCAGGACGAGATCATCGCGCGCGCAAGAGAGATCGGCGCCGCCTTCGTCGCCAAGCCGGTCACGGCCGACGCGCTCGAACCGTTCCTCTCGGGCGCGGCGCTCCGCCTGCGATCGCAGCGCGCGTGAGGGCGGACAGCATCACTCTCGCCGAACTTGAACGCGATGCCCTGACCGAGATCGTCAACATCGGGGTCAGCCGCGCCGCGTCCAGCCTGCGCAAGATGATCGGCGACCAGGTCTTGCTGTCGGTCCCCTCGATCGAAGTGGTCAGCCAGAAGCGCGCAGCGCGCCTCATCAGCGAGCGCGAGGTGAGCGACCTCGTCGCGGTGCGGCAGGATTTCGCCGGCCCGTTTTCGGGCCGTGCGCTGCTGATCTTCCCCGAAACCAACAGCCTCGAACTCGTGCGCGCCGTCACCGGCGGTGAACTGACCGCGCAGGAAGTCGTCGATATGGAGGGCGAAGCGCTGTGCGAGACTGGCAACGTCATCCTGAACGCCTGCCTCGCCACCATGGCGAACATGCTGCAGCGCTCGCTGACGATGACGATCCCCGAGATTCTGCGCGGCACCAGCGCCAGCCTGTTCGAGGTCGATCCGGCCGGGCCCGGCGGCGGCCTTGTGCTGTTCCTCTACATCGATTTCGCCGTGCGCAGCCGCGACATTCGCGGGTACATCGCGATGATCATGGACATTCCCTCGCTCGAAACGCTGAAGGAACTGCTGGAAGAATTCATCGCGCGCGTCGTTGGCGACGATGTCTGACCGCACGGTGATCCAAGCGAACAGCGTCGGCCCCATCCTCGCCGCAGCGGGCGCGAGCGGGACCTGGGACTGGGACATTGCGGCGGATCGCCTCTACATCGACAAACACTTCGCCGAACTCTACGGAATTTCGCCCGAAGCGACGGCGGATGGACTGCCGACCGGCACCTTCTTCCAGGCGATCCATCCCGAAGATCGCGCACGCATCCGCATAGCCGTCGCCGGCATCCTCGCAGGCGCGGAGCTGTTTTCCAAGGAGTTCCGCGTCGTCACCCGAACAGGCGTAACCTTGTGGATGCACGGGCGGGGACAATGCCACCTGAACGCGGACGAGGAGCCAGTCCGCTTCACCGGACTGCTGGTGGACGTGACCGAACGCAGGCGGGCCGAGGAGCGCCTGCGCATTGCGCAGACGGCCGGAGGTGTCGGCACGTTCGAATATGTCGACGGGTTCGCCACGGTTTCGGTGTCGGAAGAGTTCTGCCGTGTGCTGGGCCTGCATCCGGCGATAGTGCTTCCCGTCCAGACGATCAACGGGGTCCTTGCCGATGGTGCGGCGTCGCTGGTCCCGGAACCGCGCGATGGGCAGGTCCCCGCCAGTCTCGACGGGGAATTCCTCATCACCCGCCAGGACGATGGCAGCGCCCGGTGGATCGCACGGCGCGGTGAAATCATTCGCCAGGGCGCAGGGTATCGCCTGATCGGCGTCATCTACGACGTGACGGCCACAAAGCAGCAGGAAGCAGCACTGCGCGAACTGAACGACACGCTGGAAAGCCGGGTCGAGCAGGAAGTGGCGATCCGCCAGAAAGCGGAAGAAGCGCTTCGCCAGGCGCAGAAGATGGAGGCGGTAGGTCAGTTGACCGGCGGCATCGCGCATGATTTCAACAATCTGCTGATGGCGATCATGAGCAGCCTCACGCTGCTGCAGAAGCGCTTGCCGCCCGACGCGGCGACCGACCGGCTGATCGACCACGCGATGCAAGGCGCCCATCGCGGCGCGGCGCTTACGCAACGCATGCTGGCTTTCGCGCGCCGTCAGGACCTCAGCTCGGAACGCCTGATGGTGCCCGAACTCGTCGCCGGCATGGTCGACCTGGTGGAGCGGACGCTCGGTCCTGCCTGGTCACTCGACCTTGCGTTCCCCGATAGTCTGCCACCTGTCCTGGCGGATGCGAACCAGCTCGAAATGGCCATCCTGAACCTCGCGGTCAATGCGCGTGATGCCATGCCGGGCGGCGGAGTCATCCGGATTACGGCGGCGCAGTACAATGCCGGAGACGCCGACGTGGGCGGTCTTGCCGGCGGCTCTTATATCGCGCTCTCGGTTATCGACACCGGCGAAGGCATGGACGAAGATACGCTGGCCAGGGCGACCGAGCCATTTTTCACCACCAAAGGTGTGGGCAAGGGAACGGGCCTCGGACTCTCGATGATCCACGGCCTCGCGAAGCAGCTTGGCGGCAGCTTCACCTTGCATAGTACCCCTGGCCGGGGGACGCATGCAATGCTGTGGCTGCCGGTCGCGCAGTCCGCTGCGGAAATGCCTTCGCCCCAGCCCGTTTCAAGCGAGGCCCGGGCAGCGTCAGGTCCCCTCAAGGTTCTGGCGGTCGATGATGACGGTTTGATCCTGATGAACACTGCGGCCTTGCTCGAGGATTTGGGTCACGAGGTCTTGGAAGCCAGTTCTGGCGAGATGGCGCTCGAATTTCTGCGAATGCATGCGGACATAGATGTACTCATCACTGACCAGGCCATGCCCATAATGACTGGTACGCAGCTTGCCGATCTTGCCACCGCGCTGCGCGGCGATTTACCGATCATACTTGCCAGCGGATACGGAGATATCCCGCCAGGCTCGCAACAGCGGATCGTGAAGTTGGGGAAGCCGTTTACCCAAGCCATGCTGGAAGACGCTCTTCTGGAAGCCTTGGGCTCGTAATCGCCACGTTAACTCTGCCTAGACAATCGCTTTGCTTATGTCTGGTGAGGGTATCAAGCGACGAAATGCCGTTGAAGCAAAATCTCGGTTGTCGACAACAGCAGCTGCACGCTTTCCGTTTCTGGAATGACCGGAAAGTCCCGTTTCAATGCGCTGTGTGAGCGGCTTGAAACGAGCAGCCGATAGGCTCCC
>NZ_AKKE01000096.1 GCF_000281975.1 Novosphingobium sp. AP12 | reverse complement strand
CGGCGCACCGGCAGCCCCGCCACGAAGGCTGCGCCCTCGCCGGGGCGGATCACGCAAAGCCCGTCGGGCTTGTTCTGGTCGCTGGCGAGCTTGGCGATGAATTTGTTGTAAGAGACCCCTGCGCTCGCCGTCAGCTGGGTGTCGGCCTTGATCCGGCGGCGGATTTCCTGCGCGATCCGGGTGGCCGAGCCGATGCCCTTGAGGTCGGCGGTAACATCGAGATACGCCTCGTCGAGCGAGAGCGGCTCCACATGCGGGGTGTAGTCGAGGAAGATCGCGCGGATCTGCTGGCTGACCTCGCGGTAGACCTCGAAGCGCGGCTTGCGGAAGATAAGGTCGGGGCAAAGCCGCACCGCGCGGGACGAGGGCATCGCCGAGCGCACACCGAAGACCCGTGCCTCGTAGCTCGCCGCTGCCACCACGCCGCGCCCGGACGAGCCGCCCACCGCGACAGGAAGCCCGCGGATCGAGGGGTCGTCGCGCTGCTCGACGCTGGCGTAGAAGGCGTCCATGTCGACGTGGATGATCTTGCGCAGGCCCTCGGCCTCTTCCTCGTGCGCGTGATGATCATCGTGCGGTGACATGACGCCTCATATAACGTCGCCAGGGATGAAAGCGCCACCACTTGCGCATTTTGGCTGGCTAACAAAAGCCAACTGCGGCATGCGCGGGGCATGCATTCCCCCGATGCCCGTCCGGCCCAGTTCCCGATGAAGGAACTGGAATTTGTCGCCATGATGGCGTCCTTCCAGGCACTTCAAGCGCTGGCGATTGACGTCATGCTGCCCGCGCTCGGCGCGATCAGCAACGACCTCCACCTTGCCGACCCCAACCAGCGGCAGCTGATCATCGGCGTGTTCCTGATCTGCTCGGGCCTCGGATCGCTGTTTCCCGGCGCCCTGGCGGATCGATTCGGGCGGCGGCCCGTAGTGCTCTGCGCGATCGGCGCTTACGTCGCGCTTTCGGTGCTGTGCGCCATTGCCGGCAGCTTCGAGCTGCTGCTGGCAGCACGCGGTGTGATGGGCTTCGTGACCTCCGCGATGATGGTCATGCCAATGACGATCCTGCGCGACCGTTTCGACGGGGACCGCATGGCACGCACGCAGTCGCTGATAGCTATGACCTTCATGGTCGTGCCAATGATCGCGCCCATGATCGGCCAATCGGTGCTGCTGTTCGCGGGCTGGCGCTGGATCTTCGGGATCATGGGCGTGCTGGCGATCGGCGTATTCGCCTGGGCACTTTTGCGCCTCCCCGAGACGCTGCACCCCGATTTCCGCCAACCGGTGAAGCTCAAGGTCATCGCCGGCAACATGCGCCTCGCGCTCAGCGAGCGGGCTGCGCTCGGCTATTTCGTCGGCGCTGCTTTCGTGCAGGGTGCGATGTTCGGCTACCTCAACAGCGCGCAGCAGCTGATCGGCGAGCATTTCGGGGCCGGCACGCTTTTCCCGGTGATGTTCGGCGGCATGGCGTTAGTCATGGCCTGCAGCAATTTCGCGAACTCTCGAATTGTCGAGCGGTTCGGCGCGCGGCGGGTCTCCCACGCGGCGCTGCTGGTCTACATTGCGCTCGGCGCCGTCCACCTGTTCTTCGCGTTCCGGGGGGAGGGCCTGTGGACCTTCCTGCCGATCATGACGCTAAGCATGTGCATGATGAGCTTCATGGGTTCGAACTTCCAGGCGATCTCGCTTCAGCCCTTCGCGCGGATTGCGGGGGCGGCGGCATCTGTCATGTCGTTCGTTCGAGTGGTGTTCGGGGCGATCTTGGGATCGCTGATCGGGCAGGCCTACGACGGAACGGCGCGGCCGATTCTGGCGGCAATGGTGGTTTGCGGACTGAGCGCCCTGGTGCTTGTACTGTATTCGGAGAAAGGCCGGCTATTCCGCCGCGTCAATCCGCCCGAATATTACCGCAACAAGCCGCCGCTGGTGGAGCCCTGAGCGGCCCAGCGCCGACCAGGGCCTTCCACCTAGACGCCGCGACGAACGCGGAAAAGCTGCACCAGGCCAACGATGATTGCGAGCACCAGCAAAAGGTGAATCACCGCGCCCGAAACCTTGAACACGACGAGCCCCAGAATCCAGAGCACGAAGAGAATGGCGGCGATGGTGAACAGCATGGTGGATTCTCCTGAGGGTTATGCGGGAGCAACGCGTGGGACCCAGCAAAGCTCCCAGATATATGTCTGGAATGTTACTCTGTCTTGCTAAGCCTTGGGCGATCTGTGATGGAAAGCGGCTCGACGCGTAGCAACCGCAAAAGTCCAGTACCCGCATGGCCCGGCCCATTAGCAAAGGTGGAGCTCGACCACCGGTCCGCGAAGCCACTTCGTCAGCGCGCCACTAGCGTGTTGAAGATCGCACCATCTTCGCGCACTTCCCCGCGCAGGACGTTCTTCGCTACAGCAGCCGCTATCGTGTTCTTGTGCACGTCCAAGCCCACATAATTCATTGTCCTGGTCCTCGTTCGCCTCCTTGCAGGGGATCGCGCGGACCAGCTCGGCGCGATCTCATCGCTGTATATGACGCGGCGCGCCTCCCAGCCTCAGGTGAACATGTGGTCTAGCTAGTAGCCGACTGATAGTGCTCGCTTTAAGTCAAGGGCGAGCAGCGGCGAATCGGGATCCATGTTTTCGCGCGAAAGCCTCGCGACTTCAGAGAGCATCTCATGCCTACGCTGCGCGATCGGGAGCGATGCAATCCGGATATACAGCCTCACGGTCTTTACCCACAGCGCATCTGATGACCGGACATCCTCTAGCGCTCGGGAAAAGGCAGGGGCATGGATAACCCACTCGCCGTTCTTTACACGTAGAAATGCGACCACGATGGCATCTTTATTGAACACATTCCGGTTGCAGCCGCCGCTAAAAGCATCGGGGTTTGCGTCAACAAGATTTCGGGGGTCGCTTGGAGTTGCATGATGCTTGTTATTCGCGAGTATCGCGCCTTCTAAGGACACTATATTTGACAAATATTGGCCTTTGAGTAAAGAAATTGGCGTCAAATCTGCTCGTATAAGGCCACTTTTTCTATCGGCATGTGACCCTCCTACACGGGCCAAGACGATGGCATCAGCTTGTTCGACCAGCTCGATCGTGGTCGGTATGTGGTACGTGGCGGGGACTGCACATGCAGCTGCTGGTGCAGCGCTAAGGGAAATTTTAGTCAGCAATATCAGTACAATAACGATCTTGGTCATACACCCCACTTCATTTCGCAGGTTGATTGTTGCAAAGTTGAATAGATTGGGCAACGCCGGTGACCGATCGAGATTGTTTGCGGCTGCTATGCCGAGATGTAGATATCGCGTCAGGGCAGGCATGGGCCGAAAATGGGGCGGGCTTTTGCCAGGGGGAATCATGAAATATTTTGCCATAATTGCTTTAACGGTGATGCAGTTTCCCACGCCCGCCGCCGCTGCCGAAGATTGGACTTATTCTAAGAAAAATGTCGCCGCAGGTGCTTTGACGGCAAAAGAGAAAGGCCTTTGCGCCTTACACAATGGCGCCGCCCGGTCGGTCTGTTGGGGCCTCAAAAATGCAATTGCAAACACCTGCACTGAGATGGCATCAGGGCCCGCGCAATATGTTTGCTTGGGGATTCGGCAATCCCACAAAAAGGCACCATGTGCTGACGTTGCGGACATTGGACTAGATATCTGCGCTGCGTACACCTCCGCTTTAGCTTCTGAGAATGCATGTTCTAACGGCACTTCTGGCCAGGTGGCCATATGCCAAGGCCTGGTCGAAGCTTTCACTGAAGACAAGCCGGAGCCGGAGCCGGAATCCGGAAGTCTGGCTGAGGACATAATTGATCTTTTATGATAAGCCGCTTCTGTTTTTCTTATGAACGACACGCAGCCGAGGCGTCTCATACTTCGGTTTGTCCCGGTTCGGCGACTGCTACTGCGGCGGACTGCGCGGCAATCGGTTACTTACAGTCGCTTAGTGTGCTGCGCAGTGATCTCGGCCTATAGATCGTTTTGCTTTACCGATCGTGCCTTGCGCTGCAGGGGAATTCCTAACCCGGCCTCTTCTTTTCCCATAAATCCAGTAGCATAGACCACTCGTGGGAAGTCGAAGGTCGTTTGAAGGCCGGCTCGGTGGTGAAGAGATCATGCCTTTACCGGCGCTTGCGCAATGCCATTCACCCGCTTTTCGAGAACGGTCTGATGATGGCGGGCGTTGCCATTGCCTATCACGCGGAAAATGAGCTTGTGAGTCCCAACATGATGAAAGCAATGATGGCCAGGTTGCAGGACTCAATTGAAGGCGTGGAAACTGAGATCCGGGCCGTTGTAGCGTGCACCTGCACCTGCAGCGATCGGCTGCCAGCGCGTATTTTGCCTAAGGAGACGCGGCATTGAGCTGCGACAGCGACGCTGAACAGCGACTTCGCGAGAAGCTCCGCAAGATCGAAGCGCTGTTCGCAGGCGCAGCGACGGAGGGCGAAAAAGCTGCAGCTGGTGCCGCTGCTGAACGCATCAGGCAACAGTTTGCCGAAACCAGCCGGCGAGAAGCTTCGGAGGACTTCAAGTTCTCGATCCATGATCCGTGGTCCCGGCAGCTCTTCACTGCGCTATGCCGGCGGTACGGCATTCGTCCATTTCGCTACCGACGCATGCATAGCCAGTCCGTCCTCGTCCACGCGCCTGCCAGCTTCGTGAATCGGGTTCTGCTGCCTGAGTTCGACGAACTTAGCGCAGCGCTGTCTGCGCACTTGCTCGAGATCACCAACCGGATCATCCGGGAGGAGGTGTTTGCCACCACTGAAGAAGCTGAAGAAATCGCCGAGCCGGCGCAGTTGCGGTAGGCCAACCGCTGCCCCGTTACCGAATAGCTTTCGATTGCGAAAAGCTGCTCAGGCCGCCTCGCCGTACGGCGCTTAACTGTTTGCACACGGAGCAGACCCGTTTTTTGGTCTGGCATATCCGCCGCTCGGCGGGCCGGCGCCATGTACCGCCGCTAGCGGGCGTATATCCGGCGCGGCGTTACGAGCCGGCGCGACGCCGTGAGCTCGCGTCAAAGTCTTGGCGGACTCTGTCTTGCGAGATCCGCGAGTTCGCGGCGAGAAAGGCCAGGCTTCGGCGCGCCCCGAGGCACTGCCCGAGCTTCCATTAGAGCCTGTGCGACCATCGATAGCTTCTGCCATTTGCTAACGACAACGCGGTGGTCCCAGGCATGGGCGCCCAGATGCTCCACTTTACGGGCGATACCGCCGTAGATGTTGGCAGCGGAAAGCACGGCCCAGCGCTGGCGGAAAGTCAGCCGGGACGCGCCGATTCGCGCCGAAGCTTCATAGTCGCGAGCGAGCCTGCAGGCACGGGCGACTTGCGGAACCAGGGCGTGGCGGTAGTGCGGCTTGGTCACTTCGCCGGGCGGGATATCGGCCTCGGACAGCCATTCGATAGGCAGGTAGCAGCGCCCGTTTGCATCGTCCTCCCACACGTCGCGCACGATGTTGGCGAGTTGAAACGCCAGGCCGAGGTCGCAGGCGCGGTCGAGCGTGTCCTCGTCGTCGGCCGGCACGCCCATGACCGCTGCCATCATTACTCCCACCGCGCCCGCCACGTGGTAGCAGTAGCGCAGCATGTCGGCCTCGCTCCTCGGACGCCACTCGGCGGCGTCGAGCGCGAAGCCGGCGAGGACGTCCTCGACCATGGCCGGCGTCACCGGTGTTTCGCGCATGAGCTGGCCTAGCGCGTCGAAGGCGAACGAGCCTGTCTCCTCGCCCGCCATCGCGAGGTCGGTGAGCGCGCGGATGGTCGCGAGGCGCGATTCGGGGTCGAGCCGGGCGTCTAGCGGCACGGCTGGCGCCGCATGGCCATGGTCCTGCTCGTCGGCAATGTCGTCGCAGGCGCGGCACCAGGCGTAGAGCAGCCAGACCCGCTCGCGTGTCTCGCGGTCGAACAGGCGGCTGGCGGAAGCGAAGCTTTTCGAGCCCCGGCGGATTGAATCGTGTGCGGCTTCGACCAGTTCGGCGCGATCAGCGGGCATCGGTCACAGCGTGTTGGGATCCATGTTGACGATCGGCACGATGGGTTCGTGCGCTCGCATGCGGATTAGCAGCAGGTCGAGGTCGGTCTCGGCCATGATGATGCCCTGGTGGGCGGGGCGCACGAAGCCGACGTCGGCCATATGGCGGTTGAATTCGAGCAGCCCGTCGTAAAAGCCGAAGGCGTTGAGGATGCCGACCGGCTTGTTGTGATAGCCCAGCTGCGACCAGCTGACCGCTTCCCACAGCTCGTCCATGGTGCCGACCCCGCCGGGGAGGACGAGGAAGCCATCGGACAGGCGGGTGAAGGCGGCCTTGCGCTCGTGCATGTCGGCGACGATGGTGAGTTCGCAATCGTAGTTGGCAACTTCGCCGCCGCGGCCATTACCGCCTACCAGCGCCTCGGGAATGACGCCTAGCACTTCGCCGCCGGCCAGGAGCGCTGCGCCTGCGACGGCGCCCATCAGGCCGAGCCGGCCGCCGCCGTAGACGACGCCGATGCCCTGCTTCGCAAGCGCAGTACCGACGTTGGCGGCAAGCTGGACGTATCGGGGATCTGCGGGGGTGGCGGAACCGCAGTAGACGGCGAGGCGCTTCATTTTCTGTCTTCGACTTTCAGGTTCACGGGCGTGCCGTCGGGCAGATCGCGTGTCTGCCGGGCGATTTCGCCGGATAGGTAGATGAGGTCGACGAGGTCGATCCGGATGAGATTCTCGTGGGCATAGTCGCCGGCGACCATCGCCTGCGGCTTGAGGGAGTAGACCTCGCCCATGGCGGGCGGGCCGAGCCGCGCGGCGGCGGCATTGACCAGCGCGTCGGCGCGCCAGACGACCTGCACGTCATCGCGCACCATGTGGGCGGCAGCGGCGGCTTCGTCGCCGAGCGGGGTGACCATGCCGACGTCGGGGTCGAGGTAGTGGAACGTGCCCAGCCGGTCGATAACGAGCATATGGCCCAACAGGCTGTGGCTGACGACTTCTGCGAACTCCACGCCGGTCCAGCCCCAGGCGCTGCGCAGCGCGTTGAGTTGGGCGCTGAGGCCCAGGCTCACCGCAGGTCTTCCAGCATCAGCTTAGCGGTCGCCTTGGCACTGCCGACGACGCCCGGGATGCCCGCGCCCGGATGAGTACCGGCGCCGACGAGGTAGAGGTTCTTCAGCTTGTCGTCGCGGTTGTGACCGCGGAAGAACGCGCTCTGCGTCAGGATCGGCTCGAGGCTGAAGGCATTGCCGTTGTACGCGCCGAGGTCGGACTCGAAGTCCGGCGGGGCGTAATGGAAGCGGGTGACAATGCGGTCCTCGATGTCGGGGATCAGGCGTCGGCCGACTTCGGCGATCACCCGCTGTTCCAGCACCGGGCCGACCTCGTCCCAGTCGATCGGGAGCTTGCCCATGTGCGGCACGGGAACGAGCGCGTAGAACGTGCTCTTTCCCGCGGGCGCCATCGTGGGATCCGTGACGGTGGGGTGGTGGAGGTAGATCGAGAAGTCGCGCGGGAGTACGCCGTGCTTAAAGATGTCATCCAGCAGGCCCTTGTAGCGCGGGCCGAACAGGATGGTATGGTGCGGGATGCCGGGCCAAGTTCCTTCCAGTCCGAAATGGACTACGAAGAGGCTAGGCGAGAAGCGCTTCTTCTTGAGCTTCTTCGCCATCTCCTGTCCGCGCACAGTGTCGGCCAGCAGGGTGCCGTAGGTATGGACGAGATCGCCGTTGGAGGCGACCGCGTCGAAGCGTTCGCGCCAACCGCTTTCGCACTCGACCTCGGTGACCTGGTCGCCGATAGTGTGGACCTGCCGGACCTTGTCGCCCAGGCGCATGGTGCCGCCGAGGCGCTCGAACAGCGCGGCCATGCCCTTGGCCAGCTTGTTGGTACCGCCTTTGGTCCACCAGACGCCGCCGTCCTTTTCCAGCTTGTGGATCAGGGCATAGATCGCGCTGGTGGTCATCGGGTTGCCGCCGACGAGCAGCGTGTGGAACGAGAGCGCCTGGCGCAGGTGCTCGTCCTTCACGAAGTGCGAGACCATCGAATAGACCGAGCGCCAGGCCTGGTAGCGGGCGAGCGCGGGCGCGGCCTTGATCATGCTGGAGAAGTCGAGGAACGCCTCGTGCCCCAGCTTTACGTAGCCTTCCTGCCAGACCCCGGCGGAGTAGCGCTGAAAGTCCTCGTAACCGGCGAGGTCGTCGGGCGAGACGCGGGCGATCTCGCGGCGCAGCGCGGCCTCGTCATTGCCGTAGTCGAAAACGACGCCGTCGGTCCAGTTGAGGCGGTAGAACGGCGAGACCGGGAGCAGTGTGACGTCGTCGGCGATGTCGTGGCCCGAGAGCGCCCAGAGTTCGCGCAGGCAGTCCGGGTCGGTGACGACGGTAGGGCCGGCATCGAACGTGAAGCCGTCGCGCTCCCACTGATAGGCGCGGCCGCCCACCTTGTCGCGCGCTTCGATGAGAGTGGTGGCGATGCCAGCACTTTGCAGCCGAATCGCGAGGGAGAGGCCGCCGAAGCCGGCACCGATGACACAGGCGCGTTTCATGTACTGGCTCCAAGATCGGCGAGGGGACGGCCGCCGCCGGCCAGGCTGGCGAGCGCCGCGCCGACCGGCACCGGCGGCCTGCCGGCAAGGATGCGCGCCATGTCGAGCGGCGTGGAGCGGCCCGCATAGAAGCGTTCGATCAGCCCTTCGGACAGGGTGTAGAAGCGCGCCAGCATCCGCCAGCGATCGCCGCCTTCGGACGCGCCGAAGAGCATACGGCTCAACATCCGGTAAAAGCGTCCTTCACGCCAGTGTTGTGCGGCCCAGTCATGACTGATCGTTCCTAGTCTCTCGCCCGAGAGGTTGTCGAGGGTGGTGAGGTAGAGCGCAAATCTTACCGCATCGGGAATCGAGTAGGATGTTAACGGATGGCAAAGCGCGGCGCGGGTGCCGGCGCGGGCGAGGTCTCCCCCCAAGGCCCAAAACGCCGGGAAGTTCCCGGCCGCGATGACAGGTAGGACGCCGGTTTCCTCGTAGGCCATGCTTTCGACCTGCCAGCCGGCCCTGGCGGCGTAATCGGCGATGCGCCGGCGCAAGACGGGAAGGTCGAGGGCGGCTGTGTCGGAATAGTAGGTGTCCTCGACGAAGACTTCGGTTTCCGAGAAGGGCAGGCAATAGACGAAGCGGTAGCCGTCGAGCTGCTCGACGGTCGCATCCATCACCACCGGTCGGGTCAGTCCATGCGGGGCGGCAAGTCGCAGCGTGTGGCCGACAAACTTCTGCCAGCCGCCCGCCATGTGCGCGAGGCCGTGCGCGCCCCGCGCGTCGATCACGCCGCCCGCGGTGACGGCGCGGCCATCTGTCAGGGTAACTCGGGTCGGTGTGGCGCTCGCCACTTCCACCCCGGTCACGATGCGATCCGCTGGGAGGGCCGCGCGCACCGCAGCGTCGAGGCGCTCGCTGGTAGCGCTGCGATAGGGGGTGGTGAGGTGCCGCTCCAAGGCCCCAGGGAAGCGGACGGTGTAGCCGTCCCAGCGCGCAGCGATCAGCGGCTTGACGAGGTCCCCACCCTCGGCGGCGACATCGCTGGCGAAGAACGACCAGACGTGGCGGCCGCCGAGATTCTCGCCGCGCTCTAACACCATGACTGAAAGTTCGGGGCGATGCGCCGCCATGGCAAGCGCGATCAGGCCTCCTGCAAGCCCGCCGCCCAGGATCGCGAGATCGCAGGGGGCAGGCTCGGACTGACTATTCGGAGTTGATTGCCGCATGTTCGCCACGCTTAGGGACTGCGAACGATTGCTGCAACTTGGCAGGTTGTGCGCTTTGTTGCATGTTGGTCACGATGACAGGGGCACTGACAATTTGTGACGCATCGCTGGACGATGCGGCGGCCGGAGCAGAAA
>NZ_AKKE01000095.1 GCF_000281975.1 Novosphingobium sp. AP12 | reverse complement strand
CAGAGCGGCTGGTCGACCGCCATGACGAGATCCTTGACGTCGCGGGCGGGCGTGACGGTCAGCACCGTCTCGAACCAGTTGCCGCTGCGCAGGATCGGCTCGTGCTCCAGTACGACTTTCGCCGAGGGCGAGAGGTAGGCCGTCACGCTGGCCGTCCCGCCGCCGAGCCAGCCGAGTAGGGCACTGCCCAGCACGACGATGAAGACCACCACCGCCAGCGGCGTGCGCCAGCGCGCATAACGCTCCACTTCGCAATGGTAGGCATCGATGCCGTAGGGAGCCTGCGGGAGGGTGGTGTCATTGGACATGGTGCGGCAACAAACCGCACCGGGCGCTCCTGTTCCCGATGACGGCCCCGCAACGAAAAAGGCAGGGAGCCGGAGCGCCCTGCCTTCGTTCGTTTCAGCGCCGGATCAGGCGGCGAGCTTGAACGGCTCGATCTCGCCCGAGAGGTAGAGCTTCTTGGCCTTGGCGCGGCTGAGCTTGCCCGAGCTGGTGCGCGGCAGGCTCTTGGGCGGCACCAGTTCGACGACGCAGTTCATGCCGGTGATCGACCGGACCTTGTCGCGGATCATCTCGCGCAGTTCGAGGCGCTTGTCGGGGTCGGAGACGCGGCAGTGGACGAGCACGGCCGGGGTTTCCTCGCCATTGTCCATCTCGACCGAGAAGGCCGCGATGTCGCCGTGGTTGAAGCCCGGCAGCTGTTCCACGGCCCATTCGATGTCCTGGGGCCAGTGGTTCTTGCCGTTGATGATGATCATGTCCTTGGCGCGGCCGACGATGAACAGGTAGCCCTGCGTCATGTAGCCCATGTCGCCGGTGTCCAGCCAGCCGTCGACCATGCAGGCGGTGGTCGCCTCGGGATCGCGGAAGTAGGAGTGCATGACCGAGGTGCCGCGGCACCAGACCTTGCCGATCTGGTGGTCGCCGAGGGTGTGGCCGTCCTCGCCGCGGATCACCACTTCCATGTCGCGCACGGGCTTGCCGCAGTTGACGATAGCGCGGTAGCGGGCGGGGCGGCTGAGGTCGCGGGGGCTGCCCGACAGGCGCTCCTCCTCGACCAGTTCGACGCGGATGCCTTCGCCCGGCGGCATGATGGTGACCGCCAGCGTCGCTTCGGCCAAGCCGTAGCTGGGCAGGAACGCGCTGGCCTTGAAGCCGGCGTCGGCGAAGGCATTGACGAAGCTCTGCATCACGTCGGGGCGGATCATGTCGGCGCCGTTGCCAGCGATGCGCCAGCGTGACAGGTCGAACCGTTCGCTCACCGCGCTTTGGCTGGAAATGCGGCGGGCGCAGATGTCATAGCCGAATGTCGGCGAATAGGATGCGGTGGTGCCCTGGTTGCGCGTGATCATGTCTAGCCAGGCCAGCGGACGGCGCGCGAAATCCTCGGTCTTGAGGTAGTCGGCCGAGACCTGGTTGGCGATCAGCGAAAGGAAGCAGCCGACGAGGCCCATGTCGTGATACCACGGCAGCCACGAGACGCAGCGGTCGCTCGGCTGGAAATCCATGCCGTGGCTGTGCGCGGCCAGGTTGGCCAGCAACTGGCTGTGCGTCACCGCGACGCCGTGCGGGAAGCGGGTGGAGCCGCTGGAATACTGCAGGTAGCAGATGTCGTCCGGATCGGCCTTGGGAAGCTCGACCACCGGCGCGTCCTTGGCGGCGAAGTCGGCCCAGGTCGCATGGTCGCAGCCCTGCCGGTCGGCGGCGGCCTTCGTCATCGCGGCGATCTCGTCCGGGCCGATCAGCAAGACCGGGTCCGAGCTGGCGAGCTGGACGGCGAGCTGCTCGATGTAGTTGTCCTTGCCGCCGAAGCTGGTGGGCAGGGGCAGCGGCACCGGCCAGGCGCCGGCATAGACCGCGCCGCAGAACAGCGCCGCGAAGTCCACGCCGGTCTCGGCGATGAGGGCGACGCGGTCGTCCTTCTTGACGCCGCGAGCGATCAGCGCATGGGCGACGGCCAGCGCGTCCTCGCGCAGCTCGCTGAAGGGATAGACGCGCGTGAGCGTGCCGCGCGGATCGTGGAAATTGAACCCGCGCCGGCCTTTCGCGGCATAGTCGAGGGCATCGCCGAAGGTGGCGAAGTCGGCGAAGATACGCTCCAGCGTGTCTTCGTTAGGGGTCGGAATAAGTGCCTGACCCGTATTCGGCACCATGCTGATGGTGTCGCCCATGTGTTGTAACCCGTTGTTGTTATACCGTTGTATTCGCGAGATCGGCGCCTCTAACAGGTCCATTCTGAACCTCGGTTAGCTGCGTTTGCGTCCCGATTACGGTCCCACGCACTCTCCCCATTCCGGCCTGAGTGTGGCACGAATAGGGCAGCATGTCGGACAAGCGTCGCAATCAGGGCCGTGTCGGCCCCAAACCCCTGAACCCGGTCCGGCTTGAGGAACTGGCGCTGGCCTATGTCGCGCGCTTCGCGACGACGCAAGCCAAGTTGCGCCTTTATCTGCAGCGCAAGCTCAGGGAACGCGGCTGGGACGGGGAGGGCGCGCCGGCGATCGACGGGCTGGTCGGCCGCTATGCCGAGCAGGGCTACGTCAACGACGCGGCCTGGGCGAAGATGAAGGCGGGCAGCTTGCTGCGGCGCGGCTACGGCGCCCGCCGGGTGGGCGAGGCGCTGGGGCAGGCCGGGGTCGGCGACGACCTGCGCGCGGAGGAAAGGCCGGGGGTGGGCGATCAGCGCCGTGCCGCTCTGGTGCTTGCGCGGCGCCGCCGCTTCGGTCCCTTCGCGGTTCAGCGCGGCGACAGCGCCGTTGATCCAAAGGCCCGCGACAAGCAGCTTTCAGCCATGCTGCGCGCCGGCCACCCGCTCGACATCGCGCGCCGGATCGTGGAGAGCGACGACGTCGATGCGCTCGAAGAGTGGAGCGAGTCGGAATTCGGAGACGATTGAATGCGCCTTACCCCCCGCGCCTCGCGCAGCAGCTTTGCCGCAGCCTTCCTCCTGGCCTTCGCGGCCTGTTCGCAGGGCGGGGCCGATGCCGACGCCAAGCCGTCTGCCACCCAGCCCGCCGTCCATCGCGAATCGGGCCTGCCGGTGGTGCCGCTCACGGTGAAGTCGGCCAAGGGGACCCACGCCTTCCGCGTCGAAGTGGCGACGACCACGCAGGAACAGGCCAAGGGCCTGATGTTCCGCACCCAGCTCGGCGCCGACGAGGGCATGATCTTCGTCAACAAGCCGCCGCGCCCCGCATCGTTCTGGATGCGCAACACCGTGATCCCGCTCGACATCATTTTCATCGGCACCGACCACCGCGTGCTCAACATCGCCGCCAATGCCGTGCCTTACGACGAGTCGCCGCTGTCCTCGACCGGCGTGACCTCGGGCGTGCTCGAACTGAACGGCGGGCGCGCGGCCGAGCTGGGCATCAAGGCCGGCGACAAGGTCAGCTGGTAGGATTTCTCCATCGCGTTGGCCGTCAATGTCCTTGCCTTCCGGGGGGCAGAGGGGCTAACGCGCGGCTCATGGGAATCCTGTCCAAGATCTTCACCTGGTGGGACGGCGCCACCATCGGCACCTCGCTCTGGAGCGCGCGTAACGGCGAGCACGTCGGCACCGACGCGCAAGGCAACAAGTATTTCCGGTCGACCGGCAAGAACGTCAGGACGACCGAGGGCTACGAACGCCGCTGGGTGATGTACGTGGGCGCCAACGACGCCAGCAACGTGCCGTCCGAATGGCACGGCTGGCTGCACCACTCCTACAACGGCGTGCCCGAAAGCCACCTGCCTCCGCCGCGCATCTGGGAAGTGGACTACACCCCCAACGCCACCGGCACCGTCACCGCCTACCGCCCGCAGGGTGCGCTGGAGCGCGGAGGCGTGCGCGCCGCCGCGACCGGCGACTACGAAGCCTGGTCCCCGGACGCCTGAAGGCGGACGTGGTGATTCGCGCGGGGATGAAGGCCGGGACGATTGCCGCGCTGTCGCTGCTGGCGGTTCTTGGCGCCTGCGGCACGGGCGAACCCGAACCCGAGGCGCAGGATACCGGCGTTCCCGATGCGATCGCCGGAATGCAGGCCGGACCCGCCCAGGTCGCGCGCGGCCAGGAGATCGGCACTCCCAACAAGGACCGAGTGGTCACGCTCGGCGTGCTCAACAAGCGCAACAACCTGACTCAGGACCTCGTGATGAAGCCGGGCGAATCGCGCCGGCTCGGCAACCTCGTGGTCAAGGTCGCCACCTGCGAGAAGTCGCTGCCCTGGGAACGGCCGCAGGACGAGGGCGCCTTCGTCCAGGTCTTCGTCGAGGAGCGCCGCAGCACGGCCGAGAAACTGGCCTGGCGCAAGGTCTTCTCGGGCTGGCTGTTCAAGAACAACCCCTCGCTCAACGTCGTCGAGCACCCGGTCTACGACGTCTGGGTCAAGGCCTGCGCGATGAGCTTCCCGGGCGAGGAGGCGAGCCCGCAGGACGCCGCGTCCGCAAGCAGCACACCGAAGGCGTCCGGCAGCGCGAGCACGCCTGCGCCTGCCGCCACGCCCTCTGCCGCCGCCACGCCCCCCGCGCCTCCCGAACCTGAGCCGGTCGAGGAACCTGTCGCGGCGAACTGACCGGGCCGTGTCGCCGGCTCGCCCTGTGCGTGCTGGAGCAGGGCCAGGTATCGCTTCTGCGGCATCTCCACCGCGCCTAGCGAAGCGAGGTGGGGCGTCATGAACTGGCAGTCGAGCAGGCTCGCGCCGCCGCGCCGGAGCGCCGCCACCAGCCACGCCAGTGCGACCTTCGACGAATCGCTCCGCTTCGAAAACATCGATTCGCCGCAGAACACCCGGTCGAAGCCGACGCCGTAGAGTCCGCCGACGAGTTCGCGGGCCGCACCTTCACCCTCCCAGACCTCGATCGAGTGGGCATGGCCGAGGAAGTACAGGTTCTCGTAGCTCGCCTGTATGCGGTGGCTGATCCAGCTGCCGCCTTCGTCGCCGTCTTCGTCGTCCTCGCGCACCTGGCGCGGCGCGGCGCAGGCATCCATCACTTGCGAGAAAGCCTCGTTGCAGGTCACCGTGAAGCGGCCGCGGCGCAGGCTGCGTGCGAGCGAATGCGACAGGCGCAGGCCGTCGAGCGGCAGGATCGCGCGCAGGCGCGGCTCGATCCAGAAGATCTCCTGATCGTCGCGGTTGTCCGCCATCGGGAAGATCCCGCTGCGGTAGGCGAGCATGAGCAGTTCCGGCTCGATGATCGGTTCTGATCGGGGGGCGTGCACGGTCCTTGTCCTAGCAGAAGGCGTAATGGTGGCAATCTGTCGGCATCTTATCAATCGCCGCTTGTAATCCGCATCGGGTCAATCTAGGGGGACCTCCGCCCGCAGGAGTGTAGCTCAGTTGGTAGAGCATCGGTCTCCAAAACCGAGGGCCGTGGGTTCGAGTCCCTCCACTCCTGCCAGCATTTCCCGAACATCGCGATAACCTGCCCTTCGGGGCACCTCCGAGGCTGGCGACGTTGCTTGATTGCGGCGGGCCGTGCGCCGCGCTAGCGTCGCGCGCCTTGCCAATTGCCCTGCGCAGACTAGGAGAACCCGTCCGCCGATTCGGACGTGGCGAAGCCTTTTGCTTCGCGGCTGCCGAATGGGGCACAGCGGGAAAGACCCAGTCGCACATGCACGCCAGCGCGCATCCTGAACCTGAGACGGCCGAGACCGGCAAGCGCCGTTTCCGCACGAGCGAGACCTACCGCCGCACCCGCCACGAGGCGGCATGGCTGGGCTTCGTCCTGTCGTGCCTGGCGATGCTGCCGGCGCTGCTCGCCTGGACGCCGCAGATGACCGACTATCCCTCGCATCTGGCGGGCTACAAGGTCATGCTCGACCATGGGCACGACCCGTTTCTGACTCGCTACTTCCTGTTCAAGTGGGAATGGACCGGCAATCTGGGCGCCGAGCTGCTGATGGTGCCGCTGACCCCGCTGCTGGGGCTGGAGGAGGCGGGGCGCTTCATCGTCGCCTCGATCCCCTTCCTCACCGGCATGGCCATCATGGCGGTGGAATGGAGCCTCAGGAAGCGTGTGGGCGTCGGCGCGATCCTCGCTTTCGCGATGATCTGGTCGCCCTCGCTGCTGATGGGCTTCCTCAACTATTCGCTCTCGCTCGCCTTCGCGCTGTTCGCCTTCGCGGGCTGGGTGCGGCTGGAAGGCTGGCGCTGGCGCTGGGCGGTCATGGTGCCGGTCGGCTTCGTGGTGTGGATCTGCCACGTCTCGGGCTGGGGCGTGATGGGCGTGCTGATGTTCGGCTACGAGTGGTCGCGTCGCCGCAGCTGGCTCGACTGGCGCCCGCTGCTCAAGCCCTGGCCGCTAGTTTTCCCGCTGCTGCCGATGCTGCTGGGCATGGGCGCCAATTCCAAGGTGTCCTACGGGCGCTGGGGCGTGCTGGAGTACAAGTGGGGCATCCTCTACAAGGCGATGCGCAGCTACGACCAGGTTCTCGACATCACCAGCCTGTGCCTCGTGGTCGCGGTGCTCGCCGCCGCGCTCGTGCTGCGCCGGTT
This sequence comes from Novosphingobium sp. AP12, assembly GCF_000281975.1. Taxonomy (GTDB): domain Bacteria; phylum Pseudomonadota; class Alphaproteobacteria; order Sphingomonadales; family Sphingomonadaceae; genus Novosphingobium. The sequence goes on along the minus strand of NZ_AKKE01000095.1, from coordinate 28,399 downwards.
CGACGGCCGGGTGGGCTGGGCGGCGCTGATCCTCCTTATCCTGACGCTGATCGTGCCGCGCCAGATCTTCGGCGGCGACTATGCCGACTACCGCCTCAGCACCGCTGCGCTGATGGTCGCCTGCATGGCGATCGACTGGCCGGTGCCGCGCTGGGGACTGGCGCTGGCGAGCCTGCTGTTCACGGTGCGCATCGCGGTGACGAGCGTGGTCTGGTATCAGGACGCGCAGACCGCCCGCCAGCTCGTCGCCGCGCTCGATCATGTGCCCGAAGGCTCGCGCGTGGCGACGGCCGTGGCGATCCCGCGCACGCAGTGGCTGTTCGGCCCGTTCGAGCACTTCGGTAGCTTCGCGGTCGTGCGCCGCAGCGCGATGGAGAATTCGAACTTCGCGCTGCCCGACGTCCACATGCTCTCGATGCGCGAGACGCGCTACCGCTTCAACGACCCCACCCAGCGCATCCTCTATTCGCCGCGCCAGCGGATCGACCTTCGCAAGTTCAAGCCCGCGCGCCATGCCGATTACCTCTGGTACATCGGCGACAGGAAGCCGGTGGGCATCCCCGACGGCGCCCGGATCGTCTACGCGACGCCGAACTCCTTCCTCGCGCGTCTTCCGAACGCGGTGGACCTTGCAAATCCGGGCGACGGAAGCTAAGTCGCGGTTTCCTTCCGACAAGCGGACCCTACCAAGCCCCTCCCGACCACGGTCGGGGCGGCGATGGACCCTAGCCGGAAGACACGAGAATTTTCGCGCCCGGACACTGGCCGGGCACAGGCAAGCGACAAGAGAGCGACGTAAGATGGCCAAGACAACCCCCGGCGAATTCATGCGCCAGGTCCAGGCGGAAGCGCGCAAGATCCATTGGCCCTCGCGCCAGGAAACGGTGACGACGGCGATTTTCGTCGGCCTCATGACCGTGCTTCTCGCCACGTTCTTCCTCGGCATCGACGCGCTGTTCGGCTGGGTCGTCAGCTCGCTCCTGTCGCTGCTCTGATCATCTAGGACACGAAGAGACAACCATGGCCCGCTGGTACATCATCCACGCCTACTCCGGCTTCGAGAACAAGGTTAAGGAATCCATCCTCTCGGAAGCCGAGCGTATGGGTCTCTCGCAGCTCGTCGAGGACGTGCAGGTTCCCGCAGAGACCATCACCGAGGTCAAGCGCGGCAAGAAGGTCCAGGTCGAGCGCAAGACCATGCCCGGCTACGTGCTCGCCAAGCTGCACCTGAACGACGACGTCTACCACCTCGTCAAGAACACTCCCAAGGTCACCGGTTTCCTCGGTTCCATGGGCAAGCCGCAGGCGATCAGCGAGAACGAGGCGAAGCGCTACTTCGGCGCCGCCGAACTCGCCGCCGCCACGCCGCGCAAGACGATCAGCATCGACTACGAGATCGGCGATTCGGTGAAGGTCCTCGACGGTCCGTTCGCCAGCTTCAACGGCATCGTGGAAGAGCTCGACTTCGACAAGAACCGCGTCAAGGTCGCGGTGTCGATCTTCGGCCGTGCCACGCCGGTCGAACTCGAATTCGAGCACGTCGAACTCAGCAAGTAAGCGTCTCCCGGGCGGTTTCGCCCGGGCCGTCGCAGCCTCAGCCGCCCCGTGCGCCGCCCGGCGTCACGGGGCGTCCCGCGTCCGGGCGGCGCGCAAGCTTAGTGCCGGCTTAACCATTGCCGTGCCATGCGACGCGCATGGTCGGGGATCGCCTCAAAGCACTGGACGGACTGCGCGGGCTTGCCGCCTGCGGCATCGCGTTCGTCTACCACCCGCTGCTCGAATTCGACCTCGCAGTCATGGCCCGCGCATCCGTGCCGGTGACCTGGCTGAAGGAGTGGGGCTGGACGGTGGTCGACCTGTTCTTCCTGATCTCCGGCTACATCTTCGCGCACGTCTACCTTTCGCGCGGAGGCATCCGCCGCGCCGACATGGCCGATTTCGCCGTGGCCCGCATCGCGCGGCTCTATCCGCTGCACCTGCTGATGCTGCTGACGACGGCCATGGTGTTCGCGGGAGCCACCAACAACACATGGCCCGCCTTCGTCGCCCACCTGTTCATGATGCAGGCGTTCGTGGGCGAGGTGAGCCATACCTTCGACGGGCCTTCGTGGTCGATCTCGGTCGAGATCGTCTGCTACGCCGTGTTCGTGCTGGCCGCCGTGCGCGGGGACCGCGCGCTGCGCCTCGTGACCGGCGGCGCGATCGTGGTGGCGCTGGTGCACTTCGCGGTCCAGGGGCGCGGCGGCGGGCCGTGGGTCGGTGACGGCGTGCCGCGCGGGCTGCTGGGTTTCTTCCTCGGGCAAGTGCTGTGGCGGCGGCGCGCCGACCTGGCGAGGGTACCGACCGCGCTGCTCGTGCTTGGGCTGGCGCTGGGCCTGTGCGTCGACATCGGCGGGGTCAGTTCGCTGCTTCCGGTTTCCCTGCTGGCCTGGCCCTGTGCGCTTTGCCTGGCCCTGCGGATGCCGGCACTGGCAAGCCGGCCGCTGCTCTGGCTCGGCGACCGGTCTTATGCGGTCTACCTGATCCATTTCCCGATCCTGCTGGCCTTCGCCCCCTCGATCGCCGCCGCCCGGTCGGGATGGGGCGGGGCGGCGGTCACGCTGCTCTACGCCGCGCTAGTGTTGTTTGTGAGCGACCTCGCCTACCGTCTCTATGAGATGCCCGCACGCGACGCGGTTCGTTCCGCGTGGAGGCGGCTGCAGGGGGCAACTGCCGGCGCCGCGCGCGAGCCTGCCTAAACGCGCTCTTTCCTTTTGCCGGCGTTTCGTTTAGGGGCGCCCCCTTCGGACCGGCCTTCGCCGGAACGATTCCCTCGCGGGAGGATACCTCCGGGCATCCGTTCTCACCGCTAGGCATGAGCGTTCCCGGGTTTCGGGCACGCGACAGTGTGAAAAAGGAGCGGCCACATGGCCAAGAAGATTACAGGTTACATCAAGCTGCAGGTTCCGGCCGGCAAGGCCAACCCGTCGCCGCCGATCGGTCCGGCGCTGGGTCAGCGCGGCGTGAACATCATGGAATTCTGCAAGGCGTTCAATGCCGCCACGCAGGAACTCGAGAACGGCATGCCGATCCCGACCATCATCACCGTCTACGCCGACCGCAGCTTCACCTTCATCACGAAGACGCCGCCCGCCACGTTCCTGATCAAGAAAGCCGCCGGCCTGAAGTCGGGTTCGAAGGAGCCGGGCAAGGTGTCCGCCGGAACGATCAAGATGTCGCAGCTGTCCGAGATCGCCCAGGTCAAGATGGCCGACCTCAATGCCAACGACATCGACGCGGCGACGAAGATCATTGCAGGCTCCGCTCGCGCGATGGGCCTCCAGGTTGTGGAGGGCTAATCCATGAAGACCACCAAGAAGCAGAAGTCGCTGTCCGAGAAGCTGGGCGACAACATGAAGCTCTACGCCGTCGGCGAAGCGCTCCAGGCCCTGCGTGATCTCAAGACCACCAAGTTCGACGAGACCGTTGAAGTCGCGCTGAACCTGGGCGTCGATCCGCGTCACGCCGACCAGATGGTCCGCGGCATGGTTTCGCTCCCGGCCGGCACCGGCAAGGAAGTCCGCGTCGCCGTGTTCGCCAAGGGCGACAAGGCTGCCGAGGCTCTCGCCGCCGGCGCCGACAAGGTTGGCGCCGAGGACCTCATGGAAGACATGCAGGCCGGCAACCTCAACTACGACCGCGTCATCGCCACCCCGGACATGATGGGCGTCGTGGGCCGTCTCGGTAAGCTGCTGGGTCCCAAGGGCCTGATGCCGAACCCGAAGCTGGGCACCGTCACCCCGAACGTCACGCAGGCCGTGAAGGACGCCAAGGGCGGCCAGATCGAGTTCCGCGTCGAGAAGCAGGGCATCATCCACGCCGGCATCGGCAAGATGTCGTTCTCGGACGAAGACCTGAAGTCGAACTTCACCGCTTTCGTCGACGCGATCGTCAAGGCGAAGCCGGCCGGCGCCAAGGGCAAGTACGTCCGCAAGGTGTCGATGTCCTCGTCGATGGGCCCCGGCCTGAAGATCGACACGACGGAAGTCACCGGCGCCTGATCCTTCAGGACCGCCGAAACCGATAGAGGGCCGGGAGGGGAAACCTTCCCGGCCCTTTTCGTTTGTGCGATGGATTCGCAGGCTCGGCGCCGAGGCATTTACGGGCGGGAAATTCCGGTGTAATGGCGTGCTGTACACATGTTCAGCAACACCTCCGGGAGAGGCGGCCAAATGGCTATCCGTTTCGAAGATATCAAGGAATTCATCGGCTCTCGCGTGCTCTGGGACGACCGCGCGGACCTGTTCACGCCCGAAGCCGCCAAGGCGATTCGCGCCAAGGTGGAAGAGCGCACCGTGCTCGTCTTCCCCGAAGTGAACCTGACCGACGCCGAGCAACTCGCCATCACCAACGCGATGGGTGAGAAGGTGCGCCTGACCGCGCGCAACAACGTCCAGTCCAATGACGACGACGTCTACCAGGTCACGCTGGACGAGAAGATCAACCCGCAGCCCGAATACGTGCTCGGCACCTTCTTCTGGCACATGGACGGCATCACCGTAGACATGCCGCCCCCGTTCGCCACGCTGCTGTCCTGCCGCATCGCCCCCGCCATCGGCGGCGAGACCGAGTTCGCCAGCACCTATGCCGCCTATGAAGGGCTGCCCGAGGAAGAGAAGCAGGCGCTCGAGGGTCTGAAAGCCGTCCACTCGGTGCGCGCCAGCCTCTCGCCGATCGCCGACGCCATTCCCGAGAAGCACCGCGAGAAGGTGCTGGGCATCGGCCTCATCAAGGAGCATCCGCTGGTCTGGACCCACGAGTCGGGCCGCAAGTCGATGGTCATCGGCACCACTGCCGATCACATCGTCGGCCAGGAAGTGCCCGCCGGGCGCGCACTGCTCATCCGCCTGCAGGAATGGGCGGCCCAGCCAGCCTACTCGCTGCGCCACAAGTGGAGCAAGGGCGACTTCGTGATCTGGGACAACACCGGCGCCATGCACCGCGCGATCCCCTACGACAAGTCGACCGGCCGGATGATGCACCGCACCTCGATCGCCGGCTCGGAGGCCGTGGCGGCCTGAACTCGGCGTCGTCCCCGGCTCGGCCGGGGGCGACCATCTATTCCTGAACGGGGGCCAGGTTCGCCGCCGTGTAGCACTCGACGAGATAGGCGAGCGGCCGCCCATCCGGCAGCACCAGCATCGCGCGGTGGGTCGAGATCGTGTTCGCCGGGCAATCGTCCGCCGGCCCCGCCACCGTCGACAGCGGGCGGCGGCGGAACCCCAGCGGCGCCACCACTTTGCCGAAGGGCGCGTCGCTGAGGCGCAGGGCGTTCTTCATGTCGTGGGTCAGGCGATCGGGCACGAACCAGTTCCACGCCACCGACAGCACGGCGGGCCCACAGCTCAGTTGCACATGGCGCATCGCCACGGCGTCGCCGGGGCCGATCGCGAGCCTATCGCGCATCGCCGGAGCGGCGTCGCTCGCTACGTTCATGGTCTGGGTAATGGTCCGCGCGGTGACACGCGCGGGATCGGCCAGCCCTCGCAGCGCGCACCATTCCTCAAGAGCGAGCGTGGCGCTGTCGTGGCGGCGCAGGACGGTTTCGAACTCTTCGAGCGTCGGCGCGGCTGTGAGGGCAGGGGCGGCGGGTATGGGGGCGGCCATCAGTGCGAGCGCGGCAAGCAGGTCAGATGCCACCCGGCACCGCCGGGCGGCCCATCGCTGCCAGTCCGTCCACCATCGCACGGGTGCAGGCGGCAAGATCGTCTGCGCTGACCGAGCGGATCACGAAGTTGGCGCCGGTGCGCCCCTCTGCCCAGAACGGGTAGGAGCCGATCTGGCAGGTCTCGAACGCCTTCTCGGTTTCGCGCAGGAGGTCGGCGACCTCGCTCTCGCCCACCCAGCAGCCGACCGTCTCGGACAGCAGCGGCGAACCGCCCTCCAACTCGCCTGACAGCGCGTCGAGCATGCCGGCGGTGATGCTGGGCACGCCGGCCATGATGAACACGTTGCCGCTGCGGATGCCCGGCGCGCCGGTGTAGCGGTTGGGAATCAGGCTGGCGCCCTCGGGCGTGCGCGCCATGCGCAGGCGCGCTTCGGTGAGGCCGCCGCGCGTCTCGTAGTAGCCTTCGAGGATCGCCCGCGCCTCGGGATGCACCATCGCCGGCACGCCGAGCGCCTGCGCGATCGCATCGACCGTGATGTCGTCGTGGGTGGGGCCGATGCCGCCGGTGGTGAAAAGATAGTCGTTGCGCGCCCGCAGCGTGTTCACCGCCTCGACGATGGCATCGGTGTCATCGGCGACCACGCGCACTTCCTTGAGGCGGATGCCCTGGATCTGCAGCCAGGTGGCCACTTGCGCGATGTTCTTGTCGTGCGTGCGTCCGGACAGGATCTCGTCGCCGATGACGACGAGGGCGGCGGTGAAGATTCGCAGCGAAGAGGCCATGCCCACATCGCTAGGACAATTGCGCGCCCACGGCTAGTGGAAGCCCGGCCACGAAAGCTGCGGAAAGCCGACAAAAAAGAAGGGCCGGTCCGAAGACCAGCCCTATGAAAGTTTTGGGAGAGGATGCCTGAAAGGCACGGTCTTTATGTCTGACCGGCGGTTATGCTGCAAATGCGAAAAGGTTGAGCAATATTGCGTTTCATGCAACCGCAACATCTCCGGAGCGGAACGGCTTCGATATCAGCGTGATGCGGGTGCTTTGAGGCTGCGGCAATCGGCGCGATGAGCCCGGCGTATGAACAATGGAGCCACAATGCCCGTCATCCTGATGGCGAGCGTGAGCGGACAGCATGTGGCGGTCGTATATGACGCCGCCGTTCTGTCGGGACTGGAGCGCGCGGGCTACGTGACCGTCGGCGAGGGACGATCAGCTCCACTGCTTGACTGCCGCTGCCTGGTCGCGCTTGCGGAGGCCGCGATTTGTGCAACACAAGGATGCGTCGTCGGCGGCGTTCCGGTTCGGCCAGTCCGGCGGACCTGACTACGAAAAAAAGGGCCGGTCCGAAGACCAGCCCTTGAAAAGTTTTGGGAGAGGATGCCTGAAAGGCCTCTTCCGTATGATCGGATCGGCCGATTCCCGCAAATGTCGAAAAACGCACGCCAGTTGCAAGCCGTGCAACTCGGCGTCGTGTTCAGCCTCGCGTGAGCGCGCCGTAAAGGTCGTGCTCGTCTGCATCCTCCACCAGAACTTCAACGATATCACCGACTTGCAACGAATTCCCGACATCGCGCAGGAAGACGTTGCCGTCGATCTCCGGAGCGTCGGCCTGCGAGCGGCCGGTTGCGCCGATGTCGCCGTCCTCGTCCGCTTCGCCGATTTCGTCGATGATGACGTCGAGGCGGCGGCCGACCTTGGCCTGGAGCTTGGCGGCGCTGATCGCGGCCGTCTTCTCCATGATCCGGGCGTAGCGCTCTTCCTTGACCTCTTCCGGCACATGATCGGGGAGGCGGTTGGCGGCGGCGCCCTCGACCTGTTCGAAGCGGAACGCGCCGACGCGGTCGAGCTGCGCCTCGTCCAGCCAGTCCAGCAGGTACTGGAAATCGGCCTCGGTCTCGCCGGGGAAGCCGACGACGAAGCTGGAGCGGATCGCGATGTCCGGGCAGATCTCGCGCCACTTGTGGATGCGGTCGAGCACCTTGGCCTCGTTGGCAGGGCGCTTCATCGCCTTCAGCACCGACGGGGCCGCGTGCTGGAAGGGGATGTCGAGATAAGGCGTCAGCAGGCCCTCTGCCATCAGCGGGATCACCGCATCGACGTGGGGGTAGGGGTAGACGTAGTGCAGGCGCACCCAGGGACGGCGCCCTTGCGAATCGCTCAGCTGGCCGAGTTCGCGCGCCAGGTCGGTCATGTGGGTGCGGACCGCGTGATCCTTCCACATGCGCTCCTCGTGGCGCACGTCGACACCGTAGGCCGAGGTGTCCTGGCTGATGACCAGCAGCTCGCGGGTGCCCGCCTGGACCAGCTTCTCCGCCTCGCGCAGCACCGCGTCGATGCGCCGGCTGGCGAGCTTGCCGCGCAAGGACGGGATGATGCAGAACGAGCAGGCGTGGTTGCAGCCCTCGGAAATCTTGAGGTAGCTGTAGTGGCGCGGCGTCAGCTTCACGCCGGCCTCGTCATAGGCCTGCGGGATCAGGTCCACGTAGGGCGACAGCTCAGGCGGCGCAGCCTCGTGGACGGCCTCGACGACCGCTTCGTACTGGTGCGCGCCGGTGACCGCGAGGACCTGCGGGAAACGGGCGCGAATGACTTCGGCCTCGTTGCCCATGCAGCCCGTCACGATGACGCGCCCGTTTTCGGCGATCGCTTCGCCGATGGCAGCGAGGCTTTCCTCCTTGGCGGAGTCGAGGAAACCGCAGGTGTTGACGAGGACCACGTCGGCGCCGGAATAGTCCGGGCTCATGGTGTAGCCGTCGGCACGCAGGCGTGTGAGGATACGCTCGGAATCGACGAGCGCCTTGGGGCAGCCGAGGCTGACCATGCCGACCTTGGGCGGGTGGGGGATTTCTATAGCCATGGGATTGGCCGGGCCGATACGCGCATTGTCGCCGAAAGTCACGAAAAACGAATCAGCGCGAGCAGGGGGCCCCCGGTGGGTGTCGCTTGCCTAACCCATGTTGTCCTGCAAGACAGTGACATAGTGAACAAAAGGGATAGATGCGATGGGTCCTGTGAACTGGCTGGCCGTGGTGCTTGCCGCCGCACTCGCGCTGGCGATCGGGATCGTCTGGAACGGCCCGCTGTTCCGCACCGGGCGCCAGCTGCTTCCCGGCAATTCCCAGCGCGCGGGCAACTATGCGGTGGTGGGGATCGTGTTCCTCATCAGCTCGGCGATGCTCGGCCACATGTTCGCGCGCATCGGGGCGGAGACGCTGGCGGTGAAGCCGTGGCTCTACTTCATGCAGACCGGCGGCGTCGCCATCGCCTTCGTCATTCCCTCGGTCTGGCTGACCCACGTTCGCAACCGCGCCGAGCCGGCGCGCCGGGTGATCGACTGCCTGTTCTGGCTGATCGCCTACCTCGCCATGGGGCTGGTGTTCTGGGTGCTAGGCTGAGCCTTCCGGGCAGGGCGAATCGCAGATCTCGACGATGACGTCGCCGGCTTCGAGGGCCTGCGCCTCGGGGTCGCAGAAGCCGATGGCGCGGCGGCCGCGATAGACGCGCAGGCCCCTGCCGGTGGCGATTGCGTCGAGCGGCTTGCCGATCTCCCCTGGAGCGACCGGCCGCTCGACCAGCTGCACCTGCCCGCCGACCGAGGCGAGGTCCGACATGTATTCGGCGATATGCTGTCCCTCGGCCGAGCCCGCGAGCAGAAGCCCGGTGAAACGCACCGGGTTGATGACGTTGTCCGCGCCCGCCTGCCGCGCCAGCAGTTCGTTGTCGTCGGCGCGCACGATGGCCGTGATCGGCACGCCCGGCGCCATGTGGCGCGCGGTCAGCACGATCAGGATCGTCGTATCGTCGCGGCCCGCCGAAATGAGGATCGAGCGGGCGAGGCCGATGCGCACCGCCGCCTGCGTTTCGTCGCGGGTCGCGTCGCCTTCGAGGACGTTGCAACCCACCTGCTCGGCCAGCTTCAGCCGGGCCGGGGAGGGGTCGATGACGACGATGCACGAGGCGTCAGTGCCGCGCGCGATCAGTTCCTGCACGGCTTCCTGGCCGCTGACGCCGTAGCCCAGCACGACGATGTGGTCGGCGAGGCGTTCCTGGATACGCTTCATGCGCCACGTCTCCCAGCTGCGCTTGATGATGAAATTGTAGGCCGTGCCCACGAAGATGAAGATCACGGCAAAGCGGATCGGGGTGACGATCACCGCCTCGATCAGCCGCGACTTGTCGCTCACCGGGGCGATGTCGCCGAAGCCCGTGGTGGTGATCGAGATCATGGTGAAATAGAACACGTCGAGGAAACTGACGGTGCCGTCGTGCGTGTCCTTGAGCCCCTCGCGGTCGATCCAGTGGATCAGCACGACGAACATCACCAGTGCAAAGGCGCCGCCCAGCCGCAGTCCCACGTCCGCCCAGACCGGAAGCGCGATCGCCCGCTTGAGAGGCTTGGCCAGCACCGGGGGCGAGCGACGCTGTGTCATCTGTCCGCTCAGGGCGCCTTGGGCAATTCGCCGAGCGGATCGACGGGCTTGCCGTCCTGCCGGACCTCGAAGTGGAGTTCCGGGCGCTTGGTCAGGCCGGTGTCCCCGACCAGCCCGACACGCTCCCCGGCGGCGACTTTCGCGCCTTCCTTGACGGTCACGCGGCTGAGGAAGCCGTAGGCGGTGAACCAGCCGCCCCCGTGGTCGAGCACGACGAGATTGCCGAACTGGTCCTTTTCCTTGCCCGCGAAAGTCACGGTTCCGGGCGCCGCGGCGCGCACCATCGTGCCCTTGGGTGCGGTGATATCGAGGCCGTCGTGATAGTCGCCGCCCGCCGCGTCGTAGCCGCGCCGCACTGCTCCGCTGAGCGGCCATGCGAAGCGGGGCGACTTGGCCTTGGCGGGCGCCAGGGGTGCCGCGATCGGCTTGGGGGCGGGCGCGATAGTCTTCGGCCCGGTGCTCGGCGGGTCGAGCAGGGTCGGGATCAGCAGGTCCTGACCCGCCTTGACCGGCGCGGCCGGGTCGAGGTTGTTGGCCAGCGCGATCTGCTCCCACGGCACCGCGTAATCGAGCGAGATGGAGAAGCCGGTGTCGCCCGCCTTCACCGCGTGATGGCGGGTGCGCGGGATGCGCAGGGTCTGGCCGACGCGCACGTCGAAGGGCGGCTGGAGGCCGTTGGCCTCCGCGATCAGCACGCGCGGCACTTTCGTGCGCGCGGCGATGCCGCCCAGCGTCTCGCCTTCGAGGACCTTGTGCGTGGTCTCCGTTTCGGGCCCGCCGGGCGGCGTGCGCGCCTCTATGACGCGCGCGGCGGTCTTCGCGGCCTTCTTCGCGGAGGTGTCCGCGGTGGGGTTGGCGGGCTTGGCTGCTACCTTGGTCTCAGCCTGCGTCACGCGCGGGATCGCCAGCTTCTGGCCGACGCGCACGACCCACGGCTCCTTGAGCGCATTGGCCTTGGCGATCGCGGCTGCCGGCACTCCGGCGCGGTTGGCGATGCCGCCGAGCGTCTCGCCCGAAGCCACGACGTGGACGCTCTCCTGCGCGGGCGAGGCGGCATATGCGGGAGCGCTCGCCAATAGTGCGGCGAGGAAGACGGCGCGCTTCACTGGCCGTAGCGCTCCGCCATCGCTTTCAGCGAGGCGTCGTGGGTGAGGTCGAGTTGCAGCGGCGTCACCGAGATATAGCCCTCCGCGATCGCCTCGAGGTCGGTGGCGTGACCGGGGGTGTGTTCGATCCCGTGCAGGCCGAACCAGAAATACGGGAAGCCGCGCGGGTCCATGCCCTCGACGACGGAGCCGCGCGCATAGTCGTGGAAACCCTGGCGAACGACACGAATGCCCTTCACCTCATCGGCGGGGATGGCCGGGAAGTTGACGTTCACCAGCGTGCGCGGCGCGAAGGGCTGGTCGAGCAGCGGGCGCAGCACCCTGGCGCCCCATTCCTCGGCAGCGGCGAAGCTGACCCCGTCGCCGAGACCTTCCTTCGAATAGACCTGGCTCAGCGCGATCGAGCGTATGCCCGCCAGCGCGCCCTCGAACGCGGCCGAAACGGTGCCCGAATACGTCACGTCGTCGCCCATGTTGGCGCCGCGGTTGACGCCAGAGAGGATCAGGTCGGGCGGGCCGGACAGGACCTTCTTGAGCCCCATCGTAACCGAATCGGTCGGCGTGCCGGTTACCGAGAAGCGGCGCTCGGCGTGCTGGCGCATACGGACCGGACGGGTGAGGGTTAGCGAGTGGCCCGCGCCCGATTGCTCCTCGCTCGGCGCGCAGATCCAGATGTCGTCGGAAAGCTGCGCGGCGATCTTCTCCAGCACATAGAGGCCGGGAGCATTGATGCCGTCGTCGTTGGTGAGGAGGATGCGCATGACTTGCCTTTAACCATACCCGGCCGGGCGGGGATACGTGAAAACCTGCGGCGGGGCGTGAAGCCCCGCGTTACGCCAGCGCTTCCAGCTTCTCGAGCCCGCCCATCCACGGCTTCAGAACGTCTGGCACGAGCACCGAGCCGTCCTCCTCCTGATAGTTCTCCAGAACCGCGACCAGCGTGCGGCCGACCGCAAGGCCCGAGCCGTTGAGGGTGTGGACGAACTCGGTCTTCTTGGCGCCCTCGGGCTTGAAGCGGGCGTTCATGCGGCGCGCCTGGTAGTCGCCGCAGTTCGAGATCGAGCTGATCTCGCGGTAGGCCTGCTGGCCCGGCAGCCACACTTCGAGGTCGTAGGTCAGCCGCGCGGTGGCGCCCATGTCGCCGGCGCAGAGAAGCACCTTGCGGTAGGGGAGGCCCAGCGCCTGCAGGATCGATTCGGCGGCGGCGACCATCTTCTCGTGCTCCCCCTCGCTGTCCTCGGGGCGGCAGACGGTGACGAGTTCCACCTTCTCGAACTGGTGCTGGCGGATGAACCCACGCGTGTCGCGCCCCGCCGCGCCCGCTTCCGAGCGGAAGCAGGGGGTGAGCGCGGTCATGCGCAGGGGCAGGGCATCGGGGTGGATCACCGTCTCGCGCACATAATTCGTCAGCGAGACTTCGGCGGTGGGAATCAGCCAGCGCCCGTCGGTCGTGCGGAAAAGGTCGTCTGAGAACTTCGGCAACTGGCCGGTGCCGTAAACGGCCTCATCCTTGACCAGCAGCGGCACGTTGCACTCTAGGAAGCCGTTCGTGTCGGTCTGCGTGTCGAGCATGAACTGCGCGAGCGCGCGATGCAGGCGCGCCATCTGGCCCTTGAGAAAGGTGAAGCGCGCACCTGAGAGCAGGGCGCCCGTCTCGAAATCGAGCCCCAGCGCGGGGCCGATGTCGGCATGTTCCCTGGGCGTGAAGGCGAACTCGCGTGGCACGCCCCACTTCAGGACTTCGACGTTCTGCGCCTCGTCCGCGCCGTCGGGTACGGCGTCGACGGGAATGTTGGGCAGGCCGGCGAGCAGGTCGTGCAGCTGGGCCGCGACGTCCTTCTCCTCGGCTTCGAGCGCGGGGAGGCTGTCCTTGAGCCCGGCGACTTCGGCCTTGAGCGCGTCGGCGGTGGCGGTGTCGCCCTGGCCCATGGCCTTGCCGATGGCTTTCGACGCCTCGTTGCGGCGGTTCTGGCTTTCCTGCGCGCGGGTGGCGAGGGAGCGGCGCTGTTCGTCGAGAGCGACGATCTGGGCGGAGACGGGCGCCACGCCGCGGCGGGCGAGGCCGGCGTCGAAGGCTGCGGGGTTTTCGCGGATCTGGCGGATATCGTGCATGGGCCGGGGCTATGCCGCGTGGGCGGGCGCGGCGCAAGCATCGGGAAAGGGTGTCAGCTTTGGTGCCCGCGGACCGCGCGGCATCCGGCCCAGACGTTCATCCGCGAACTGGTCAGCACGTCTGGCGTGTCGATGGTCGCGACCTTGCGGCAGTGCTGCGTGACATAGGCGGTGACGGCGCCGATGACCTCGAGGTTGGCCGGGTCCTGGCGGGGCGTGTCGGGCATGACGACGGTGGAGGGTCGCAGTCGCAGCACGCGCCGGGTCTCGCCGATCGTGGAAAGATGGCTCAGGTCGCGCTCGCTGGCGTCGCCCAGGTGGTGGGGGAACACCAGCGGCGTCGGGAAGGGATGGCCGGTGAGGATATAGAGCTGCGGCGGGCCATCGACGACGAACAGCGGAGCGCCGTCGTCATGGGATCGGACGGCCTGCGCCAGTGCGGCCATTGCCGCCTGGGAGCGGCGGGTGTGGTGGTAGTCGAGGGTATTGGCATTGTACCACGACCAGGCCGCGAGGCAGGCCAGCGCCACCGGCCCGCCGATCGGGCGCGAAAGGAAGCTGGCCGTCACGATGCTCAGCGGAACCAGCAGCGGCAGTGAATAGTGCATGTAGAAGTTGGGCACGGAGACCAGCCCTAGCAGCGCCGCCAGCAGCCACCAGCCGACGAAGCGCCGCGCCTCGCCCTGCCAGGTCGCCAGAGACAGCGTCGCCACCACCAGTACCGGAGCGAGGAGAATGAAGCTGACCAGGAAGCGCATCGTCGCAGCGTAGGCGAACTGAGGCCGGTCGAGGCTGGCGAGCACCATCGCCTGCCAGTAGATCGCCCAGTAGCCGTGCAGCGCGTACCATGCCGAGATCGCCAGCATCGGCGCAGCGCCGATCAGCACCCACCCCAGCACGGCGCGGCCGGCGCGGGGCCGGGGCGCTGGCGAACGCAGCAGCAGGATCGCCGCGTAAAGGCCAAGGAAGGCCGCTTCGAACAGGGCGGTCGGCTTCACGGTAATGGCAAGGCCCGCCAGTAGCATGGCGGCGGGAACGGCGCCCGGCACACGCCCGGCGCGCAGCTCTGCGCCGGAACGGAAGACCAGCAGCGCGGCCGCCGCGATGAAGAGATTGTAGAACACCGGGCTCTGGCCGCCGAAGCCCTGCAGCGGGTCGAGCCACAGGAGGTAGACGATGCCCGCAAGGAGCCCGCCGCGAAGGCCCGCCCAGCGGCTCGCGAAGCGGCCGATGACCCAGGCGGTCGCGGCGGCGAACAGGGTCGCGACGAGCTGGTAGGCCAGCGGGCCGCTCGAGACGAAGGCGATCAGGTAGTAGATGAAGAACAGGCCCCAGGGCTTGCGGTCCCAGATGTCGACATAGGGCAGCGCCCCATGGTGCATCGCCACGCCGACGGTCTGGTAGAAGGCTTCGTCGACGTGAAGATTGGGATCGCCGAAAGTCCCGAAGCGCAAGGCGGCGGCGATGGCCAGGAGAACGAGCAGCAGCCAGGGGCGGAACGCCTGCGACCGGACTTGCAGGGACGGGGGGCCGTCGTGGGTCATCGGTTCGCAGGTCCTGCATGTTGGCCGTGGTCGTGGCCGTCATGCGCGGCGCATGGCTAATTTCGGGTTAACCCGAGGCGGGGCCATCTGGTCGCATGTCGGAAGTCAGGGGAACGGCTCTGAGCGAAGGCTGGGCCATCCGTGAAGGATGGTGGGCGCGGCAGGGATTGAACCTGCGACCCCACCCGTGTGAAGGGTGTGCTCTACCACTGAGCTACGCGCCCGCTCTCAAGCGGAAGCGGCCCCCTAGACAACTCGGATCGAATTGACAAGCGCCGATCTGCATCTAAACGCGACTGCCATGACCGAAGACACCAACGCTCCCGAAACGGCACCGGAAACCTCTGGCCCGGACGTGCCACCCGACCACCTCGCGATCAATCCGCGCAGCCCCTTCTTCGACCAGGAGAAACTGCAGCGCGGCATCGGCATCCGCTTCAAGGGCACCGTGCGCACCAACGTCGAGGAATACTCGATCTCGGAGGGCTGGATTCGCGTCCAGGCCGGCAAGTCCATGGATCGCCACGGCAATGCGCTGACGATCAAGCTCTCCGGCCCGGTGGAAGCCTGGTACGAAGACATCGGCGACGACGCACCGGTCGCCAAGAAGGACTGAGGTTGCTGCCTCGTCCCTGGAAGGGGGCGGGGCCGCCTAGTAAGTGCCCGCGATGATCGCGCCGATCGGATCGGCGTGGCGGGCGCTTTTCTCTGTCTTGGGGGCCTTGGCGCCTGCCGCAGAGGCGAGACGGGTGGTGCCGAGATCGCGTACCGACCCGGGTTTTGCATTGTAGATGAAGCCCGCGACCGGCCAATGCGTGTTGCCCAGGCCTCGGCTCGGTGCATACCAGATCCGCACCTGGCTCCAGTCGTTGTCCGGCGAGACGTCGAGCGCGGTGACGTTGCGTTCGATCTCGCCCGGGACCGACCAATTGGCGTGGCTCAGCAGGATCGTGCGCGAATCGACGATGCGGCTCACCGTCGCGACGTGCCCCAGCTTCGAATTGTTGAACGGACGGATGGCGAGAACCGCCCCCACGCGCGGCGAATGGCCGGTGGCGTAGCGGTCCTTGGCCTGGCCCCACCACGTATGGGCATCGCCGTAGATCTGGATGCCCGAAGTGGAGCGCGCATAAGGCACGCATTCGAGGTGGCCCGGGCCCTTCGGCACGGTCAGAGCCGATCCGGCGTTGGAATCCCCCGGTGAAGCCTCGCCGATGGCGGCGTCGATGGCGGTACGGGCGTGGGCCGGCGTCATGCACGCGGCGGCGAGCCCCAGAATGAATACTTTGCGGTAAACCCTCATGCCTACCCTTGTGCCCTGGGAAGGTTATCGGCTGTGTGCCGAGTCTGGTTAATCGCGGAGCAAGGTTTTGTTCCGGCTCGAGAGTTGAAATTGCCGAAAAATCTTCGCCGGGGGTGACGAGGGCCGGCCCAGCACATGGAAAGGTGCGTCAATTTCGCGACGGCCCGCTCGTCAAGCCCCGCCGACTCGACCGCAAAGCTTGCCAAAAGCGGCGGAAATCCCCATGCGCTGGGAATCATGCTTCCCCAAGTCATCATCATCGGCCGACCCAACGTCGGCAAGTCCACGTTGTGGAACCGCCTCGTCGGCAAGAAGCTCGCACTGGTCGACGACCAGCCGGGCGTCACCCGTGACCGCCGCTTCGGCGACGCCGAACTGCTCGGCCTGAAATTCCAGATCGTCGACACCGCCGGCTGGGAGGACACGGACGCGGAGACGCTGCCCGGCCGCATGCGCAAGCAGACCGAAGCTGCGCTTGCGACGGCGGACGTCGCGCTGTTCGTGGTCGACGCGCGCGCCGGGATCACTCCGCTCGACGAGGAGATCGGCCAGTGGCTGCGCGCCTCGCCGGTGCCGGTGATCCTGCTCGCCAACAAGGCAGAGGGCCGCGCGGGCGAGCACGGTGTGCTCGAATCCTACTCGCTGGGCCTTGGCGATCCGATCGCCTTCTCCGCCGAGCACGGTATCGGCACCGCCGACCTGTTCGAGGCGCTGCTCCCCCATCTCGAGCCGCTCCAGCCGCCGGAGCCCGAGTTCGAGGAGGAAGAGGACGAGGAAGCCATGCTTCTGCGTCCGCTCAAGCTCGCCATCGTCGGGCGCCCGAATGCCGGCAAGTCGACGCTGATCAACCGTATTTTGGGCGAAGACCGCCTGCTCACCGGGCCGGAAGCGGGGATCACCCGCGATTCGATCACGATCGACTGGGAATGGACCGATCCCAAGACGCAAGATGTGCGGCAGGTGCAACTGATCGACACCGCGGGCATGCGCAAGCGCGCCAACGTGGTCGAGAAGCTGGAGCGCATGGCCGTGGCCGACGCGCGCCACGCGATCGACTTCGCCGAAGTCGTGGTGCTGCTGCTCGACGCGACGCGCGGGCTGGAGCACCAGGACCTGACGATTGCTTCGAAGGTTCTGGAAGAAGGCCGCGCGCTCATCATCGCGGTGAACAAGTGGGATGTCGCCGAGGGCGCGTCGGGCCTGTTCAACGGCATTCGCGGCGCGCTCGACGAGGGTCTAGCGCAGGTCCGCGGCGTGCCGCTTCTGACCGTTTCGGCGCGCACGGGCCGCGGGCTCGACGAGCTGATCGCGGTCGGCTTCTCGATCCGCGAGGCCTGGAGCAAGCGCGTGCCCACCGCCGCGCTCAACCGCTGGTTCGACGACGCGCTCTCCGCCAACCCGCCGCCGGCGCCGGGCGGCAAGCGCATCAAGCTGCGCTACATTACCCAGGCCAAGACCCGCCCGCCCGGCTTCGTGGTCTTCGGCACCCGCCTCGACCTGCTGCCCGAAAGCTACCGGCGCTATCTCATCAACGGGATGCGCCGCGAACTGGGGTTCGAGGCCGTGCCGATCCGCCTGAACCTGCGCAGCGCCAAGAACCCGTTCGCCAAGGACTGAGCGCCGACCGCCATCGTCCCCGGTGGGGGACGACGGTGGCTGTGATCAGGACGGATGCGCCACAGCCTCCTCGGCTGCTTTCTGGGCGACGGCCTGCGACTGCACCGGCAGACCGGTGCGGTCGCCCTCGACCTTGGCTTCGCGCTGGTCGCGGTGCTGGTTCCATACCGCGATGAACAGCGCGGCGATGACTGGGCCGATGATGAAGCCGTTGAGGCCGAACAGCTCCAGGCCTGCCAGCGTCGCGATCAGCACCACGAAGTCGGGCAGACGGGTGTCGCGGCCCACCAGAATCGGACGCAGCACGTTGTCGACCATGCCAATGACGAAGACGCCGCAGAACACGACGATCGACGCCTTGACGGTGTCGCCCGTGGCGAAGAGGTAGATCGCGGCGGGCACCCAGATGATCGCGGTGCCGACGGCGGGCAGAAGCGAGAAGAAACCCATCAGCACGCCCCAGATCAGCGCGCCCTCTATCCCCAGCAGCGAGAACAGTAGGCCGCCGAGCACGCCCTGGACGATCGCCACGACCACGGTGCCGCGCATGGTGGCGCGCACCACGAGCAGGAAGTGCTCGATCAGCGAATCGCGGGTGGAGGCGTGGAGCGGCAGGCTGGTGCGCACCATGTCGCCGTAACGCTGTCCGTCACGCAGCAGGAAGTAGCTGAGGTAGAGCATGACGCCGAGCGCTGCGACGAAGCTCAGCGCGCCCTGGCCCACGGTCAGCACGCGCCCGGCGACGGTCTGGAGGCCGCTGGTGATGCTGGAGCCGAACTGGCGGCGGATGGTGTCGAAGTCGGTCAGCCCGTATTCCTCGATCATGCCGCGCAGGCGGTTCGGCAAGGCATTGAGGACTTGCTGGAAGATGCGGCCGAAGTCGATCTGGCCGCTGGAAATCTTGCCGTAGAGGACGGTCGCCTCGTTGACGAGGCTGATCCCAAGCAGGATCGTCGGGATCACGAACAGCGCGATGAGCCCGAACAGGACGATCGAAGTCGCCAGGTTCTTGCGCCCGTTCAGCCGGCCGGTCAGCTTCTTGGTGAGCGGCTGGAACATGATCGCGGCGACCACGCCCCACAGTACGGCGCCGAAATAGGGCGCGAGCAGGTAGGCGAAGGCGAGGGTGATGACGACGACGAGGACGGCAAAGCCGATGTCCTCGGTTTCAAGGCCGCGCTTACCTTGAGCATCGCTGCGCGGTGAATTCATGCTTTCCCCCTGACACGTCCCGGGCGCGGCACCCGGCCGCTCCCCCCAGACAGAAGTGCCGGGAGGAGCGCGGGTTCCCGCGCAGCAAGCGCAGAGGGCGGCCGCCTCAGTCTTCGGCGGGCTTGCTCTGCAGCTGGCAGTAGTTCTGAATACCCATGCGCTCGATCATGTCGAACTGCTTTTCGAGGAAATCGACATGCTCTTCCTCGCTCTCGAGGATGCGCTCGAAGATTTCGCGGCTGACGTAGTCGCGAACCGACTCGGCATGGGCGATGGCGTCCTTGAGCATCGGCAGGGCGTCGTATTCGAGCGCGAGGTCGGCCTTGAGGATTTCCTCGACCGTTTCGCCGACACGCAGCTTGCCGAGCGACTGGAAGTTGGGGAGGCCGCCGAGGAACAGGATGCGATCGGCAAGCACGTCCGCGTGCTTCATCTCATCGATCGATTCGTGGCGTTCGTACTCGGCGAGTTTCTTGATGCCCCAGTTGTCGAGCATGCGGTAGTGCAGCCAGTACTGGTTGATCGCGGTCAGCTCGTTGAACAGGGCCTTGTTAAGAAACTCGATGACCCTTTGGTCGCCATTCATCGCGCGGAAACTCCTCTATGTGAGCCGCGGCCTATAGGCGAAACGGGTACTGAAGTTCAAGTCAGGTCATGTCAGGCGGCTGCAGAGATTCCCATTCCGGCCGACGAAAGCTCGTCGGCAATGATGTCTTCCGCCTCGTCGAGGCACTGGCGGCATTGAGGAGCGCGCCCAAGCGAACCGTAGATCGCTTCCGCACTGCCACGGCAGCGGCGCGCGGCGCAGCGAAGTTCGGTTTCCCGGATGGCATTGCAGATGCACACGTACATGAGCGAATCCTCTAGTCCCGCTTCAATATATGCGAGTGCGAATGGATCGCAATAGCATATTTTACGGAATTTCGAGGGGTCAGCGAAGGTTGGGAAGCGCCCTGTGCTCGACGAGCGAGCGCCAGGCCCATTCGAGCGGTCCGCGCCGGAAACGGCGCAGCCACGGCGCACTCCAGGCCAGCATCAGGGCCCAGCCCCCAAGCACGAACGCCCACTGCGCGAGTGGTCCTACCTGCGCGTAGAGGCCCAGGCCCCAGCCGTAGAAGGCGAAGGTCATGACCACGCTCGTCAGCACGTAGTTGCTGAAGGCCATGCGCCCGGCGGCGACGAGTCGCCGGCCGATCCACGTCGGCGCGAGGCGGGGGGCGGCCAGGACCAGCAGCCCGGCATAGCCGCAGCCGGCGAGAAGGTGCGGCATGGCGAGACCCCAGACCAGCGCCGCGTTCATCGCCACGGGCGGGAAATGGCGCGGCCATGCCCAGCCGAGGAAAGTCGCCGTCAGGGCAAGGCCGGCGAGCGTGCAGGAGACCGAAATCTCGACCAGGCGGCGGCGTGGGAGGCGGCCGTCGAAGAAGCCCCGGCGGTAGGCGACCATGCCGATCAGCATCAGCGGAAGCGTTTCGGAAAACACGCCCGAGACCATCTGTATCTGCCAGAACGGCCGCTCGACCAGCTTGACGCGCAGCAGTTCGAAATAGCTGAGGCGGGCTTCGCGCAGTTCCTGCGCGGCCCACGAATGGAGAGGTGCGATCCAGTCGGCCAGGAGACGAAGCTGCGCGGCCCCGGCGTCACCGTGGCGCACGGCGGTCTCGGCGGCGATCGCGGCGGACGCGTCGAGCATGCCCCATACATGCCACGCGTAGTAAAGCAGCAGCGCCAGCATGAGCAGCACGCCGTTGCCCAGCGGTCGCAGCAGCAGCGCGGCGATGCCGCAGGCGGCGTAGACGAACAGGATGTCGCCCCACCACAGCAGCAGGTAATGCAGCATGCCCAGCAGCAGCAGCCAGCCGAGGCGGCGCAACTGCAGCGAATCGCCGTCGCGCCCGGCTGCCTCGGCGCGCTCCCAGAACAGCACCAGCCCAGCGCCGAACAGCAGCGAGAACAGCGCCCGCATCTTCCCCTCGAAGAACAGGAAGTTGAAGGCATAGGCCGCCTCGTCGAGCGCGCCGACCGGCGTGGGCAGGTTGGGCGAGGTCGAGGCGATCATCGGCCCGGCGAACCCGGCGATGTTGATGGTCAGGATGCCGAGGACCGCGACGCCGCGAATGAGGTCGAGCGTCTCCAGACGCGGGGCTGCAACCGGCGCAGCCTCCGCGTCGGCGTCGGCGAGGGTCAGTCCCTGACCGGCAGGCACCCGAAGCCACCGGCGGTCAGGCGCGAGCAGGCGGCCGCGGCGTCGGCGCGCGAGGCGAAGCCGGTCGCCTGCAGCTTCACCAGCTTGCCGGCGGGAACGAGCGAGCGGGCGTGTCCGGCAAGCTCGGGCCGGGACCTGACCTTCGCCCAGAGCGCATCGGCATTCCCGGCGACGCCGAACGCCCCGAGCTGGGCGCGCCAGGGTCCGGACGGGGCAACGGCGGGCTTGGGAGCAGGCTTGGACGCGGCCCTTACCGGCGCGGGCCTGGGCGCGGGAACGGCGGGCTTCGGCGTCGGCGCCGGGGCGAGCGTCCGCGGGGGCGCAGGCGTAGCGACAGGCCTGCGCGCTGGGGCGCTGCGCGCATAGTCGGCCCCGGCGGTCGAAGGGCTGTCGGTCCCGGCGAGGCGCGCGGCCTGCGTCACTGCGCTGCGCGGCGCGGCGATGGCGGGTGCGGGCTCTGCCGCCGCCAGCTGCGTGCCGAGTTCGGCCGAGGTGTTCAGGCGCGCGCGGTTGGCGGCAGCCTGCGCGGCGATCTGTTGGGCGAGGACCACGCTTTTCTGCCGGTCTGCCAGGGGAATGTGTTGGTCCATCTGCGCCTTGGCCCCGGTCGCCTGCGGCAGGCCCTCCTGCTGGGCGAGGCTGACGAGAGCATAGGCGCGCACCCAGTCCTTGGGCACCATGTCGCCGTTGAAGTGCGCAACCCCCAGGATGTACTGGGCGCGGGCATCTCCGCGCGCCGCCGACGCCTGGATATAGGGCAGCGAGCGCGCGCGTTCGCCCCGCTGGAACAGCAGCAATCCGTAAGCGTCGGCCGCCTGGGTGTGACCCTTGGCGGCGGCCTCGCCGTAGAGGGCTTCGGCCCTGGCGACGTCCATCGGCACGCCGCGGCCCATCTTGTAGGCCTGCGCGAGATTGAACTGCGCGTCCGGGTCGCCGCGGTCGGCCAGCGGCCGCCACTGGGCGATCGCGGCGTCGTAGTCGCCCGCGGACCAGGCATCGACACCGGACTTCACGTCGGCATGCGCGAGCGGAGCGGCGAGGGCGGTGCCTATGGTCGAGGCGGCGAGCACGAGAAGGCCCGAGCGGAGGAGTGGAAGAACTTTGCTCAAATCGATGTCGCCCGGCCCAGCCTCGTGAATGTGCGAACGGTAAGCGTATTCGCGCGGACCATGCCAGCCCGCAACGCGCCAAGGTCCCATTTTGAACCGGAAATCGGCATACCCGGCAAGGGTTAACGCCCGGTGACGATGTTGGCGGGCTGGGCCTTCGTCGTTTGGAAGTCGGCGGACACCGCGGTACTACGCGCTTAACCGTAAATTAGGAACGATCGGGCAATTCCTCCATCGAAGGTTCGGCTAGGGCGCATGCCCGCCGGGCGCATGGGCTTCGGGGGAATGGTTTTGCGCGTACTCGCTTTGGCATCGCAGAAGGGCGGATCGGGAAAGACGACCCTGTCCGGCCATCTCGCCGTGCAGGCCCAGCGCGTAGGAGCCGGTCCGGTCGTCCTGATCGACATCGACCCGCAGGGCTCGCTTGCCGACTGGTGGAACGAGCGCGAGGCGGAGATGCCCGCTTTCGCGCAGACAACCGTATCCCGGCTGGCGAGCGACCTGCAGGCGCTGCGCCAGCAGGGCTTCAGGCTGGCCGTCATCGATACACCGCCCGCGATCACGCTCGCGATCCAGAGCGTCATCCAGGTGGCCGAACTGATCGTGGTGCCGACCCGCCCCAGCCCGCACGACCTGCGCGCCGTGGGCGCGACCGTCGAGTTGTGCGAGCGTTCGGGAAAGCCGCTGCTTTTCGTCGTCAACGCCGCCACCCCCAAGGCGCGTATCACTGCCGAGGCCGCCGTCGCTCTTTCGCAGCACGGCACGGTGGCGCCGGTCACGCTGCACCAGCGCACCGATTTCGCGGCCTCGATGATCGACGGGCACACGGTGATGGAAGTCGATCCCGGCGGCCGCTCCTCGCAGGAGGTGGGCGCCTTGTGGAATTATGTCGCGGACCGCCTGGAGAAGAATTTCCGGCGCACCGTGTTCGCCGCCCCCGCATCCGGCCAGCCGATGATGCAGGGGGCGCTCCGGCCCGTGGGCGGCTTCGGCCGCCGCGTCACCGTGTCCTGATGGAAAGTCATGTAATGGAACGTCTTGGTAGCAGCGCCCGGAACGCGGGCTTCACCTTGTGCTCGGCGATGGTCGCGGCGCTGCTCGCGGGCTGTTCGGGCCAGCCTTCGCTCGCCAGCGCCGGGTCGGCGCCGATGGCCGACGCGCCGACCGGCGGGCAGGGCGAGGGGATCGCCGACAGCATGGTGGCGAAGGCCGAGGCGCGCGTCGCCAGGTCTGCAAGCAACGCCTCGGCGCGGGCGGACCTCGCGCAGCTGTATCTCGCGGCCGGCCGCTTCGATTCGGCGGCGACCACGTTCGAGGACGCGGTTTCGCTGGGAGACCAGAGCCCGCGCACCGGGCTGAGCCTGGCGCTTGCCTACATCGGGTCGGGCCGCAATGCGCAGGCACTCGAGGTGCTGTCGCATTGGCGGGACAAGATCCCGGCGGGCGACTTCGGCCTTGCCGTCGCGCTGGCGGGGCAGCCCGCGCAGGGCGTCGCGTTGCTCACCGACACGCTGCGCGGGGGCGAGAACAGCGCGACGGTCCGCCAGAACCTGGCCTATGCCTATGCGCTGGACGGCCGCTGGTCGCAGGCGAGGGTGGTCGCCTCGCAGGACGTTCCCGGGGATCAGCTTGATGCCCGCATCGCCGAGTGGGCCTCCCATGCGCGCGCCGAACAGGCGCAGTCGCGGGTCGCCGGACTGCTCGGCACGCCGCTGCGCAGCGATCCCGGCCAGCCCGCCGCGCTGGCGCTGGGCGGCGTGGAGCGCGCTCCGCGCATGGCGCTGGCGGATACGGCGGAAACGGCCGCGGTCTCTGCGCCCGCCGCGGTCGCGGACGCCGAACTGCCGCCGGTCGAATCGGGCGAGAGCTTCTGGGGCGCTGGCCCGTCCGCGCAGGTGGCCTCCGCGATCGTGCCTGCGGCGGCGGAAGCAGCGGCCCCGGCCAGCCAGCCCGACCGCACCACGATCGAGCGCGCCTTCGCCGATTTCCCCAAGCCGCCGCCACGCAAGCCCGCCGCGCCCAGGGTCCAGCCGGCCAAGGCCCAGCCCGCCCGCGCCGCGGCTCAGGGCAGCCACCTCGTCCAGCTCGGCTCGTTCGCCACGATGGAGGGCGCGCAGCGGGCCTGGGGCATCTATCTCAAGCGCAACCCGGCGCTGCGCGACCACGCCATGCGCATCACCGAGGCGCAGGTGCACGGCCGCCGCTATTTCCGCGTCGCCGCCGAGGGCTTCGACCGCAGCTCGGCGGAGGGCATGTGCTCGACGGTCAAGCGCGGCGGCGAGGCCTGCCTCGCCATCGTCGATACGCGCCCGCAGCCGCGCGGCCTCCCCGCCGGGCCGATGCTGGCCCGCAGCCGCTGAGGCGACGCGCCCCGCTCGCCATTTCCATGTGAACCTCACGCGGCCTTCCATCCTCCGGGACGGGAGACCGTTTTTTCGTCCTAGCCCGAAGTCTTCTTCGTGCGCACCGCGACGCCGCCCTTGAACAGCGCTAGGACGCGGCCCTGGACGGGCTGGCGGTCGAACGGGGTGTTGCCCGCGCTGGCGGCCATCTTGTCCGAGTTGACGATCCAGGGGCGCTCGGCATCGATCACCGCGATGTCCGCCTCGAGGCCCGGCGCAAGGCGTCCGGCCTCGACGCCCAGCAGGCGCGCGGGGTTGCCGGCGAGGAGGTCGAAGGCGCGGCCCATGTCGATCACGCCGTCGCGCACGAGGCTCAGGGTGAGGGGGAGCAGCGTCTCCGCGCCCGCCATGCCCGGCGCCGAATCGGCGAAGGGCAGGCGCTTGTCCTCAGGCCCGCGCGGGTCGTGGCCCGATGCGACGATGTCGATGGTGCCGTCCGCGACGGCGGCGATCACCGCCTGCCGGTCCGCCTCGCAGCGCAGCGCCGGGGAGAGGTGGGTAAAGGTGCGGAACGCCCCGATCGAGAGGTCCGAGAGCATGAAGTAGGCCGGGCTCACCCCTGCCGTCACCTTGAGGCCGCGCGCCTTGGCCGCGCGCACGAGGTCGAGCCCGGCGGCGGTCGTCACGTTGCGGAAGTGGATCGCGGCATTCGCCATCTCGGCCAGCGCGATGTCGCGGGCGATCGCGATCGCTTCCGCCTGCGCGGGCGCGCTGGGGAGGCCGAGGCGGGTCGCCATTTCGCCAGCCGTGGCGACTGCGGTGCCGACGATCCCGGCGTCCTCGGCATGGGCGATCACCACCATGCCGAGCATGCCGGTGTATTGCAGTAGCCGCAGCATGGTGCCCGAATCGCCGATCCACCGGCGTCCGGTGCAGACCGCACGCGCGCCCGCGTCGCGCATCATCGCGATCTCGGCGAGCGCGGTGCCGGAAAGGCCCTGCGTCGCGGCGGCCAGCGGGTGGACCCAGAAGTCCGGCTTTCCCGACTGCGCGGCGAAGCGCACCCGCGCGGGCACGTCCAGCGGCGGGTTCTGGTCCGGCATCAGGGCGGCGCGGGTGACGCCGCCGAAGTGGAAGGCGGGCTTGTCGATCGCGAAGACGCCGATGTCGACGAGCCCTGGCGCAATGAGGCTGCGGCGCGCATCGTGGACGGTGTCGCCCTCCTGCGCGGCGACGTCCGCGCCGAGCGCTGTGATGAACCCGCCCTCGCAGCGGATCGCGCCAGGCTGGATCGAGCCGTCCGGAAGCAGCAGGCGGCCGCCGGTGATGGTGAGCGGTGCGTGAAGGCTCATGCCCAGCCCTCCAGCTTGCGGCCCTTGCGGGTCAGCACGTCGAGGCAGGCCATGCGGATGGCGACCCCCATCTCGACCTGCGTGGTGATCATCGAGCGTTCCACATGGTCGGCGACGTTGCTGTCGATCTCGATCCCCCGGTTCATCGGGCCGGGGTGCATGACCAGCGCGTTCGATTCGGCGAGCTCCAGCCGGTCGAGCGTCAGCCCGTAGAGGTGGCGGTATTCGCGTGGGGAGGGGATGAACTGACCTTCCATGCGCTCCAGCTGGAGGCGCAGCATCATCACCACGTCGGCGCCCGTCAGCGCCGCGTCGAAGTCGTGGAAGACGGTGACGCCCATCTGTTCGATGTCGGCGGGCATCAGTGCGGGCGGCGCGCAGACGCGCACGTCGGCGCCCAGCGAGGCGAGGCACAGGATGTTCGAGCGGGCGACGCGGCTGTGCAGGATGTCCCCGCAGATGGTGACGCACAGGCCGTTGAAGGCGCGCTTCGCCTGGCGGATCGTCAGCGCGTCGAGCAGGGCCTGCGTTGGGTGTTCGTGCTGGCCGTCGCCGGCATTGAGCACCGGACAGTCGACCTTGCCCGCGATCAGCGCCACCGCACCCGAGCTTGCGTGGCGGATGACGATCGCGTCGGCGCGCATGGCGTTGAGGGTCATCGCCGTGTCGATCAGCGTCTCGCCCTTCTTCACGCTGGAGTTCGCCACCGCCATGTTCACCACGTCGGCGCCGAGGCGCTTGCCGGCGATCTCGAAGCTGAGCAGCGTACGGGTCGAGTTCTCGAAGAAGGCGTTGATGATCGTCAGGCCCGAGAGCAGCTCCCGTCGCTTCTGCGCCCCCCGGTTCATCTCGACCCACTGTTCCGCCTCGTCGAGCAGGAACCAGATCTCGTGCGGGGCCAGCCCCGCGATGCCCACGAGGCCCCGGTGCGGGAAGGCGAGCGCGCCTTCCGGATACGTGTATTCTGGTGATGTCATTAAAGACCATGCCTTAGGCGCAGGCGGGGCGGGGCTCAAGGGGGAAGGCGCGGTGATCCACCGGGATGTTCGGGAGGCGGGGAGACCTGCGCGGAAAGCCCCGCCCCGCGCCCTTACTCGATCGTCACGCCCACCACGCTCCAGCGATCGTCCTCGCGTTCGAGCGTGACCGTCTCCACCGCCTCGGCCCGGTTGGCGAAGCGGCTGCGGAACTTCACCACCTCGTAGCCGGCGGGCGGCGCGGGAAGGTTCTCCTGGCTGGCGAACGTGCGGGAAATCACCGCGCCGAGCGGCGTGCGGGCCGCCTCGGATGCCGCTGCCCACACTTGCGGCGTGTTCAGCTTGCGGAAGGCCGCGCCGGTTTGCCGGTAGCTGTCGTCCCAGCGCTTCTGGTCCAGCAAGGCCAGCCATTGCCGCGCCGTGTCCACCGCTTCGGCGCTGCGTGCCGTGCTGGAGGCACCCGAAGCCGGCGACGGGGAGGACGCGATCTGCGGAAAGGCGGCGAGCGCCAGCAGGCCGAGGGCAAGTGTCATGACGAAAACTCCGATCAGGATCGAGAAACGGCGGGGCAACCGCCGTGCGCCGCCGATCAGCGCGGTTTCCTGATCGGCCGGAAGAGCCTTCGCGTATTCCCCGATTGGCGTGTCCCCCACGAAATCGGGGGCCGGGCGGGCCGGATCGCCGCCCTCGGCGTCCAGCAGGAGGCGCGCTGCCTCGCGGCTGCTCGACACCGCCATCTTGCGCCGTGCGTCGCGAAGGCGCTCGTTGATCGTGTGCACCGAGAGGCCCAGACTTCGCGCGATCGATTTCGCGTCATGGCCGCGCACGATCAGGCGAAGTGTCTGCTTCTCCTTCTCGGTCAGCGCTGCGAAGCCATCATTCACCCGTGTGCTCATAGGCCCGGGGACTAGGTCAGGGGCATGGCGCGGGCCACCCCGAAAAATTTGTACTATCCCCAGCGGGACGTGCGGGATGGCGAGGGGCGGAACAGGCCCGCCCCTCGGCATCCCGCTTTGGCCGACTTAAAACGGACCGCGATGCGGCTGAGATTGGTGAAGCAACACTTTCCGCACGCAGATAGCCCCCGCTGTGACGCGGGGGCTTAGACTGACAATCTGTATATTCAGGTGCCGCTTCAGATGCCTCGGTCAGCGACGTCCTCAGGGCAGTCGCTTGCCACGCCCGAACAGGAAGCCGAGCACCAGAATAACCGCAGCTATCAGCAGCAGGATCTTGGCGAAATCGGCGGACAGACCTGCCACTCCTCCGAAGCCGAGCAGCGAAGCGATCAAAGCGACGACGGCAAATATGATGGCCCAACGGAACATGTGGTCTCTCCCTTAACTGCGCCGACCCTTTCGGCGAACTCGGCTTCAGAACCTGCGGATGACGCCTATGTTCCGTGAGCACGTTCATGGCGGCTTTTGGGGCTCGGCTGCCG
>NZ_AKKE01000094.1 GCF_000281975.1 Novosphingobium sp. AP12 | reverse complement strand
ACGGGCCGAGCGTGAACGAGAGCCCGGCGCAGATGGTGGCGGCGTCGTGAGCGGGCTCGTCCGCCGGCTGCGCGAGATGGCCCGGCTCATGGTCGGCCAGCCGCCCTACGAGGTCTACCTCGCGCACATGGCCCAGCACCATCCCGAGGCCGCGCCGATGACCCGCGTCGAGTTCTTCCGCAACCGGGAGAATGCGCGCTTCAGCGGTGCGGGCGGGGGGAAGTGCTGCTGAGGGGACTTACCCCTCCTGCGCGGCGCTCCATTCGGCGAGGTCGGCGGATTCGCCGATCAGCGCGAGGCCGTGGGCGATCGAGGTGAGTTCGTCGCCGCTGTCGATGCGGTCCTCGCCGAAGCGGGCTTCGAAGATGTGGCGGACGGCGGGGATCAGCGAGGAGCCGCCGGTCAGGAACACGCGGTCGATGCCCTCGGCAGTCACGCCGGCGTTGGCGAGCGCGGTGTCGAGGGTCAGGGCGATCTGCTCGAGGTCGGGGGCGATCCAGCTTTCGAAATCGGCCCGGCTGACTTCGGCCTCGATCGCGAGTTCGGGGCTGTCGAACCGGAAGCCGGCGTGGGCGTCGCTCGACAGGCTGCGCTTGAGGCGGCCGACGGCCTCATAAAGCGGGTAGCCCAGTTCGTGCTCGACCACCGCGATCATGCGGTCGATGGCGGCGGTGTTGGTGGCGCTGCGCTGGAGCTTGGCGAGTTCGGCCAGCGTGCGGCGGTTGCGCATCAGGGCGAGGCGCGACCAGTCGCCGAAGTCGGTGAAGTGGCCGTCGGGGATTTCCAGCACCTTGTCGAACGAGCGGTAGGTGCCGCCCTTGCCCAGCATCGGCAGGACCAGCTTGTCCATGATGCGGAAGTCGAAGCGGTCGCCGGCGATGCCGATGCCCGCCGACCCCAGCGGAACGCAGCGCCGCGCGGCGCCGGGCGCATCGACGCGCACGATCGAGAAGTCGCTGGTGCCACCGCCGAAGTCCGCCACCAGCAGTGTCG
The DNA here is from genome assembly GCF_000281975.1 of Novosphingobium sp. AP12. Classification (GTDB taxonomy): domain Bacteria; phylum Pseudomonadota; class Alphaproteobacteria; order Sphingomonadales; family Sphingomonadaceae; genus Novosphingobium. The sequence goes on along the minus strand of NZ_AKKE01000094.1, from coordinate 11,721 downwards.
CCGGGCGGTCCAGCCGCGAGGCATGGCCATAGGCGGCGCCGAGCGGCTCGTAGACGTAGTGGACCTCGCGGCCGAGCGTGGCAAACATCGCGTTGTAGCGGGTGCGCGCCAGCGCCTCGTCCGGGCGCGAGCCGACGTAGCGGACCGGGCGGCCGACGACGATGCGCTCGGGCAGGTTCCTGAGCGCCGCGCCGCCGTGGGCGACGAGGTGCTCGAGGAAGGTGCGCCCCAAGTCCTCGAAGCGCATGCGCTTCTCGAAGATGGTGGCCTGGTCGAACAGCGGGTTGGCGGCGACCGACTTGAACGACTGCAGGAAGCGGCTGCCCTGCGGAAAGTCGAGAAACTCGGCGATGGCCCAGGGCCCGGCCTCGTGGGCCACGCCGCCGGGCCGGTCTCCGTCCTGCCAGAAGCACAGCGCGGTGCGGAATACCGAGGCGGTGCCGCCAGGGGCGCGGAACTCGACGAGATCGGCGTTGCCTTCGCCCGTGGCCAGCGCGACGACCGAGTTGGTCGTGCCGAAGTCGATCCCGAGGGCCTTGGCGGGCGTTACGGCGGACATGATGTGGCTGTTCCTTGTGACCGCAAAGCGGCCGCGCCTATGCCAGCGCGCCGGCGTTCATGCAAGGCGGCGGCGCGCCGTCATGCTTGGTACCCAGAGGTCCCGGTCTTCGCCGGGACGACGGGAAACTCAGGGCTTGCGGCAGAACCAGATGAGGTGGTGGTCGATCTTGTTGCCGATCTGCGCGCGCACGTTCACCTCTTCCACCTCGAAGCCCGCCTTTTCCAGCTGGACGTTGAACGCAGGTTCGGGGGTGGCCGACCAGACGGCCAGGATGCCGCCCGGGGTCAGCGCGTCCATCGCGGCCTTGAGGCCGTTTTCGCCGTAGAGGTCGTCGTTGAGCCGGCGAGTCAGGCCCTCGGGTCCGTTGTCGACGTCGAGGAGGATGGCGTCGTAGGCTTCGCGGGCGGTGCCGATCAGCATCGCCACGTCGTCGTTGACGAGGATCACGCGCGGGTCGTCGAGGCAGCCGTTGGTATGGCCGCGCATGGGCCCGCGGGCCCACTCGATGATCTCGGGAACGATCTCGGCCACGGTCACTTCGGCGTCGGGACCGAGGACGCGCAGCGCGGCGCGCAGGGTGAAGCCCATGCCGTAGCCGCCGATCAGCAGCTGCGGCGCCGGGCGATCCGCCAGCCGGTCCAGCGTCATCGTCGCCAGCTCTTCTTCCGAAGCGCAGATGTCGGTGCTCATCAGCTCGTTGCGATCGAGCAGGATCGCGAAATCGTCGCCGTTGCGGACGAGCTTGAGTTCGACGCCATCGGGCACGCGGGCGGTGCCGATGAGTTCATCCTCGAGCTGGGGAGCGATCATCGGGGCACCTTCCTGGGAGGACCCTGATGGTCCGGACTTTGCGCGCGGGTCTTACTTCTTGCGTGCCTTGCGCGCGGCGTAACGAGCGTCGCGGGCAGCCTTCTTCTCTTCCTCGGTGAGGGGCGGCGGCGGGGCGGCTGCTGCCGCTTCCTGACGCGCCTTCTCGGCCTGGGCGGCCTTTTCGGCGATCTTGGCTTCGCGAGCGGCCTTCGCGGCCTCGCGCTTCGCTGCCTGCGCGGCTTCGCGCTCGGCTGCCTTGGCGATACGCTCGGCCTGCACGTCCGGATCGATCGGGGGCTTCGACTTCAGAAGCTCAAGGGCCTTGGCGCGCGCCTGTGCGGCGGCGTTGACCCGGTCCTGGATGCCGGGTTCCTTGTATCCTGCCATTAACTGCTACCTAGTTCTCTCAAGTATCAAAGGAAAAGGGAGCGGCCCGCCGAAACCGGCGGACCGCTCCCTTCAACCTGTTCAGGCAGGCTGGAGGTTGACGGCCGAGGTCTTGCCACGGCGATCGGTTTCCAGCTCGTAGGAGACGCGCTGCTCCTTATCGAGGGTGCGCATGCCTGCGCGCTCAACGGCCGAGATGTGCACGAAGGCATCGTCGCCGCCGCCTTCAGGCGCGATGAAACCATAGCCCTTGTCGGCGTTGAAGAACTTTACTTTTCCGGTGATCATGGGACGCATTCCTTGTCCGAGGTTGACGGGCATGCACCAATGCGGGGCATCCCGGCTTCGCGAAGCAACTAAGGGACAAAGGGAGCAGCTGAAGCGGCCCGATATCCGTCGATGGCGACATCAGCATCGCGGCCTATAGCACATATTCCGCAGATAGCTATCGAAGCCTGACATCACGCGCCGGCCCGTGCAGAAAGCCGGGCCGGCGGGGGTTTTCGGACCGTTTCGAGGCTCAGACCCGGCCGCCGCGGCCACTTTCGTAGAGGAACCAGGCGCGGCGCTCGGTCTCGTCGATCCACACTTCGATGAGGCTGGCGGTCGCGATGTCGCGATATTCGTCGCAGAGTTCGTGGACTCGGCGCAATTCGGCGACGAGCTGCTTGTTGTCGCCGTGCAGCTCGGCCAGCATGTCGAGCGGATCGACGTAGTCGGCGTTGTTGTCGAGCAGGCGCTGGTGGCCGGCGATGTCCGAGATCGAGCGAATCGTCGTGCCGCCCAGCTTGCGGGCGCGTTCGGCGATCGGGTCCGTCATCGCGAAGATCTGGTCGCTCTGCTCGTCGAGCATCAGGTGATAGTCGCGGAAGTTCGGCCCGCTCATGTGCCAGTGGAAGTTCTTCGTCTTGAGATAGAGCGCGAAGACGTCCGCCAGCAGCGCTTTAAGCCCGCCGGAGATGTCGCGCGTGGCGTCCTCGCCGAGGTCGGTGGGGGTGCCGAGGTGGCGCTGGGCGGGGGTCACGACGATGTGTTCGGACATGGGAGGTCTCCTTCGGGGCGCGGCGGCATGAGGTCGCCGGATGCCTCGGAAGGTAGGCGCGGGAGATGGGCCCGCCCATCTACACCTAGGTATGGACTCTAACCCAGCACGCTCTCGATCGCCTCGAGCAGCATGTCGGGATCGACCGGTTTGGTGAGGAAGGCCCGCGCGCCGCCGGCCATCGCCTGGTCGCGGGCGGCATCGGTGGGAAAGGCGGTCATCACGATCACCGGCTGGGTGCAGCCGCGCCGCGTGAGTTCGGACTGGAGCTGGAGGCCGGTCATGCCCGGCATGTGCAGGTCGGTGACGATGCAGGCTACCCGCTCGCGAATCGCGGCGCCGAGCAGGTCCTCCGCCCGCGAGAAGCCGAGGCCGCGCAGGCCCGCCGAGCGGAGCAGGCTATCGAGGCTGCCGCGCACGCCGGCATCATCGTCGACGATGGCTATGAGGGGGGCAGGTGACGGGGCGACCAACGTGTTCTCCGGTATGCTGGGCGAAACCCATGGACTGCCCCCGCAGTTCCAATTGGGCTCAGCCCCGGTCCGGCGCCATCATACTCACGTGTTATACCGGTGGATCGAGGCGTCGCGAACGCCCAGCTGCTCGGCCATGCGGACGAGATCGGCGAGCGACTGGGCCTGCATCTTGCGCATGACGTTGCCGCGGTGGATCTTCACGGTGATCTCCGAAAGCTCCAGCCGGGCGGCGACCTGCTTGTTCATCAGCCCGGTGACGACCAGCGCCATGACCTCCCGCTCGCGGGGGGTGAGCGCCTCGTGCGCCTCGCGCAGGGAGGACGTGCCCGCCTGCGCGACTCGGCGCGCGGCGTCGGCGGCAAGGGCCGCGCGGACCGAGGCGAGCAGCTGCGCATCGTCGAAGGGCTTGGGCAGGAAGTCCACCGCGCCCGCCCGCATGCCCCGCACGGTCATCGGGATATCGCCGTGGCCGGTGATGAGGATGACCGGGATCGCCAGCCCCTCGGCCGCAAGGCGCTCCTGGAAATCGAGCCCGCTCTCGCCCGGCAGGCGGATGTCGAGCACGAGGCAGGCGGCGACCTCGGGCACGCCGGCGGCGAGGAACTCGGCGGTGCTGGCGTAGAGCGCCACGTCGAGCCCGGCCGAGCGCAGCAGGCTGCCGATGCTGGCGCGCACTTCCGCGTCGTCGTCGAGCACGCAGACGCGCGCTTGCAGGTCCCCGCCGCTCATGCCGCGATCGCTTCTGCGTCCGCAGCGGCGGGCAGGCGCAGCAGGAAGCTCGCCCCGCCGCCGGGCTGGTTACGCGCCGAAAGCGTCCCGCCGTGCGCCTCGAGGATCGAGCGGCAGATCGACAGGCCCATGCCCATGCCGTCGGCCTTGGTGGTGAAGAAGGGCCGGAACAGCGCCTCGGGATCACCGTCGATGCCTGTGCCGCAGTCGCTGACCTCGACGGTTACGCTATCCCCGTCGCGCGCGGCGACGAGGCACATCTCGCGGGCATCGGGCGGGAGGTCAGCCATCGCCTGCTGGGCGTTGAGGACGAGGTTCATCAGCACCTGCTGCAACTGCACCCGGTCTCCGACGAGGCGCGGGAGGCCGGGCTCCATGGTGATGCGCAGGGCTACCTCGTGGGCCTGCAGGTCGCGCCGGAGCAGCGCCTCGGTATCCTCGACGAGCGTTTCGAGCACGACGCTCTCGTGACTGGGATCGGCCTTGCGCGCCAGTTCCCGGATGCCGGCGATGACGTCGGCGGCGCGGCCTGCGTTTCCGGCGATGTGCTGGAGGCAGTCGGCCGTCTCGGTGGCACCCGGCCCCTCGCGCTCCAGCCAGCGCAGGCCCGAACGCGCGTAAGTGATGATCGCCGAGAGCGGCTGGTTGACCTCGTGTGCGATCGAGGCGGCAAGCTGGCCCAGCGTCGTCACCCGCGACATGTGCGTGAGCGCCGCCTGCGACTGCACGAGCCGGGCCTGCGCGCGGTTCCGCTCGGTGACGTCGACCGCCATGATGAGCACGCGCTTCCAGCCGTCGTGGTCGGGCGGCAGCGATATCTGCAGCAGCACGTCGACCGCATCCCCGGCGCGGGCCTGGAAGGTGGTTTCCACTTCCACCGCCGTCTCGCCGCGCAGCAGGGCCGCGTAGATGCGGGCGAGCGTTTCGAAGGCCGCGGGGGTGGCGTAGTCGTCGATGGTCGCGCCGATCAGCGCAGTGCGGTCGGACAGGCCGAACAGGCGCGCGGCGGCATGGTTGGCGTTGCGCACCCAAGCCGAGCGAAAGGCGCGGCGGATGGTGGGCTCATCCAGCGCGACCGCGCCGGGCAGCAGCGCGAAGGCGCCGGACCAGTCGGACTCCCAGATCGGAAAGCCGGCGGCCGAGAAGATCGTGCGGTAGCGCGCGTCGGACCGGGCGCGCTCGGCGCTCTCGGCGAGCTGGCGCAGGAACAGCGCGGTCGTCACTCCCAGCGCGACGAGGCTGACACCGAGGCGCATCGCGGGCGAGCCCAGCGGGTCGCTCCAGTGCGAGACGCCGTAGCCGACGGCCGCCAGCACCGCGCAGAGCCCGGTGGCCCACAGGATCAGGCGGCGCGAATGGGTGCGCCCGACCAGCACGACGACGGTGGTGTAGAGCACTGCGACCGCGCCCTGAAGCGGGCTCAGTGCGTCGAGCGCGAAGATGCCCAGCGCCAGGACCACGGCAGCGCCCGCGTAGATCCTCCTCACGAACGTCCGCGCCTCGGCATCGCCGTGCATCGCTGCCTCCTGCCAGGACCCATAGCGGTTCCGGACAGGGAAAATGCCGGGGGAACCGGCTACGCGCAACCCCCGGTTTCGCGCGTGCAGCATTGTGGCAATGTCCATCAGAGCGGCACGGCCAGCACGATCCGGGTTCCGGGCCGGGTGGCCTCACGCAGGAGTGCGCCGCCGATGCGCGCCGCGAGCATGTCGATGAGCCGCGTGCCGAAGCCGGCGCCGCCTTCGGTCTTGCCCACTCCGTCATCCTCCACCGTGAGACGCAGCGCACGGGCGCTCGCCAGCCGCAGCTCGATCCGCACCTCGCCCGCCGCGCCCCCGGGGTAGGCGTACTTGCAGGCGTTGAGCACGCATTCCGACGCGATGAGCCCGATCGCCGCCGCCATGCGCGCTGGCACCAGCGCCGAGTCCGAGGCGACCTTCAGGCGCCGCCCGCCCACGACGTCGCAGCACCCGCTCTCGATCTGGTGGACCAGCATCTGGAGGTAGCCGCCGATCTCAACCGCAGGGTCCGCCCCCGTTTCGAGCCGCGTCAGCTGCCGGTGGACGCCGGCGATCGCGCCGATCCGCCCCATCATCCGGTCGAGCGCCAGCGCGCCCTGCGGGTCGGCGACGTCGCGGCGCTCGGCGGCGATCATCGCCATCAGCAGCTGGAGGTTGTTGGCGATCCGGTGGTCGCTCTCGCGGGAAACCTCCATTTCCGCCGCGTGCTGGTTCGAGAAGCGTTGGGCCATCGGCATCGGAAGCGTCCTTGCGGCGGGTTCGGCAATGTCTCCCTTGTCGCCCGCACCTCGTCCCCGCGCCATCATACGCAGGTTTATTTAGGCTACCGCGGTGTCGACAGACCGACCCAAAACCTGCGTATAGTGGCTTCTGCGGGCCTGCCGCCCGATACCCAGGCCATCCGCTTCACCTACGGGAGACCGGCATTGAGCAACATCGCGAGCCGCGAATACCAGATGTTCCCGGTGCTCGGCGCCGCCGAGATCGCCGAAGCACGGCGCTTCGCCAGCGGGCCGGAACGCCGCTTCGAGGCCGGAGAGATGGTCTACGCCATCGGCGACTGCGATTCGCCGACCTGGCTCGTGATAGAGGGCGGGATCGACGTCCTGCGCCGCGACGGCCTCAGCCGCGAGGCGCGCATCACCACCCACGGACCCGGCCAGTTCACCGGCGAGATCAACCAGCTCGCCGGACGCCCCTCGATCGCGGGAGGGCGCGCCGGAGACGAGGGCTGCACCGCCCTGCCGATCGACGCCGCGCATCTTCGCGCCCTGATGATCGGCTCGGCAGACCTTGGCGAAACCGTCATGCGCGCCCTGATCCTGCGCCGCGTCGGGCTGATCGAGCAGGGCGGCGCGGGCACCGTCCTGATCGGCGTCCCCGGCAGCCCCGACATCCTGCGCCTTGGCGAGTTCCTGCGCCGCAGCGGCTACCCCTACCTCGTGCTCGACGTCAGCGAGGACGGCGAGGGCAAGGAGATGGTCGAGCGGCTGGGCGTCGCGCCCGAGGAATACCCCCTCGTCGTCTGCCCCACCGGCCCGATCCTGCGCCGCCCTCAGGAAACCGAACTCGCCGCGTGTCTCGGCATGTCCGCCCAGATCGACCCCGACGCGGTGCAGGACGTCGCCATCGTCGGCGCCGGCCCCGCGGGCCTTGCTGCGGCGGTCTATGCGGCGTCCGAGGGTCTGTCGGTGGTGGTGCTCGACTGCCGCAGCATGGGCGGGCAGGCCGGAGCCTCGGCGCGGATCGAGAACTATCTCGGCTTTCCCACCGGCATCTCCGGGCAGGCGCTGGCGGGCCGCGCCTTCAACCAGGCGCTCAAATTCGGGGCGCAGATGGCGATCCCGGTAGAGGTGGAGCGGATGGAGCGGCAGGACGACCACCTCCACCTCTCCCTCGCCGGCGAGCGCAGCCTGAAGGCGCGCGCGGTGGTGGTGGCCTCTGGCGCGCGCTACCGGCGCCCGGCGGTCGAGGGGCTGGAGCGGTTCGAGGGCGCGGGGGTTTCCTACTGGGTCTCGCCGATCGAGGCGCGGCTCTGCGCGGGCGAGGAAGTGGCGCTGGTCGGCGGCGGCAACTCTGCCGGGCAAGCGGTGGTCTACCTGGCGCCGCAGGTGAAGCGGCTGCACATGATCGTGCGGCGCGACCTGGGCGAGACGATGTCGCGCTACCTGATCGACCGCATTGCCGCGCTACCCAACGTCGAGGTTCACATGGGCGCAGAAGTCGTCGGACTGGAGGGTGACGCGCTGGGCGGCCTCGCGGGCGCGACGATCCGCCACAATGCCGACGGCTCGCTCCACCGCCGGGATCTGCGGCACCTGTTCCTGTTCATCGGCGCCGATCCCAATTCGGACTGGCTGCCGGATGCCGTCGAGACCGACAACCGCGGCTTCGTCGTCACCGGAGGACCGGCGGGGACCGGCTGCGAGCCGCTCGAAACCGGGATGCCCGGCGTCTTCGCCATCGGCGACGTGCGCGCGGGCTCGACCAAGCGCGTCGCCGCCGCCGTGGGCGAAGGTGCGGCGGTGGTCGCGCAGATCCACGCGATGTTCGCTCTCAACCGGAAGGATGCCTGATGACCGGCTGTTCGCACACCTCGACCATCAACCAGGTCACCCCGAGCGCCAAGGGCTGCGGGGAGTGCCTGAAGACCGGGAGTTACTGGGTCCACCTGCGCCTCTGCCGCAGCTGCGGCCACGTCGGCTGCTGCGACGACTCCCCGAACCGCCATGCCCGCGCGCACTTCCGGGAAACGCATCACCCGATCATCGAGGGCTACGATCCGCCGGAGGGCTGGGGTTGGTGCTACGTCGACGACGTGCAGGTCGACCTGCCCGACCAGACGCCGCAGCTCGGGCCGATCCCAAGGTTCTTCTGAGAACCGGCCAGGTCGAGCCGCGCGCCCGATCAAGGCGTCTGGCGGTCGTCCTCGGCCTTGGCCAGGACCAGCGAGAAGTCGCCCTGCGGGTCGGTCCAGTGCTCCAGTTCGCTCCAGCCGGCGGCGGCGAGGAGGAGGCGCATCTCGCCGGGGCGGTACTTGTGGCAATTCTCCGTGTGGATGGTCTCGCCGCCCTCCATGTGGAACGCCTCGCCCGCGACCTCGAAACGGATGGCGCGGCGGGCTTCGAGGTGCATCTCGATGCGACTGGCGCTCTCGTTCCAGCGCGCGACGTGGCGGAACTCGCTCACCGGGATGGTGCCGCCAAGTTCGCGGTTGATGCGCTGGAGCAGGTTGAGGTTGAACAGCGCGGTCACCCCTTGCGCATCGTCGTAGGCGGCAACGAGGCGGGCCGGGTCCTTCACCCGGTCGATGCCGATCAACAGGTGCGAGCCCGCCCCCAGCGTACCGCGCATCGAGCGCAGCAGGTCGACGGCGGCGGCGGCGGTCATGTTGCCTATGGTGGAGCCGGGGAAGAAGCCCAGCATCGCCTGTTCGTCGCGCTTCACCGGCAGGTTCACCGGGTTCATGAAGTTCGCTTCCACCGGGACGATCTTCAGCTGAGGGAACAGCGCCGCCAGCCCCTCGCAGGCCTCGTCGAGGAACTCTCCGCAGATGTCGATCGGCACGTAGGTGGCGCGCGGCATGGCTTTGAGCAGGATACGCGTCTTGATCGAGCTGCCCGATCCGAACTCCACCACCGTCGCGTCGGTGCCGATCCGCTTGGCCACTTCGCTGGCATGGGCGTGAAGGAGCGCGGTCTCGGTGCGGGTGGGGTAGTATTCGGGGACCTGCGTGATCGCCTCGAACAGCTGCGAGCCGCGCATGTCGTAGAACCAGCGGGCGGGGATGGCCTTGTGCGGCTGGCCGAGGCCGCGCAGCACGTCGGCGCGGAAGGCGGGATCGACCGGGGCGGGCGCGGCGCGGTCGATGGTGTCGTCGCGGGTCGGCGTGAAGAGCATGTCAGAGGCTCCTTGCAAGGCGCACGCCGGTGAACTGCCAGCGCTGATGAGGATGGAAGAAGTTGCGATAGGAGCCCCGAACGTGGCCGCGCGGGGTGGCGCAGGAGCCGCCCTTGAGCACGAACTGGCCGGACATGAACTTGCCGTTGTATTCGCCCACCGCGCCTGCCGCCGTGCGGTAGCCGGGCCAGGGGCGGTAGGCCGAGCCGGTCCATTCCCAGACGTTGCCGAACAGCGAGGCGAAACCGTCCACCTCGCCCTCGGGCCGGGGGGCGACGGCGCCCGCATGGTCGAGTTGGACACCGCCCAGCGTATCGCGCCCCTGCGCAACGGCTTCCCATTCGTGCTCGGTCGGCAGGCGGGCACCGGCCCAGCTGGCGAAGGCATCGGCCTCGTAGAACGAGACGTGGGTGACGGGGGCGGCCGGGTCGACCGGTTGCCAGCCGGCGAGGGTGAAATGCTCCCAGTCGTTGCCGTGGCCGCGCCAGTAGAGCGGGGTGGAAACGGCTTCCTGCCGCACCCAATCCCACCCGTCCGACAGCCATAAGGCAGCGCTGGCATAGCCCCGGTCGGCGACGAACTCGATCCACTCGCCATTCGTCACCGGACGGTTCGCCAGCGCATGAGGTGCCAGCCACGAGGGGTGGCGCGGCAGTTCGTTGTCGAAGGCGAACCCCCTGCCGTCACTGCCCATCTCGGCGAGGCCTTCGGGTCCTGCGATCCAGCGCAGGGGGACGCTCTCGAGCTTGGGTGCTGGATTGGCGGCGGCATAGGCCGGGCCGAGGGGATTGCGCGAGAACAGGTGCTTGAGGTCGGTCAGCAGCAGTTCCTGGTGCTGCTGCTCGTGCTGGATGCCCAGTTCGACGAGCTCGCCGTGGCGCTCCATCAGCCGGGGCAGCGCCGCGACCATCGCCTCGTCGACATGGTCGCGGTAGGCGAGCATTTCGGCGACGGTGGGCCGGGTCAGCAGACCGCGCTCGGGGCGGGCCATGCGCGCGCCCTCGGCCTCGTAGTAGCTGTTGAACAGGAAGGGCCAGCGCTCGTCGAACAGGCGGTAGCCGGGCACCTGGTCGCGCAGCAGGAAGGTCTCGAAGAACCAGGTGGTGTGCGCGAGGTGCCACTTCACCGGGGAGGCGTCGGGCATCGACTGGACGGTCATGTCCGCCTCGTTGAGCCCTTGGGCAAGGTCGCGGCTGAGGTTCCGGGTCCAGCGGAACCGCTCGAGGATGGCGTCTTGCACCCACGGCGCGGCTGCAGGGTCCGGCTGGTTCCTCATGCTCACTCCTCCCGCTGCCCGCGTAGGCACGCCCGACTTCGGCCGCCCGCGGATGCTAGTCTGCATCGGCGGGCGGCTGAAGGATACGAATGTATGAATGTGCTTAGTGCGCAGAACGCCTTGTGGTTCCGGCATCCTCCTAAAAGTGCGGCGGGACGAGTTGTTTCGCCCTCAGGGCCTGTGCGGGAGTGCCGAGCCGGGATCGCGGGCGAACAACAGCGTCGCGCCGACGACGATCGCTCCGGCCAGTGCGAGGGGCAGGGCGAGGCCGCCGTGGAACAGCAGCAGCGCGCCGACCGCCGCGCCCGCGAAGATCGAGAGCACCGCGGCGAAGCGGCGGACGAGGTTGGTGCCGGAGCGGTCGGCGGCGATGCCGGTGATGGTCAGCGTGAGCACCGTGGTCGTCAGGTCGGGCACCTTGAGCGAGCGGACCGTGGCATTGCGCAGGCCCATCGCGAAGCCGGTCAGCGCGATCACCGAGAGGACACCGAGCTGCGGCGCCTGCGCGGTGACGTCGATGCCCAGCGCGATCAGCGCCGCGATCCACAGCAGGCCGGTCTCGACCATCGCCGCCCACATCAGCCAGCGGCGCAGCGGCCGCTCCGTGTGGGCGCGGGCCAGATAGCCTGCCCCCCAGGCGCCGAGCATGAAGGTCGCCAGCGCCAGCAGCGAGGGGCCGACCTTGAAGCCCGGCGTCCCCGCAGCCGCGAAGCCGAGGAACACGACGTTGCCGGTCATGTTGGCGGTGAACACCTTGCCCAGACCCAGCACCGACGCGGCGTCGACGAGGCCGGTGGTTGCGGAGAGCAGCAGCAGCAGCCGGGGGAGCGAGGTCGCGGGGGAAGCGGGGGTCGGGGCAGTCATCGGTTGTTTCCTCGGTCTTCGCTCAGACGGCCCAGCAGCCGCAGCCGAGCGCGCCCCAGAAGGTCTGGACGTCTGCGGCGGGGACGTTGGCCCCCAGCGCGGCGGCGTGGTCGTGGCCGTGGACGCCGCAGGAGCTGGCGCAGCCGCAGGCCGAG
>NZ_AKKE01000093.1 GCF_000281975.1 Novosphingobium sp. AP12 | reverse complement strand
CGGGCCGCCGCGGCTGAGGAAGTCGTCGTGGAACCCCTTCCACGCGGCGGTGCCGCCGCGCGTGGCGGTCCAGTCGGTGCGCAGCTTGCGGATCATCAGCTTGCCGAGCGTGTAGTTGAGATAGGCGGGATCGTAGGTCCCGCGCGCGGCCTGCTGCTCGGCGGTGCCTTCGTCCTGGTAGCACTGTTCCATGAACATCTTCTTCGACTGCGCCTGCGTCATGCCGCGGGCGTGGAGGCCGATGGCGGAGAGGTAGCGGCAGTTGCGCAGCAGGGCGTTGGAAATTTGGCCGACCTGGATGCCCGGATCGCCGTCACCCAGCCCGGCTTCGAGCATCATTTCCTCGGCATAGTGCGCCCAGCCCTCGGCGAAGGCGTAGCCGACGAAGAGTTTGCCGACGATGGATGGCGCGGCGTTCGAGTGGAGGAACTGCAGGTAGTGGCCGGGCATGACCTCGTGGACCGTGGTGAACAGCAGGTCGGCCTTGCCGGGGATGTAGTCCATCTGCATCTGCTTCGACCACGTGGGGTCCGGCGGTGAGATGTAGTAGATCGACGAGCCGCCGTTCTCCAGCGGCCCCGGCGGGTCGATGTAGGCGGAGTTGGCGCGGTTGTAGGGCGGGCTCTCCTCCACCTGCGCGAGTTTCGTGCCCGGGATCGTGACGACGCCGTTCTTCCGCACGAAGTCCGCCAGCTCGGGGATCTCGCGGCGGGCTTCGGCGACGGGGCCGCCGGCGGGCTTGTCGGCGCGCATCTTGTCGAAGCACTGCTGGATGGTCTTGCCGGGCGCGAACTTCGCGCACGCTGCCTTTAGCCCCTGCTGGTTGCGCAGGAGATCGGCGCGGCCGGCCGCCTCCAGCTGGTCGAGCGGGGCATCGACCGCCTCGGTGGCGGCGACCATGCGCGCGAACTTGTCCGCGCCCATCGCGAAGCCTTGCGTCGGCGTGGTCTTGCCGATCTGGTCGGCGACGGCCTGCATGGCGGTGGCGGCTGCCTCGGACGATGCCTTGAAGTCGGCCTGGAGCGCAGGGTCGGCGACGTCTGCGAAGGCGGCGCGGGCATCGCCGCGGTAGTAGCCGGCAAGGCCGCCGAAGCCGTCCTTGCCCAGCTTGATGTAGCTCGCGGGCATGGCGCCGGGCAGGTTGGTGCGGATGTTGGCGGCCTGCGCGGGCACCGCCTTGAAGAAGGCGATCATCGCCTTCATCCGCGTCGGCTTATCCGCATAGTCGCGGCTGACGTAGACGTTCGGATCGAGCCCACCGTTGATGTAGAAGGCCGGGTTATTGTGCGGCAGGTCGGCGTCCTCCAGCCAGAACAGGTTACCCTTGGCGACCTGCACGAGATAGTCGCGCTCGAAGCGTTCGGCATCGGAGAGGTCGCTGAAGGTGGCGGCCTTGTCGATCACCGCGTGCAGGAAAGCGGCGCGGGCCTTGAGGCCAGCCTCGCTCCAATTGGGCAGCTTGCCGTCGTATTCGTGCGCGCCTTCGTAGATCGCGAAGGACGGGTCCGTGGCGAACCAGTCCTTGATGCTGGCATCGACGAACTGCTTCCAGGTCTGTTTGGGGAAGGGCTGCTCGGCCTGCTTGGCAACGGCAGCCATCGCATTGTTTTCGGCAGTCGTTGTCGTGGCGCAGGCGGCAAGCGAAAGGCAGGCGATGCCTGCCAGCAGAACGGATCTCATGAAGAATGGCGCTCCCTGTTTTATCGCGCCGGTTGTGCGTCAGGGTGCGCCGAAGGTCCAGCCCTCCGTAGCGGCGAGTTCGGGCGTGAGTTCGGCGGGGTGCCACAGGTCGGCGCGGTGGGCGACGGTGCGCAGCCAAGCAGAAGTGACGAGGGCATCGGCGCTGTGGTCGTCGATCGGCCCGGTGCCTCTGCCGGGCTGCGAGCCCAGTTCTAACAGTGCCGCGTCGAGCGCGGCATGGTCGGTCATCTTGGCGCGGCCGGCGGTGCGCCCGGCGGCGACGGCGGCGAGGGTGGTGTAGATTTCCACCAGCACCGAGCCGCGCTCGGGCAGCGGATCGACGGGCCAGACCGGAAGCCGCCTGTCCAGTCGGTGCAGCAGGCGCATCCCCGTCAGGCTCGACTTGCCGACCTGCGCCGCGCCGACGAGGTTGAAGTTGGAGTAGGGCTTGCACCCTGCGCGCGCCTGCGCCGCCTCCGTCACGCGCATGCGCCCGCGCTTGTGGACCGCGCCCGGCAAGTGGAACCGTGCCCCCTCGCGCCCGCCATGGCGGCGGAAATAGGCGCTGAGTTCGGGGTGGTCCACGAGCCTTCCGGACGAGAGGTGCGCGTCCTCGGCGCAAAGGCCGTCGATCAGCGCCCAGAGCGCGCGGGCGTTCGGCGGGCTGTCCACCCAACCGGGAAAGAATGCGCCTGCATCGGCGAAGGGCAGCGAGATACCGAGGTCCATGCCGACCAACGTATCAGGCGGCAGGCGGTGCAGCAGCAGGTCCAGCACCTCGGCCCGCGACCATTTGGCATGGCGCGGCGGGAAAAACAGGCGAGGCGCCGCGTCGCCCTCGCCACAGAGCGCCACGGCGATGCCCTTCTGCCGCTCGCCCAGCGCGCCGGACCAGTCGATCGCCATGAAGTTGCGGAAGTGGGTCAGAGCTGCGTGTTCCCGTCGATTTGGTCCGTCATCAGCTCTCGCGCCGCTCTGCGCGCTTCTTGTCCCACCATTCCAGGCGCTTCTTGATGTCGCGCTCGAATCCGCGTTCGACGGGGTCATAGTAGACCTGCGGGCCGAGTTCGTCGGGCCAGTAGTTGTCGCCGGAGAAACCGTCGGGCGCGTCGTGGTCGTAGGCGTAGTCCTTGCCGTAGCCGATGTCCTTCATCAGCTTGGTCGGCGCGTTGAGGATGTTCGCCGGGGGGCTGAGCGAGCCGGTCTCGCGCGCGGCCTTGAACGAGGACTTGAACGCCGCGTAGGCCGCGTTCGATTTGGGCGCGGTGGCGAGGTAGAGGCAGGCCTGGACGATCGCCAGTTCGCCCTCGGGAGAGCCCAGGAACTCGTAGGCGTCCTTGGCGGCGAGGCACTGCACCAGCGCCTGCGGATCGGCGAGGCCGACGTCCTCGCTGGCGAAGCGTACCAGCCGGCGCAGCACGTAGAGCGGCTCCTCCCCGGCGGTGAGCATGCGCGCCATGTAGTAGAGCGCGGCCTGCGGGTCCGATCCGCGCAGGGACTTATGCAGCGCGCTGATGAGATTGTAGTGCCCGTCGCGGTCCTTGTCGTAGACCGCCACGCGGCGCTGGAGGAACTGGCCGAGGCCCGCTGGGTCTAGCGGTTCGGGAATGCGCGCGGCGTAAAGCGTCTCGGCCTGGTTGAGCAGGAAGCGCCCGTCGCCATCGGCCGAGGCGACCAGTGCCTCGCGCGCATCCGGCGTCAGCGGCAGCGGGCCTTCGAGGTCCTCCGCCTTGGCGAGCAGGGCGGAGAGCGCGGCGGCATCGAGCCGGTGCAGGATCAGCACCTGCGCGCGGCTGAGCAGCGCCGCGTTGAGGGCGAAGCTGGGGTTTTCGGTCGTCGCGCCGACCAGCGTGACGGTGCCGCGCTCGACGAAAGGCAGGAAGCCGTCCTGCTGAGCACGGTTGAAGCGGTGGATCTCGTCCACGAACAGCAGCGTGCGCTGGCCGGCCTTGGCGGCGACATCGGCCTCGGCGAACGCCTTCTTGAGGTCCGCGACGCCGGAGAACACGGCGGAAACCGCGTGGAAACGCATGCCCACGGCATCGGCGAGCAGGCGCGCGATGCTGGTCTTGCCGGTGCCGGGCGGGCCCCAAAGGATCATCGAGGACAGCCGCCCCGCCGCGACCATGCGCCCGATCGCGCCTTCGGGTCCGGTCAGGTGCTCCTGCCCGACGACATCGGCGAGCGTGCGGGGCCGCAGCCGGTCGGCAAGCGGGGCATTCTCGCGCACGGCGTCGGGGGCGTGTGGGGGCGGAATGTCATCGGCGAAGAGGTCGGCCATGGAGCCTATCTAGGCAGTAATCCCGCAAACGTCATCCTCGCGCGCGCAGATTGCGTCGATGGGGCGAGGGGCGTAACTTGCGCGCGCAACAGGGGAGCAGGCTCATGGCAAGGATGGCGGCACAGGACGGGACGGCGAAGCCCGGTCGGTCATACTGGGTGGTCGCCGTGCTGGCGCTGGTGTGGAATGCCTTCGGCTGCCTCGACTTCTCGATGACCGTGACGCGCAACGCCGCGTGGCTGGCGCCGCTGCCGCCCGAGGTCATCGACTGGCTCGACGCCGCGCCTGTCTGGTCGATGTTCACCTGGGCGCTGGGCGTCTGGGGCGGACTGCTCGGGGCGCTGTTCCTGCTCGGCCGCTCCCGGCTGGCGGTGATCGCCTTTGCCGGCTCCCTGCTGGGGCTGGCGATCAATCAGATCTGGCAGCTGACCAGCCAAATGCCCGCGAGCATGGCCTCGCCCGGTAGCCACGCCCTCGCAGTCGTGATCTGGGCGGTTGCGCTGACTTTGCTGTGGTACGCGGCAAGGAAGCGCAGCGAAGGCGTGCTGCGCTGACCCGCGCCCTCAGCCGCGCGCCTTCTGGCGGATCAGGCGGACATAGGTGTCTGCGACGGCGTGGTTGATGCGGTCCCAGCTGAACTCGCTCGCGCGCTCGACACCGGCCTCGCCGTGGGCGCAGCGCAGGGCCGGGTTCTCGATGTAGCCCTTCAGCGCCTCGGCGAACTGGTGGACGGCGCCCGGCGGGATGAGCCGGCCCGAGACCCGGTCATCGACGAGGCTCTGGCTGCCGGTCGCAGCGGCGGCTACCACTGGCAGACCGCAGGCCATCGCCTCGAGCGTGACGTTGCCGAAGGTTTCTGTGACCGAGGGGTTGAACAGCACGTCCATCGAGGCGACGGCGCGGCCGAGGTCGGCGCCCTGCTGGAAGCCGACGAAGGCGCCGCCGGGCAGGCGTTCCTCGAACCATTCGCGTGCCGGGCCTTCGCCGATCACCATCACCTTGTGGCGGATGCCGCGTCGCTTCAGTTCGTCGAGCGTGTCGGAGAAGACGTCTAAGCCCTTTTCCATGACCAGTCGGCCGAGGAAGCCGATCGCCACGTCGTCGTCGCCGATGCCGTGGCCGCGCCGCCACTCGAGATCGCGGCGGCCGGGGTTGAACAGCTCGTGGTCGACGCCGCGCGACCAGATCGACACGTCGTAGTTCATGCGCTGCTCGCGCAGCAGCTGCGCCATGCTCTCGGACGGGGCGACGAGGGCACTGCAGCGGCGGTAGAATCGGCGCAGCATCGCTTCCATCAGCGGCTCGCCCCAGGCCATGTTGTAGTAACGCAGGTACGTCTCGAACCGGGTGTGGACCGAGGCCAGCACCGGCAGGTTGCGGCGCATGGCCCAAGTCACGGCCTGGTGGCCGACCGGGTCAGGGGACGAGACGTGGACGACGTTGGGCGCGAACTTCGCAAGGTCGCGGCCCGCCTTGCCCCAGAACGTCAGGGGCACGCGGTATTCGGGCCGGCCGGGAATGGCGACGGAGTGCACGCCGACGAGGTCGCCGGTGGGCTCGAATGCCGGTTTGAAGACTGTCGGAGCGTAGACGCGAACCTGCGCGCCCTGGCGCAGGAGGTAGCCGACGAGGCGGTTGAGCGCCTGGTTGGCGCCGTCGCGAACGTAATTGTAGTTGCCCGAGAACAGGGCGATGCGCAGGTCTGCGATTTCCATGGTGGGCAGGCCCATAGCGACCCCCGCCGCACTTGGCGAGGGTCGTTCAGGGGTGCGCTGTGCTGCGCCGGAAGGTGCGGCTCGCGGGCAACGGTGGCGAGGCCAGTCGCTGGTCCGCGAGCGCATTACCGCACGTCAGCGCTCAGCGGCGGCGCCAGTCGCGCTCGCGGCGATCGTCACGACGATCCCAGCGGTCGCGTCCACGATCGCCCCGGTCGTAGCGGCCGCTGCGGTAATAGCGATCGTTCCGGCCATAGCGGTCATTGCGGCCGTAGCGGTCTCCCCGGCTGTAGCGATCGCGGTAATAGGGCGCGTAATAACGGTCGTAGTACCGGTCCCGGTAGTAGCGGTTGGGGTTGCCCTGGTAGTAATAGTAGTACCCTGGCCGGTCGCGGACGGTGACGTAGCGGCGCGACGAATAGTAGCCGCGGTCGTAGTACCGGCTGTCGCCGCGATCGGCGATGGCCGCACCAAGGGCGAGTCCGATCACACCGGCGCCGATGGCGATAGCGGCGTCGTTGCCGCCTCGGTCGTAGTACCCGTCACGGGCCTGCGCGGGCGCTGTCGCCACAAGTAACGAGGCCGAGAGCGTGATGCCGAGGGCCAGCTTCTTTCCGAACGTCTTCAAGATAGTAGTCATGTCTTTCGACTCCCTTTCCGGGCCAACCTCGTAACGGCGGTTGCGGTGGGCGCGTGGTTAACAACGTGGGAGGCGCGGACTGAACGGCGAGTGAACTTGCCACCGGCCGCGCTGGGCTTGCGATGGATTGAGCATGCCGCGCCTCCCAGATGCAAAGACGCCCGGCCAGGAGGTGGGGCCGGGCGTCTCGCGGGGCCGGGCGAGGGGTTCAGCCCGGCCGCTCGGTGAAGGGATCAGTAGCCGCGGCGATAGTCGCCCCGGCCGTGGCCGTAGTCACCGCGATGGTCGTCGCGGCCGTAGTTGCCGCGGTTGCTCTGGTAGCGCTGATACTCGTCGCGACCGTGGCGACCGCCATTGCCGTCCCAGTAGTAGCCGTCGCGGTATGACCAATTGGCGTTGTCGTAGCCCGAGCCATAATACCGGTCGCTCTCGTAGTAGCGGTCGTTGCGGTTGTTCGAGGATGCGGCGATGGCGCCGACCGCGATGCCCAGGATGCCGGCGCCGATGGCTATGGCAGCGGTGTTGTCGTTGCCGCGGTGATAGTCGCGCGCCATGGCCGGCGTGGTGCTGGCGAGAGTCGTGGCAGCGAGGCCGGCGGCGAGGGCAGTCTTCTTGAACAGGTTCATCTTCAACTCCTTGCGGGCGGCGGATCAACTGGCCGTTGTTCCCGTGTTGAGATCGTACTACGCCTATCCTTCTGAACCGCACCGAAGCGGTTCTGGCAGAATTCATTCACGATTGTACGCAATTGTATGAACGCTGGCGCAGTTGCGAACGGGCAACATTTCGTCACGCCATCGCCCGAAAGGCGACACGTCCTGCCCCCAATTTGGCGTCACCGAATTGCCAGATTGGAGAATGCCCATGATTTCCGCCGCTCTTCTTGCCCTCGTTTCACTTTCCGCGCCGGCTGCGGTTCCCGCCGCCGCCGGCTATGCCGGTGACAGCGTGACCGCAGGCAAGGGGCACCCGGCGGTCGCGCGCGGCAAGGTTGCCCGCTCCAGCGCGCCGGTCGCCTGCCATCCCGAGCCTTCGAAGGGCCGGGTCTGCCGCCACAACATTGCGCAGGCCGAACAGGCCGAGCGAGAGGGCCTGGCCCGCAACGACGGCGCCGAGGTTGCTGTCGCTCCGCGCTAAGATGTTCATCTCGCGGTGAAACTTGGCCGCGCCGTTTCTGCATCCCCGGGGGCGGCGCGACATTTTCCGACCGGTGCGGCTTCCCACGCCGCGCCGGTTCCCTTATTGGCAGCAGGAACAAGCACAACACGATGACGGTCGCTCCACGCTACAGGCTCCCCCAGGAAACCATGACGACACCCCCCACAATCCTGCTCGTCGAGGATGACGGCGCGCTCCGCACCCTTACCGCGCGGGCCCTGCGGCAGAGCGGTTTCAACGTCCTCACCGCCGCCACCGGCGCTGAGATGTGGGTCACCCTGCGCGAGGCGACGGTCCATCTCGTGGTCCTCGACATCATGCTGCCCGGCACCAGCGGCTTCGACCTGTTCCGCCGCCTTCGCCGCGAAAGCGACGTGCCGATCATCTTCGTCAGCGCGCGCGGCAGCGAGGAAGACCGGGTGCTCGGCCTCGAACTGGGCGCCGACGACTATCTCGCCAAGCCCTTCAGCACGCGCGAACTAGCGGCCCGCGTCAGCGCCGTGCTGCGCCGCGGCGGCGGCCTCGACTCCGCGAGCGAGCCGGCAGCCGATGCGCGCGGACAGGACATGATCCACTTCGACGGATGGCAGGTCTCGATGGCCCGGCGCGAGCTTCGCGCGCCCGGCGGTGCAATCGTCGACCTCACCGGCGCCGAGTTCGACCTGCTCTCCACCTTCCTCGGCTACCCACAGCGCGTGCTGGGGCGCGAACGCCTGATGGAGCTGTCGCGCTCGCGCATCGGCGACAGTTCTGACCGCAGCATCGACGTGCTCGTGAGCCGCCTGCGCCGCAAGCTGCAGGCCGAGGGTGGCGAGTCGCCCATCGTCACCGTTCGCGGCGTGGGCTACATGTTCAAGGCGGAAGTGACGCGCGCCTGATGGCCCGCGGGCGCGCCTGATGCTGGGCAAGGTCGTCGCCCTGTTCAGGCGGATGGGCCTGCCCGAGCGGCTGCTCGCGGTGCTGGTGCTGGTGGTGGTCGTCGAGTTCGCCGCCAACTGCTTCCTGTTCGACCGGGTCAATTCGTTCGAACTGCGCCGCGACGATGCCGACCGCATCGCCGAAAACCTGGTCCTCGCGCACCGCACGCTGGAACATGCCGAGCCGGATGAGCGCGGCGCGGTAGCGCAGGTCCTCAGTACCGACCGGTTCCGGCTCGTCTGGACCGGGCCCGACGACCGCCGGCGCGGTTCGCTCGGCCTCTCCAACCTGCGCGCGCAGGTGGTCGGGATCGAGCCCGAACTGGCGCTCGCCGACCTTGAGCTTCACCTCGAGGAACTGCCCGGCAAGGGCAATATCGGCGGCTCGTTCCGGCTCTCGGACCGCAGCGTGGTGCGCTTCCACACCCATGCCAGCGCCGCCTGGAAGCTGACTGCCGGGCGCATCGCCAGCCTGGTCCTGCCGACGTTGCTGCTGATCGCCTTGGCGTGGCTCCTGGTCCGCGCAACGCTGAGGCCGCTGCGCAACCTCATCGGCGCGACCCGGCACCTCGGCTCCGGTCCGCCGCGCCCCGTGCCCGAGCGCGGCCCGGACGAACTGCGCGAACTGATCCGCGCGCTCAACGCCATGCAGGAGCGCATCCACCAGTCATTGGTCGATCGCACCCAGACGATGCTGGCGATCGGCCACGACCTCAAGACCCCGCTGTCGCGCATGACCCTGCGGCTCGACGACGAAAGCGTCGATCCCGAAGTGCGCGAGGGCCTGTCGCACGACATTGAGGAGATGCGCATGCTCCTCGATTCGATCCAGGCCTATGTCGACAGCGATGGCCGCTCGATCCCGGCCGAACTGATCGACATCGCCGTAATGGTCGAGACGCTGGTCGACACCTCTGCCGACCACGGCGCCGACGCGACCTATTCGGGTGCTTCCAGTGTCACGCTCAGGGTCCGTCCGGTGCCGATCCGCCGCGCGCTCTCGAACCTCATCGAGAACGCCGTACACTACGGCGGCAATGCCCGTGTCAGCGTGCGGCGCGAAGGCAGCGGCGTGGAGATCGTTGTCGATGATGACGGCCCCGGCATCCCCGAGGACCGCATCGCCGATGCACTTCAGCCGTTCGTCCGGCTCGACACCGCGCGCGCTCGCGACACCGCCGGAATGGGGCTCGGCCTGCCCATCGTCGCCAAGGCGGTGCGCATGGAAAACGGCACGCTCGACTTGCGCAACCGGCCGGAGGGCGGGCTACGGGCCACCATCCGGCTGCCGCTCGCCTCGGACTGACCCTCCGCTGCACCGCAGCAAGCTTTCGTTACGTTCGCGACCGACGGCCGAAAATCTACCCCCCTAGCTTTCCGGGTAAGTCGCCGGCCATGCGCCGGCGACGCCAGGATAAGTGAAAGGTACCCCCAGATGAACGAGCTCATCGGCCGCGTCTTCAACTTCGAGAAGACCACATTCCCCGCCAGCAGCGAGCTTTTCGGCGAACTGACCGCGAAGGGGCAGTTCCCGAAGGCACTCATCATTTCCTGCGCCGATTCGCGCGTCGTGCCGGAGCACATCGTGCAGGCCGACCCTGGCGATCTGTTCGTGTGCCGTAACGCCGGCAACATCGTGCCGCCCTATTCGACCCAGAACGGCGGCGTGACCTCCACCGTCGAATATGCCGTCGCCGCCCTTGGCGTGCGCGACATCATCGTCTGTGGCCACTCGGACTGCGGCGCGATGAAGGCACTCAGCGACCCGACCGGTCTCGAAGCGATGCCCAATGTCGCCGCATGGCTCAAGCACGGCGCCGCGGCTGAGCATATCGTCAGCACCTGCCATGCCGACCTCGAAGGCAAGGAGCGCGTACGCGCCATCACCCTCGAGAACATCATCGCCCAGCTCAGCCACCTGCGCACCCACCCTTCGGTGGCGGCAGGCATCGCGCGCGGCGAGATCACCCTGCACGGTTGGTTCGTCGACATCCACGCGGGCCAGGTGCTCGGTCTCAACGGCGACACCGGCGAGTTCATCGTCCTGCGTGAGGACCGCGAACTGCCTGTCGCGCTGGCGGCCCGCACCCGCGTTGCCACCGAATACCTCGAAGCCGCAGAATGAGCGCCGCGGCCGCAGCCCCCGCGGGCGAGGAGCGCTCCGGCCTCTTCGCCCACTTCGGCCGGGACTTCACGGCGTCGATCGTCGTGTTCCTGGTCGCCATGCCGCTGTGCATGGGCATTGCCATCGCATCGGGCGTGCCCCCCGAGAGGGGGCTCGTGACCGGCATCGTCGGCGGCATTGTCGTCGGCATGCTGGCCGGATCGCCGCTGCAGGTCAGCGGCCCGGCGGCGGGCCTTGCGGTCATCGTCTTCGAATTCGTGCGTGAAAACGGGCTCGAGGCACTCGGGCCCGTTCTGCTGCTGGCGGGCGTGTTCCAGCTCATCGCGGGCGCCCTCAAGCTGGGAGGCCTGTTCCGCGCGATCAGCCCCGCCGTGGTCCACGGCATGCTGGCCGGCATCGGCGCGCTGATCGTCATCGGCCAGTTCCACATCCTGTTCGACGCCAAGCCGATGGCCAGCGGCCTCGAGAACATGGCGATGATGCCCGCGCGCGTGCTCGGGCTCGACTTCAGCAATGCCGCCGCGACCGAAATGGCGCTGGCGATCGGCGTGCTGACGATCACCGTCATGCTCGGTTGGGAAAAGCTGCGCCCCAAGTCGCTGTCGCTGGTTCCGGGCGCGCTGCTCGGCGTCCTCGCGGCAACTGCGGCCGCCTGGAGCCTTGGCCTCGACGTGGCGCGGATCGAGGTTCCGGCCTCGATCGTCGCCGCCTTCACTTTCCCGACCAGCGCGGCGTGGTTCGCCCCTCTCGCAAATCCGACGCTCGTGATCGCGGCCCTTGCGATCGCCTTCATCGCCAGCGCCGAGACGCTGCTCTCGGCGGGGG
>NZ_AKKE01000092.1 GCF_000281975.1 Novosphingobium sp. AP12 | reverse complement strand
TACCTGCCGATACCAGTGGCGGTTATCCGGTCGGGAACCTGACGCGGGATGCGCTTGTCGATCGCATTGACGGCACCGCCGATGGCGTTGCCGCCGAACAGTAGCACCGAGGGGCCGTGGAAGACGTCGATGTGATCGACCGTCAGAGGGTCGAAGACGACCGCGTGGTCGACGGAGACGTTGGAGGCGTCGAGCGAGCCGATGCCATCGGTGAGCACGCTCACGCGGTCACCGCTGAATCCGCGAAGTACCGGCCGTGAAGCACCCGGGGAAAAACTGGTCGATGAAACACCGGGGAGGGAATTCAGGATCTCGCCGATCTGCCCGCGCGTTTCGGCGACCAGCGTGTCGCCGGAGATGCTGGCCGTCGCGGCGAGCAGGCCATAGTCCGTCGGCGGATGGCCCACGACGACGATGTCCTTGCCGTCGTCCTGTCCGTCCGAATGCGCCGGCGCATGGGCGGCGTCAGCGTTGCGCGCCGTAGATGCGGCTGCCGCGGTATCCTGTGCGTGTGAGGTAGTCGGGAGCGCCACCACGCTGCATGTCGTGAGGAAGCCGGCGACAGCCAGCAGGGCGATTCGGGAAGTCTGCGTGTCCATGCGCTTCCCGCTAGTTGTGATGTTATACTATATCAATATGGAGTTTTGTGACTGCGCTGAAGCGAGCTTTACGAGCGACGAAGTGAGTGGTGGCGGGCCGAAACCTGAATTCTTCAGCGACGAGGGCGCAGGCGGGGGTTGGGCTGCAGGGTATCGACCAGCTTGAGGAAGTCGTCCACACGGATGATGCGCTCGAACTGGAAGCCGGCACGCCCTTCGTGGGCCCAGATCATGTGCGCCTCGATGCGGCCGATCACGGGCAGGCGCATTACGACGCGCTCGCCGCGATCGAGGCCGACGTCGCCCTGAACCATGAATCCCTGGGCCGAGATGTTGACGATGTGCAGGTCGAGGTCGCCAAGCTGGCGATGCTCTGCGATCACGGTGTAGTCGACCGGATGGCGCGCTGCGCGCCTCTTGTCAGTTACAGTGAGCTGCGCTCCTGCACTCATGGTACGTTGCCTTTGTTCTTTGGACCGTCAGGTGTCCATAAATGCAAATGGCAAACAATCGGTAAATCCCCCCGGTCCGAGGGTGGGTCGGACCGGGCAGGACATCAGACGCGTTTGATCACGCCATGCTTTTTCTTGCCGAGGCTGAGCTTGCGACTCTCCCCTTCGGGCACGGTGATGAGCAGGGCCGGGTCGGAGACGGCTTCGTCGTCGAGTCGCACGGCGCCTTCAGCGATCTTGCGCTTGGCCTCGCCATTGGATGCGACGAACCCCAGCGCGGTGCAGGCCGCGGCAAGGCGGACGCCTTCGGCATCGACCTCGATCGTGGGCAGGTCGTTGCCCATGCCGCCGCCGGCAAAGGTCGCCTGCGCGGTGGACGCCGCGGCGACGGCTGCATCCTCGCCGCGGCACAGCTTCGTGACTTCGTTGGCCAGCACGACCTTGGCGTCGTTGATCGCGGCGCCTTCCAGCGTTTCGAGACGGGCGATCTCGTCGAGCGGGAGGTCGGTGAAGAGGCGCAGGAACTTGCCCACGTCGCGGTCGTCGCAGTTGCGCCAGTATTGCCAGAAATCGTAGGCGGGAAGCTGGTCCTCGTTGAGCCAGACCGCACCGCCGACAGACTTACCCATCTTCGCGCCGTCCGCCGTGGTCAGCAGCGGCGTGGTGACGCCGAAGACTTCCTGCGAATCCATCCGGCGCGTCAGCTCGACGCCGTTGATGATGTTGCCCCACTGGTCGGAGCCGCCCATCTGCAGGCGCACGCCCTTGTCCTTCGACAGGTGGCGGAAGTCGTAGCCCTGCAGGATCATGTAGTTGAATTCGAGGAAGGTCATCGGCTGTTCGCGCTCGAGGCGCAGCTTCACCGAATCGAACGACAGCATGCGGTTGACCGTGAAATGGGTACCGACTTCCTGCAGTACCTGGATGTAACCCAGCTGGCCGAGCCAGTCCTGGTTGTTGACCATGACCGCGTCGGTCGGCCCGTCGCCGAACTTGAGCAGACGCGAGAAGATCGAGAAGATGCCCTTGATGTTGGCCTCGATCGTCTCGTCGGACAGCATCTTGCGGCTCTCGTCGCGGCCGGTGGGATCGCCGATGCGGGTGGTGCCGCCGCCCATGAGCACGATCGGCTTGTGGCCGGTCTGCTGGAGGCGGCGCAGCATCATGATTTGCACGAGGCTGCCGATGTGGAGCGACGGCGCGGTCGCGTCGAAGCCGATATATCCCGGCACCACCTGCTTCGCGGCAAGGGCATCGAGGCCCTCTGCATCGGTCGTCTGGTGGATGTAGCCGCGCTCGTTGAGCAGGCGGAGCAGGGAAGAGGTGTAGGTCATCGTCTCGCTTCGGCGTTGGAAATGAGCGGCGCGACTAGCACGCAAAGTATCCTATTACGATACCTGCGGCGCTGCGAAACGTCTTCCTGGCGAATCCCGATTGCCACCGGGATGGGCGAACCCGTACCCCTCCGCTATGGCTGAACTCACCTTCCACCCCGCGCATCCTCCCCTCGCCGTGCGAAGCATGGAGGCGCGCATCATCGGCTTCGATGCGACGTGGCTGCGCGTGCGCTGGAAGCTGCTGGGCGTCGGCAAGCTGGTCGTGCCCGCCTTCGCTGGCAAGGGCCGGGCCGACGGCCTGTGGCAGACGACCTGTTTCGAGCTGTTCCTCAAGGCCGGGGAGGGCACCGCCTATGCCGAGATCAACTTGTCCCCGTCCGAACGCTGGAACGTCTACGATTTCGCCGCGCGGCGCGAGGGTATGAGCGAACGGCCGATGCCGCGCGAGCCTGACTGCGCGATGCGGCTAGGCACCGACATGGCTATCTTCGACGCTGCCATTCCCGTCTCCGGGCTTCCAGATGCGCCGTGGCGCTGCGGCTTCACGGCGGTGCTGGAGGAGCAGGGCGGCCAAAAGAGCTACTGGGCGTTGGCCCATGCGAACGATGCGCCCGACTTCCACGATCCGGCTTGCTTCCTCGAAAAGGTTGCGGCACCGAGCGGCGCATGAAGTTCGGTATCGACCGCCTGCTCGCGGACCCCGCCCTGCGCCAGCCCCTCGAGGGTCGCCGCGTTTCCCTGATCGCCCATCCCGCCTCGGTGACCGAGGGGCTGGTCCATTCGCTCGACGCGCTGATCGCGGCGGGGGTAAACGTGACCAGCGCCTTTGGGCCCCAGCACGGGCTCAAGGGCGACAAGCAGGACAACATGGTCGAAACGCTGGACGAAACCGACGCGGTCTATGGTATCCCGGTCTTCAGCCTCTACGGCGAAGTCCGCCGCCCGACCGCCGCGATGATGGCGACCGCCGACGTCTTCCTCTTCGATCTGCAGGACCTTGGCTGCCGCATCTACACTTTCGTGACCACGTTGCTCTACCTGCTCGAGGAAGCGGCGCGGGAGGGCAAGAGCGTCTGGGTTCTCGACCGCCCGAACCCTGCCGGCCGCCCGGTGGAGGGCACCACGCTGATCGAGGGCCAGGAGAGCTTCGTCGGCGCGGGGCCGATGCCGATGCGCCACGGCCTGACGCTGGGCGAGATGGGCCACTGGTTCATCCGCGAGTTCAACCTCGACGTGGACTACCGCGTGATCGCCATGGAAGGCTGGCAGCCGGATGCAGCGCCAGGTTTCGGCTGGCCGGAGGACCGAATCTGGATCAACCCCAGCCCCAACGCCGCCAACCTCAACATGGCCCGTGCCTACGCCGGCACCGTCATGATCGAGGGCGCGACGGTTTCGGAAGGACGCGGCACCACCCGCCCGCTCGAAGTCCTGTTCGGCGCGCCCGACATCGACGCCAAGGCGGTGCTGGCCGAAATGCAGGCCTTCGCGCCGCAGTGGCTGACCGGCTGCGCGCTGCGCGAATGCTGGTTCGAGCCGACCTTCCACAAGCACGCCGGAACCTTGTGCAACGGCATCATGATCCACGCCGAGGGCGGTTTATACGACCACCACGCTTTCCAGCCGTGGCGGCTCCAGGCACTCGCGTTCAAGGCAATCCGCCGGCTGTACCCGGACTATTCGCTGTGGCGCGATTTCCCTTACGAGTATGAGTTCGACCGCCTCGCCATCGACGTCATCAACGGCGGGCCTGCCCTTCGAGAGTGGGTCGATAATCCCGCCTCGCTGCCGGGCGACCTCGATACGATTGCTGGAGCGGACGAGGCCACATGGCAGGCGGAGATCGCAGACCTGCTGCTGTACTGAGAAACTCGTCGTCCCCGCGAAAGCGGGGACCGCTGGCCGGGCCGCGCCCATCTCTCGGCCAGGCGCCTGCCCGCAGATACTGTCGGAGAACTATCGCCTCAAAGGTGCCCAGCGGTCCCCGCCTTCGCGGGGACGACGGGATCTTACCCCTTCTTCCGCGTCAGTTCGCGCATGGCCCTGTCCAACCCGTCCAGCGTCAGCGGGAACATCGAGCCGCCCACAAGCTCCCGGATCATCTTCGTCGAGCTCGAATATTCCCACTGCCGTTCAGGCGTTGGGTTGAGCCAGACCGTCGCCGGATAGGTCTGCACTACGCGGCTCATCCAGACCGCACCGGCTTCCTCGTTCATGTGCTCGACCGAGCCGCCGGGATGGCTGATCTCGTAGGGGCTCATCGCCGCATCGCCCACAAAGATCACCTTGTAGTCGTGCCCGTACTTGTGGAGCAGGTCCCAGGTCTGCGTACGCTGTGACCAGCGGCGCTTGTTGTCCTTCCACACGCCTTCGTAGAGGCAGTTGTGGAAGTAGAAGAACTCCATGTTATTGAACTCGCCGGTGGCCGCGCTGAACAGCTCCTCCATCAGCTTGATGAACGGGTCCATCGACCCGCCCACATCCAGGAACAGCAGCACCTTGACCGCATTGTGCCGCTCGGGCCGCATGACCACGTCGAGCCAGCCCTGCTTTGCGGTGCCCGCTATTGTGGCGTCGAGGTCCAGTTCCTCCGCCGCGCCTTCACGGGCGAATCGGCGCAGGCGGCGCAGCGCGACCTTGATGTTGCGGGTGCCCAGTTCCTTCGTGTTGTCGAGATTGGCGAACTCGCGCTTTTCCCAGACCTTCACCGCGCGCCCGTGCTGGCCTTCGCCGCCGATGCGCACGCCTTCGGGGTTGTAGCCCGAGTGCCCGAACGGCGAGGTCCCGTTGGTGCCGACCCACTTGTTGCCGCCCGAGTGACGCTTCTGCTGTTCCTCGAGCCGCTTCTTGAGCGTCTCCATGATCTCGTCCCACGAGCCGAGAGCCTTGACCTTCTCCATCTCCTCGGCGGAAAAGTAGCGCTCTGCCATCTTCTTGAGCCAGTCCTCGGGAATCTCGACCGGCTGTTGGCCGTAGTCGGTGAGGATACCCTTGAACACCTTGTTGAACACCTGGTCGAAGCGGTCGAGCAACCCCTCGTCCTTCACGAACGTCGCGCGGCTGAGGTAGTAGAACGCCTCCGGCGTCTGTTCGATCACGTCCTTGTCGAGCGCTTCGAGCAGCACGAGGTGTTCCTTGAGCGAGGCCGGAATGCCGGCCGCGCGCAGTTCGTCGATGAAGTTCAGAAACACGCCATTAGTCCTTCGGCGCGGCGGGCGGGGGAGGCTGGCAAGGCCAGCGTTCCAGTTCGGGGTCGATCGTCGCCCACGCTGGCGCCTCGTCGGTCCAGATCGCCATCTGCGGGCTCAGTCCGTGTCCTTCGTCCAGTAGGCCTAGCCGGATCGTGCGGAACTGCGGCCGCGCCGTCGAGCGGCCGAGGACGGGCGTGCCGCAGCCGGGGCAGAATTCGTGAGTAAGCACGTTGCCGCTCGCCGCGACATAGGCGTGGTCGGCCCGGGGGCCGGTGATGGTCACCGCATCGGTCGGGAACATGGCATTGTTGGTCGGCCCGCCCGCCGCGACACGCTGGCACTGGCGGCACCAGCACTGGCGGGTCGCTACCGGCTCGGCGCCGATGGTGACGGTGACCGCCCCGCAGTTGCAGCTGCCGGTGTAGGGCGCGGGCATGTCAGCCTCCCCGGCGCGTCATGAAGGCGAGCCGCTCAAACAGCATCACGTCCTGCTCGTTCTTGAGCAGCGCGCCGTGGAGCGGCGGGATGGCCTTGGCCGGGTCCTTGTTCTGCAGCACATCGAGCGGCATCTCCTCGTTCAGCAGCAGCTTGAGCCAGTCGAGCAGTTCGCTGGTAGAGGGCTTCTTCTTGAGGCCCGGCACGTCGCGCAGCTCGTAGAAGATCTCCATCGCCTTGCGCACCAGGGTCTTCTGGATGCCGGGGAAGTGGACGTCGACGATGGCTTCCATAGTCTCGCGGTCCGGGAACTTGATGTAATGGAAGAAGCAGCGGCGCAGGAACGCGTCGGGCAGATCCTTCTCGTTGTTCGAGGTGATGACAACGATCGGGCGCTCGACCGCGGCAATGTGCTCGCCGGTCTCATAGACGTCGAAAGCCATGCGATCGAGCTCGGCGAGGAGGTCGTTGGGGAACTCGATGTCGGCCTTGTCGATCTCGTCGATCAGCAGAACGGGAAGCTCGGGCGCGGTGAAGGCTTCCCACAGCTTCCCCTTGCGGATGTAGTTCGAGATGTCGTGGACGCGCTCGTCGCCGAGCTGGCCGTCGCGCAGGCGCGCCACCGCGTCGTATTCGTAAAGACCCTGGTGCGCCTTTGTGGTCGACTTCACGTTCCAGGTGATGAGCGGCGCGCCCAGAGCGGCGGCGATCTGCTCTGCCAGCACGGTCTTGCCGGTGCCCGGCTCACCCTTGACCAACAGGGGCCGGCGCAGCAGCACGGCGGCGTTCACCGCGACCTTGAGATCTTCCGTCGCGACATAATCGCTGGTGCCTTCGAAGCGCTGCATGAAGCCGTCCTGTCCGTATTAGCTATGCGATTAAGCCTTATGTGGTGCGCCGCAGCAAGACAAGATCGTCACGGCACCGAGCAAGGCGGCATGGACAACCCCGCCGTGGCGTTGCAGAGCATGGACCATGGGGGCTGATTTCCTGCGCAGGATGGACTGGCTGGACGCGGCGCGGGCGAGGGGATACCTGCGACTGCTGGCAGTGCTCAACGTCATGATGCTGGCAGCGCTGGTCCTGACCTCGCACGGCGGGATCGACCGCAACGGTTTCCTGCTCGGCAGCGATTTCGTGAGCTTCTGGACCGTGGGGCACATGCTTCATCTCGGTGCCGACCCATACGACGGTGCTGCCCACATCGCGGCGCAGCGGACATTCTTCGCCTCCGATACGGGCTATACGGCGTTCTTCTATCCGCCGTTGTTCCTGCCGTTCTGCCGCCCGCTAGGACTGCTCGGTTACTTCCCGGCGCTGGCCTGCTGGCTGATCGCGACGGGGGCCGTCTACATCGCCGCGTTGAAGGTGTGGTGGCGCGAGGCCGGCACCGGCACGCCGCTGTGGCTGCTGTTCCTCGCTTTCCCGGCCGTGCCGATAGTGATCACCCATGGGCAGACATCGTTCCTCGTAGCCGGATTGCTCGGACTTGGGGCCTGGCTGGTGCCGTCCCGGCCGGTGCTGGCGGGCGTGCTGATGGGTCTTGCCACGATCAAGCCGCAGTTCGGCCTGCTGCTGCCGCTGGTCTTGCTGCTGACCCGTGAGTGGAAAGTCATCGCCGCCGCAGCCCTGACCGCCCTGGCGCTGGCCGCATGTTCCGCGCTCGCTTTCGGGCACGAGGTCTGGCCGGACTGGCTCGCCGCGAGCGCGCGCGCAGAAGATGCCATGGCGGGGGGCGCTGTCGGCTATGCCAAGATGGTCAGTCCCTTTGCCGCCCTCAAGCTGCTCGGCGGTCGAACAGCCCTTGGTTATGGGGTGCAAGCGCTGGTCACCCTAGGCATTGCCGGACTTCTGACGTGGAGCGCTTGGGGTCGTCGCTGGTCGCCGGGACTTGCTGCCCTGACGCTCGCCGGCGCACCCTTGGCGACGCCCTTCGTGCTCGACTACGACATGGTCCTGCTGGCCTTCCCGCTGTCGTGGTTGATGAGACAGGCCCTGCTCCACGGTTTTCGCGATTGGGAGAAACTAGCAATCGTCCTGACTTTCGCGGCCCCCGCCTTCGCTCGGCCTTTGGCGATGAATGTCGGTCTGCCGATCATGCCGTTGGTGCTGGCGGGACTATTCGCTGCGATTTGGCGGCGGACTACGGCGGTTTCTGACCACGATTGCCTGCGCCATCGGTCGATCTGCTCGTAAGCGCGATATAACTGTGGGCTGTGTGCGGAACAAGGGCATGTGGGGCAAGTCCGGTTACGTCAATGCGCGCGTGATTTCACTGCGCCTGGGTGATCGAAATGTGCGGCTCAGCGGGACATTCGACGACAGAGGCGTGACCGGCCGGGCGGCGCCGTCTGCTCAATCGGTGGCTGCGAAGTAAGCAGCCGTACATGCACCCTCCCGCTACCCCAGGCAGTGGGAGGGCGTTCCGTTCAATCAGGCGTCGATCAGTTCTGGGTCGATCTCTCCGGCGCGGTTCTGGATGAACTGGAAGCGGTGTTCGGGATTTCGGCCCATCAGGCGGTCGACCAGATCCTTCACTGCGGCGCGGTCTTCGTATTCGGGGGGCAGGGTGATGCGGATGAGCGATCGGGTCGCCGGGCTCATCGTCGTCTCGCGCAGCTGCTGCGGGTTCATCTCTCCGAGGCCCTTGAAGCGGCCGACTTCCACCTTCTTGCCCTTGAACTGCGTGGCTTCCAGCTCGGCGCGGTGGGCGTCGTCGCGAGCGTAGGCCGAGGTCGAACCCGAGACCAGGCGATAGAGCGGGGGCTGGGCGAGGTACAGGTGCCCCTTGCGCACGATGTCGGGCATCTCCTGGAAGAAGAACGTCATCAGCAGCGTCGCGATGTGGGCGCCGTCGACGTCCGCGTCGGTCATGATGACCACGCGGTCGTAGCGCAGGTTGTCGGCGTTGCAGTCCTTGCGCAGGCCGCAGCCCAGCGCGAGGCCGAGGTCGGCGATTTCCTGGTTGGCGCGGATCTTGTCGGCGGTGGCGGATGCGACGTTCAGGATCTTGCCGCGGATCGGGAGGATCGCCTGGGTCTTGCGGTCGCGCGCCTGCTTGGCCGAGCCGCCTGCCGAATCGCCCTCGACGATGAACAGTTCGGTTTCGCCGCTGCCTTCGCCCGAGCAGTCCGTCAGCTTGCCCGGGAGGCGCAGCTTGCGGGCGTTGGTGGCGGTCTTGCGCTTGACCTCGCGCTCCGCCTTGCGGCGCAGGCGGTCATCCATGCGCTCCATCACCGCGCCCAGCAGCGCCTTGCCCCGGTCGAGGTTGTCGGTCAGGAAATGGTCGAAGTGATCGCGCATCGCGGCCTCGACCATGCGTGCGGCCTCGGGCGAGGTCAGGCGGTCCTTGGTCTGGCTCTGGAACTGCGGATCCCGGATGAAGACAGATAGCATGACCTCGCTGCCGGTGATCACGTCGTCCGGGATGATGTCCTTGGCCTTCTTGGCCTGCCCGACAAGGTCGGCGAAGGCGCGGATGCCCTTGGTCAGCGCGCCGCGCAGGCCCTGTTCGTGGGTGCCGCCATCGGGCGTCGGGATGGTGTTGCAGTAGTAGGAATAGGCGCCGTCCGAGTAGAGCGGCCAGGCGATCGCCCATTCAACGCGGCCTTGCTCGGAGCCGTCGTCGCCCTTGGGGAAGTCCTGCGAACCCGAGAAGAACTGGGTGGTGACGCATTCCCGCGTGCCGATCTGCTCGGCGAGGTGGTCTGCGAGGCCGCCGGGAAACTGGAACGTCGCTTCTGCGGGCACGCCGTCCACCGCGAGCGAGGGCGCGCATTTCCAGCGGATTTCGACGCCGGCGAACAGGTACGCCTTCGAACGCACGAGCTTGAACAGGCGCGCGGGCTTGAACTTCTGTTCGCCGAAAATCTCGATGTCAGGCGTGAAGGTGACCGCCGTGCCGCGCCGGTTGGGGGCGGCCCCGACACGCTGGATCGGGCCGAGCGTCACGCCGCGCGAGAATTCCTGCGCGTAGAGTTCCTTGTTGCGGGCCACTTCGACGCGGGTCTTCACCGAAAGCGCATTGACCACCGAGATGCCGACGCCGTGCAGGCCGCCCGAGGTGGCGTAGGCTTTCCCTGAGAATTTGCCGCCTGAGTGGAGCGTCGAGAGGATGACCTCCAGCGCCGACTTGCCGGGGAACTTGGGATGTTCGTCGACCGGGATGCCGCGACCGTTGTCGGTGATGGTCAGGCGGCCGGGCGTGCCAGGTTCTTCCTCCAGCACGACTTCGATGCGGTTGGCGTGGCCAGCGACGGCCTCGTCCATCGCGTTGTCGAGCACTTCGGCAGCGAGGTGGTGCAAAGCACGCTCGTCGGTGCCGCCGATGTACATGCCCGGGCGCCGACGGACGGGCTCAAGCCCCTCCAGCACCTCGATCGCGGAACCGTCATAGGATTCGCCGGTGGCGGCGGGGAGCTTGTCGAAGAGGTCGTCGGCCATGGGCGCGACTATAGGAGCCGCGCGAATCCGCAATCAAGCGCGGGTTTGGCCTTTATCCGCAGGTCACCCCGAAGATGGGTCCAAACCCGCGGCGATTCACTCTCCGAACTTGACCGGAGCGGGGCTGATGACCTTGACCGTGCCCGTTTGAACCTCACGCACTTCGAGCGCCCGCTCAACAAGGCCGCCCTTGGTGAAGCGAAACGCGCCGTCGACGCCCAGGAAACCGCCGGGGAACGCCTTGGTGTCGCGCAGGGAATCCGCGGGGAAGCGTGTACCCGGCTTCCAGTCGCGCGCGACGCGGAGGGTGAGGAGGACCGCGTCGTAGCCGAGCGTCGCGATGCGGAACGGCTGGCCGCCGAAGCGCGCGCGGTAGCTCTTGGAGAACTGGCCGAAGCGCTGGTCGGAAACGGTGGCAAACCATGCGCCGGCAAGCGCGGGGGTAGTCGCCAGTTCACGCTCGCCGCTCCACAGTTCGGTGCCGAGCAGGCGTACACCGCCGGGCGCGCCCTTCGCGCCCTTGAACGCCGTGGCGGCTCGGGCGGAGAGGCTGCC
>NZ_AKKE01000091.1 GCF_000281975.1 Novosphingobium sp. AP12 | reverse complement strand
GCTCGTGAATAACCCGGGCTAGGCGAATGATCGTCGGAAATCACCGGGCTTGAGTTGCTGTTGCGCAAGCACGCTGCACGCGTTTCCACAGGTAGCTCAACATTGATGAAGATTGATGACGTCCGATCCATTGAAAAACCTCGCCGTCGAGAACAAATACAGAATGGAGGGGTTTACTATGACTACCAAGAGCGCAGACGAGTACCTTGCTGCACTAGCCGACGCGCTCGCGATCAGCGAGACGCGCTACGACCAAGCCTGCCGGAGCTACGCTTCGCTCGGGGCTTGGCTGCATCGCCCGGAATCGACCGTCCTGCGCTACGACCCGCAGATCTACGTGCAGGGGTCCTTCCGTCTCGGCACGGCGATCCGGCCGCTGAACGACGAGGAGGAATACGATGTCGACTCGGTGTGCGAGCTGCGCCTGCTCGGCACGGGCGACCTCAGCCAGAAGGCTCTGAAGAAGCTCGTCGGCGACGAGATTAAGGCGTACCGCGTCGCGCAGAGCATGGTGAAGCCCGTGACCGAGGGTAAGCGCTGCTGGGTGCTATCCTACTCCGACGGTGCGCAGTTCCACATGGACATCGTGCCGGCGGTCCCGAACAACTCGCGCCAGAAGCTGCTGCTAGAGGCCCGCGGCCTCGACACCCGCTGGTCGGAGACGGCCATCGTCATCACCGACGTGCGGTCGCCGACCTACGAGCACATCTCCGACGACTGGCAGCGGTCCAATCCCAAGGGATACGCGAAGTGGTTCCAGCTGCGCATGGGGCCGATCTTCGAGCGGAAGCGGCGTGCGATCGCGGAATCGGTGCGTGCCAGCGTCGAGGACATCCCGGAATACCGCGTGCGGACTCCGCTCCAGTCTGCGATCATGATCCTGAAGCGTCACCGCGACGGCATGTTCGTCGACCGATACGACGAGCGGCCGATCTCAGTGATCATTACGACGCTGGCCGCGCACGCCTACAACGGCGAGGATAAGATCTCCGACGCGCTGTACGCGATCCTGGCGAACATGGACCGCTTCATCGAGCGCGACGGACGGACCCTCATTATCCGGAACCCATCCGATCCGCTCGAGAACTTCGCCGACAAGTGGCCGACGCATCCCGAGCGGCAGGATGCGTTCTTTGAGTGGCTCGCGCAGGCGCGGCACGACTTCGGGCAGCTGGCGCAGCAAGTGGAGCGTCGCCGCCTCGTCGAGAGCGTCGTGCCGCGGATGGGTGCTATCGCCGAGAAGGCGGCCGCCCGCATGGACCCACCCTCGGGCAGCATGCTCCGCCCGGCCGCCTCGGCCGCGATCATCGGGACGGGCGCGGCGAGCGCCCCCGCCTTCCCGAACACCCGCCGCGAGCCGACCTCCCCCAAGGGCTTCGCTTGATCTGGTGGGCCGAGCAGCCCGGCCGCGCCCAGTCCGAGCGGAACGCGATCGGCGATCTCGCGGAGAATAGTCCCTGGCTCGCCAACGTCGAGATGCGTCTCGCCGGCACCCAGCTGGCGTTCGACTTCGACCTCGAGGTCGGCGAGCGCACGATACCGCTGACGCTCGTCTACCCCGACTTCTTCCCGGACGCGGCACCTTCCATCCTTACGCGAAACCGCGAGCTGCTGTCCGGTCACCAGTACGGCCCGTCGGGGGAACTCTGCCTGGAGCATCGGCCGGACAACTGGATGCCCGACGTCACCGGCGCGATGATGATCGAGAGCGCGCACCGCCTGCTGTCGTCAGAGGACGAGACCGGGCGGCCAGCCCCTGCCGACCACCGGACGACGCGGGCGCAGAGGATGCGTTACTCGGCGTTCCGCTTCCTGTTCTACCGGGACACGCTAACCGGGCTCGGGTCGCTGGCCGAAGGCCAGGTCGCCGAGGGGCAGATGCAGGAGCAGGACGTCGCTGGCACCTACGTGGCGCAGCTGTCCCGGATCGGTACGGCGGACGCACCCCTGTGGTCGGAGACGAAGAAGCGCGGCGGGGACGTGCGGTCCTTTCCGGCGGTCGTGGTGCGCGTGCCGGCGGGCGGCGGCCGCGCTTTAAAGGATTTCGACGAGCTCAAGGCGCTGCTTTGGGCGCATGGCCACTCGGGCCTCGCGACGGAACTCAAGGACGGCTCAGACCTGGTCGGCGTCGTGCTATTCAACGGACAGCGCATTCACGTCCCGATGGTGTTCGGCGACCCGGGCGCACGGAAGCTGATCAGCTACGACGCGGTATTCGCCGAAGCGGACGGCGTCAGGCTCGACCCCGAATACGAGCGGCTCAAGACGTCCAAGGTCGCGATTGTCGGCTGCGGCTCGGTGGGTTCGAAGGTGGCCGTGCAACTCGCCCGGTCGGGAGTGGGCAGCTTCGTGCTCGTCGATGGCGACGTGCTGTCGGCGGGCAACCTCGTTCGTAACGAACTCGACTGGCGCTCGGTCGGGGTCCACAAGGCACCGGCGCTCGGAGCGCGGCTGATGGAGGTCAATGCCGACTGCACCTTCACCGCCCGCACAAACCCGCTTGGCGGACAGGAGAGCGGCGCGATGGCCGCCGCGACGATGGCGGCGATCGAGACATGCGACCTTATCGTCGACGCGACCGCCGATCCCGGCGTGTTCAACCTGTGCTCCGCGATCGCTCGCCGCGCTGAGAAGCCGATGTGCTGGGCGCAGGTGTTCGGCGGCGGCGCCGGCGGCATCGTCGTGCGGCTACGGCCCGATCTTGACCCGACACCGCTGACGGCGCGGCAGAGGATCGAGGCCTGGTATGGCGAGCAGGGCGTCGACTGGCCCGACGACGGATCGGCGAAGCCATACGAGGACACCGGCACCGAAGGCGTCCCGCTGATTGCCGACGACGCCGACGTCGCCGTCATCGCTTCGCACCTGTCGCGCTTCGCGATCGACGTGCTCGCCCGGCCCGAGGCGACGACCTTCCCCTACTCCGCCTACGTGATCGGGCTCAGTGACCGATGGCTGTTCACCGCCCCGTTCGACGTCCGTCCGATCGACCTCGGCGCAAGTGATGCCTGGGGTGTGGAGCCGGGGACAGCCGACATCGCGGCACTCAAGGAGCTTCTGGCAAACCTGACCACGAAGAAGAATGATGAGGATTGAGATCACGCCGGACGTCAAGGTCACGCTCAGGCGCTCGCTCCGCGCCGCCGGTCGGCGCGAGATCGGCGGGGTGCTTATGGGCGAGCAGATCGAACCGGGCCACTTCCGCGTCGTAGACATGTCTGTCGACAACGAAACCGGGGGCCGCGCGCACTTCGTGCGGAGCCCTGAAGCGCACGCCGACGCGCTCGACGCGTTTTTCCGCCGAACGGAGAACGAATACGAACGCTTCAACTACCTCGGCGAGTGGCACTCCCACCCGCGATTCCCCGTCACGCCCAGCGTCCAGGACGCGGCGTCGATGGTCGACCTGGTCCACGGCGAGCGCGGCATCGACTTCGCGGTGCTGCTCATCGTGAGGCTCGACTGGTGGCGGTGGATCGCCAGCTCGTGCACCCTGTTCCACCGCGGCCATCAGCCGTCCGTCGTCGAGATCTTGGAGGGATGACCATGCTCAACCATTTCCTGCGCTCGCTCATCGACTGGGTGTTCAGGCGGCGGTCCGTCGGCGCCTCCCTGATCAAGGTGGGTGTCCCGCTGTATGCACTGGTCCTCGTCAGCCTGACCATCGGAGTCAGGGTCCCCACCAAGGACGGCCCGGTCGTCTTCTCATGGGACACCTCTGGTGGCGCCGCCGCGCTAAGCTGGGGCGTCTTCATTGTCGCCACGGTCATCGTGCTGACGGGCCTGCTGCTGGTCGTCCGGGACGTCCGCCGCGAGAACCGCGACAAGGTCATCGTCATAGAGGCGCGCGGCCTTCGCGACTGGCAGGGCGAGCCGCTGGGGAA
>NZ_AKKE01000090.1 GCF_000281975.1 Novosphingobium sp. AP12 | reverse complement strand
CCCCCTGCCGCTATTGGCGGTGGCGCTGGCGATCCCGCCAAAGCGCTCGACCTCCGCGCTCGGCCTGTTCGTCTCGATCGTCCTGGTGGTGGCCTATCACAAGGTCAACCAGTACGCGAACGACGTTGCCGCGCTCGGCAAGATCAATCCGATCCTCGGGCTTTGGGGGCCTTTCCTGGTCTTCGCGGTGATGATCCTGTGGATGTACTGGCGTGTCGCCTACGTGCCTGGCGGGCAGCCGCTGGGCTGGCTGGAGACCGCCTCCGCCAAGATCATGAAGCGCATGAAGTCGCTGCTGCGCCGCAACCGGCGCGGCCCCATCCTGCCCGTGCCGGCGGACCAGACCTGACATGCATCTCGAATTCTTTCCCTCGCGCACGCTGACGTTCTACCTCGCGCGCTTGTTCTTCACCCGCATCCTGGCGGTGCTGATCATGCTGGTGCTGGTGCTCCAGGTGCTCGACCTGCTCGGCCAGAGCGGCGACATCCTGGCGCACAAGGGCAACGGGCAGATGCAGCTGCTCTACTACGTGACCCTGCGCGCCCCGCAGCTGGTCGCGCGGTTCCTGCCCTATTCGGTGCTGCTGGCAACGATCATCACGCTCGCCACGCTGAACCAGAACAGCGAAGTCATCTCGATGAAGGCGGCGGGGCTCTCGGCGCATCAGGTGCTGGCGCCGCTGATCCTGACGGCGCTGTTTATCTCCGCTGGCAGCTTTGCCTTCAACGAGCGCGTAGTGACGCGCGCCACTGCCACGCTCGATGCCTGGGAGGCGGTCGACTACGGACCGATCCCGGTTTCGACCGGGCCCAAGGCCAACCTCTATCTTGCCGACGGCCGCGACCTGCTGCTGGCCCAGTCACTCACCGGCGAGGGTAACGCGCTGACGCTGAACGGCGTCACCTTCTACCGCCGCGATGCCAACGACATGATTGTCGAGCAGCTGCGGGCGGACAAGGCGACCTACCTCAATCCGGGTTGGAAGATGGACCGCCCGGTCAGGTTCGACGTCGCCGGGACCACCACCACGCGGCTCGCCTGGGCGAATGTCGCACCGGGGATCACTCCGGCCAAGATCTACATCTCCAAGGTGGATTCTGACGCGCAGGACATCTTCACGCTCGCAGGCTCGATCAGCGCCGTGCGCCAGGCCGGGCGCCGCACCAGCGAGCTCGATGCCGCGTGGTGGCACAAGCTGTCGGGGCCGCTGTCCTCGGCGCTGATGCCGCTGCTCGGCGCGGTGGCCGCGTTTGGCCTCGCACGTTCAGGCGCGCTGCTGATCCGCGCCGTCATCGGCATGGCGCTGGGCTTCGCCTACTTCGTGTTCGACAACGCCGCGCTGGCGATGGGTAACTTCGGTGGTTATCCGCCGTTCGTGGCCGCTTGGGCGCCGTTCCTGCTGTTCGCCCTGATCGGCGAAACCGTGCTGATCCGCACCGAGGAGTAGGCCGAAGGCCGTGGTTATCCGTTCGCTCAACACGAACGGGATAACCCCTTTATCGAACCGTCATCGTGCTCCGCGCCAGCCTTGCCAGCAGCGGCGTGAGGCCGGGGTAGCTCGCCTTGCGATAGGTCGAGGTTTCGCCCAGGTGTTCATGGATGCGGCGGTGCGCTTCGGCGAGCGAGTGATAGGGGACCGAGGGCAGCAGGTGGTGCAGCGCGTGGTAGCGCAGCCCGACCGGCGCCCAAAGGCCCGAGAACCGCGCGGGCGGGGGCACGTTCACCGAATCAAGGTACTGCGCGGTGACGGTCATCGATTCGCCGTCGTTCTCCCACAAGTGCGCGACGAGCGTGCGGATTTGATTGAGGAACGCGGTGAGCGACACAACGCCCAGCGCGATGACCAGCGGACGCCAGCCCCAAGCGAAACTCGCGGCGAGCACCGACAGCGCCCAGACCGAACAGCCCAGCTCCTGCCAGAACACCATGCGCGCAAAGTCGCCCTCGGGCTTTCGGCGGCGGTACTGCGGGTTGATCGCCAGCGCCGAGGCCCGGCCCCAGACGAGGTCCCGCAGCGGCGGGATGACCGCGCCCAGCGGCACCAGAACGGCCGAGCGGACCAGCAGCGCCACCGGCAGCAGGATCGCGGTCAGCGCGAAGACAGG
The DNA here is from genome assembly GCF_000281975.1 of Novosphingobium sp. AP12. Classification (GTDB taxonomy): domain Bacteria; phylum Pseudomonadota; class Alphaproteobacteria; order Sphingomonadales; family Sphingomonadaceae; genus Novosphingobium. The sequence goes on along the minus strand of NZ_AKKE01000090.1, from coordinate 9,628 downwards.
CAGGCTCCACGGCTTCATCAGCGCAAGGGGCAGGTATTCCGGGTCTTCGATGGTGCCGTAGCGAGTGCGGGCATGATGCTGGGTGTGCACGCCCTCGTACATGAACGAGGGGATGAGCATGGGGATGCCGACCAGAAGGTTCCAGCCGAAACGGAAGCCGGGCAGGGCGTCCTTGTGGATGTGGGTCAGCTCATGGATGAACAGCAGCGCTCGGTACAGCGCCAGCGAGGCAAGCAGCCCCAGCAGGACCGCGACGACTGAGTTGCCGACCAGGATCGCGCCCGCCAGCGCGCCGTAGCCCACGGCGGCGCTGACCAGCATGTCGGGCCAGTAGATGCCGGGACGAGCGTCCGCGATGTCGCGCGTCAGCTCGACCGCGGCGCGCAGCATCGCCTTGTCGTCGGGCATCTGCGAATGCCACGTCGAAGGGGCTGCGGCATCGCGCGCCAAGGGCGGGGTCAGGTCAATCGCGTTCTGGGCATTCATCGTTCGAGAAATCCAAAGTCGTCCGGGCAGAATCGCCGCCCCCACGAGGTTTGCCGTGCGTCGCCGCGCGGGGTATTGGCCCGGTCCTGGGCTTGACAACTTGCCACCCTCGGCAGCAGGTCGCGCTCACGTCCTTTTCCTAAGCCGAAACAAAGGCAGCATCGTGGCCATGGCTGAACTAGTGATCACTTCCATCTCCAGCAAGGCCGATCGTGCCGCTTTCGTTGACCTCGCCTACCGGCTCAATGCGGCAGATCAAAATTGGGTGCCCAACCTGCGTTCGGAGGAAATCTCCAAGTTCACGCCGGGCAAGAACCCCTTCTTCGAGCATGCGAAGGTCCAGCTTTTCCTGGCCCGCCGCGATGGCCGGATCGTCGGGCGCATATCGGCGCACATCGATGAACTGGCGCTGAAACAGCCGGTAGAGCAGGGAATGGGCCCGGGCACCGGCAACTGGGGCGCGATCGAGGCCGAGGATGAGGACACCGCCCGTGCCCTCATCGCCGCCGCCGAGGACTGGCTGCGCGCCGAGGGCATGACCCGCGTAATCGCGCCGATGAACCTCTCGGTATGGGAGGAACCCGGCATCCAAACTCTCGGCCACGACCACCCCCCGATGGTCATGATGGCGCACCACAACGCCGCCTACCAGGGCTGGATCGAACGCGCTGGATATGGCCTCGTGAAGACGCTGCGCACCTTCGATCTCGATATCCGCACGCCCTTCCCGCCGCTGATCCAGCGGATCATCGCCTCGGGCGAGAAGAATGCGAAGATCCGCATCCGCGAGGTCGAGCTCAAGCATTTCGGGCGGGACGCGGCCATCATCTGCGACATCCTGAACGACGCCTGGTCGGACAACTGGGGCTTCGTGCCCTTCACGCCCGAGGAGATCGAGTACACCGGCAAGGCGCTCAAGCCGCTGGTCCATCCCGCGCTCATCCGCATCGCCGAATATGAAGGCGAGGCCGTGGCGTTCATGATGACACTGCCCGACCTCAACGGCGTGCAGATGCGCGTGAACAAGCGTAACGGCAAGCCCTCGATCTTCGGCCTGCTCAAGCTGCTGTTGTGGCTGCGCAAGCCCAAGCCCGCCGACATGCGCGTGCCGCTGATGGGCGTGCGCAAAAAGCTGCAGTCCTCCCGCCTCGCCAGCCAACTCGCTTTCATGATGATCGAATACATCCGCCGCTGCGCGATCGCGCAGTTCGACGGGAAGCGTGCCGAGATCGGCTGGGTGCTGGAAGACAACCAGGGCATGGTCGCCATCGCCGACGCCATCAACAGCAAGGTCAACCGCGAGTACGCGATCTACGACAAGGCACTCTGAGGGGCGCTGAAATCCTCCCCATCGCTTGGAGTCAGGGAGGATTTGTTGGGGACGTTACTGCGTCGGTGCGACCGGTGCCGCCACTTCCGGGACGACCGGATCGGTGACGACATCCTCCTCCGGCACTGCGGTCGCCATGGAGTCCGGCCGCCGCGAGTGCGGTGCATCCTCGAAAAGCCCGGCGTCGGGAGCCGAGAGCGAGGCCTGCGAGCGCACCGTGTCATACGGCAGCATGTCGTCGCTCGCCGAGCGTGGCAGCAATTCGCCACCGGCGGCGGCCTTGGGCTGTTCCTTGGGGTTGTCGCAGGCGGTGAGGGCAAGTGCGGTGCAAGCGGCGCCAACGGCCATCAGGCGGAACTTCATGCGGCGGTCTCCGGAGGGCAGGGCCTTTCGAGCGCGGCGAGGAAAGCCGGGGCACGCGCCACGAGCGCCTCGTCCCACGCGGCGAAATCGACCGTCTTGCCGAGCCTTTCGAGGCTGGTGACGCCGAATTCCTCGATGCCGCAGGGCACGATGCCGGTGAAGTGCGAAAGGTCGGGGCGGATGTTCACGGAGAATCCGTGCATGGTCACCCACTTGCGGATGCGCACGCCGATGGCGCCGATCTTGGCCTCGCGCCCGTCTACGTCGGCGGTCCAGATGCCGATGCGGCCCTCGGCGCGGAAGCTCTCGACGCCGAAGTCGCGCAGCGTCTCGATCACCCAGCCTTCGAGGCCATGGACGAAGCCTCGCGCGTCGCGGGCGCGCTTCTTGAGGTCGAGCAGGACGTAGCCGATGCGCTGGCCGGGGCCATGGTATGTGTAGCGCCCACCGCGGCCGGCCTCGACCACCTCGAAGCGCGGGTCGAGCAGTTCGTCGATCGCGGCGCTGGTGCCGGCCGTGTATACCGGCGGATGCTCGAGCAGCCAGATCAGCTCGCGCGCTTCGCCGGCGGCGATCTTGGCGTTGCGCGCCGTCATTTCCTCCAGCGCTTCGCGGTAGGGCACCGGGGCGGCCGAGATTCGCAGCTCGATATCACCGGCAAGAATGGCAGGAATCGTCATGGCGCGTTGCGTGGCGTCATTCCTTACGGTTATCAAGAGCCTTTAGGCGTGCGGATGCGTGCGCCGGGCCGGACCACGGCATTCTGGAGCCAAGCCATGAAGTTCGACAGCAACCGCGCCTGGACCGACGCCATGGCCGCCGTGCGCGCCAATCGCGAGGTGCTGCTGGCGCTGGGCGGCGTGTTCTTCCTGCTGCCCACACTGCTCTCCACGGTGTTCCTGACCGAGGTGCAGACGCAGATGATCGAGGCGATGGGCGCGAACAAGCCGCAGGTGCTCAACCGGATCATGGCCGAGAACATGGGGCTGCTGCTCGGCTTCGGGCTCGGGGGAATGGTCGCGCAGATGATCGGCTACCTTTCCGTGACGGCGCTCATCGGTGACCGGGGTCGGCCGACGGTGGGCGAATCGATTCGCCTGGGTCTGCGCGCGCTGCCTTCGCTGCTCGCGGTCAGCGTGGTGGGCTTCATCGCGGTGATGCTGGCGATGGTGGCGCTGTCCATGCTCGTCGTCGGCCTGTTCACACTCGTCGGTGCGGCAGCTGCGGGCTCGGTGCTGGTGGTCGTGCTGCTGATGCTGGCGCTGACCTATGCATCGGTGAAGTTCTCGCTCATCATCCCGGTGATCGTCAGCGAGGGCGTGGGCAACCCCATCTCGGCGATGGCGCGCTCGTGGAAACTGACGCGGCGCAACAGCCTGCGCCTGTTCAGTTTCTACACGCTCCTGACGCTGGGCTATTTCGCCATCGCGCTGGTGGCGACCTTCGTACTGGTCGGGCCGGTGATGCTGGTGCTCGGGCAGGGCCAGATCGCCATACTGGTGATGGGCGTGGTGGCGGGCGCGATCGGGGCGGTGGCGAGCATCATCCTCGCGGCGGTGCTGAGCCAGACGCACCGCCAGCTCGCCGGGCCTTCGCCGGAAGCCATGGCAGATCTGTTCGAGTAAGAGGGGGGCGGTCAGCCCCGAACGTCAATCAGACGAGAGGGCGAATCAGCCCTCGTCCTCGTCCTTCCAGCCCCACCACATGAAGCAGGGCGGCACGTTGATCGGCTCGATCGCATCGTCGATGCGCTTGAAGTGGCGGGCCATGTAGCTCTTCGCCTTGGGGCGGAATTGGTAGACCAGGAACGCGCCGCCCTTGCGAATGACACGGTAGGTGGCGGCGGCGATGGCGGGCGCAACGCCGTCGGGCAGGGTCGAGAATGGCAGGCCCGACAGCACGTAGTCCGCCCTGTCATGCCCATGCGCGCGCACGATTGCCTCGACGTCGGCAGCCGAGCCGAGCACCGCGATGAAGCGGCTGTCGGTGATCGTGCGGCGCAGGTAATCGATGAAGAGCGGATTGGTGTCGATCACGATCAGGGTGCCGTCTCGCGGCAGCTTGTCGAGCACGGGCTGGCAGAAGGTGCCCACGCCCGGGCCATATTCGACGAAAAGTTTGCAGTTGGGCCAGTCGACCCGCGAGAGCATGCGGTTGATCACGAAGCGCGAGGACGGCACGATCGAGCCGACCATCACCGGATTGCGCAGGAAGCCTTCGAGGAACACGCCCCAGGGCCCCAGGCCATGCTTGATCTTCCGCGTGATCCGCTGGGACAGGCCCTCACGGGCTAGCTCGGTACTGGTCATGCGGGTGGAAGCTCTCGCAAGGTTGTCATGTCGAATGTTGCAAAGCGGTGGCAGATCGGGGCCATCATTGCAAGGCGATGACAGGAAGCAAAGAGACAAAACGAAACGGGACTGCCGCTCACAGAATCTCGTGCACTAGGTCCTGGGGACGACAAAGCCTGACGCCCTTGTCCGTTTCCACCAGAGGCCGCTCGATGAGCGCGGGCTGGGCTGCCATTGCCGTAAGCACGTTCGCATCGTCGGCATTGGGAAGGCGGCGTTCCGCCGCGTCGGTGCCGCGCATGCGCAGGCCCTGTTGCGGGGTGATCCCGGCATCGTGGTAGAGCTGCGCCAGCTTCTCCGCGCTCGGCGGAGTCTTGAGGTATTCGACGACCTCGACCTCGACGCCCGGCGTTTCCTGCAGGATCGCCAGCGTCTTGCGCGAGGTGCCGCAGGCGGGGTTGTGCCAGATGGTGGCCTTCATGGGGTGTCTCCTTGACGGTGTTCGGGGGCGAGCGCCGGGACGCTGCGGGCGGGGTTATCCGGCGCAACATCGGGAGCGGGGGCAGCGCCGATTGTCTCCTCGCGGCGGGCCACGGCGGCGGCTCGGCGCACCGCGCGCAGCAGGCGCGGGTGGACGCCGCAGCGGCAGAGGTTGGGGATCGCCTCCTTGATTTCTGCATCGCTAGGGCTGGAATTGCGGGCAAGGAGCGCGGCCGCGCTCATGACGATGCCGGGTGTGCAGAAGCCGCACTGGATCGCCTGCTCGGCGACCATCGCCTGCTGTACCGGGTGGTCGCGGTCGCGCGACAGACCCTCGATGGTGACGACAAAGCGTCCCTCGCACTCGGCCAAGGTGATGAGGCAGGCGCGCAGCGCTGCGCCGTCGACGAGTACCGTGCAGGCCCCGCAGTCGCCCACGCCGCAGCCGTACTTGGTACCGGTGAGGTTGGCGGCGTCGCGCAGCGCCCAGAGCAGCGGCGTGCGCGGGTCCATCGCGAACGCGACCGGGCGCTCGTTCACGGTGAGCCGGGTCATCGCCTTACCAGCCTTTTCATGCGGATCGGGTGCCCCAGCCGCGCGTCTAGCGCAAGCCCACCTTGAGCCCCGCCCACAGCGTGCGCGGCGCGCCGAGGTCGATCGAGCCGCCCTGGTTGCGGGTGACGATGGTCTCGTCGGTCAGGTTTTCCCCGCGCAGCACGATCGAGACGAAGCGGCCGACGGGGACCTGCGCGAAGAGGTCGAGGGTAGTGGCAGCGGGCAGCACGTCGGTCTCGAGGTCATCCTCAAACTGTGCGCCGGTGTGGCGAACAGTGGCGGCGAGGCGCCAGCCGTCGCTCGGGGTCCACGATACGGTGCCGCTAGCGGCGAGCTTGGGCACCTGCGCGGGCCTGAGCCCGTCAAGCTGGCTTTGCGTACCGCTCGCCTCGACCTTGGCGTCGGTCCACGAGAGCGAGCCCGACAGGTCGACGCGGCCGAGCGCGAGGTCGGCACTGGCCTCGATCCCGCGCGCGTGAATGGCATCGACGTTCTGGCGCTCGCGCAGCGTCGGCGTGAGCGTGACGTTGGCGACGGCGTCCTTGAGCTTGTTGTCGAAGGCGGTGAGCGAGAGTGACAGCGCCTCGGCGGGGTGGAAATCGACTCCCGCCTCGTAGCCGCGCAGGTGCTCGGGCTTGAGGTCTGCGTTGGCCTGCGTGGTCACCGGGAAGACGACGAAGGGGCGGTAGAGCTCGTTCAGCGTCGGCAGGCGCAGGCCCGTGTAAGCGGCGGCGCGCAGCGAGACCAACGGCGCCACGTTCCACACCGCGCCGCCGCGCGCGTTAACGTTCCAGCCGTCGCGGTCGGCGAAGCGGGTGTCCTGGTTGACCGCGCCCGCTGCGCTCAGCTCACGGTAGTAGCCGTCCTGGATCGTCCAGCGGTCGGCGCGCACGCCTCCGGTCACAACCAGCTGGCCCAGCGTCCAGTCGTCCTCGGCGTAGAAGCCGAGGTCGGACTGCTTTCCTCCGGCACGGCGGTACGCGGTGGCGCGGCCGGTGACCGCGCTGTAGGGCATCTCGACGAGGTTACCGCGCGACAGGCGGATGTCGGTGCCGAGCCGCAGGACATGCGCGTCGCCCACCGGCGGGCGCAGTTCGGCTTTGCCGCCCACTGCCAGCGTCGGCGTCTTCTTCTGGTCGAGGGTTTTCTTGTAGCTGGTCGAGCTGATGACGACGTTCGAGAAATCCTGTGCCTGCACGTAACCCATCACGTCGAACTGCCAATCGCCTCTCCCTACGAAGCGCAGCGATCCCTGCTGGCCGGACGAGGTGGAGTCGGCGCCCTTGAAGCGCAGCGTGCGCTGGTCGTCGTAAACTAGGCCCGAGGCCTGCACCTCGACCGTGTCGGTCAGCGGGGCGACGGCGCGCAGCGATCCGGACAGGCTTTCGTATTTCGCGCGGGCGGAGGCGGCGACGCGCTGGTCCTTGGGCGTGGTCCAGAAGCCCTGTCCCCGGTCCCACTGGACGCCGGCGACGACGAACCCTTCGCCCAGGCGCGGTGCCACCGTCAGCGCGCTCTGTGTTTCGCCCCGGTCGTTGACGAGGGCGGTGCCCTGGACCGGGCCGATCTCGTCCGGCCCGGCGCTCTCCATCTCGATCGTGCCCGAGACCGCCCCGGTGCCGAACGCGCCCATGCCGCCGCCGCGCGTGACGCGCACCGAGCGCAGGCGTTCGGGGGCGAGGGCGCTCAGCGGGATGTACCCGAAGAACGGGTTGGCCACCGGCACACCGTCGAGCAGCACCTGCGCGCGGCTCGAGGCATTGCCGCCCAGCGCGCGCAGGGTCACGCCTTGGTTCGATGGGTTGGAGGCGCGGCTGTCCGAGCGGCGGAACTGCTGGAAACCGGCGACCGAAGAGAGCACGTCCTCGATCCGGCCCGAGGCGCTGGACTTCAGCCGGTCGCGGTCGATCGTCTGCACGTCGTAGGCAGGTGTCGACGGCCCGTCGCCCAGGCCCCGGCCGGTGACGATGATCGGTGCGCGGGGCCCGTCCGCCTCGTCCTCGGCATGGGCCGGAATGGTGGCCAGCAGGGAGACGAGGGTGAGCAGCGGCAGGGCCGCATGGCGTCGCATCGAGATCATGGCGCTCTCTTAGGGACTGGGCAGGTGCTGGCAAGGCACGGGGCGCGGCGGGAGGTGCGAAAAGGTCACTGGCCGATCAGCTGCAGGCAAGCGGGGGGTTTAATTGATGAAACCCATGCGGGCGCGCGCTCTCCTTGAAGAGCGGCGGGGGGTGGGCGGAACGACGATGAAAAGAACCGGCGCGACAGTAACAGGCCGCGGCGATGTGGGAAAATCGGCAGCTCTACTCAGCGCCGCCGATGTCCAGGCGCACCGGCTCCAGGCCGTCGATCGTGCCTTCCAGCAGGTCACCTTCCGCTACCGGGCCGACACCTGCCGGAGTGCCGGTGTAGATGAGGTCGCCCGGCGCGAGGTGGTACATGCGCGAGAGATCGGCGATCAGTTCGGGCACCGACCAGATCATGTCGGACAGCGTGCCGTCCTGCTTTGTCTCGCCGTTCTGGACAAGCGCGATGCGCTGGTCGGCCACCGCGCCGAAATCGGCCGCCGGCGTGATCGCGGCGATCGCCGCGCCGTTCTCGAAGTCCTTGCCGGTGTCCCAGGGGTAGCCCTTGGCCTTGGAGGCGTTCTGGAGGTCGCGCCGGGTCATGTCGAGGCCTGCGGCATAGCCGTAGACCGCCGCCATCGCGTCTTCGGGGGCGACACGGAACGCCGGCGCGCCGATCGCGACGACGAATTCCATCTCGTAGTGGCAGTTCGAGGTGCCGGGCGGATAGGGGATGACCTCGCCAGACAGGCACAGGGCGGCGGGCGCCTTGTTGAACCAGATTGGAGCCTCGCGGTCGACCGCGTTGCCCAGCTCCAGTGCGTGAGCTGCGTAATTGCGCCCGACGCAGAAGATGCGCCGCACCGGATAGCTTGCCTCGCTGCCGAGCACGGGGACGGATGGGGCGGCGGGGAGGTCGAACAGCAGGGTCATGGCGAGGGTCTTAGAGTCTTGGAGGGCGGAGGGAAAGGTGGGAGGTTGTTTTGGGGGAGGGGCAGGCGGCGTATCGCGGAGAGGGGACGACGCAGCGGTAATCCGGATCCATTCCGGGTTGCGGCGGCGCGCGGCTTGCCTACATTGCGCGGCGTGACAGCTGAACAGTACCTTTCGGGCCGCATCCTGCTCGCCATGCCCGGCATGTTCGATCCGCGATTCGAACGCTCCGTCAACGTGATGTGCGTCCACGACGAGAACGGCGCACTCGGTATCGGCGTCGGCCATGTCCGGCAGGGCGTGCGCTTCCACGACGTGCTCGAGGAGCTGGGCATCCACCCCGGCGTATCTCCCAACCGCGACGTCATGACCGGCGGCCCGGTCGAGCCGGGGCGCGGGTTCATCCTCCATTCGACCGACTGGGGCGGCGTCGACACCATCGCGGTCGAGCCGCTCTGCGCGCTCTCCGCCTCGATGGACGTGCTGCGCGCCATCGCCGAGGGGCGCGGTCCGGCGCACTGGATCATGGCGCTGGGCTATGCGGGTTGGGGGCCGGGGCAGCTCGAAGGCGAGATGCGCCACCATGGCTGGTACGCGGCCGACGGCCACCGCGAAGTCCTGTTCCAGACCCCGCCCGAAGGCCGCTGGTCGGCGACCTGGCGAGCCGAGGGTATCGACCCCGCGCTGCTGTCGAATGAGACCGGGCGGGCCTAAAGCTGGGTCCCCCTGAGCAAATTCGGCCTGTCCGGAATCGCCCCGTTGCGGACATTCGGACGGCAGGGTAGCTTCTGACTATGTCTACAACGCACACCATTTTTTTAGCCGCCATTCTAACGTCGGGTCTTTTGGGATGCCTTCGCAGGAGCAGGATGCGGACGCTACTGATCGCGGCGTTATGGCTGACCCCTCTGTGGTTCGCGTCGTGGTTCACGGTGAGCTATTCTGCCGACATAGCTTACGAGTTTGGTGCGTGGTGGGCCTACCTTGCGTTCACTCCCCTATTTCTCGCGGTATCGGCAGCGGTGACGTTGTTCCCCTTTATGCTCATCCAGCGATTGGTAAAAATCCAGCGGCAGCACTGATTAACCCAAACGTCCGCTTGCCACCAGTTGCAGCCATTGGGA
>NZ_AKKE01000089.1 GCF_000281975.1 Novosphingobium sp. AP12 | reverse complement strand
TTTTTCCGACCGATCTGTTCGAAGAAGGTCGACGCGCCGTGCCGCTGCAAGCCGGAGCGATGCTGCAGGGAGGCTTCGCCTCGCCGGATGCCGACGCGCTGCTGGCTGACCTCCACTGCATCGCGGACATGGCACCGTTCAGGACTATGGTCACGCCGGGGGGATGGCCGATGTCGGTCGCCATGACCAATTGCGGCAGCCTCGGCTGGGTGACGGACCGCACCGGCTATCGCTACGACGCGCTCGATCCGCAGACGGGTGATCCGTGGCCGGAGATGCCCGAGACCTTCCGCCGTCTCGCCGAGCGGGCGGCCGAGGTCGCCGGCTATGCTCGGTTCGCACCGGATTCGTGCCTCATGAACCGCTACGAGCCCGGCTCTCGGCTTTCGCTCCATCAGGACCGGAACGAGAGGGACTTCGACGCGCCGATCGTCTCGGTGTCGCTCGGGCTACCCGCGACGTTTCTGTGGGGCGGCGCCACCCGAAGTGAGAAGCCGATGCGCGTGCGGCTGTTTCACGGGGACGTGGTTGTGTGGGGTGGCCCGGCGCGGCTGACGTTCCATGGCGTGGATACGATGCGCGGCAGCGGCAGCTTGGAGGGCGAGTATCGGCACAACCTTACTTTTCGCGTGGCCCGCTGAACGACGGATCGTGCAGAATCCGGACGTTGGCCACGTTGTCGGCGAGCGGCGTGAAGTGGTCGGCTCTTGCCATCCTAAGCGGCAAAGAATACCTAATTGTCCGTCGCGAAAAACGACCGAGCGAGCCGAATAAGCCCAGCCCTGTCGCGCATAAGTCGGCTATGTCCAGGCATGATCGACCAGCGTCTCCAACCATCATGCGTGTCGGTATGCCCGATGCGTCGACAGGAGCGCTATCGTGAACCGTACCATTGGCATCATTGGCGCAGGCCTCGGCGGCTTAACGCTCGCGCGTGTTCTCCATCAGCACGGGATCGAGGCGACGATCTTTGAGGGGGAGGCATCTCCGTTGGCCCGGACGCAGGGCGGCTTGCTCGACATCCACGAGCATAGCGGCCAGAGCGCGCTTAAGGCGGCAGGCCTGCACGATGCATTTCTGCTCCTTGTGCGTCCCGGCGAGGACGCCAAGCGTGTCGTCGGACCGGACGGCAGGCTCTTGTCCGACAAGGCAGGCGATCCGGCTTCGACGCGACCGGAAGTTGACCGCGGCGATCTTCGCGCCATGCTGATCGGATCGCTGCCCAACGGTGCGATCCGCTGGGGTCGCAAAGCGACCGCGCTGACTCCTCTCGGCGAGGGACGGCACGCAATCACTTTCAGCGACGGGACCAACGCAACGGTCGATCTGCTGGTCGGCGCCGACGGCGCATGGTCGAAAGTTCGGCCGCTCCTCTCTTCTGCGGAGCCGAATTACTCCGGCACCTGCTTCATCGAAATTGCGCTGCTCGATGCCGTAAAGGATGCAACGTCGATACAAATGATCGGCAGCGGCACTCTTATGGCGGTCGCGCCGGGCAAGGGAATCATGGTCCACCGCAACCCGGACGGAACGGCCCGTGGCTACGCCGCGCTCAACAAGCCCGAGGACTGGATCGCCACAATTGATTTCGCCGACGTTGCGGCCGTGCTTGGCCGGATCGCGAGCGAGTTCGATGGATGGTCAAAGACGCTGACCGCTTTCATTCGCGACAGCTGCATTGATCCCGTTCCTCGGCCTATCTTCGCTCTCCCGATCGGCATGTCGTGGGGCCGTGTGCCGGGTGTGACGCTTATCGGGGACGCCGCCCATCTCATGTCGCCGTTCGCCGGCGAGGGTGCCAACCTTGCGATGGATGACGGCGCAAGGTTGGCGGAGGCGGTCGTCCGCTGTCCGAAAGACGTCGAGGCGGCGCTGGCTACGTATGAACGCGACCTGTTTCCGCGCGCGGAAGCCGTCGCGCAGGCCTCGGCTGACAATCTCGAACATTTCTTCGGCAAGGACGCGCCGCACAGCGTGATTAGCCTCTTCGGCGGCCGAGCATAATCATGCGGTTCGGCGACCTTCTATCAAACGCCGCGCGCCAGTCGTCCCCCGCTAGCCAGATCGCTGGTCGACCCGTGGGTCAATGGCCGCTTTCGTCGGATTACGACGTTCGCGCAGCCGAAACGGAATGTCTCAACCTGGTCGCGAGGCGTCGACGAGTTTGCGCCCATCCAAGCCACTCGACCGCAAAATTACGAAGCTTGGAACCGGACCGTCGGATTATGACGGGGCTTGGGACAAAACGGTCGTGAGGAGCATGCTCAGGAACGGCGGTTTTCTACCTCATTCCAGCCTTTAAATTCCATCAATTGCGGCGTGAGATAGGTTTGCATATTTCATGCGACCATCCACAGCGCCATAGCGACCATCATCGCATTTTCAGTGAGCGACAGGAATCCCAGGGGGCATTACTATCGCCGCCGACGCAAGCGCATTTCAGCTCGCGCTTATCGACGTACACGGCCTTGATAACGGATACCGCGCCAATGCCGCCAATGAACAATGCGATCGGGACCGACAGCCAATGCAACGCGCCAGCGATCATCAATATGCCCGCCGCCCCTTCGGCATAGGGGTAGATGTAGGAGAAAGGCACCCACCGCTTGGCGAGAAGGTCGTAATTCAGGAACATGCTTGAGAAGCTCTCGACGTTCTGAATTTTGAGCATTGCCAGCACGCACATCGAATATGCGATGAACCACTCGGCCGCACGCGCGGTAATTGGAGAACCATACACGGCATAGCTGGTGGCAAGCGCCATTGACGCCGTGATGGCGAATACCGCAGCCACCGGGCGATATGTCACGGCTTTCGGGTCACGCACGGGCTTTCCAAACAAGGCGCGCAGATCATCGTAGCCACCAACACGCTTACCGTCGATGAAGGTCTGGGGAGTGCCATGCTCAGCCTTGAAGTCATCGACCTCCTTGCGCGTATGGAACTGGTGGTCTTCGATTTCATACCCCTGCCTGCGCAGAAGGTCTTTCGCCTTGAGGCCAAAGGGGCAGGTATGCTCCTCCATGACCATGCGATAAATCGTCGCTTTTTTATCCGTAGCAGACGCCATTGTCGTTCTCCGCTGGCGTGCCCGTCAGGCTTTGGTGAAGGGGGTAGCGAGTTCCAGGCGGATGCCGCCGGGAATGAATACAAGGAAGTGGCGCGTTGCCGAACCGGGGCGCATCGGCTCGGGCGGCACGTCAATAGTGACTTCCGGGTGGGTGCTAACCATGTTCCACGCCTTGTCCAGAACATCATCATTGGCGACCGCCAGTGACAAATGATGCAGGCCGATATTGGCGCGACGATCGAAGGCGCGGGCGGTCATGGGGTCGGCCGCGCGCCAGAGGGTGAGAAGTATCGTGCCATCGGATACGAAGATCGAGGGATCATCCGGTTTGCCGCCAACCAGGTCGAAGCCCAGCACGTCGCAGAAGAATGCGCGCGCCTGATCAAGATCGGGAACGGTAAGGCCCACATGGTGGACGCCACAGGTCAGTTTTTCCGTCATGATGATGTTGCTCCAATTCGGCGACGCGGGCGCGCAAGAGGTCAAGCTCATCCAGCAGGGGCCGAGTGGCTTCCGCGATCTGCGCGTCTGTGAACCGGGGTGTAATGTGCTGAGGGCAGTTCCAATCGAATCCGACTATGTCGATCACAAAAGCCCTCTCTCCTTCGGCGTCGTATCCCGGCACCATCAGCGCTGCGACCTTTTCAGGATCATCGGTGGTATAGGCGTGGCCGATCATTTTGAGCCGACGGCGAGCGGGGTAATCCATCAGGAACAGGCATACGCGATCATCGGCAGCCAGGTTTGCGGTCGAGAGGTATTGGCGGTTCCCACGATAGTCCGCAAAACCGATGCAGTTCCCGGAGATCCGACGCAAAAAGCCTGCCGGCCCGCCGCGATGCTGCACGTAGGGCCAGCCACCTTCGCTCATGCTGGCTAAGTAGAAGCTGTCCCGCGCGGCGATGAAATCCAGCTCTCGATCCGTGAAAACGTCCATCTCGCCCGCATGGGCTTCCATTCGCGCATAGGACGCCCGCGAGCCGTCGATTTCCTGCAAAGCACGTGATCGTGGGCCGAACATTGTCTTGAGGAATGTTTGTGCCATCGACATGGGCCTCCCTGGCCGTTTTGGGATCGGTGCCTGCCAGAAGCGCGCTCGCGCTCAGCAAACATCCCGGAATGGGGTTCTTCCGCTGAGCACATTGCGGGCCATGTCGCCCCGATCATGCTCCGCCAGCGACCCGGCGCTGGCGTCTTCCCAGAAGCCTTCATCGGAATAGCAAGCGAGGGCCTGCTCATACCGCGTCATCCGATCGGACTGCTCACGCAGGACGAAGAGGATGGCCTGGACCTCGGAAAAATCATCCCCGCGCCCCTCGCTTACGATAGCCGCGTTGTGCGCCTGGCCGTTGGCCTCAAGGAACCGCGAAGCGATCTTCCGGGATTCTTCGATGATCGATTGTTGCACTGTAGCCCTGGCTCCATAGCGGTTTTCGATTAGGCCGATATTATCGCGGCCCTTAGGCGATCAGGCCGGAGAAATCGGGTCACTGGCTGGGAACGTCTCTTCCAGCGCCTCGTCGAGCAAATCTTCCTGATGCGGAGCATAAGCAGACCGCTCGTAAGGCGTTTGCACGGGGCCATTTTCATTTGCCTGGTTCATGGCGAAATCCTTTCTTTCAATCGTTGCCGGGAGGTCGGCCGCTTGCGGACCTCCCGGCGATGCCCGATCAGCTCTGCACGAACGCGAGCAAATCGGGGTTGATGGTGTCGGCGTTCACGGTGAGCATGCCGTGCGAGAAGCCGGGATAGATTTTGAGCGTGGCGCGGGGCAGGATTTCCGCCTGGAGCACACCGGCGTTCTTGTAAGGCACGACCTGATCGTCATCGCCGTGGAGGACGAGCGTGGGTACGGTGATCGCCTTCAGATCGTCGGTCTGATCGGTTTCAGAGAAGGCCTTGATACCTTCATAATGGGCCTTAGCGCTGCCCATCATGCCCTGGCGCCACCAGTTGTCGATCACCGGCTCCATCACCTTGGCGCCTGGACGATTGAAGCCGTAGAATGGGCCTGCGGCGACGTCGCGGAAGAACTGAGCGCGGTTGGCGGCGAGGCCAGCGCGCAGGCCGTCGAACACCTCGATCGGGAGGCCACCGGGGTAGCGTGCGGTCTTGAGCATGATAGGCGGCACGGCGCTAACCAGCACGGCCTTCGCGACCCGGCCCTTCGGGATGCCGTAGCGAGCGACATAGGCAGCCACTTCGCCGCCGCCCGTCGAGTGTCCGATGTGGACGGCATTGCGCAGGTTCAGATGGTCCATCACCGCTGCGGCGTCCGCAGCGTAGTGGTCCATGTCGTGACCCTCGCTGACCTGCTCGGAGCGGCCATGGCCCCGGCGATCATGGGCGACGACGCGGAAGCCCTTGGACAGGAAGAACAGCATCTGCGTGTCCCAGTCGTCCGACGAGAGCGGCCAGCCATGGTGGAACACGATGGGCTGGGCGTCCTTCGGACCCCAATCCTTGTAGAAAATCTGGGTGCCATCCTTGGTGGTGACGAATCCGTTGCTCATGATCGTTTCTCCGTTGCGGGTAGGGTTGGGGTTGGTGAAAGCGGCTGCTGCATTGGGCAACCAGGGCAGGGTGGCGGCAATGGCGCTGCCAACGAGGACGCTGCGTCGGGAAAGGCTGTCCATGATCGTGCTCCTTGGGAAGCTCTGAGTTCGGAACTGGAGATTACCTGGACAAGCTCAGCCCGACCGGGGGCATGGGGGGAGGCCGGACTGAACTTGCCAAGGCCCCTTTTCTAAGGGAGGGGTTGAGCCGACAGCGCGCGGGGGTGCAGCCGCTTGCACTGTCGAGAAACTTGATGGAGCCGCATATCAGGCGTCCCTACCGGGACGGGTCTGGAGCGCCCGGTTGGTAATCAGGCCCGCAGCAGCAATCGCACCGCCCGTAATTCCCGCGACATCCGATGCGACGATGACAGGCTGGATTTCGTCAGCCATGCGGCTGAACCACTTCCTAATTGCGGGTACGTGTTTGCTAACGGTCACGGGAATGCCCTCGTCTGTGAATGTCGATTTTGACAGCGCGGAGCATCAGCCCACCGCTTGCTCGCACAATGGGGCTAACTGCGGCAGCGCCTAAGCTGTCTGGCAGGCAATGTTGCGAAAGCTGGAATGAACCGCCCGAATGCCGGGCAACTCAAGGAAGGTCAGCCGTAGCGACCGATCGCATCGAGCAAGGTCGACTGTAGGCGACGAACGATCCGCTGAAAGCTGGCATCATCACCAAGCGCCCGGGCCAGGACAATTGCCCCCTGTATTCCAGACACTGCCTCTTCAGCGAGATCCACGGCCATCGCTGGCGGAACCTTTGCCACTTCGAGGCAGTGAGCCAGAGCCGAAATCCACCGAGCGAAGTAGTCCTTCACCTTTACCGCGAAGGTTTCGCCAGAGGAGTTAAGCCCAAGGCACCCGACGACGCACACCCGCCTTCCAGAACGGAAATACGCAGTCACGTCGTCGAACATGGCCGTAACAGCCGCTGCCGGATCAGAAACATTCTCCAGCGGCGAGAAAATCGCGTCAGCGAACCAACCGTCGATGTTCTCAAGGACGGCCTCCATCATCTCATCCTTCCCACCGGGGAAGAAGTTGTAGAGGCTACCTTTGCCAAGGCCCGTCGCCTTCGACAGAGAGGCCAAGGTCGCGCCCTCGAAACCGTGCTCGCGGAATGCCTCTGCCAACGCCGGCAGCGCACTTTCGCGATCAGTGAGGGCGCGCTTGTTACTCAAAGCCCGAGGTCGCTCAGCGAAGCGTGGTCATCGGGACGGCGGCCGAGGGGCCAGAAGAACAGCCGCTCCGATTCCTTGATCGGCATCTCGTTGATGCTGGCATGGCGGTTCGACATGAGTCCGTCTTCGGCAAAGAGCCAGTTTTCGTTTCCGTAGGCGCGATACCACTGCCCGGCATCGTCGCGATACTCGTAGGCGTAGCGCACGGCAATACGGTTGCCGGTGAAGGCCCAGAGTTCCTTGATAAGCCGGTACTCGTGTTCCTTGTTCCACTTGCGCTCAAGGAAGCCCCGCGCTTCCTCGCGGTTGGTCGCGAACTCGACGCGGTTACGCCAGCGGGTGTCGAGGGTGTAGGCCAGGGCGACCTTGGCAGCGTCGCGGGTGTTCCAGCCATCTTCGGCCAGACGGACCTTCTCGACAGCGCTTTCGTGGGAGAAGGGGGGCAGAGGAGGACGGTACATTGGATTTCCTTTCGAGATGTGAATGGTCTTGGCAAGCGCCGGGGCCGCAAGGGCCGCAGCAGGAAGGGCAGCTATGAAAGTGCGGCGGTTCACTCGTTTCCCCTTTGGGGCTGTTGCCTTGTACCTATCGGTACAAACTTTGACCGATCGGTACAAGTCTTTTTACGCGGTAAATCGGCATCCGGTTCAGCGACCGGAAGACGCTGCATTTTCAGAGCCAGTGGTGTGGAAGGGTGCGCCAAAATATGGACGGCGCCGGTAGGCGTGGGCCGCGATTAGTGGCTCGTGCCTCGAAACAGTCGGCCCGTCAGAAGGGCTTCGTCGGAAGGTACTTGCCGTCGAGCGTGATGACGCAGCGGTGGCCGCCTTCGGGGTCTTCGCGCTTTTCGAGCTTCAGCTTGAAGTTGATCGCGCTGATGATGCCGTCACCGAAATCCTCGTGGACGAGCGACTTCAGGGTCGTCGCATAGACCTGGATCATCTCGTAGAAGCGATACATGGTCGGGTCGGTCGGCACGCCGTCCGGGAAGCTGCCGCGAACCGGGATCGCCTGCAACAGTTCGATCTCGTCAGCGGTCAGGGCGAGCGTCTCGCCGACTGCTTCGGCGGCACTCGCCGGCAGTGGGTGCTGGCCCAGCAGCGCAGCGGTGACGAACTCGCGCGAGAGGCCGCTGTTCGCTGCGATGGCGGTCCAGCTCAGCTGCTTCTCAGCCTTCGACTGGATCACGGCTTCGGTGAGCGCCTTACGGGCGGTCTGGGTCACTTGTACTTGGGTCATGGCTCTACCTTTCATCTGTAACGGTATGGGGGAGTAAGGGGGCACCCACGATGGGCGCCGAAATCCAGCGTCCTGCCTTGCAGGGCGTCAGGCAGCGGTGGCGACGGAGGTCGCGTTCGCTTCGGGATATTCGACCAGATCGACGAACCGGCCAGTCGAAGCGTCATATGCTTCGATCGATCCCTCGCCGATGTCATAGACCCACCCGTGGAGGCGGACGCGCCCTTCGGAGAGCGCCAGGGCGACGGACGGGTGCGTGCGGAGATTTGCGATCTGTGCGATGACGTTTTCGCGCACCATGCCGGCGACCTTGCCGGACTTGCAGCTATGCGAGTGAGCATCGTTGATCGCCTTGGCTGCATCGGCGTGGTGCAACCAGCTCGAAACGGCGGGCAGCGTGCTCAGGTCGGCATCGTTGGCGATGGCCGTCATCGCGCCGCAGTCTGAGTGACCGCATACCACAATGTCGGCGACACCCAGAACGGCGACAGCATATTCGACAGTTGCAGAGACGCCGCCGTGATGGGGGCCGAACGACGGAATGATGTTACCCGCGTTGCGAATGACGAACATATCGCCAGGCTCGCTTTGGGTAATAAACTCGGGAACAACCCGGCTATCAGAGCAGGTAACGAATAGCGTCCCCGGTTCCTGCTTGGTTGCGAGTTCATGGAAAAGCGGGATACGCTCGGGATATTCGTCCTCACGGAACTTCTTGAAGCCTTCGATTATCCTCTGCATTGTTTCGATCTCCTTGCTTGGTGAAGCAGGTATCGACTTGCGGCGTCTGATTGTCCAAGACTGGAAACAGATCGGGTCTATAAGCAGGCGTTATACAGATGCTCCTTCGCCATCTTCGTTACCTCTCGGCGGTGGTAGAGCATGGTAGCTTCACACGCGCGGCGCAGGCCCTGCATGTGTCTCAGCCGGCGCTATCGCAGCAGATACGCCAGTTGGAGGAGCAACTAGGCGTTCAACTGCTGGACCGTTCGGGGAAAGCGGTGCGCGCAACGGATGCAGGCGCAACGTATCTGAGCCATATACACCGGGCCTCTCGGGAGATCGACGCAGCGAGCCGTGCGGCGCAGGACGTGAACGATCTGAGTTCCGGGAGGCTGCGGGTCGGCTTTACTCCCAGCTTCAGCGGCTATCTGATCGCGCCACTCGCGCGGCGGTTCCGCGAGAAATATCCTGGGATTACCCTCGATCTGATCGCCTTGTCCCAAGACGAGATCGAAACCGACCTTGCCGATGACAACCTGGATTGCGCGATTGCATTTTGGGCGTCGAGTGTCACCGGCATCGTTGCGCAGCCACTGCACACTGAGCGACTATCGCTGATTGCCCGATACGATCACGCGGTTATGGCGACCGATTCCATTGATGTTGCGGGCATCGAGCGGGAGGAGATGGTTTTGCTGAGCGGGAGCTTCGCGACACGTCAAACCATCGACAAGCATTTTAAGCGCCATGGGATCAAGCCAAATGTCGTCATCGAGACAAGTTCGATGACGACGCTGATCGAACTCGTGCGGTCCAGTTCGTTGGTGACAGTCCTTCCGGACGCTGTTGCCTTGGAAAGAGACGACCTGCGTTTCCGCCCCCTTCTTCCTGCGATCGATGAACGAAGGGTCGTATTGCTACAACGTGAGGGCGGCTATCGGTCGGCCGCAGCAAGGGCATTCGTCGCTACGCTTGATGCTTTCGTGCAGGAGCTCAGGACCGTCACTGCCTTAGCTTAAACTAGGCACCTCATACCAGCGGCGTATTGGGCGAGTACACGTACGGGCGTCAGATTTCCGCGAACGGCCGGTTTCGGCCTCAACCGCCACTCTCGCTTCTGAGTGGGAATGACCTAATTGGTCGCACTCCGCCTTCCTGATTTAAATCCGTCTCTCAAAATGTATGCATTACAGGAAATCAACTTAGGCGGAGCCTTGAAAAAGAGTTTCATAGGTGTGCGAGGCGTCTCGTAAATAAGACATCCGTTCAAGTTGTTCATTCCAATGGAGTGCTGCTTACAACTTTCTTTTTAGTGTCGACGAGCAAGTGAGGCGATCTTGAATAAAGTGCTTGAGCGCCATGCTACGAACCGTCCGCGACCATATGTCGACAACCAACTTGCCCTGACAGAGTCCCATTGCGCCAATTTGCATCGAGCATTGCGGCGCATATCGCAATCAGACAACGGCGCAGGGACGGGCTAGCAAGCGCGAGTGGCATTTCACAGGACGGTTCGTCTGGGCAAGCGTCTTCGAGTGTGAGCGCGGGCTTGGCAAAGCGATCGAAAAGTTCATCACGTAGCCCTGCGCGCCTGCGAGCCCTCGCTAGGAGAAGGCAGATTGTGGAGGTTTCGTCGAGCAGCTGAGAGGCTGAAGTGTCGTTGAAGCGGAATTGGTCCGGCACTTTTCCTGTGAGGGCATCGCGCAGCGCGGCTTCGAAACCTGCGATCATTTTCCAAAGCGAATGCGCCGCTGGCTCGAGTTCAAGCGCCCTAGGATTTGCCCGTTCGAGACGCCGATGGCAGCGGGCGCAGCACATCCTCGGTGGCCCGTGCGGCGACCGCCCCATCGTCCAATGCGGACTTTCGCAGGTACCGCATCGGTCGACGAGCGGCCAGTGGTGTCGAGAACAAAAGCCTCCCGCAGCCATAGCCCAGTCGGCGCGGACATAGGCGGCGCGGCCGCGAGCATAGTCTTCGGCGAGGCAACGGCTGCACCAGGTAATCCGCAGGGAAAGAGCGGGCGCGCAGTCCTGACCAAGATGATCGGATGGAACGTAGCGTCAAGCCACAAAGTCGGGGTTGATCCTGGGATACCGATAGCGAAGGCTCAGTTTGGCAATCTGGTTCGGCGCAATGCCGGTGTTTGTGGCAAGTTCAGCGATCATCGATCTGGTCGGGTGGACGTCTGGATGACGCCAGTGGCCAGCGCTGTTTCGATAGGCCCGAAGCAAAGGCTCGTTCATAGTATTCCTATTGGGTTGCATGCGAGTCAGCCACGAACTGAGAAGCTCATCCGGGAATGGCTCCACGAAAGTCATAGGATCGCTCGGCCGATTGCCTTTCGCTTGCCTGCCGAAGCGTACATGGAGACGAGAGGAAGTGTTACGTCCTTTGCGTCGAAGCTTGCTGCGTCGAGCATCTCGCGGCCATCGCGAATTGCCGCGACGGCAGCCGCCTCAATGAGCCTGAATATTCGGCCGGTCACACCTTGGGTGAGGGCCAGCAAACGTTGCCGCGCTTCGACGGTGTCGAGCCGCGAAAGTCGTCTGAGGGGCAGGAGACCAGAAAAGCTTGCAAGGAGCTGGCGCAGGGCGTGATCGTTGCACCATGGCATCAACTCGAACGCTCCGAACCGATCAGCAAGGTTCGGATCGGTCAGGACGGCCATGCGCGCGTCCTCGGTGCCTGCGCAGACAATCGGGACTTTGAGGTCATTCGTCAGAAAACGGATTGTATTGAGGAACAAGCGCTGCTGGCGCGGCGTGCCTGCGAGCATCTTGTCGATTTCGTCGAGGACAAGTACCTTGGTTTCGACTTCGGCAAGCAAGTGTCTCGCTTCCGCCCGCATCGATCGCACGGACAGGGAGCTAAGCTCGACGCAATTGAGCGCGGTCAGCAGTTCAGTGTAAAATTGATCCTCCGCCGGCTCCGGCGGCATCTGCACCAGCAGCACTGGCATCCTGCTAAGCCCGGCCTTTGTATCGAACTGGGGCGCATGCAGTTTGGAGAAGCGGCTGACGATCTCGGTCTTGCCCATCCCGGTGGAACCAAACAATAACAGGCAGGGCATTCGCCCTCGAGGTGGATAGATCACCAGGTCCTCGAGGTGATAGAGCGCGGCTTCAGCCTGTGGCAACGAAATCCAACGGTCGCGCCGAAGCCAGTCGACCCGGGCCTCATCAGTCAGTTCGGCATACTCGCGGTAAGCCGGGAAGAGATGACCGTAGAGCATGCTTATGACCGTTCCTCGATGGCGAACGGGACGACTGGCCAGTCGAGATTTGGTGCTGCGAGTTGTTCGTTAGCTTCTCGAGCCTCGAGGTGAACCGTAGGCGGCTCGCCGCGGATGAGCGCATCCACGAGGCGTTGGGTCGTTCGTCGAGCCCCTCGGGTTTTCGTCACGGCGGCGAGCCCGATACTACGCTGTGTGCTCACCATCTCGAACAGCACCTGCTCGTCGACCGCGCCGCGCCCGCGCTCCCGAAGCGCTCTCAGGGCATAGTCGTGCTCGAACTTCGTGATCGCAGGGCGGCGCTTATCGCGGAGGGGAACAATCACATGCTCGCCGCCGGGCAGTTCGAGATAAATCGCCGAAAGGTTGAGCGGATTGTATTTGATGGGGAATTTATGGACGCCGTTCGCCACCAATGTGGTCAAAGCGCCGTGCCAATAGACCAAATGGAAGAGCTTGATGCCGTCGCGCCGAACCCGGCGCATTTCGAATGGAAGGAAGTCGAACAAAAAGCGTTGTTGGTCAGCCGGTAGCCTAAGTGGCTCAGTGCGCTTTGTCTGGTCATCGCGCCACGCGGTCATCGGCGGAACGCCGAGAGCTCGGTGAATAGTACCGTGATATATGCCCACCTGAAGAGCGAACCACCGCTCGAATTCCTTGAGGGTCATACAGGCCTCGCCCTCGGCGTCGAAGTCCCCCTTATTTTGAATGTTCGAGAAGGTGGTCCCCGGAAGTAGATTCACTTCGCCGATGGTAGTGCCTATCAAACGCTCAATGTGCCCGCCAAAGTGCGGAGTACGTGGAGGACGGTAATGAAGGTCGATGCCGAATTGCTGGCAGCCGCGAGAGAGCGCGCGCGAATGGAATTCCGAGGCGTTATCGAGATGGAGGATGTCGGGGAGGCCGAAGATTGGCCATGCGAACGTCAATTCGCGTTCAGTCAGCCAAGCATCCTTTGGTAAAACCGCGTGGCGGATCGCCATGCCCACCGAGGTCGCCGATGGTTTTTCCAGCGAAATGTAGAAGCCCGGGATGACGCGTGTGGCAACGTCGATCTGCAGGGTCAGAGTTGGTCGACCCAGTGGCTTCCGGAAGTACTCGTCGACGATGATGATGTCGACAAGCGTGTGATCCATCTGCACGACCTGAAGCGGATACTCCGCCTCGTAGGTGACCGTGACTGGACGGAAGCGATCTGCTGCAGCCTTGGCGCCATCTCGGGCTTTGATAAGGTGTTCCCGGTCCAACGCATCGACCCTAAGTAGAACCGTTGCCGCGCTGGAGGTCGGAGGTTCTGCTCAAGGCACGTATAGCGTATCTGCCGAACCAGCTGTGCGAGAGTCGGCTTTGGCCGGCTGAGATAGAATTTCGCTATCTCGGCATCGATCAGGCGGTCGATCTCGGAATGTAGGCGAGACCGGCCTTTGGGAAAACCGTCGTGATGATCGACCAATGAGCTGGTTACCGGATTTTCCCGGTATCTCGCCAGAAGCTCGTAGATGCGGGACCGGCTGAGGCCCAGCGTCGAGCCAGCCTCTGCAATCGCTTTGTGGCCAAGCCGAGGTTCCGCGGCAAGAGCGCGAATTACCGGCTCGCGCTCGCAAGCTGTACGCCATTGTGAAGGATCAACCGTCGTGAGGGCAGTGCCAGCTTCGGCCATGACCTATCCCCGATTTTTGCCAGGGACTCGTGTTGCCGGGTCCGGTCGTTTTGTAGCAGAACCGCGCCTTCAGGTCGAACGTCCGGAGGTATTGTTACACGTGACCCAAGCTTTTCTGCCATTTTCTCGTCCGCCCGTATTCTTTAACTGACACCCAAACGGCCTTGCCCGGGTGACGGACCGATGGCGGCGCAGCAGCACCGCTACCTACTTGCACAATCG
>NZ_AKKE01000088.1 GCF_000281975.1 Novosphingobium sp. AP12 | reverse complement strand
GCGGGCCGCCGCCGAAGATGTCCGTAGAGCCGAGCGCCGTGGTGCCGATCGAACCGCCGAGCGTGATCTTGGGATAGAGGTCCGCCGTCGCCACGCCGATCCGCGCGGTGTCGGCGGCGAGGCGGCGCTCGGCGGCCTTCACGTCGGGGCGGCGGGCGAGCAGGGTGCGGCCGTCACCCACCGGGATGGGCTGGCCGATCGTGGGCGTGGTGGTGCGGGCGAGCACGGCGTCGGGAAGGTCCTGCGGGGTGCGCCCCGTCAGCACCGCGATGCGGAAGAGCGCGGCGTCGCGCCGGGCCTCGAGCGTCGGGATGGTCGCGGCCTGCGCCTCGCGAAGCTGGGTGACGCGGATGACGTCGAGCTTCTGGTTGAGACCGCGCTCGAAGCGGGCGTTGGTGATCCGTTCCGACCGGGCAATGAGGTCCACTGTGCGTTCGGCGACGTCGATCTGTTCCTCGGCGCTGAGCGCGTCGACATAGGCGCGCACGGTGTCGGCCACCACGGTCACGCGCACCGCGTCGGCATCCTCGCGGGCGGCGTCGAGATCGGCGCGAGAGGCCTCGATGCCCCGGCTGACGCGGCCGAACAGATCGAGTTCGTAGCCGATCGCCAGTTCGCCGTCGACGCGGCGGCCCTCGCGGTCGACGTTGGGCAGCGCCTGGCTTTCGGCGACACGGCCGTAAGTGGCCGAGCCGTTGATGTCGGTCTGCGGCAGCGCCTGCGAGCGAGAGCCGCGCAAGGATGCGCGCGCCCGCTCGATCCGCGCCAGTGCGACGCGAAGGTCGGTGTTGGCGGCGAGGGTGTCGGTGACGAGACTGTCGAGGACAGGATCGTCGTAGAGGTGCCACCACTGTGCTTCGGGGGCGGCGGCGGTGACCTCGGCGGTCTGGACGCCCACGAAAGGCGCCTCGGCCGAGGGTGGCGGGGTCGGCGCGACATGGTCGGGGCCGACCGCGCAGGCGGAGATGGCAGTGGCGGCAAACAGCGCCGAGATCGTCTTGATCGTCATCGAAAGATGTCCTTACTCAGCGGGCTGCAGCGCGTGGCTGTGGCCCTGCGGTGCCGGACGGCGGCGCAGGCGCTCCGCCAGGTTCCGGCACACGACGTAGAAGGTCGGCGTGAACAGCAGGCCGAATGCGGTGACGCCCGCCATGCCGAAGAACACCGCCGTGCCAAGCGCCTGCCGAAGCTCGGCGCCGGCGCCCTGCGCGATGACCAGTGGGACCGCGCCCAGGATGAACGCGAAGCTGGTCATCAGGATCGGCCGCAGGCGGGTGCGGGCGGCGTAGATCGCGGCCTCCACCGGAGACATGCCGCGCTCGTCCTCGGCCTGCTTGGCGAACTCGACCACGAGGATCGCGTTCTTGGCCGCCAGCGCGATCAGCACGACGAGGCCGATCTGGGTGAGGATGTTGTTGTCCATGCCCCTCAGGTTCACGCCGGTCATGGCCGCGAAGAGGCACATCGGCACGATCAGGATGATCGCCAGCGGCAGGGTCAGGCTTTCATACTGGGCTGCAAGCACGAGGAAGACGAACAGCACCGCCATGCCGAACACGATCCCGGCGGTGTTGCCGGCGGTGGCCTGCTGGTAGGCGATGCCGGTCCATTCGTGGGTGTAGCCGGCCGGCAGCGCCTCGTCGGCGACCTTCTCCATGGTGGAGAGGGCTTGGCCCGTCGAGAAGCCGGGAGCGACGTTACCGTCGACCTCGATCGCCGGGTGCAGGTTGTAGCGAACCACGCGGTAGGGGCCGGTCTTGTCCTCGAACGTGGCGACTGAGCCGATCGGCACCATGGCGCCCGAGTTGGAGCGGGTCTTGAGGTTGGCGATGTCGGCCACCGATCCGCGCTGCGACTGGTCGGCCTGCGCGGTGACGCGGTAGGTGCGGCCCAGCAGGTTGAAGTCGTTCACGAAAGCCGAGCCGAGGTAGACCTGGAGCGCCTCGAACACGCGTTCCGGGGGCACGCCGAGGAGATCGGCCTTGCGGCGGTCGACGTCGGCGAAGACGCGCGGGGTGTTCTGGTCGAACAGGGTGTAGACCTGTTGCAGCCCCTTTGCCTGGTTGGCCTTGGCGAGCATGCCGCCGGTCGCTGCCGCGAGGTCGCCGTAGCCGCGGCCTTCGTTGTCCTCCACCATCATGCGGTAGCCGCCGGCGGGGACGATGCCGTTGATTGTCGGCGGCGGCAGGATGTAGATCGTGGCCTTGTCGTAGCCCGCGATCGCCTCCTGCGCCTGCTTCATGATGTCGGCATAGGTGACGCCCAGTTCCTTGCGTTCCTCGAACGACTTGAACGGGAAGTAGATCGCCGCGGCATCGGGAGCGGCAGTGCGCGAAGGTCCGTGAAGACCGGCGAACATCACCGCGCCGCGGATGCCCTTGATCGGCAGGAGGCGCTTGGCGATCTCCTGCGTGACTTCGTCCGTGCGCTCGAGCGACGAGCCCGAGGGCAGGAACGCGGCGGCGAGGAAGTAGCCCTGGTCCTGCTGCGGGACGAAGCCGGTCGGCGTCGCCCAGAACAGGCCCACGGTCGCGGCAATGAGCGCGCCGTAGACGGCCATCATCCGCGCGGGGAGCACGACCAGCCGGCCGGTGAGGCGGGCGTAGGCGTTGCTCATGCGATCGAAGCCGTTGTTGAAACGGTCGGCGGCGCCCTGCATCACCCGGCGCCAGCGCGGGGCGGTGTCGCTCACACGCTCGCGGTGACGTAGCAGGACTGCGGCGAGAGCGGGCGAGAGGGTGAGCGAGAGGACGAGCGAGATCACTGTCGCGGTGGAGATGGTGACCGCGAACTGCTGGTAGAACGCGCCCGAGATACCGCCGATGAACAGCGTCGGCACGAACACCGCGCAGAGCACCAGCACGATCGCCACCAGCGCTCCGGACACTTCGTCCATCGACCGGCGGGACGCCTCGAGCGGGGACAGTCCCTCCTCGATATAGCGCTCGACGTTCTCGACCACGACGATCGCGTCGTCGACGACGATGCCGATGGCGAGCACCAGCCCGAACAGCGAGAGGTTGTTGAGCGAGTAGCCGACCGCCGCCAACATCACAGCCGTGCCGATCAGCGACACCGGGATCGCGATGATCGGGATGATCGCCGCGCGCCAGTTCTGCAGGAACACGAGGATGACGAGGACGACGAGGATCACCGCCTCGAACAGGGTATGGTAGACCGCGTCGATCGACTGGCCGATGAACTCGGTGGGGTTGTAGATGACCGAGTATTCGAGGCCCTTGGGGAACCTGGTGGCGAGACTGTCCATCTCGGCGCGCACGGCCTGCGCCGATTCCAGCGCGTTGGAGCCGGGGCGCTGCAGCACCGCCATGACGACGGTCGGCTTGCCCGAGAGGTAGGTATTGGTGTTGTAGTCCTGAGCGCCCAGCTCCACGCGGGCGACGTCGCGCACGCGGACCTGGTGGCCGTCGGGATCGGTGCGGATGACGATGTCGGCGAATTCCTTGGGGTCGGCGAGGCGGCCCTGAAGCTCGACGCCGACCTGGTAGGCGTTGCCCTTGTCGAACGGCGGCGCGCCGATCGCGCCGGCCGAGACCTGCACGTTCTGGTTGCGCAGCGCTGTCACGATCTCACCGGCGGTGAGGTCCATGGCGGCGGCGCGGCCCGGGTCGATCCAGATGCGCATGCCGTAGTCGCGCGCGCCGAACATCTGCACGTCGCCCACGCCCTCAATGCGCGCCAGCCGGTCCTTGACCTGCGTGAGCGCGTAGTTCGAGAGGTAGTCGCGGTCGTAGGTGCCGTCGGGCGACTGCAGGTTCACGACCATCAGGAAGTCGGGCGAGGTCTTGCGCGTCACCACGCCCATGCGCTGCACTTCCTCGGGCAGGCGCGGGGTGGCGATCGACACGCGGTTCTGGACGAGCACCTGCGCGGCGTCGAGGTCGGTGCCGATCTTGAAAGTGACGGTGATCGTCACCTTGCCGTCGCCGGTCGACTGCGAATCCATGTAGAGCATGTCGTCGACGCCGTTGATCTCCTGCTCGATGGGAGAGGCGACAGTGTTGGCGACGGTCTCGGCGGAAGCGCCGGGGTACTGGGCACTGACCGTCACCGTGGGGGGCACGATGTCGGGATACTGGCTGACCGGCAGGCCGATGAAGGCCAGCGCGCCGATCACGGTGATGATCACCGCGATGACGCCGGCGAAGATCGGGCGGTCGATGAAGAAGCGGGAAAGTCGCATGGCAGGTGCCTTGTCTGTGCAGACGGTGTCTGGGCGCGCGTCGGGCTTTCGCGCAGAAGAGGTCTGCGCGTGGCGGGTCAGGCGCGCCGATCGGCGCGATCAAAAATGTCTTACTTGAAACCCGGCCCTCCCGTTCGTGTCCATCTAAGTCGAGACACGAACGGGAGGGCTGTTTGGCGGCGGTTAGTTCAGCGTCGCCTGGGCAGCGGACTGCTCCGACGGCGCCGGAGCCGCGCCGACCTTCTCGGGGGCGATCTTGCCCGCCTTGGTCTGGACGTGAGCGCCCGCGATCGCGGCTTGGTAATTCGAGATCACCACCGCGTCGTCGGGCCTGAGGCCGTTGCGGACCACGCGCAGGTTGCCCACCAGCGGTCCGGTCTCGACCGGGCGGCTCGCCACGGTGCCGTCCTTGGCGACGACCATCACGACCTTGCGGGTCTGGTCGGAGCGCACCGCGGCGTCGGGCACCAGCATGGCCTTGACCTTGCCGCCGCTGGCGAGGCGCATGTTGCCGAACATGCCGGGGGTCAGGAACCCGTCCGGATTGTTCAGGCTGGCGCGCACGCGGATCGTGCCCGAACGCGGGTCGAGGCCGTTGTCGGTGAAGTCGAGCTTGCCCTTCCAGCGGTAGTTCGTCTCGTCCTGCAGCCGTACTTCGACGGCGGCGGCGCCGGTGTCGTCGGCCCGGTCGCGCTGGGTCTTGAGAAACAGCGATTCCGAGGCGTCGAAGGTGAAGTAGATCGGATCGACCGCGTTGATCGTGGTCAGCAGCGTCGCGTTGGCGCCGTTGTCGCCCGACACGAGGTTGCCCGCGTCGACGCGGCGGTCGGACACGCGGCCCGAGATCGGGGCGCGCACGGTGGCGAACTCCATGTCCAGAGCGCGGGTGCGCACGCGGGCCTGGGCGGCGGCGAGCGCGGCTTCGGCGGCGCGGACGCGCGAGCGGCGCTGGTCGACTTCGCTGGCGGCCATCGCCTCGTCACCGGACAGCCCGGCGACGCGGCCGTAGTCCGACCGCGCGAGCGAGAGCGCGGCGCTGGCCGAGGCGGCGTCGGCCTGGGCCTCCGCCAGCGCGGCGCGGTAGGGGCGCTGGTCGACCACGAACAGGGCCTGTCCGGCCTGCACGTAGTCGCCGTCCTTGAACAGGATCTGCGTGATCGCGCCCGAGACGCGCGGGCGCACCTCGACCGTCTTGCTGGGGGCGAAGCGGCCGACGTAATCGTCCCACTGCGTCACTTCGCGCACCAGCGGCTGGGCGGTCTGCACCAGCGCCGGCGGCGGCAGCGCGGAGGCGGCCTCGGGCTGGGCGAGGAACTTCCAGCCGAGCCCGGCGACCGCGATCAGCGCCAGCGCGCCGATGGCGAGAGGCATACGCCGCTGGAACTTCGGCCGTTCGGTGCGGATGTCCGCATCGCGCGAGTACTCGGACGGGATGTGCAGGGATGTTGCGAGATTCATGCGGCAAGCCTTCGGAACGGCGCGCGGCTGCGGCCGATGATGTCGATGACGGCGCCGATCTTGGCTTCGCTGTGGCCGGCCGCGCGGGCCTCCTTCAACGCCGAGACGGGAACCGTGTAGCCATGATGCCAGCCGCGAACCGCGAGGCGGCGCAGCGCCTCGAGCTGCTCGTTGGCGAGCATCGCCGAAGGCGGCGTGGGGCCGAGGATGAGGCGGGCGAACCAGCCGCGCTTGCGCTGGGGGCGCAGCGTGGCGAGACCGTCCTCGCGGGCCAGCGCGACGACGCGCCGTTCGAGCGTGGACAGGACCTCGGCAGCTTCGGCGATCACCGAGGCGGGCTGGACGGAAATGGTGGGCAGCGTGTTGTGGGCTGCCTCGGTGAAGTCGATGAAGGCCATGTCTCGTGCTCCTTCCTGGAGTGCCCCGGCGCACGCCCCGGGACGGGGGGAGGGCGCACACCGGGGCGACTTCCGGCACGGGGCTGCCGGAAGGATTTCGGATGCACTCGTCCGGCGCCGGCCACGGGGGTCCGAACGGGCGAGCGCCTGTTGCTATCTGTCAGCCGCCGTCCGTGAGGCATGCGGCACCGATCGCCGGCCCGGGGGTCGACGGATCGAGAGAGTCCACACGATGCCGTTATCGGCGGCGAGTCGGGTGGATGTCTTCTGTACCAAGCGGTATATATTCAGGTGAGGTTTAGGTCAAGCGGCTTTCTGTACCGACCGGTTAATTAGGTCTCACAGGCGCTTTTCAAGAGCTGAACAGCCGTTGAACGAAAATTTTTCCGCAAGTGCGAACCAGTCCGCCTCGGACACCCATCGGCCCTGGCTCGCCCGAGGATCGCGGTTACTCCTCGGGCGGGCCGCGGTCCCCGCGAACGACGGGAGGTTACTTACTGGGCCAGATCGACAGGAATGCGTCGACCGTGCCCTGCAGTTCGCTGGGGCAGGCACAGCCCTGCGCCTTGACCGACAGACCCTGGAGGACGGTGGTCAGGCAACTGGCAAGCGCCCTGGGATCGACGGGCGGGGGCAGGTCGCCTTCGGCATGGGCGCGCTCGAAACGCTCGATCAGCGCGGCCTCGGAGGAAGCGCGGCGGGCGACGACGTGGTCGCGGATCGAATCGACCTCGTTCGTGCACGCGACGGAACTGATGACGCCCAGGCATCCGTGCGGGTCGCTCGTGCCGCAGTGGGTCGCCAGTGCGCCGCGCAGCAGCTTCTCGGCGACGCCGCGTGCGGTGGGAGCTTCCAGCGCGGTGCCGATATATGCCAGCTTGTCGCGCTCGTAGAGGTCCAGCGCCTTGCGGAACAGGGCTTCCTTGTTGCCGAAACAGGCGTAGAGGCTGGGCTTGGTGATGCCCATCGCCTCGGTCAGTTCAGCCAGCGAGGCATTCTCGTAGCCGCGAGTCCAGAACACCCGGAGCGCGGCGGCAAGCGCCGTCTCAGGATCGAATTCGCGGGGACGGCCACGTGTGATCGTGGTGCCCGCAGAGGATTCCGAACATTTCATACCGAGCGGTATATAGGTGCGGGGTATGGCTGAGTCCAGTGTGACGGACCTGTCATTTGCGGCAGGTGCCCCTCACGCCAGCATCGTTCCGGTATCGATGAACCGCTGGTGCCACGACAGCGCCTCGCCCGGCAGCGACGGCGCGTGCTTGCCGTAGGAGCCGTGGTAGGCGCGGTCGTAATAGTCGCGCAAGGCGTCGCGGTAGATGGGGTGCGCGCAGTTCTCGATCACCAGCGCGGCGCGCTTGCGGGGTGGAAGCCCGCGCATGTCGGCAAGGCCCTGCTCGGTCACCAGCACCGCGACGTCCTGCATGATGTGGTCGACGTGCGCCGCCTGCGGGACGATCGCGGAGATGGCGCCGTTCTTGGCGGTCGAGGGGGTCATGAAGATCGAGACGTAGGCATTGCGCGCGAAGTCGCCCGAGCCTCCGATGCCGTTCTGGATGCGGCTGCCCATCACGCAGGTGGAATTGACGTTGCCGTAGATGTCGGCCTCGATCAGCCCGTTCATGGCGATGCACCCCAGGCGGCGGATCAGCTCGGGATGGTTGCTGATCTCCTGCGGGCGCAGGATCATGCGGGTTGCGTAGCGGTGCATCTCGGCATTGATCCGCAGCGCCGCATCGGGACTGAGCGAGAAGGCGGTGGCCGAGGCCATGCGTAGTCGGCCGGCGTCGATCAGGTCGAGCATGCCGTCCTGGATCACCTCGGTATAGGATGTGAGGTCGTGGAACGGCCCGTCGACCAGCCCGGTCAGCACGGCATTGGCGATGTTGCCCACCCCCGACTGGATCGGCAGCAGCGAGGCCGGCAGGCGCCCCTTGGCGACCTCGTGGCTGAGGAACTCGATGATGTGGTCGGCGATCTTCAGCGCGCTGGCGTCGGGCGGCGTGAAGGGGAGGTTGCGGTCGGGCGCGTCGGTCTCGACGATGGCGACGATCTTGGCCGGGTCGCACTGGAGGGTCGGCTGGCCGATGCGGTCGTCGGGCCGGACCAGAGGGATCGGCACGCGGTGGGGCGGCAGCGCGGTGCCGTAGTAGATGTCGTGCATGCCCTCGAGCGCGGGGTTCTGCCACGAGTTGACCTCGAGGATCACCGCCTCGGCGCGGTCCAGCCAGGTCTTGTTGTTGCCCACCGAGGAGGAGGGCACCAGCGAACCGTCGGGCCGGATCGCCGTTACTTCGACCACCGCCACGTCTAGAGGCCCGAGGAACCCCTGCCACGCCATTGGCGCCACCTGGCTGAGGTGCATGTCGAGATAGTCCATCTCGCCCTTGTTGATCCGCTCGCGGGCGATGGGGTCGGAGTTGTAGGGCAGGCGTAGCTCGATGCCGTCCGCCTTGGCGAGCGCACCGTCGAGTTCGGGCCCGGTCGAGGCACCGGTCCAGACCTTGACCCGCATCGGCCGCCCGGCGGCATGCTCGCCCTCGATCCGCGCGGCCAGTGCCATCGGCACGGCCTTGGGATAGCCGGAGCCGGTGAAGCCGCTCATGCCCACGGTCTGGCCGTGGCTGATGAGAGCGGCGGCGTCTGCAGCCGACATGACTTTCGAGCGCAGGTATGCAGGGGCGATACGGTGGGTCATGGTCATCCTCGCGGTTGGCTAGGTGCCTTCTAGGTGCACCCTAGGTTCCATTGATCCGTGCAGGGATGAAGACAATAGCTCTAATGCATGCATCACTTGTGCTATTTGCGTTCAGATGAGCGACCTCGTGCGATCCCTGCGGCTGTTCCTGCGCCTGAGCCAGGAAGGCAGCTTCTCCGCCCTCGCGCGCCGGCAAAACCTCAGCCACACCACCATAGCGCGCGCGATCGACGACTTGGAGGCCCATTTCGGCGTCCGGCTGTTCCAGCGCTCCACCCGCCGCATTACCCTGACCGGCGACGGCGAGCGGCTGGTCGAGCATGCCGCTGCGATCCTCGACCAGGTGGCGCAGGCAGAGGCGGACCTTGCGGGAGCGGTGGCAGCGCGGGGGCTCGTGCGGATCGGGGTGACCACCGCGCTTGGGCTCCATTATGCGCGCAGGCTGGAGCGCCTGCGGGCGGCCCATCCGGACCTTTCGGTCGAACTGCTGTTCGCCGACTGGCGCGATGTCGCCGAAGACCGCGGGCTCGACCTGTGGCTGACCGTCGGCCCGACAGAGGCGCCGGGCGCGGTGCCACTGGGCAAGCTTCCCCGAATCCTCGTCGCCGCGCCTGCCTACATCGAGGCGCACGGCGAGCCGCTGACGATGGACGATCTGGCGGCGCACCAGTGCCTGACCTACGGCTATGCGGCGCGGCCCGAGCCCTGGTCGATCGAAGGGCGCCAACTGCGCGTTAGCGGTTTCCTGAGGGCCAACACGAGCGAGGCGGTTCTGCGGGGGACGCTCGGGGCGCTGGGCGTTGCGCTTCTGCCGCGCATCCAGGTCGAGGAGGATCTGTCGCGCGGACTACTGGTGCAAGTCCTGCCCGAAGCGCGGATCACGCCGCTGGCGATCATGGCCGCCCACGGCTTTCGCGGGATGCGCATGCCGATGCGGGCGCGGGTAGCGCTGGACTTTCTTTTGGCGGAATTTCCGTGAGCGGCACCCTACCCATTGCTGGGCAAGAGAGAGGATCGCGGACACACGAAAACGCCCGCTGGCGAGCGCGGGCCTTATGCCGGGAAACTTGCGCGAAAAAACATCGGGTCGGCGTCACGGGCGCCCATGCTTGAGGGCGCGGGTACTCGTAGTGTGGTATGCCTTGCGAGCGAGCGCCGGGTAGAGGCATGGTTCAGCCCGGCTTGACCTGTAGTTCCATAGATCGGTGCTTCGCTGCGATGGGGTCCGCGTCGAGCACAGGCGAGGGGACTTCCGGGAGAGCGTTCCAACCAGGGGAACGCCGGGCCAGAGCCACGATGACCGATCCGTATCAGCGCATGGGAACGCGCAAGGTTTGCGACTTGAACTCGCGACCCTCCGCCCATGACGTCGACCCGAAAACACCGCTTCGCCTTGTACTTCGGCTGGCGGATGCTAGCCCATATAACCTAAATGGTTCGTTTTGTCAAGCGCCAACTACCGTCAAACCGGCGAAAAAAGATGCGAAGCGATCCTGTTTGCCAAAGCTGGGCTTCGGCCCGCGCCCGAGTTGACGGAAAGGAATACCGGCGATTGATCCCAGCCTGCGCAGGGACGACGACCTCCTACTTTCCGGTCGTCGCCAGATAAGCGACCAGCGCCTTGCGAGCCGCAGGATCGGCGATTCCGGGGAGGCCATGTTGGTCCCCGGCACGACTTCGCGCGGCTGGCAACGAAGGTGTCGAGCTTCTCGGGCGTCCACCAGAACTTTCCGCCCGCCAGCCCGCCGTGTACCTGAAGCCCGGTCGGCTGCCTGCCGCGCCCCCGATCACCGCGTCGAGATTGGGTCCGATTCCGCTGCGTCTGGCGGGATCGACGGAATGGCGCGCCGACTTGCGTCCACGGGCAATTGTACGGGCTGCGATCTTCGCTTGCGCCGTAGGGCCGGAGGGGAGCGCTATCTCGGGGATGGCTGGCGCTTGACCCGACCATCCTCTAGGGTGACGCAGCCGGCGGCGGGTCCGTACCGCCGGAGGAGGCGCGACAATGGGTGAGACCACCTACCTTCAGGCCATTTTCCAGGCGCAGTCCGAAGAGATGCAGCGCGATGCCCGCGTCCTCGTCATGGGCGAGGACGTGCGCCGCGACGTTTATGGTACCACCACGGGCTTCGTCGAACGCTTCGGGCCCGAGCGGGTGCGCGACCGGACTGCTTCCGAGCGCGGGTTCATCGGCGTCGCGGGCCGGATCGCCCTGCGCGGCGGGCGGCCGATCGTCGATGCGACGATGGCATCGTTCCTGTTTCCGTCGATGGACCAGATCTGCTCGTTCGTCGCCAAGTCGCGCTTCATCTACGGCGGGCAGGCGCTCCTGCCGA
>NZ_AKKE01000087.1 GCF_000281975.1 Novosphingobium sp. AP12 | reverse complement strand
CCCCGCCACAACGGCGGGTGAGGGTGCCGACGGGGGCGCAAATGCCCGTGCCGAAACCGGCGTCACAACCATGGGCCGCGTGGAGACGCCGCCAGCGCCTGACCCGGTGCGACCCTCACCGCCGCCCGCCCGCTCGGCACGCATGGTTTCGGCGGGCGGGCTGGCTACCCGCGAGGGTAAAGGGCGCGGGCTGACGGTCTCGGGGCGATCTTGTGCCTCGATTGGCGTCGGAGTTGGCGGGGCTTGGTGTGCCTCGACCGGAGCCATCGTCCTCGGCCCCGGCCCGCCCTCCTGAGCCGCCAGGTCGATGCTGACGAGGGCGCTTGGCGTCCCGCCCTCCATCAACGTCTCCTCTCGCCAGGTGATCACCAGCAGCGCAACCACGATAGCATGGGCCGCCATGGAGGCGGTCATGGCGCCAAGGTTGAGCCTTGGCTGGAACGCCTGCGCGAAGCCTTCCCGGCCGGTGAAGCTTGCCGTGACCACCTCATCGCTCCTTCAGAACAGCTTGGAGATCGCGACCTTGAAGTTGCGGCCCGTAGCGGGCCGCGTCGACAGAGCCGACTGGTAGTAGCTGTCGAAGATGTTCTCGACGCTCAGGCGCAGGGCGAGGTCGTCGAGGATTCCGCCCGAGGGCGTGATCGTGGCGCGCAGGGTGTGCACGTCGAAGCCTTCGTGCTGCGTGCCGTTGATGTCGAGGTCCTCAGCAAGAGTTGCTTCCCATCGGACGTCGAAGACTTGCCCGAAGCGCTTACCCGCCGAAAGCATGTAGGTCTTCTGCGGAAGGTTGGTCCAGTCGTCGATGACGCCGGTCGTGCGCAGGCGCTGGCCGTCGGGAATGGTGGCGTTGAAGTCGAAGTAGAGGCCCCCAGCAGTAGCGTATGATGCCTCGACCTCGAAACCGTCGAGATATATTTCGCGGACGCCGGAATAGGCCGTGTTGTCGGTCAGTTCGGTGTCGTAGTAGTTGACCTTGACCGCCAGTCTGTCACCGCGGCCAAGCAGGCCGACGTGGTTGAACGATCCGCCCGCTTCCCACGTCCGGCTCTTTTCCGGCTGGTTCATGTAGGTGGTGTTGTCCAGATCGTCGATGATCGGCAGGTTGCGGGTGCGCGCCCAGCTGCCGAACGCGGCAAGGCCGAAGGGCAGTTCATACCGGGCGGAGACGCCGCCCATCCAGGCTTCGTTGTTGTAGCTGACGCGCGCGCCGGAATCGACGGTGGCCTTGATGTTCGAGGTTTCCCAGCGGATCGCCGGGCTCAGGGTGAAGCCGCGGAACAGCGTGATGTCGTCGACCGCAAAGGCCGCCATCCGATTGTCCACGCCGCCGGGCGCGCTGCTCGCGTCGAGCCGCTTCCTCTGGATGTATTCGACGCCGAAGTGCAGGTTGTGGCGCAGCGGACCTGTAGTGAAAAGGCCAGCATTCTTAAGCGTGATCTTCGATGTCTCGTACCGGTGGTCTGCATCGACCACCCCCGAGATCGGGCGCCCGACCGCGGTCTGCTCGATCTCCTGGTTCGCGTAAGTATAGAGCAGCGAGAGGTTGATCGCATCGGTGTCGACCGGATCGTAGTTGTAGCTGACGGTCAGAACCTGGCTCTTGGTGTCGCGGTCCACGTTGCCGAAGATGCCACCGGTCGTGCTGAAGCTGTCGTAAGGGACATCGCGGTCGCTGGTGGTGGTCTGATTGAAGCTCGCCTCGATGGTGTGGGCGTTGTCGGCGCCGAAGTGGACCGCACCCTTCACCAGGAAGCTCGGCAGATCGAATGCGCTGTTCTCGATCGGGTTGCCGTGCCCGTCCTCCTGCGTGCCCTGCGTCCGCCACGTGTAATTGGCCATGAACTCGAACTGCTCGGTCGGCATCGCCGCGACCGTGGTTGAGGTGGCGAAGCCGTCCTTGTTGGTCTGTCCCGACAGCGTCTGGCTCACGGCCAAGCCGGGCTGGCCGCGCAGGATGTCGGCTGCGTCGTTCGTCTCCAAGAGCACCACGCCGCCGATGATCCCCGAGCCCCACTCGAAGCTGCCAACGGTGCCGCGGATCACTTCCGCCCGTTTATACAGCAGCGGGTCGGTGAAGAGCTGCGTGCCGACACGGTAGATTTCTTCCGAGCCGGTCGTCGCCCCATCGACCACGAATGCGACCTTCTGGTCGGTCCCGTAGGTACCGTTGGCGCCGAAACCGCGGATGTTGATGCCCGAGCCGATCGGCGTCGATCCGTTGATGAGCGTGACGCCGGGGACCGAGTCGAGCAATTCGGCGATAGTGGACGCTTGGCGGTCCTCGATCTCCTTGCGGTCGATCACGGTGACGGGGGTGGCGGTGTCGGTACGCACGGTGCGGGTGCTTTCGCCGATATCGATAGTACCGAGAAAGTCCCCCGCGTGAGCGTTGTCACCAGCCTCCGCATCCTGGGCATAGGCCGGCGCGGCCGCAAAAAGGGTGAAGGCGGACACGCCGCCAAGTGCGCGGACGGCCAAGTTACAAAACATGTCAAATTCCCCTTTCGCTAATGCGAATCGCTTGCATTAACGAAGCGGCTGATACGCCACGTCGGGAGAAGGTAAAGTTTCTTTTTGTGAAAAGTCGTGGCGGGCCAGCATGGTCGATCATGCCTTTGCCGAAAATCGGCCGCTTTTCACTTATGGCGAGGCTTGGAAGAAGGCGTTTTCGATCTCTTCCGTCAGCCAGTTGCGAAAGTGCCTCATGGCGGCAGTTTCCGGACGCGATTTCAGGCGAGTGAGCCAGTAGCGGCCGACATCGATCTCGATTGCGAAGGGTTGGACGAGCAGTTCCGACGCGAGTTCGCGGCTGAACATCGCGGTCGGCACAAGCGCGACGCCGAGACCGGCGGCGGCGGCCGATGCCATCAACGCCGAACTGTCGAAAATGGGGCCGCGGAGAATGGGGGTGGGCACGCCTGCGGCGTCGAACCACAGTGCCCATTCATCTGCGCGGTACGACCGCAGCAGCCGTTCGCGGACGAGGTCCACGGGGGACTGTAGAAGCGCGGCAATGGCGGGGGTGCAGACGGGCGTCATCGGGGCCGCAAGCAGCGGCTCGGCATGTGTCCCGTGCCATGCGCCGTCACCGAAGCGGATCGCGAAATCAAGTGCTTCGGCCGTCAGGTCGACACGGTTGTTGTTCGTAGAGATACGCAGGTCGATCGATGGATTGGCACGGGCGAAGTTGTCCAGACGCGGGAGCAGCCAGCCGGCGGCAAAGGTGCCGACCACGCCGACCTTCAGAGGTTCGCGGAAGCGCCCTTCGCCGTATTGGTCGAGCGTCGAGGCCACGCGGTCGAACATCTCGGCGAGCACCGGGACGAGCACGCGCCCCTCGTCGGTGAGAGCGAGGCCGCGCGGCAGGCGATGGAAGAGGCGGGTGCCCAAGCGCCGTTCAAGCTGCGCGACCTGATGGCTGACCGCGCCCTGACTGACGCAAAGTTCGATCGCCGCACGCGTGAAATTGAGATGGCGTGCGGCTGCCTCGAAAGCACGAAGAGCGTTGAGCGGGAGTTGGGCGCGGTCCATCGCTTACCCTCAAATATTCTCATGGCTCTGTCGAGAAATCATGCTTTGTCGTGCAGTCGTCCCCCTGGCATCCCGTAAGGGAAGGGGACGAGAATGATCAGATGGATGACAATGGCAGCGTGGCTTGCAAGCGTGAGCAGCATGCTCGGAGCCAGTACGCAGCAAGCGCATGAACCCGTGGTCGCAGGAGCGGCGCGCGGCCCGGCACCGAGCGAGGAAGACCCTTTGACCCGACCTATGGAGCTGGGAAGAGCCAGGAAGTGGCTCGCACCTTTGCCGCCGGAGAGGATTTTCGGACGCAGCTATCTGGTAGGATTTGGCGGTCTGAGCGTCGCACTGATCGATACAGGCGCGGGCCTCGTGCTGGTTGATGGCGCCCTGCCGCAGGCGGCACCAGCGATCCTGGACAATGTTCGAAAGCTGGGATTTGACCCTAAAGACATCAAATTTATTCTGAGCACCGAGCCGCACTATGACCACAGTGGTGGGCTGGCGGCGCTGGTGCGCGATACCGGCGCGACGGTGCTCGCAAGCGCCCGCGGGGCTGACGGCCTGCGGGCCGGAGCACTCGAGCAGGACGATCCGCAGCTCGATTACGGCGGCAGCTGGCCTCGCGTGACGCAGATACGGGTAGTGAAGGACGGCGAAGTGATAAAGCTCGGCGACACGGCGATAACCGCGCACGCGACGCCAGGGCACACGATGGGCAGCATGAGCTGGAGCTGGCGGGCCTGCGAGCCGAAGTTCTGCAAGGCGATCGTCTTCGCGTCGAGCCTCAATCCGGTGTCCGCCGACAGCTATCGCTACACGGCCCCGTCAAGCGCTGCGATCGTCAAAGGGTTCCAAGCAAGCTACAAGCTTCTGGATGCGCTGCCGTGCGATATTCTGATCTCTCCGCACCCTGACAATGCGGGCGAGGGGCGATACAACGACAAGCGCGGAGCTTGCCGGACTTATGTGCAGAGGTCGCGAGGACTGCTTGCGGCGCGGCTTGCGAATGACAGGAAGGAGGCAGGGCAGTAGGTGCGCCCCGCTCGGCTTTCATTGCCTAACCGATGGGTGAATTCGGGGATGCCTTTCCTCGGCCGGGCTCGATGCGGACCGGGATACCCTTAGCCGCCGGCGTCTTTGACAACTGATCGTAGTGGCTGAGCGGGATCAGCGCATTGAGTTCGGGGAAGTACCCCGCAAGGCACCTACGCGGCAGATCGTAAGGCGTCACCGCGAGGCCCGCCACCTCCCGGCGCAAACCGTCACCACTGTCGGTTGCGAGGGTAACGGGCTGGCCTTCCGAAAGGCCCGCCTCGTCCATGTCCACGGGGCTCATCAATACGATCATGCGGCTGCCTTCCAGCCCGCGAAGGCGGTCTGAGTGGCCGTAGATCGTGGTGTTGAACTGATCGTTCGACCGTAGCGTCACCAGCGTATATCTGCCGGGCTCCTCCGTCAGTCCGTTGGAGTTGAGGACGGCCGGGACGGTGAACTCCGCCTTGCCGCTCTCGGTCTTCCATTCGCGTTCGTGCGCAGGGTTGCCGCGATAGAACCCGCCGGGCTGATTCATCCGCGCGCTCATGTCGTGGAACTGGTCGGGGTAGGTGCGGGCGATGAGATCGCGCACGGCGCCGTAGTCGGCCGTCCAGTCGTCCCAGCGCCAGAGCGGGTGGGCGGGCAAGGTCGCTTTGGCGATCCCGGCGACGATCGCCAGTTCCGACTTCAGGTGCGGCGAGGCCGGCTCGCGGCGGCCGATCGAGCC
>NZ_AKKE01000086.1 GCF_000281975.1 Novosphingobium sp. AP12 | reverse complement strand
GGCGGCCGATCGAGCCGTAGATGTGGCTGAAACTGTCCTCGATCGTCACGGTCTGCGGACCGCTGGCTTGGGTATCATCCTCTGCGCGAACGAGGCAGGGAAGGAGATAGGCCTCCTTGCCGGGCAGTAGGTGCGTGCGGTTGAGGCGCGTCGCTACATGCACCGTCAGTTCGAGATTTGCCCATGCCGGCTGGACGCGAGACTGGTCTGGCACCGCGCGGGCGAGGTTGCCGCCGAGGCCGAGGAAGCCCTTTGCGCTGCCGTCCAGCACCGCCTCCAGGAACTCTACGGTGGTGTGACCCTTCTCGGTCGGAGGGTCGAAACCGAAAATCTCGCGCAGCTTGTCGAGGGGCACGAGGTCCGGCTTTTCGGAAATGCCGACGGTGCGCTGGCCTTGCACGTTGGAGTGGCCGCGGATCGGCTGGCAGCCCGCACCCTTGCGGCCGATGTTGCCGCGCAGAAGCAGCAGGTTCACCACCATGCCGATCGCCTGCGAGCCATGGACCTGCTGGGTCAGGCCCATGCCGTAGATGCCGATCACACTCCGGGCGCCGGCATAAGTGTCGCCCGCCTGTTCCAGTTCACGGCGAGTGACGCCCGAGTGATGCTCGATCTCCGCCCAGTTGGTCGCATGGACCTTGGCGATGAACGCGGCGTGATCGTGGCAGTGGTCGGCAAGAAACGTATGGTCAAGAACGTCGCCCTTCTGCGCCTCCAATTCCAGCACACGCTTGCACACACCCATGAGCGCGGCAATGTCACCGCCAGGGCGTATCTGGAGGTACTGATGGGCGATCTTGGTGCTCTTGCCGAAGGTCATCTGCCACGGGTTCTGTGGGTCGACGAATTCGATCAGACCCTTCTCGCGCAATGGGTTGAATACCACGATCTTGCAGCCGCGTTCCACCGCATCCTTGAGTGGATGAAGGATGCGCGGGCTGTTGGTACCCGGGTTCTGGCCGAGGTAGAAAATCGCATCGCAGTGCTGGAGGTCGTCGAACGTGCAGGTGCCCACCGGCGAGCCGATGACCTTCTTTAGCCCGACCGAGGTCGTCTCATGGCACATGTTCGAACTGTCGGGCAGGTTGTTGGTGCCGTACATCCGCGCAAACAGCGCATAGAGGTAGGACGGCTCCAGCGCCGCCTTGCCCGATGCGTAGAACGTCACCGAATCCGGTTCGAGCCGCTGCAGGGCGGCGCCGATTGCGGCGAAAGCCTCGTCCCACCCGACCGGCACGTAGCGGTCGCTGGCCGCGTCGTAGCGCATCGGTTCGGTCAGGCGGCCGACCTTCTCGAGCTCGTGGTCTTCCCGGGCCGTCAGTTCGCTGACTGTATGCTCGGCAAAGAATTCAGGCGTGCAGCGCTTCGAGGTCAGGTCCCAGATCGTAGCCTTCGCGCCGTTTTCACAGAACTCGGCGACGTGCGGGCTGGGCGGCTTGGCCCATGCGCAGGAACTGCACATGTAGCCTTCGGGCTTGTTCTGCTCTGCTAGGGTAAGCAGGGCGCCCGGCGCGGCCTTGCTGGCGATCTCGACCTTGGCGATTCCATCGAGCGAGCCCCAGCCGCCGGTTGCATGATCGTAATGTTTGGGCTCCGCAGTCTTGTTCATCGAAGCCTCTTCACGCTGCGGGCTCATGGATCGGGCAGCGGTTGGTCGAACCTCGGAAGTCGGCCGAGTGACGGTATGTGTCGCGGCGCGCGCGGTTGATGTTGCCGAGCGGGCGATGCGCGGCAAGGCCGGTCCAGACCGAGAAGCGCATCCCTTCGTCGACGGCGCGCACCTTGGCCTCTTCCCAACTGTCCTGTGATGGCATGCGCAGCGTGGCGACCTGGACGAAGGGCGCATCTCCTTCCTTCCACTCTACCGAGGCGTCCTCGATGGGCTGCTTGTCGGCATCGCGCTGGAGTTGGACTTCAAAGGCCCATTCCCCGTCGATGCCGGCCATTTCCTCACGCAGCGTCTCACGGATCGCGTTGCGGCGGTGCTTGGTGTCGATGGTGGTGCCGGTGAGGGCGGTCAGGGCGGGACACAGTGGACGAAGGCGGAACTTGGCGATGTACTCGCCGTAGCGGAATGGCGTGACGCTGAAGTACGTCTCGCCAAGCGGATCTACCTGCGGCGCGCCTCCGAGACCGGCGAGCTTGGTGCTTTCGAGGCCCACCGATCCAAGAGCAGCGTTGATGACCTGCAGGACCTTCGAGGTGGCAACCTTGGCGCCTTCGGCTCGGTCCGTGGTCTTGGCCAGCAGTTGGAGGTTACCGACGAACTTCTCGGCGTTCGGCACGGAGAACACCGGGCCGTTGATCATGATGAAGTCCTGCGTCGCCCCTTCTGCGCCGGGAAGGCGTTCGCCCGCCACGTCGAGCAGCTTCAGCGCTATGCCGCGAGGGACGGAGATGGCATCGTCCAGGATGTCTCCAGGGTTGGTTGACATACGCAGGATGGCGCGGTGGCTGCCTGGCGCGGCAAACAGACCCTGAGCGAGTTCGGGGGGCAAGCCCGGCAGAACCGTGAACTCGCCCTCGAGGATGCCGTGCGCCTTGGCGTGGACCGCGCGAACGGCATGGCCGTAGTCCTGCGAGGTCGTCTCCAGGATCTCGTCGAAAGTGTCGTTCAGCTTGGAGATGGTCGCAGCTTCGTCGTCGCGAAGATCTTCCGCATCGGGGGTATAGGGCAGGGGCGGCAGTTGCATGGCCATGGACTTCTCCGAACTGTTCCGTTCTGACGGCCATGCGGATTGATCCCCATAGTCGCGTCGATCTTGACGGAATAACTGCGGAGCAATCCTTAAGTGCCTGAGCCCATGAATTTTCGCGGGCAGACCCGATCGGCTGTAAATGTCCGCCAATGAATGGCGCAGGACGCCGCTTTCCGAGATCAGTTCGCCCGGGCGGTGATAGACCACAGCACACGTTTGCTTAGAGAATGTCCGAAATGGTCAAGCACGGACCATCAATGTGCGGCAAAGCCTCCCAAAGCGCCATGGATATGGCACCGGGAGGGCCTACGATGAATTCAGCTTTGTCAAAAACGATCGCATCCACTTTTGCGTTGACGACCGCGCTTGCGTGGGGGCCGGCAATGGCTCAGGAAGTCGTCACGCCAAAGGAAGGCGGCAACGAGATCATCGTTACCGCGCAGCGCCGCGCCGAAGCGTCGCGTGATGTGCCGATCAGCGTCACCACGCTCAGCAACGAGCAGCTTTCGACCGCCAACGTGCGCCAGCTTTCGGACACCGCAAAGCTGACGCCGGGCTTGCGCTTCGACAGCCAAGGGCCGGCCGTGCAGCCCACCATCCGCGGCGTCGGCACCGCGATCACGACCTCGGGCGGCGGACCCAACGTCGGCATCTACGTCGACGGGTTCTTCCAGGCGAACACCTACCTGTCCGACTTCGACCTGCTCAACGTCGGCAGCATCCAGGTCCTCAAGGGTCCGCAGGGCACCCTGTTCGGCCGCAACACGACCGGCGGCGCGATCATCGTGACCACCGCCGAGCCCAGCACCGACACCAGCGCGCAGGCCAAGGTCAGCTACGGCCGGTTCAACAGCGTCAAGGCGCAGGCCTATGCCACCTACGGCATCAGCGACCGAGTGGCGCTCGACATCGAAGGCCTCTACCGCCGCGGCGACGGCTACCTCACCGACATAAGCAACGACGACGACAAGGTCGGCCAGTACGAGAACTGGTCAATCCGCGTCGGCCTCAAGGCCAACCTGACCGACGACGTTTCCGTGCTGCTGCGCTGGAGCCATTCGGAGACCGACGATCCGACATCGCAGCTCGTCAACGCCTATGTAGACAAGTCCGGCGAAGCGGGCTTCTTCGACAAGGTGTCACCCGCCGGCCGTGCGATATACCGGGCGTCCAGCTCCAAGGGCTTGCCGCTCGTCTTCTACTACGCACCGGAAGGCACCTACACGAGCAATCCCCGCCAGGTTCTGCTCAACAAGCCGCAGAGCTTCCGCACCAATTCCGACGCGCTTCAGGGCACGATCAAGGCTGACCTAGGCTTCGCGGACCTGACCTCGTACACCCAGTACCGCAAGGACCTGTCGCCCTACTACGGCGACCTCGACGCAACCGCGATCCCGATCTTCAACATCTACGTCGGCGTCAACGACGAGACGTGGAGCCAGGAATTCCTGCTCAACTCCAAGCCGGGTGGACTGCTGCAGTGGACGGCGGGGCTCAACTACTTCCAGATCCGCGACACCTGGGACATCGGCGCTTCATTCGGCG
Organism: Novosphingobium sp. AP12; assembly: GCF_000281975.1. Lineage (GTDB taxonomy): Bacteria > Pseudomonadota > Alphaproteobacteria > Sphingomonadales > Sphingomonadaceae > Novosphingobium. The sequence continues at coordinate 19,113 of NZ_AKKE01000086.1, read as the reverse complement.
GTGCGCCGTTCGGCCCCTTCGGCGGCTCCAACACCAAGACGACCTCGTACGCCGCATTCCTCGACGCGACCTACGAGGTGAACGAGAAGTTCTTCGTCACCCTAGGCGGCCGCTACAGCCACGACGTTGTGTCCGACGGATACTTCGTCGCGAACTTCACCACCCCGCTGACCGGCTACACCGGCCCGAACGGCGAGAACGTGCCGTTCACCGGCAACCCCGGCGACAGGATCCCAGTGGACACGCTCAAGAACGACAGCTTCACCCCGCGCGTCGTGCTGCGCTACAAGCCGAGCGAAGATTCCAGCGTCTACGGCTCGTTCACTCGGGGCTACAAGGCGGGCATCCTCAACGTCGGCGGCTATTCCGCGCAGCCGGTGAAGCCCGAGAAGATCAACGCCTTCGAAGTCGGCTACAAGTTCGACAACCGTGTGTTCCAGGTCGATCTCGCGGGCTTCTATTACGACTACAAGAACCTGCAGGTATCGAGCTACCAGGACGGCGCGGCGCAGATCCGCAATGCCGCAAGTTCGGAAATCTACGGTCTCGAGGCCCAGCTGCGCTACGCGGTGAGCGAGGCGTTCAACGTCAACGGCGGCGGCGCCTGGACCCATGCGCGCTACAAATCGTTCCCGAACGCGCCGTACTACAGCTATTGCGACCCGGCCGTGACTGACCCCGCAAGCTCGATGAACTGCGCCTACAGCGGCACGCAAGGCCCGGGCGGTCTCGTCCAGACGTCCACCGACGCGTCGGGCTACAAGATGCAGCGAGCGCCCGAGTTTTCGGGCAACATCGGCGCCAGCTACGGGCTAGACCTCGGCGGCGGCAGGCTGATGCTGTCGGGCAACGTCTATTACACCTCCAGCTTCTATTTCGACCCGGAGCAGCAGTTCAAGCAGAAGGGCTACGAGATCGTTTCGCTGCGCGCACAGTGGACCGATCCCAGCGAGATGTTCACGGTGGCGGCCTACGGCGACAACGTCAGCAACAGCCGCTACCAGACGCAGGTCCTGTTCAACACGCTGGGCACCGGCGCGGTGTGGAACTCGCCGACGACATACGGCGTGGAACTGGGCGTGAAGTTCCGCTGACGGCAAAGGGGATTGAGGCAGGACCATGAGATAGGGGGCAACGAGGCCTGAGACGGACTGCTCAGTCAAGACCCGCCTCCCCCCGCCTCGCATAACCCCGGGCGGCTGGTCGCAGCATCCGGCTCAGACCAGCCTTACCTAAAATTGCGTCACTGCCGTGGCTACTGCCCCACACGCGCGAGACGGCATGGCGGAAGACCTGGGATTTGATGGCGGAAGCGGTGGGATTCGAACCCACGAACGAGTTACCTCGTCGCTAGTTTTCAAGACTAGTGCCATCAACCACTCGGCCACGCTTCCACTGATCTGCGCGCATAGCCAAATCGGGCGACGGCGCAAGAGGGGCAATACGGGGGCAACACCTCATCGGCGAAGAGCGCCGCGCGTGCGATGGCTGTCCACGGACAAGCAGGCCAAGCCATTTGCAACCTTCGCGCTTTGTGCGAAGTTCCCTTGCGATGACCTTTCGATCCTTCCTGCGTTCGCTGCGTTTTCCATCCATCGCCCTAGCCTGTGTCGTGGCACCCTTGCCGACGATGCAGGCGTGCGCTCAGTCGGAGACGTTTCCCGCCTACCTCCAGCAGGTCGCCTCCCATGCACGGACGCAGGGGGTCAGCGATTCGACGATCGCCAGCGTGCTCACCGGTCTGACGCCTAACGACCGCGTGATCGCCCTCGACACCGCGCAGCCGGGCAGGCAAGCCGCTCCGCCGGCTCTCGCGCCCTATATTTCGCAGCATGTGGCACCGTCGATCATAGAACGGGGCCGGGCGCGTTATGCCTCGCTGTCCTCGATCTCGTCGCAGATCGAGCGGCGCTACGGCGTGCCCGCGCCGATCCTCTTCGCGATCTGGGGACACGAGACAAACTACGGCAGCTACACCGGCGATTTCGACCTCGCCCGCTCGCTCGCCACGCTGGCGTGGGAAGGGCGCCGCCGCCAGTTGTTCGAGGGCGAGCTGATCGCACTCATGAAGATGGTCGACCGGGGGGTGCCGCGCTCGCAGCTCAAGGGCAGCTGGGCAGGAGCCTTCGGCTACCCGCAATTCCTGCCGAGCGTCTACCTGCGCCTCGCAGTTGATGGCGACGGCGACGGGAGGCCCAACATCTTCACCAGCCCCACCGACACCATCGCCTCGATCGCGAACTACTTCCGCGACGCCGGCTGGCGTCCGGGCGAACCGTGGGGCGTGCGTGCGAGCGTCCCTGGCGGGTTCAACGTCGATGCCTACGCCACCAAGCTCGTCGCCCCGAGCTGCGACAGGGTTCATGCCCGCCATTCGCAGTGGAAGACTGTCTCCCAGTGGCGGGCGCTGGGCGTCTCGCCTCAGGGCGCGATTGGCGGCAACGTGCTGACCTCGCTGTTCCAGCCTGACGGGCCCGGGACTCCCGCCTGGCTGTTAACCGGTAATTATCGGGTCATCCTCCAGTACAATTGCTCGAACTACTACGCGATGTCCGTGGGGTTGCTTGCAGATGAGATTTCCCGTTAACCATGCCCTGCCGCTTGCGGCGCTGATCCTGCTGGGAGCCGCGACCGGCTCTCCGGCCGCCGAGAGGAAGCAGCCGCCGCCCGGCCTGCCGGTGACCGGTCCCGCCGCCGATTATCCGGTGGTGGTGGGCGAGCCCTTCACCATTGGCGACAAGGTCTGGACCCCGGTCGACCAGCTGAACTACGACGCCGTGGGGCAAGCGGTCACCGGTGTGGGTTCCGGCGTGACCGGGGCCCACAAGACGTTGCCGCTGCCGTGCTATGTCGAGGTGACCGCGCTCGACAGCGGCCGCACCATCCTGGTCAGGCTTGAGCGTCGTGGACCCATGACCAACGATGCGCTAGTGGAACTCTCGCCCGATGCGTCGGCGCAGCTTGGCCTCCCGGCCGGGGGGCGAGGGCCTGTTCGCGTGCGCCGGGTCAATCCGCCCGAGCAGGAACGCGCGCTGCTGCGAAACGGCAGACGTGCAGCCGAGCGCATGGAGACGCCGGAGGGTCTGCTCAAGGTACTTCGCCGCAAGCTGGCGGACCAGTCGCCGCTGGTGCCTCCCACTCTCACCCCGCCCGCGATGCCCGCCGGCACGGCTGTCGCTGCGCCTAAGCCGCAGCCTGGTCCTGCAAAGCCAGCTGCCGCCAAACCGCCGGTCGCTGCCGCCCCGGCTTCCGTCAAGGCTCCTCCGCCGCCGGCACCGAAGCCTGTCCCGAAACCGGCAGCCCAGCCTGCTCCAAAGCCGGCCGCGCCGCGCGCCGCAACTCCGCCGTCAAAGGGTTCGCTGGTCGTTCAGGTGGCCGCTTTCTCGTCCGAAGCCTCTGCGCGCAAGGTCGCCGGCCAGCTCGGCGGAAGCGTCTCGCAGGCCGGAAAATTCTGGCGCGTTCGGGTCGGCCCCTACAGCAACCGTGCACAAGCCGCTCCGGCGCTGGAGAAGGTCAAACGTGCGGGCTATAGCGACGCACGAATCCAGAGCGCGGAGTGACCTGAAGGCTCCCGCGCGAAACCAGGCGCCGACCGGGCGCGCGGGAGAATACGGGTCTTGAAGTCCTTTTCGCACGTTCTGAAGTTTGCCCTGATCGCCGCGTTGCCCGCCAGCGCCGTGGGGGCCGCCGCGCCGCCGCCGCCCACTCCGCCCGCCCAGCTGGCGCCGATCCCGGTCAGCATCCTCGTCGATCTGGGATCGGGCCAGGTGCTCGAGCAGCGCCATCCCGATACGCCCTTCCTGCCCGCCTCGGTGACCAAGGTGATGACCGCCTACGTCGCCTTCGAGGAAATCGGCGCCGGCCGCCTAAGCCTCGACCGCAAGTTCGCCGAGCGGCCCGAGACCGAGCGCGAGTGGTTCGCCAAAGGCACCAACATGTACATCACCACCAAGGACCGGCCGACCGCGCGCGACCTGCTCCACGGGATCATGACCGCCTCGGCCAACGACGCGGCGGTGGTGCTGGGCGAGGGCTATGCCGGCAGCATAGAGGCATGGGCGGCCAAGATGAACGACGCGGCGCGCCGCCTCGGCATGACGCGCAGCCACTACAACACGCCCAACGGCTGGATGGACGAAGGCAATACCTACGTCACCGCCAGCGATCTGGTGAAACTAGCCGACGCCATGATCACCCGCTACCCGGACCTCTATCGCGAGTTCTCGGGCCACAAACGCTGGTTCTGGCGCGACGTCGCCATGCGCAGCCACGATCCAACCGTCGGCGTTGTTCCCGGCGCCGACGGCATCAAGACCGGCTACACGCGCGAGGCCGGCTACAACTTCCTGGGCACCGCTGAGCGCGGTGGCCGTCGTCTCGTCATGGTGCTGGCAGGATCGCCGCTGCCCAAGGTGCGCGATGACGCCGCCAAGGCGCTGCTCGAATGGGGCTTCGCTGCATGGGACACCCGCCACCTGTTCGACCAGGGCCAGACCATTGCGCAGGCCCGCGTCCAGGGCGGCGACGCCCGGGAGCTTCCGCTCGTCGCCAACCGTGAGGTTCATGCGACGATCCCACGCGGGAGCAAGCCCGGCGTCACTCTCGCCGTCCACTATAGCGGCCCGATCGCCGCTCCGATCCGCAAGGGCGAGCAGGTAGGGGAACTGGAAATCCGCGTCGCCGGTCTCGCTCCAGGCCGCGTGCCGCTCTATGCCGGACGCGACGTCGGCGTGGCCGGTCCGCTGGACAGGCTGTGGAACGGGCTTATCAACCTGTTGTCATGACGCAGGGACGATTCATCGCGCTCGAAGGCGGGGAAGGGGCGGGCAAGTCCACCCAGGCCCGCCTGCTCGCCGAGGCCCTGCGTCAGCGGGGTCTTGAGGTGGTCGTCACCCGCGAGCCGGGCGGTACCCCCGGAGCCGAGGCAATCCGCGGCCTTCTCCTCCACGGCGTCGAGGGCGATGACGGTATCAGCTGGAACCCGCGCGCCGAGGCGTTGCTGTTCGCCGCAGCGCGCTCCGACCATGTCCACCGACTGATCCGGCCTGCGCTGGCACGCGGTGCCTGGGTGGTCTGCGACCGCTACCTCGATTCGAGCCGCGCTTATCAGGGCGGCGGCGGCGGACTGTCCGACGACGAGATCGGCGTCCTGCACCGCATCGGCAGCGAAGGCCTGCTGCCCGACCTGGCGCTGCTCGTCGAAGTCTCGCCCGAAGTCGCAATGGAGCGGCTTGCCCGGCGCGATACTGACGGTTCGGACCGCATCGGCGGGCGCGACGGTGCCTATCATGCCCGCGTCGCGGGGGCCTTCTCGGCCTTCGCAGCGGCCGAACCCGCCCGCTTCACCCGCATCGACGGCAATGGCGACCCGCAGGCCACTCACGCGCTTGTCCTCGCCGCGGTTGCGCCGCTGCTGCCGTGAGTACGCAGACGCCCTCCGTCGGCCAGGATGCGGCGTGGCAGGAATGGCTCTCCGCGATCGCCTCCGAGCGCATGCACCACGCCTGGCTTCTGAGCGGCGCCAAGGGCCTTGGCAAACGCGCCTTCGCCCGCGCCGCCGCCGCCGAACTCGTGCGCCTGCCCGGCCAGCCGGCGTCGGACGTGGACGCTCACCCGGACATTCATATCCTGGAACACCTTCCCACCAACGATGACGAGGCCAAGAAGAAGGCCGAGGGCAAGCCCTACCAGACCAAGCGTAACATCACCGTCGACCAGGTGCGCGAGATGATCCGGCGCCTGTCCACCAAGCCGACGCTCGGCGACAAGCGCGCGATCGTCATCGATCCGGCCGACGACATGGAAAAGAGCGCCGTCAACGCCGTCCTCAAGGCACTGGAGGAACCGCCGACGGGCACGTTCTTCCTGCTTGTAACCCACCAGCCAGGGCGGTTGCTGCCGACGATCCGCTCGCGCTGCCGCGTCCTGCGCTTCGCGGCGCTTGAGGCCGGCGAACTCGACGCCGTCATCCGCCGCGATGCGCCCCATGTGGATTCCGCCGCACGCTCCGCCGCGATCGCCGCATCGCACGGCTCGCCGGGCGTGGCGCTCGATTTCGTAGAGCACGATCTCGGCGGAATCCATGCGCTGATGACGCGAATCCTGCGCGAAGGGGACACCCGCTTCCACCTGCGCGGTGCCCTCGCCGACGAGATGGGGGCCCGCCCGGCGCGCGACCGGCAAGTGGCGACGCTGGAACTGGCCCGCTCTGTTCTGGTCCACGAACTGCGCGATGCATCGCGCGACCGGCAGCTTCGGATCATCGAGGCGCATGGCACGCTCACGCAGCTAACTACGCAGGCGACGACATACAATTTCGACGCCGGCCTCCTTATTATGGAAATTGGCGGGTTGCTGGCCTCGGCCGCGATGCCTAGAGAAGCCGCTCGCTAGTTCATTTTCGAGAAGGTCAGCCCAAGCGCTGCCAACCTGAGAATGCACATGAGCTTTTGACATTAAACATTACAGAAAGCGCGACGCCGCATGGGCGAGCCCTATTACATCACAACCGCGATCAGCTACCCGAACGGCAAGCCGCACATCGGCCATGCTTACGAAGCGATCGCCGCCGACGTCATCGCCCGCTTCAAGAAGGCGGAAGGTTTCGACGTCCGTTTCCAGACTGGGACCGACGAGCACGGGCTCAAGATGGCCCAGAAAGCGCGCGAGCTTGACACCACGCCCGCGGCGCTGGCGACGGAAATGTCACGATATTTCATAGATATGTGTGATAAACTTAACATCGGATACGATGTTTTCATCCGCACTACCGAACCGCGTCACCACGCCGCGACGCAGGAACTGTGGAAGCGCATGGAAGCCGCCGGCGACCTCTACCTCGACCGGTATGAGGGCTGGTACTCGGTGCGCGACGAAGCGTACTACGACGAGAGCGAACTGCTCGCGGGCGAGGGCGGGGAAAAGCTGTCCCCGCAAGGCACTCCGGTGGAATGGACCGTCGAGGAATCGTGGTTCTTCCGCCTGTCCAAATATCAGGACAAGCTTCTCGAACTCTACGGGTCGAGCGACTTCATCCGTCCTGACAGCCGCAAGAACGAAATCCTGCGCTTCGTCGAAGGCGGCCTGCGTGACCTCTCCGTCTCGCGAACCAGTTTCGACTGGGGCATTAAGGTGCCGGGCTCGGACAGCCATGTGATGTATGTCTGGGTAGACGCCCTGACCAACTACATCACCGGCCTCGGCTTCCCGGACGAGAGCGGCGACTACGCCAGGTACTGGCCTGCCGACCTGCACCTGATCGGCAAGGACATCGTCCGCTTTCACACGGTCTACTGGCCTGCCTTCCTGATGAGCGCCGGCCTCGATCTACCGAAACAGGTCTTCGGCCACGGCTTCCTGCTCAACCGCGGGCAGAAGGAATCCAAGTCGCTCGGCAACGTTACCGATCCGATTGGCCTTGCCGACACTTTCGGCGTAGATGCGGTGCGCTACTTCCTGCTGCGGGAAGTCGCTTTCGGGCAGGACGGTTCGTGGTCTCCAGACGCGATCGTGACCCGCGCGAACGCCGAACTGGCCAACAGCTTCGGGAATCTCGCTCAGCGCAGCCTTTCCATGATTTTCAAGAACATGGACGGCGAAGTTAAGGCCGGACTTCCGGGAACGGAAGCCGACGCGGCGCTCCTTGCCGCTGTCGCGGAAGGCATTGCGGGGCTGCGCAAGTCCTTCGACGATCTTGCCTTCAGTGATGGTCTCGAAGCCTGGATGCGCGCGGTCTTTGCCTGTAACCAGTACGTCGACGAACAGGCACCCTGGGCGCTGCGGAAGTCGGACCCAGCGCGCATGGAAGCTGTCCTGATGACCCTATTCCGCGTCGTGCGCGATCTTGCGATCGCCGTTCGGCCGGTCGTGCCGACCTCGATCGACGCCCTGCTCGACCAGATGGGTCAACCAGCGGATGCGCGTGACTATTCCGTTCTGGAAGACGGCCAGTGGTGTCCTGCGCTCGTCGCTTCGGGTTACAAGGTAGACAAGCCCGTCGGCGTATTCCCGCGCCTTGAGTTGCCGGAGGACGTCGCCGCCTGATGCTGATCGATTCCCACTGCCATCTCGAATACGAAGGCCTCGTCGAGGATCAATCCGGGGTTCTCGCGCGCGCAAGGCAGGCGGGGATCGGCGGTTTCCTTAACATTTCCACTCGCCAGCGCGAATGGGACAGGGTCGTAGCCACCGCTGCACGGGAACCGGACGTCTGGGCCTCGGTGGGTATTCACCCCCATGAGGCCGACCAGCACGCGGATCTGGGCGAGGGCGCCCTGCTCGAAGCCGCGGCGCATCCGCGCGTCATCGGCATAGGTGAAACCGGGCTCGACTATTATTACGACAAGTCCGATCGCGCGGTTCAGCAGGCGCTCTTTCGTACCCACATCGCGGTGGCGCGGCAAACCGGCCTGCCGATCATTATCCACACGCGCGACGCCGAGGACGACACAGCCAGTATCCTTGAGGACGAGATGGAAAAGGGGGCCTTCCCCGCACTCATCCATTGCTTCACCGCCAGCGCGGAGTTCGGCCGGAAAGTGCTGGATCTTGGGCTGACGATCAGCATTTCCGGCATCGTGACATTCAAAAATGCCAGAGACTTGCAGGAAGTGGTTCGGACGATTCCTGAGGATCGACTTCTGGTTGAAACGGACTCGCCGTTCCTCGCGCCGGTCCCCCATCGTGGTCGAAAATGCGAGCCTGCCTTTACGGCTGACACCGCGCGTTTCGTAGCGAACCTGCGCGGCGTGACCGACGAGCATCTGGCCGAGACCACCACGCGCAATTTCTTCGGCCTGTTCACCAAGGCCGCCTACGCATGAAGGTCACGATCCTCGGCAGCGGTACGTCTACCGGCGTGCCACGCCTTGGCGGTGAGGATGGCAAAGCCGACTGGGGACTTTGCAATCCCGAAGAGCCTCGCAACCGCCGCACCCGCGTCGCCATACTGCTTGAAAGCGACGCCGGAGCGCGCATCCTCGTGGACACGCCCACCGACTTGCGGGCGCAGCTGCTGGCCAACGATGTGCACCGGCTCGACGCGGTGTTCTGGACGCACGACCATGCCGATCACTGTCACGGCATCGATGACCTGCGCCCGCTGCGCTACGGCCGCGCTGGCCCGATACCGGGCTTCGCGCACACGGAAACCGTCCGCCGCTTGCGTCAGCGCTTCGGCTACGTCTTCGCAGGCCAGCATGGCTATCCGACGCTCATCTCGCTCGACAACCTCGATACCTTGCGCCTTTGCGAGGGCTTTAGGGTTGGCCACGTCCAGATGCCGCATGGCGGCATGGATTCGACCGGGTTCCTGTTCGACGCCGACGGAAAATCAGTCGCTTACGCCACGGACTTCAACGAAATTACGCGGGGTATGATCGACCTGTTCTACGGGTGCGACGTGCTGGTGGTGGACTGCCTGCGCCGCGAACCCCACCCGACGCATGCGCATCTCGCCATGTCGCTTGAACTGGCCGAAGTGTGCCGGGCCGGAACCGTCGTGCTCACGCATCTCGACAAGAGCATGGACTATGCCACACTGGGCGCTTCCGTGCCTGCAAATGTGCAGGTGGGATACGATGGGTTGGTGATAGCGCCATGAACCAGGCCGGGATGATCGTTTCGGTGATCGCGATTTGCGCGTGCCTGGTCCTGGCGCTCCGCAATTCGCAGGTCAGGTCGATGGGTGCAGGTAAGGTGCTGCGCCTTGCGGCCATCTGGGCCGCGATCATCATCGGGCTCGTGCTGCTTATCCAGGTATCCGGTTTCAGGATCCAACCTTGAGGTTCAGTCCGTTGAACCGCGCGATATTTTACATAATCATTATTATCGATCCGAGATGACCGACTTCACACATCAGCAGATTGACCGCCTTCTCTCGATCATGGCACGCCTGCGCGATACGCAGACCGGCTGTGAATGGGACCGAGAGCAGACCTTCGCCTCGATCGCACCGTACACGATCGAGGAAGCCTACGAAGTTGCCGAAGCCATCGCGCAGAACGATCTAGGCTCGTTACGCGACGAACTCGGCGATCTGCTGCTTCAAGTCGTGTTCCATGCGCGCATGGCCGAGGAACTTGGCCATTTCGCGTTTGCCGACGTGGCGGCCGCGATCTCTAGTAAACTGGAAACGCGCCACCCCCACATCTTCGGTGAAGACACTTCCAGCGATGCGCAGACCGAACGCTGGGAACAGATCAAGGCCAAGGAGCGCGCCGCCAAAGGTGCGACCAGCGCCATTGATGGCGTGGCCGTTTCATTGCCGGCGCTGATGCGCGCGGAGAAGCTGCAGAAGCGCGCTGCGCGGGTGGGTTTCGACTGGCCCGATCCCAGCGGAGCGGCCGACAAGGTCCTCGAAGAGATGGAGGAACTCGCGGAGGCTGCTGCGGCGGACAAGCTGGAGGAAGCCGGGGACCTGCTGTTCGCTGCCGTCAATCTCGTTCGGCTGAACGGGATCGCGCCTGAAGATGCACTGCGCGCCGCGAATGCCAAATTCGAGCGGCGCTTTCGCGGGATGGAGGCATTTGCGCAGCGGGATGGTGCTGATTTCTCATCCTTCTCGCTGGACGAACAGGAAGCCTACTGGCAGGCGGTCAAGCGGTCGGAAAAGTGACATGGTCCCGGAACCGGCCCGGGACCACGATCACCTCAAAGCGACATGAAGCGGCCTAGTTCGCGGGCCGACAGGCGGACCTGAAGCCGCAACTGCGGACCTTCATCCCCCTCGCCCGCATCTTCCTCGGCCACGATTTCGCCGCGAGCATGGAGAAACGCAAGGCGCTGCCCGTCCGCCGCGGGGATCACGAAGCTGTAGACCTTGGAATCGAGTGTCAGCGTGCGACTGGCGACCGTCAGCAGTTCTTCACAGCCCTCGCCCGTCAACGCCGAAACAGGAACGATGATCTCACCCTCGCGATGTGTCATTGCCTCGCGCAGGGAATGGGCCTGTTCCGGGTCGAGCAAGTCCCACTTGTTCCACACCTCGATAATGGGAATCTGCGGCTCGCCGTCGGCTTTTTCGTCCTTTTCCTCCTGAGCCCACCCGGCGGCACGCTCTTCGCGAGCAGTATTGCGAAGCGTGCGCGCATCGGGCTGCGGGTGCAGGACGCCGAGATCGGCAAGGACATCGAGAACCTGCCGCTTCTGCGCCTCGGTGTCGGGATTGGCGATGTCTCGGACATGGACGATGACGTCGGCTGCCGTCACTTCCTCGAGTGTCGCGCGGAAAGCGGCGACAAGCTGGGTCGGTAGGTCCGAGATGAAGCCCACGGTATCCGACAGGATCGCCTTTTCCATCCCAGGCAGCCGGATCGCGCGCATCGTCGGGTCGAGCGTGGCGAACAGCAGGTCCTCGGCCATCACTTCAGCGCCTGTCAGGCGGTTGAACAGCGTGGACTTCCCGGCGTTGGTATAGCCGACAAGTGCGACGATCGGCCAGGGCGCCTTCTCGCGCCGGCCGCGGTGGAGCCCGCGGGTGCGGCGCACTTGCTCCAGTTCGCGGCGGATCTTGGCCATACGATCGCGGATCAGGCGGCGGTCGGCCTCGATCTGGGTTTCGCCCGGACCGCCGAGGAAGCCGAAGCCGCCGCGCTGGCGTTCGAGGTGGGTCCAGCTGCGGACGAGGCGGCCGGCCTGGTAGTCCAGGTGGGCGAGTTCGACCTGCAGGCGCCCTTCTGCCGTCGCGGCGCGCTCGCCGAAGATCTCGAGGATCAGCCCGGTGCGGTCGATGACCTTGCGCTTGAGCTTCTCCTCGAGGTTGCGCTGCTGGATCGCCGTCAGCGAGCCATCGACGATCACCAGTTCGGCCTCGTTGAGTTCGCACGCGACCGAGATGTTCTGGATCTGGCCTTCGCCGAACAGCGTGGCGGCGCGCGGTTCGCGGATCACGATGGCGATCGCCTCCGCCACTTCGAGGCCGATCGCGAGCGCCAGTCCCCTCGCCTCTTCGAGGCGCGCTTCGGTGTCGAGGTCGGCCATCTGGCCGCGAGGGCCACGCATCTGCGGGTACACGACGAGGGCACGCGCTCCGCGCGTGACCTCGCCCTTCAGTTCATCGTTCAAATCGGTTCAGCTTCAATCCGGAGTCGCGACGTCAATCGTCGCCTTCCTCATGCGCCTGAAGGTCGACCGGAGTCACGGGCTGAATCGTCGATACGGCGTGCTTGTAGGCCAGCTGTACGTAGCCTTCGCGTTCCAGCAGCATGCAGAACAGGTCGTAGGCAGCGACGCGGCCCTGGAGCATGACGCCGTTGATGAGGAACATCGTCACCTGCACGCCGGCATTGCGGATGCTGGAGAGGAAGACGTCCTGCAGAACGCGCGTCTTCTTGGCGGTTTCGGAGCCGCTCGAGAACTGGCGCGCATCGACCGGGGTCGAGGGCATGATCGTCGAGATCGCGTGCTTGTAGACAAGCTGCGACTGACCGTCGCGGCGGAGCAGGATCGAGAAGTTGTCGAACCAGGTGACGATACCCTGCAGCTTCACGCCCTTGACGAGGAACATCGTGACCGGGGTCTTGTTCTTGCGCAGGAGATTCAGGAACTGATCCTGAAGGTTCTGCCCCTTGCCGGTCGGCGGAGCAACGGCTGCAGGCGCAGCGGCGCCTTCGGTAACCTCAGCCGCCTCTACGGTAGGCGGAGGCGTGGGTTTGGGCCTCGCGGTGAGCGTACGACCAGCCATGTTATTCTCCATCTTTTTGGCGGCCGCTTATGCGGTCCGCGATCTGGCGCCGGATTGCCCGACGCCGTTCTCGACTCGAAACTTACCTATTTGCTGCAATGCAGTAAACGGCCTTTTTGTAGCCGAAATGTTACAGCCGTCGTTAAAGGGAACCCGGCACCGTTTCGTCAGCGTCGGTTTCGTCTTCGCGGCGCTCGGACATGCCGAGCAGCTTCAGCTTGCGATGAAGGGCCGAGCGCTCCATGCCGATGAAAGCCGCTGTCTTCGAGATATTACCGGAAAACCGCCGTATCTGGACGCGCAGGTACTCCCGCTCGAAGCTTTCGCGGGCCTCGCGAAGCGGGGCGCTCATCATCACCGGCGCGCCGGCATCCCCCCCTCCCCGGCTATTGAAGATTTCAGGTGGAAGCATGTCGGCTTCGATCCGCGCCAGTTTCTCGCGCGGGGCCATGATTACCGTGCGCTCGACGACATTGCGAAGCTGGCGAACGTTGCCGGGCCATTCGTAGGCCTGAAGTGCCGTCATCGCCTCGCCGCTGACGGCCGGCGGGGTAACGCCTTGCTCGCTGGCGTAGCGGGCGAAGAAGTGGTCGATCAGCGCGGGAATGTCATCACGGCGCTCGCGCAGGGCGGGGATCGAGACGGGCACGACGTTGAGGCGATAGAACAGGTCCTCGCGGAAGCGGCGCTCGGCGATCTCCTTTTCCAGGTCGCGCGAAGTGGATGACACGACGCGGACGTCGACACGGATCTGCCGGGTGCCTCCCACCCGCACGAAAGCCTGATCGGTCAGCACGCGCAGGATGCGGGCCTGCGTGGAGAGCGGCATGTCGGCCACTTCGTCGAAGTAGAGCGTACCGCCGTCAGCCGTTTCGAGCAGACCGGGACGGATCAATGCACCGTCGGCTTCTTCACCAAACAGTTCCTGCTCGAAGCGTTCGGGCGTGATGCGGGCGGAGTTGACGCTGACAAAGGCGTTATCGGCGCGCGGGCTCCAAGCGTGGAGCTGGCGGGCCGCGACTTCCTTGCCCGAACCGGCGGGCCCGGTGATGAGCAGGCGGCTTCCGGTGTTGGCGATGCGCTTGAGAGTAGCGCGGACCTGGTTGATAGCCCCGCTGGAGCCGGTGAACTCGTCGGAGCCGCCGAAGCCCTGGCCCTGCTTGAGCTGGGCATTCTCGCGGCGCAGGCGCTCGGTTTCGGTTGCCCTGCCGACCAGGTGGAGCAGCTTCTCGGCCTCGAACGGCTTTTCGATGAAGTCGACCGCGCCTCGGCTGATCGCGGCGACGGCGGTGTCGATGTTGCCGTGGCCGGAGAAGATGATGACCGGCAGTTCCGGCTCCCGGGACTTGATGGCGTCGAGCACCTCGAGGCCGTCCATCGGGCTGCCGTGAAGCCAGACGTCGAGCAAGACCAGCGATGGGCGGCGCGCATCGACCGCAGCCAGCGCGCTCTCGCTATCACCGGCCGTGCGGCATTCGTAGCCTTCGTCGCTCAGCACACCGGCGACCAGTTCACGGATATCGCGTTCGTCGTCGACGATCAGGATTTCGAGTGCCATCAGCTCTTCTTCTTCGTCTTGGGTAAAGCGGGTGAGGACGGGTGAGCGGGAGGAGGACGGATCATTGCGCGGCCTCCGCCTTGCGGCCCTGTTCGAGAGCGAGTGGGTCGTGGGCGAAGCGCATCGTCACTGTGGTGCCACCACCTTGCGCGGACGTGAACGTCATCTCGCCGCCGTGCTCCTCGATAATCTTGTTGACGATGGCGAGGCCCAGGCCAGTGCCCTTCTCTCGCGTCGTCACGTAAGGCTCGATGATACGCTCGCGGTCCTGAGGTAGGCCAATGCCGTTGTCGGTGACCCGTACGACAATCGACAAGTCATTGTCGGCAACCTCCACAGAGACGGCGCCGCGGTAGTCTTCTCCGCAGTCTTTGGATTTTGTTTCAATAGCTTCGACCGCGTTCTTCAGAACATTCGTCATCGCCTGGCCGAACTGGTGGCGGTCGCAGTCGATTACGCCGATGTCGCGCTCGCTCGAGAAGGCAAAGGAGATGTCGGGCCGCGCAACTTCCTGGAGGAACAAGGCCTGACGCGTCAGCGCCACGGGATCTTCCGCGCGGAATACGGGCTTGGGCAAGCGCGCAAACGACGAGAACTCGTCGACCATCTTGCGCAGTTCGCCGACCTGCCGAATGATCGTGCGGGTAAGGTCTTCGAAAAGCTCTGGATTGTCGGTGATCTGCTTGCGGTAGCGGCGGCTAAGGCGCTCGGTTGCCAGCTGGATCGGGGTGAGCGGATTCTTGATCTCGTGGGCGATGCGGCGCGCGACGTCGGACCAAGCTGCAGTGCGCTGGTCGAGCAGTTGCCGGGTGATGTCTTCGAAAGTGATGACGTAGCCGGTGGCATCGCGGCTTGTCGTCACCGCCAGAGTGAGAAGATCGCCGCTGCGGTTGTACTGGACAATCCCATCTGCCGAACCCTTTTCGACGAGGGCGGCGATCGCGGGCGCCAGATCGGCGATCGGCATTCCTTCGGGTACCTCGCCGCTGCGGTCGGTGAGGAGCTTCTGGGCAGTGCTGTTCATCAGCAGGATACGGCCCTGATCGTCGAGCGAGACAATGCCCGAAGTGACAGATTCCAGCACCGCCTCGATGAACAGCCGGCGTTCATGCAACTGGCGGTTGGCACTGAGCAGCGCCTGCGTCTGTTTCTCGATTTGGCCCGTCATGCGGTTGAAGGCGCGATTGAGCAGGCCGATCTCGTCGGCGCCGGTGCGTCCCTCGATGCGCAGCGCATAGTTGCCCGCCCCCACGCGGCGTGCCGCATCGACGAGTTCATAGAGCGGCGCTACCTGACGGTCAGCGAAGCGCAGCGCAAACCACACCGCGAGCCCAACGAGCGCCAGAGACGCAACGAAAAGTGCTACGTTGAAGCGCAACTGCAGCACCCGGGCGCGGCTCGTCAGGACCTCGTAGGCCTGCACAATGTTCTCGGCCCGCTCACCCTGGCTCAGCGACAGCAGGTCCGAACTGCGGATGACGAGGAGATAGACACCGGACGACCTCTCTATCGGCGTGGCAGCGACGATCCGGTTGTCCTTGGCATTCACGACATAAGGTTCATTCCCCTTGTCGAGCCGGGTGAGGACATCCTGCCCGATGCGGTTGTTCTCGGACTTGCCGTCGGGATCGACGATGATCGGCGTTCGCTGGTTGCCGTTGGCGTCGATCTGGATGAGAGCGGCGACGCTGAGGTTCCGGCGCAGAACTTGTTCGGCTAGGAACGACTGAAACTCCCGGCTGGCAACAGGGTAGACCGCCAGTGTGTCGCGCGAGTCCTGGGCCATGGCGACCGATTCGTAGCCGACATCGCGGAGAGTCTGCTCATAGTACCCATGAGCCAGCTTGTTGGCATTTTCCAGCAGCCCACGCGAGCTGTCGGAAAACCAGAACTCAACGCCGGACTGGAACAGCCACGAGGCGAAGACCACGACGAGCAGTGTAGGCACTGCGGAGATGAGCGAGAAGATGAACACTAGGCGCACGTGCATCCGCCCGGTGCCCCCGATGTTCTCGGCCGCTCGGCGTAGCGCCATGCGGCGGCCCAACAGCACGAGGATCGCCATCGCCGGCACGAGCGTGCCGACCAAAAGGCTTGCAGTGAGGTTTGAAGGCAACAGTTCACGCCGGTCGCCGCCGTTGTTCAGCGCGACCCAGGTGGCCATCGTCATGGCCAGGAACGCCAGGACCGAAAGCACTTCCATTACGGCGAAGAAGTTCGCCCGGCGAGCAGCAACCTGCATCCGCCGCCACCATCTCGGCCACGCTCGTTTCTGGGTGCGTTCCTGGACTGTAACTTGCTTCATCGTTGCAACCTTACAACAGCACTGTGTCCCGGCTGCAAGAGGGAATCCACCAAGGTACAACTACGGTCGACGAGTGAACTCCTCAGGATCCAATGCCAGCTCGCCCAACCGTTTGCGCAAGGTATTGCGGTTGATGCCAAGTGCCTGCGCAGCGCGTAGTTGGTTCCCGGCGGTTTCGCGCAGCACCTCGGCGAACAGCGGGCGTTCGAAGGCGGCCATGGCGCTGTCGTATATCGTGCCGCTGGCGGGGCGGGTGACGGTGAGCCACTGAGCGACGGCGCCGGCGATGTCGTGACCGTGGGAGTGGACGTTTGAAGCACCCTCGCCCACCGGCGTCGCGGGATCCTGCACGAGCAGGGGCAGGATCGCGTCCACGTCGATCAGATCCTCACGCGCGAGAAGCGCCATCCGGTAGATGAAGTTCTTCAGTTCGCGCACGTTACCGCGCCACGGCTGGCGACTGAGCAATTCGGCGGCCTCCCGGGTCAGTTGGCGGCGCGGGAGGCCCTCGTTCGCGGCGTGTTGGAGGAAATGGCGCGCCAGCACGTCGATGTCGTCGCGGCGGTCGCGCAGCGGCGGCATATGGATGGGCACCACGTTGAGCCGGTAATAGAGGTCCTCCCGAAAGCGTCCGGCGGCGATCTCGGGCTCAAGGTCCTTGTTGGTCGCGGCGACGATGCGGGTGTCGAGCCGAATTTCCTCGCGCCCGCCGACCCGGCGAACGGTCCCGGACTGGAGCGCGCGCAGGAGGCGGGTCTGAGCCTGCATCGGCATGTCGCCGATTTCGTCGAGAAACAGGGTGCCGCCCGCGGCCTGCTCGAACTTGCCGACGTGGCGCGCGACGGCGCCGGTGAAAGCGCCCTTCTCGTGGCCGAACAGCTCGCTTTCGATGAGTTCTGCCGGAATCGCGGCCGTGTTCACAGCGATAAAGGGGCCCGTGCGGCGGTTGCCGAGCTGATGGATGGCCTCCGCGACCAATTCCTTACCAGTGCCGGATTCGCCGAGGATCAGGACGGTGAGATCGTTGCGCAGGACACGCGTAATCATGCGGAAGACCGACTGCATCGCGGCGCTACGGCCAACCAGCGGCAGTCCGTCGGCGACCGGGTCCTCGTCTGCCTGCGCTCCGTGAGCGGCGCCGGCGGCCTGACGGACCGTGCGGGCCAGTTCGTCGATGTCGAAGGGCTTGGGGAAGTATTCGAAGGCGCCGGTGTCGGTGGCACGCACCGCCGTATCCAGCGTATTCTGCGCCGAGAGGATGACGATCGGCATCTGCGGATGCAGCGCGCGGACGCGGTCGATCGTCTCGATGCCGTCGCCGTCCGGAAGCATGACGTCCGTCACCATCGCGGCGAAGCGGCGTTCCGCGAGCTGCCGGTCACGCTCCGCGATGGTCTGGCAATGCACGACGCCGAAACCTTCGTCCTCTAGCGCGGCGGTGATGACGATGGCTATGGACATGTCGTCCTCGAGCAGAAGGACTTTCGTCATGCGGACTTCCTTCTGGCACGACCACGAGGTTCGCGGGCCAACGGCAGGTGAATACGGAAGTGCGTCAGGCCGGACTCCTCGTTGCGCTCGTGGGTGATGCGTCCGTTCATGTCGCGCACCAGCTTGCGGACCAGAGGCAGGCCGAGGCCCTGCCCGGACTTCTTGGTGGTGACGAAAGGTTCGAAGATGTGTTCGCGCATGGCCGGATCGATGCCGGGGCCGTTGTCGCTCACGCGGACCTCGATGGGCAGGCGCAGCGGCGCGCTGGCGTCGCCCGTCTGGAGTTGCAGCCCGCTTGCAAAGCGTGTGCGGATGATGACTCGAGGGTCTTCGGCGTCCTGGCAGGCCTCTGCAGCGTTCGAGAGCAGGTTGATCATCACCTGCACTAGGCCGTCCGGACTGCCCAGCACCGGCGGCAGCGAGGGATCGAATTCCTCGACCAACCGGAAACGGCGCGGCTTTTCGCCATTGGCGGCGTCCAGCACGTCGATCGCCCGGCGCGCGGCCTCATGAAGGTTGCAGGCCTCGACGGGCGGCGTGGTGCGACCGCTGAGCTTCTGCATGCGTTCGATCAGGCCGGCGATGCGGTCCACCTCGCCGGTGATGAGGTCGGTCAGCGCCCGGTCCCGGTCGTCGATACGGCGGGCGAGAAGCTGCGCCGCGCCGCGGATGCCGGCGAGCGGGTTCTTGATCTCGTGCGCCATGATCTCGGGGCCGCGCAGCACCGCGTTGTCGGGCCCGCCCGAGTCGTCGCCCAGCGCATCGGTGGCGCTGTGATCGTGGATGGTCAGGACCTGCCAGCCCGGGGTGTCTGCGATCGGTGCGACGTTGATATCGATCCGCCGGGCACCCTTGCCCTTGAGCTGCACGACGATCTCTCGGGCGGAGACGGGTGTCTCGGAATCGCCCAGCCTGTCGAGCAGCCGCCGGTCGGAGATGGAGACGATGTCGCGCAGAGACGTCCCCACAAGGCGCCTTGCCGACTGGCCGAAGAACTGCTCGGCCGCAGGATTGAGCGAGGCGATCGTCAGGCCAGGCTCCAGCACCACCACCGCCTGCGGCAGGCTGGCGAGCAGG
>NZ_AKKE01000085.1 GCF_000281975.1 Novosphingobium sp. AP12 | reverse complement strand
AAGGCGCCCCCCTACTCGATTGGGCGATGCGCGTCAGCCGGCGTGGAGCACGCTGTCCGGGCTGATCCACAAGGTGCGCGGGCGGCGGTGGGCGATCAGCCATTCGCCATCCTCGCGTGCCAGGCGGTCGACGTAGAAGCCGTTGTGGTCGAGCCCCGAGGCGCTGGTGACCATCCAGTAGGTTCGCGCGGTTGCTTCGTCCGGGCCGGTGAAATCGACGTGGCAGGTGGTCAGGTGGTGGCTGACGAAACCGGGGCCGCCGCCCGCAGGCGCGGGGATCACCGAAGGCGCTTTCATCCAGGCGCGGATCGCCTCGCGGCCGGAGATCGTCTCGTGCTGCAGCGCCAGGACGCCGTCCGCCGCATAGCACTGCGCATAGGCGTCGCCCTTGCGCGCATCGCCGGCCTGCGTGCAGCGAGCGAGGAGCTGGCGGATTTCCGCCAGCGCGTGGACTTCCTCTCCCGTCATTTCAGCGTTTCCAGATAGTCGATGATCGCCTTGCGCTTCGCCGGGTCGGACACCGGGATCACCATCTTCGTGCCCGGGACCATCTTCATCGGACCCTTGAGCCATGTGTCGAGGCTGGCACGGTCCCATACGATGCCCGAGTTCTTCAGCGCCGGGCTGAAATTGTAGCCCGGCACCTCACCCGCCTTCGATCCGACGATCCCCGCCAAGGTCGGCCCGATCCCGTTCTGCCCGGCTTGCGTCGAATGGCACGAGCGGCAGACCATGAACGCCGGCGGCGCCGGGTCGGTCATCGCCGAGGACGTCGCCGGGGCAGGCGAGGCGCTGGGGGTGGCAGCGTCGTCCGGAGCACTGCCGCCGCAGGCCGCGAGCAGGGCGGTCAGTGGAAGGGCCAGCACCATTACCTTGCGGGTCGTCGTCATGAGGGGACATCTCCTTGCCTGCGCGGGGTAATATACAAGGCCGATGAAGGGAAGAAGACCTGGGGCCGCCGTCCCGGACAGATCGAATATCGCCGCCGGGCGCGTGTCCCCTACGGTAAAGGGGCTGGAGGCGACGGACCCAGGTCTTTGCCCTTCCTTCTCAGGAATCGCTTCCATGCCCGGCGCCAAACCCCTATCGCGCGCCACAAATGCGGGAGAGCCACAAGATCCATCCGTTCCGTGCCGAACTCGGCGCCACCCTGCGGCTTGCGGGGCCGCTGGCGCTGGCGAACATGCTGCAGATGGCGGTCTTCGCGATCGACGTGATCTTCGTGGCGCGACTGGGGCAGGAGTCGCTCGCGGCGTCGAGCCTTGCCGTTGCCATCGTTGCGGTGGTGATGATGGGGCTGAACGGCGTGACCGGCGCGGTCGCCCCGCTGATCGCCGCGGAGATCGGGCGCCGCCGTAATTCGGTGCGCGAGGTGCGCCGCTCCACGCGCATGGCGCTGTGGCTGGCGGTGCTGCTGGGCCTCGTCGCCGTGGCGATATGTTTCGCGGGCGAGATGATCATGCTGGCGACGGGGCAGGACCCGCACGTCGTCCAGCTTTCCGGCGGCTTCATCCGCATCGTCTCGCTGGCGCTGGTGCCGATGGCGATCTCCAACGTGCTGCGCACTTTCGTCTCGGCGCTAGGCCGCCCGGTCTTCGCGACGGCGATCACGGCGCTGGCGATCCTGGTGAACGCGCTGGGCAACTACGCGCTGGTGTTCGGTCACTTCGGCCTGCCCGCGCTGGGCCTCGATGGGTCGGCGAGCGCGAGCGTCATCACTGCCTGCGTCACCGTGCTCGCCTATGTCGTGGCGATCCGCACCGACCGCCAACTGCGCCGCTTCCACGTATTCGGCCGCTGGTGGCGGCCCGAGTGGAGCCGCCTGCGCCAGATGCTCAGCCTCGGCCTGCCGATCTCCGCGACGCTGATTGCCGAGGGCGGGCTGTTCAGCGGCGCCGCCTTCCTGATGGGCCGCGTCGGTGAGGCGGAACTGGCCGCGCACACCGTGGCGCTGCAGATCGCCGCCTTCGCCTTCCAGGTCCCATTCGGCATCGGCCAGGCCGCGACGATTCGTGTCGGCTACCATTACGGCGCGGGTGACAAGGACGCGATCGGCCGCGCGGGATGGGCCGCGATCGCGATCGGCATGGCCTTCGTCTGCGTTTCCGCGCTCGCGATGCTGGCGTTCCCCCGCCTTGTGCTGTCGGCCTATGTCGACGTTTCCGCGCCCGAGAACGCGCTGATGGTGAGCCTCGCGCTGCAGTACCTGTTCGTCGCCGCCGTGTTCCAGCTGACCGACGGGCTGCAGGCGGTCGCCGCCGGGGTCCTGCGCGGCGTGCAGGACACGCGGGTCCCCGCCGTGATCGCCATCGTCGGTTACTGGGCGGCGGGCTTCGCGACTTCGGTGGCGCTGGGGCTCTACACCCCCCTGCGCGGCGTCGGCGTATGGATCGGCCTCGCGGTCGGCCTGACCGTGGCGGCGGTGCTGCTGCTGGCGCGCTGGCACTGGCGCGGGCGGTTCCGCCTGATCCCCGAGTCGGGGCATCCGCCGGTCTCCGCGCCCGTGGTCCACGCTGTCATCGCCTAGTCATCGGGCCGGCCCATCTTCCTTCGATACCGCTTCGGCGCGAAGCCGGACTGGGACTAAATTTTTCTGCTAGGTCCCGCTTGACGCCTCCCCGGGGTCGGACCATATCCAGCGCCGTTGGCACTCCCATCAGGCGAGTGCCAACCCAAATTTCAGTTCGTTGGATATTAGGGAGAACCCCAATGACTTTCCGCCCGCTGCACGACCGTGTTCTCGTGCGCCGCGTCGAGGCCGAAGAAAAGACGGCCGGCGGCATCATCATCCCCGACAGCGCCAAGGAAAAGCCGGCTGAGGGCGAAATCGTCTCCGTCGGTACCGGCGCCCGCGCCGAGAACGGCACGATCACCCCGCTCGACGTCAAGGTCGGCGACCGCGTCCTGTTCGGCAAGTGGTCGGGCACCGAGGTCAAGGTCGGCGGTGAAGACCTGCTGATCATGAAGGAATCGGACATCCTCGGAGTGATCGGCTGAGCCGATTGCGCAGATCCTGATGACAATCAGGATCGTGATGTTCCTTCACGACCTATCTGGGCGCTGACCCGCCCGCGATCCCAGCTTTCGCTGGGATGACGAACCAAAAGGAATTCTACAATGGCAGCCAAGGAAGTACGCTTTTCGCGTGACGCTCGCGAGCGCATTCTCGCCGGTGTCGACATCCTCGCCAACGCCGTCAAGGTGACGCTGGGCCCCAAGGGCCGCAACGTCGTCATCGACAAGAGCTTCGGCGCCCCGCGCATCACCAAGGACGGCGTCACCGTCGCCAAGGAAATCGAACTCAAGGACAAGTTCGAGAACATGGGCGCGCAGATGCTGCGCGAAGTGGCCTCGAAGGCCAACGACAAGGCCGGCGACGGCACCACCACCGCGACCGTTCTCGCCCAGGCGATCGTTCGCGAAGGCATGAAGTCGGTTGCCGCCGGCATCAACCCGATGGACCTCAAGCGCGGCATCGATCTCGCGGTCATCAAGGTCGTCGAGAACCTCAAGGCGCGTTCGACCCCGGTCGCCGGTTCGGCCGAAATCGCCCAGGTCGGCATCATCTCCGCCAACGGTGACGTGGAAGTCGGCGAGAAGATCGCCGAAGCCATGGAAAAGGTCGGCAAGGAAGGCGTCATCACCGTCGAGGAGGCCAAGGGCCTCGAATTCGAACTCGACGTCGTCGAGGGCATGCAGTTCGACCGTGGTTACCTGTCGCCCTACTTCGTGACCAACCCCGAGAAGATGACCGTCGAGCTCGAGAACCCCTACATCCTCATCCACGAGAAGAAGCTGTCGTCGCTCCAGGCGCTGCTTCCGATCCTGGAAGCCGTGGTGCAGTCGGGTCGTCCGCTCCTCATCATCGCCGAGGACATCGAAGGCGAGGCTCTCGCCACGCTCGTCGTCAACAAGCTGCGTGGCGGCCTGAAGATCGCAGCCGTCAAGGCTCCGGGCTTCGGCGATCGCCGCAAGGCCATGCTGGGCGACATCGCCACGCTGACCGCTGGCGAGATGATCTCGGAAGACCTCGGCATCAAGCTGGAGAGCGTCACGCTCGGCATGCTGGGTGAAGCCAAGAAGGTCACCATCGACAAGGACAACACCACGATCGTCGATGGTGCCGGTTCGCACGACGAGATCAAGGCCCGCGTCGAGCAGATCCGTTCGCAGATCGAAGTCACCACTTCGGACTACGACCGCGAGAAGCTCCAGGAGCGTCTTGCGAAGCTGGCCGGCGGCGTTGCCGTCATCAAGGTCGGCGGCGCTTCGGAAGTCGAAGTCAAGGAGCGCAAGGACCGCGTCGACGACGCTCTCCACGCGACCCGCGCTGCGGTTGAAGAAGGCATCGTCCCCGGCGGCGGTACGGCTCTGCTGTACGCAACGCGCGCTCTCGACGGCCTGACCGGCGCCAACGAAGACCAGACCCGCGGCATCGACATCATTCGCAAGGCGATCACCGCGCCTGTGAAGCAGATCGCCGAGAACGCCGGCAGCGACGGCGCTGTCGTCGCCGGTAAGCTGCTCGACGGCACCGACGAGCAGATCGGCTTCAACGCCGCGACCGACGTCTACGAAAACCTGAAGGCCGCCGGCGTCATCGACCCCACCAAGGTCGTGCGCACCGCGCTCCAGGATGCGGCTTCGGTCGCCGGCCTGCTGATCACCACGGAAGCGGCGATCGTCGACCGTCCGGAAGACAAGCCCGCGATGCCCCCGATGGGTGGCGGCATGGGCGGCATGGGCGACATGGGCTTCTAAGAAGCACCATGGCGCGCGCGGGGAACTGAACCTCCCCGCACCAGCCGGTCTACGAATGCAGGGGGCCGGGAGCAGCGATGCTTCCGGCCTCTTCATTTTGCGCAGAGCGTCGGGGAACTGGCCGGTCCGCTGAATCGCCAGAATCGTTCATCTGCGTGAAAGGAACGTGCGATTCCGGGAAATTACCGCACAATCCATGCGCTTCGTCGCTAGTCAGTGGCGTTTTGTCGCCGTGCCGTTAACCGCTTAGGAACTTGGACAACATAAGGTGGGGACTGCATGACCGGGGCAGACCGTCTTCTCGCACGGTGCCGTAGTGGCGCTGGACGCTTTCTTGCCGTGGCGGCGCTGACCGCTGCCGCCGCCTTCTTGCCGCAGGCCGCTCAGGCTCAGAAGATCCAGCCGATGGTCTCGCCCGTCGGCGCGCCCGTGTCGCGCGCGACCGACCAGGTGGTCGAGATCCAGAACAGCTTCGACGACCTGTTCGGCACCGAGCAGCGCGGCCCCCGCGCCTATTCCTCGCCGTTCGGCCAGCAGCTTGCCGCCGTAGCCAATGCCTCGCAGGGCCGCATCGGCGTCGCCGCGATGGACCTGTCCAGCGGCCGCATGGTCGACGTGCTGGGCAACCAGCGCTTCCCGATGGCCAGCACCAGTAAGATCGCCATTGCCGCGACCTTCCTCGAAGGCGTGGACAAGGGCAAGTGGAGCCTTTCCAGCGAATTCCCGCTGATGGTCCCGGTCGGCTCGGCGCCGTTCTCCAGCGCCATCGCGCCGGTCCGCGCGGGCGAGTACATGACCGCCTCGCGCCTGATCGAGCTGATGATCACCCGCTCCAACAACTACGCGACCGACGCCCTGCTCAAGGTCGTGGGCGGTCCCAAGGCGGTCAACGCCTGGGTCGAGCGCGCCGGTATCGACGACTGGCACATCGACCGCGACATCGCCACGCTCGTGCGCGACGATGGCGCCATCGACCCGGCCCGCGTGGTCGACAACCGCGACAGCGCCACGCCCTACGCCATGGTCAAGCTGCTCTCGGGCATCTACCAGGGCAAGTGGCTGAGCCCGTCGAGCCGCGGCGTCATCATGGGCGCCATGAGCCGCTGCGTCACCGGCAAGCGCCGCATCGCCGCAGGGCTTCCGGCGGACGCCAGCATCTCGCACAAGACCGGTTCGCTGAACAACACGTCGAGCGACGTGGGCATCATCCAGACCCCGGACGGACGGGTCTTCGCCGTCGCCATCTACGTGACGGGGCAGGGCGGACGCCCTGGCCGCGAAGCCCGCATCGCCAGCATCGCCCGCACGATCTACAACGGCTACCTCGCCGAAGGACCGACGCGCACCGCCGCGCGCTGACCTTGCGGCAGGTCACGCCGGGTGTTGGACCCGGTACAAAAAAGGGGGCCGCGTGGCCCCCTTTTTCGTTGTCGCAGATCCGAAGATCAGTTGGTGTGCGGGTTGCCGTCGGTGTGGTCGTCGAGTTCCTTGGCGACGTCGTTGGCGGCCTTCTCGGCATCGTTGGCGATATCGTCGGTGGTCTTCTCGGCGCTGGCGGCGGCGTCCTTGGCGGCATCGCCGGTGTCGTCCGCGGCTTCCGAAGCCTTGTCGCCGACCTTGCCGAGCGCGTCGCCCACGTCGGTGGCGGTGGCGGACAGGTCGTCACCGGCCGACGATGCGGCGGCTTCGGTCGCGTCCTGGGTCTTTTCCGAGCAGGCGCCCAGCGACATGGCGGTCACGGCGGCTGCGGCGGCGAAAACGATCTTGCGCATAATTGTGTGTATCCCTCTTAGCTGCGATAAACTCGTCGGCGAACGCCGCGAGAGCCTCGTTGTCGGGCTCCCGCCGTGGGTACGAGGCGCCGCGCGCCGTTTCAAGCGCCCCGCAGAAACTCCTGCGAAGATGCACGGTTCCTGCACAGGCGAGATTTGCCGGGCAATGACTGGGCTGCTGACGTGCCCGCCTCGCGCTGCTAGGGATCGGTCATGGATCCCAAGCAGCACCTCTATCTCGTCGACGGCTCGGCCTACATCTTCCGCGCCTATCACCGCCTGCCGCCGCTCACCAACCCGGAAGGGACGCCGGTGGGCGCGGTCTACGGCTACACGACGATGCTCTGGAAGCTGGCCGAAGACCTCAACAAGGCCGACGGCCCGACCCACCTCGCGGTGATCCTCGATGCGTCGAGCAAGTCGTTCCGCAACGACATCTACGACCAGTACAAGGCCAACCGCCCGCCACCGCCCGAGGACCTGCTCCCCCAGTTCCCGCTGATCCGCGACGCCACCCGCGCCTTCTCGCTGCCCTGTATCGAGGAACTGGGCTACGAGGCGGACGACCTCATCGCTTCCTACGCCCGCGCGGCCACCGCGATCGGCTGGGATGTGACGATCGTCTCCTCCGACAAGGACCTCATGCAACTGGTCGGAAAGTGCGGCATCGGCGGCGGCTGCGTCGACATGCTCGACACCATGAAGAACCAGCGCATCGACATTCCCGAAGTCCTCGAGAAGTTCGGCGTCGCGCCCGAGAAGGTCGGCGACGTGCTGGCGCTGATGGGCGATTCGGTCGACAACGTGCCCGGCGTCTTCGGCGTCGGCCCCAAGACCGCGTCGAAGCTGATCCAGGACTACGGCGACCTCGAATCGGCGCTGGCCGCCGCGCCGTCGATGAAGAAGTCCAAGCTGCAGGAGCGCCTGATCGAGCAAGCCGACCAGGCGCGGCTTTCCAAGGTCCTCGTCACGCTCAAGGAAGACTGCGCGCTGCCGATGCCGCTCGACGCGTTCAAGCTCGACGCGATCCCGCCCGAGCCGCTGGCCGCGTTCCTCGGCCGCCACGGCTTCACCAGCCTGCTGAAGCGCCTCGATGGCGGCACCGGCAGTCCCGAGCGCGCGACCCAGCTGAACCCGGCCAAGGCAGTCCCCGCCGGAGCCGCCGCGCCCGCCGGCGAAGGCGCCGCGCGCCAGCCATTGCCCGAATGGCCGGCCATCGACCGCGACGCCTACGAGTGCGTGACCACCGAGGCGCAGCTGGACGAGTGGATCGCCCGCGCCGCGGCCGCCCGCCTCGTCGCCATCGACACCGAGACGTCCGCTCTCGACGCGATGCGCGCGGATCTCGCGGGCATCAGCCTCGCGGTGGGACCCAACCAGGCGTGCTACATCCCGCTCGGCCACGGCGGCACCGACATGTTCGCCGAGAAGCCCGAGCAGGTCCCGCTCGCCAATGCCATCGCCCGCCTCAAGCCGCTGCTGGAAAGCGACGCGGTCCTGAAGGTCGGCCAGAACATCAAGTACGACCTCAACGTCCTCGCCCGCCACGGCATCCACGTCGCGCCGGTGGACGACACCATGATCATCAGCTTCTGCATGGACGCGGGCCGCTCGCTCGACGGGATCGGCGGCGGGCACGGCATGGACGAGCTTTCCGAGCGGCACCTCGGGCACACCACGCTGACCTTCAAGGACATCTGCGGCACCGGCAAGAAGGCGATCCCCTTCGGTGAAGTCCCGCTCGACCGCGCGACCCAGTACGCCGCCGAGGACGCCGACGTGACCTGGCGCCTGCACAGCCACCTCAAGCCGCGCCTGTCCTACGAGAGCGGCACGCGCATCTACGAGCGGGTCGATCGCCCGCTGATCCCGGTCGTGGCGCAGATGGAACGCCACGGCATCCGCGTCGACCGCGAGAAGCTGGCCGGGCTCTCCAGCCAGTTCGCCGAGGCGATCGGCGCGCTGGAGGCGGAGATCTTCGAGAAGGTCGGCCAGTCGTTCACCATCGGCAGCCCCAAGCAGCTGGGCGACATCCTGTTCGACAAGCTCGGCTACAAGGGCGGCAAGAAGGGCAAGAGCGGCCAGTACTCCACCGATCAGTCGATCCTCGAGGGGCTGGCGGCGCAGGGCGCGGAAGTGGCCACCAAGGTGCTCGAATGGCGCCAGCTCTCCAAGCTGCGCTCGACCTATACCGAGGCGCTGCAGGCGGCGATCAACCCGGCGACGAGCCGCGTCCACACCAGCTACTCGCTGGTGGGCGCGCAGACCGGCCGCCTGTCCTCGACCGACCCGAATCTCCAGAACATCCCGATCCGCACCGAGATCGGCCGCCAGATCCGCGACTGCTTCGTCGCCGAGCCGGGCAACGTCCTGCTCTCGGCCGACTATTCGCAGATCGAGCTGCGCCTCGCCGCGCACATGGCCGACGTGCCGAGCCTCAAGGAGGCCTTTGCCGAAGGCGAGGACATCCACTCGCGCACGGCGATGGAGATGTTCGGGGTGGTCGACCGCGACACGCGCGGGCGGGCCAAGACGATCAACTTCGCGATCCTCTACGGCATCTCGCGCTGGGGCCTGGGCGGACGCCTCGGTGTTCCCGCGGATGAGGCGCAGGCGATGATCGACCGCTACTTCGAGCGCTTCCCAGGCATCCAGCGCTACATTCACGAGACGCTCGAGAGCGTGCGCGCCAAGGGTTATTCGGAGACGCTGTTCGGCCGCAAGACCTGGTTCCCGCGCGTCAATTCCAAGAACCAGGCCGAGCGCCAGGGCTCCGAGCGCGCGGCGATCAATGCGCCGATCCAGGGCACCAGCGCCGACATCATCAAGCGCGCCATGGTCCGCATGAGCCCGGCATTGGCGGCGGCGGGCCTCGGCCATGTGCGAATGCTGCTGCAGGTCCACGACGAACTCGTCTTCGAACTGCCCGAGGGTGATGCCGAGGCCGCAGCGCCGGTGATCCGGCAGGTCATGGCCGAGGCGGCGCTACCTGCTGTCAGCCTAGACGTGCCGCTGGGCGTGGAGATCGGCTTCGGGCTGAGCTGGGGTGCAGCGCACTAAGGAATGATGCGTGGCCCCCGGTACAGCCGGGGGCCGGGATCCGCCGCGCCGACTGATTCCCGCGACAATCCGCGTTGGGCAAGGAACCTGCTGCGCTGCAGCATCGTTCAGCCCCCATGATCGACCTCATCGAGCGCTACATCACCGGTCTTCCAGACTGGGCCGAGCGACCGTTGGTGGCAGTGCTGGCCGCGCTGCTGGGCACGGTGATCGCGCTGGTGGTCCACGCGGTGCTGTTCCGCGTGCTGGGCCGCATCGCGCGGGCCAGTGCCAGCGACTCGGACGACATCGTCGTCAACCGGCTGGAACGGCCGACTCGCTGGGCCTTCGTCGCCTTCGGCATCGTCTTCGCCGCGCGCGAGACGCCGGCGCTGGAGGCAGTCTGGTCGCGCTTCTCGGGCTTCGTCATGCCGCTCCTGACCGGCTGGATCGCGATCGCCGTCTTGCGGGCTTTCGTCGAAGCCATGATCGTGCGCGCGGACATCACGGTCGAAAACAACCGCAACGCCCGCCGCCGCCGCACCCGCCTGTCGATCTTCGCGCGCATCGGCACGTTCCTCATCGTGTTCCTGACGATCGCCGGCATGCTCGCCTCGATACCCGGCGTGCGCGAGGTCGGCGTGACGCTGATGGCCTCGGCGGGCGTCGCCGCGCTGGCGGTCGGCGCGGCCGCTCAGCCGGCGCTGAAGGCGCTGATCGCGGGCTTTCAGATGGCCATGACCGAGCCGATCTCGATCGACGACGTCATCATCCTCGACGGCGAGTGGGGGCGGATCGAGGATATCCGCACCACGTACGTCGTCGTGCGCCTGTGGGACGACCGCCGCCTGGTCGTGCCGTCCAACCGCTTCCTCGAGGACACCTTCCAGAACTGGACCAAGACCACCTCGCAGTTGCTGGGCACGGTGTTTCTCTATCTTGACCACGCGGTCGACATCGCCCCGATCCGCGAGGAATACACCCGCCAGATCACCGCGCACCGTCTGTGGGACAAGCGCGCGCAGATCCTGCAGGTCACCGACTGCCGCGACGCGACGCTGGAAGTGCGCCTGCTGATGAGCGCGCGCGACGGGCCGATCCTGTTCGACCTGCGTGCCGAAATCCGCGAATCGATGATGGACTGGATCCGCCGCGAGATGCCCGAGGCGCTCGCCCGCCGCCGGGAGGTGCAGGTCGAGCCGATGCAGCTTGCCGCCGCGCCCTCGATGATCGAGGCCATGGGGGGAGGCACCTCCTCGAGCGGCGCGGCCGGTACGCCGCACTGACCTGCCACGAGAATTGCTGGGTTTAATTGCGCGCCTGTGCTATGGATAAGTCCGCTGACGTCGAATTTTGCGACGGTTTTCGGCAATATTGGGACTTTGCGCCGGAATAGACTTCCTGCAATTCCTCCTTCTTGCGACGATTTCCTTTCACTAGACGACTTGACGCACGACCGTCGCCGCAGCTCGCGCGCGGCGGAAATACCGTTTCTTGAAAGGAAACAACATGCCGACAGGCGTCGTGAAATTCTTTAACACCGACAAGGGCTTCGGCTTCATTTCTCCCGAAGACGGCGGTGACGACAGCTTCGTGCACATCTCGGCCGTGCAGAACGCAGGCATGCGCACCCTCGAAAAGGACCAGCGCGTTTCCTACGAAGTCGAAGTGGGCCGCAACGGCAAGGCTTCGGCCGTCAACCTGCGCGAGGCCTGACGCGGGTATTCCGAAAGGCGGCATCCTGCCGCCTTTCGGTTTCACGTCCTCGCCGGGAGACCCAGGTATGTCATTCAGCCGTGAATTCTGTGATGGCCGCGCTGTAGAGGCGGCGGAAGCCGCGTCCAACGCCAAGCTCGACAACGTCCGCGACCGCGAACTGCGGTCCGAAGCCGCATGGCGCGCCATGTCCGACCGCATCCGCCAGACCGAAGAGGCGCGTACCGCGCGCGAGGCCGCGCGCGTGACGGAAGATTCGGAAGCCTCCGACAGCGCCTAGCTGCCGGAGATAGCTGCCGCGGGGGCAGCTTTCAGCTAAAAACGGGAGAGGGGGCCGGCCGCAGCGAGCGGTCCGAGACACTCCAGGCGCAGGCCATCGCCGCGCCGAACCTGAGGCGATTGCGCTCGATGCGCAGCGCCATGTCTGCCGCCTGGTCCATCAGGTCGGCACGTCGGTCCACATCCGGCGTCTGCGACGCTTTGAACAGGACCGTCTGGTGGGCGGCATAGATCTTGTTGAGATCGATGGCGGATGTTCCTTGCATGAGGGAAAGCTCCCAGCGGGAGCCCCGGATATGGAAAAGGCTCCCCGCAGGGAGCCCTGGAGGCCCTTTCCCGGCCTTGGCGCGGGAAAGGGGTGTATCCTCTGGTCGGCCTTCTTTTTCAGTCCACCATATCGGCGACCAGGTGACGAAGGTCTTCCCTGGTCAGGAGGCCCGGGCTGGTATCACGCATCGAAGCGGGAAGGCCGGCATGGCGCTCGAACATGGTGGAAACGAAGGTGTTGGTCTTGGAGCGGCTGGTTCCGCCCGTGATCGTGGTATGCATATATTCCTGTAATCGCGGCCCCTGGCCGCTTCTGGTCTATCGTCTGAAATTGCCGCGTCGCTGACCCGGACCAGCCTGGCCCGGCGTCCTTTCGCGAAACACGATGCGACCCTTGGTGAGGTCGTAGGGCGTCATTTCGACGTGGACGCGGTCGCCGACCACCGAGCGGATGCGGAATTTGCGCATCTTGCCGGCGGTGTAGGCGATGATCTTGTGTTCGTTGTCGAGCAGTACGGCGAAACGCCCATCGGGGAGGATTTCCTCGATGTAGCCTTCCATCGTCAGCAGTTCTTCCTTGGCCAAAGTCTTCAGTTCCGAAAAAATGCGGTGGCTCTCCGCCGGCCGATGCTCTGAAGCAAACGGCAAGCCTTGAAGCCAAGCAGCTAGAAAAGGGAGGCGAGGCCGCTGGTCGCGGCTGCACAACTGTCCCGTCGCAGGCGACGCAGCACGACGCATATAGTACAGGGTGCGGAAAATTGCAACTTCCTAGCGTGTTGCTTCTGCACGCGCGAAGTCGGCGCAAGCAGCGGCCTAGCCAGACCGGCCGAAGTGGCGTATGCTCGGGCCATTGCCGAGACGTTTTTTGCACATCGGCGACTGAGAGACCCAACGAGCTCCCGCACGCAGGAGCACCGTCCATGGACCTCAACCAGCTTCTCTTCCATCATCAGGTTGCCCTGATCCGGGACTCGGCGCAAGCCATCGACGTGCCCGCGCCCTCGCGCTTCGACCTCGTCGTTCATTACGAGCGGCGAATCGGGCGGCTGCGCCATGAAATGGGCGTCGCCCGTTATCCGGCTTCGGCGTGATGCGCTTTGCCGACACGCTGGATCGCGGTCGGCGCGGAGCTCCGGTAATGGGCGGGCGGCAATGGGAAGCCTGCCCGCGCACCTCGGATCGCTGCCGCCGGCGCGACGAGGTCTGGCGCCTCGCCTTCCTGCTGCTTGGCGGGCGGCGCGCGGCGGCAGATTTCCTGAATCGTCCGCTTCCGGGCGTCACGGAGACGCCATTGGCGACCGCCATGCGTTCAGCACTGGGGCAGCTGCAAGTCAGCCTGCTCATCCGCCGCTTCGCGGCCAAGGCCCATTCTCCCTTCCCTTCCTGAGGATACCGCATGACAGGCCCAGAAGACGACAGCCAAGACGAAGTCGCCGAGACCAAGCCCCGGCGCACGCACTTCCGCCGATCCGACCGGCCCAAGCTCACTCCCGACGCCGCCGGACGGCAGGGCCGCGTGACCAAGCTGGCGCTCGAAGCGCTCGGAAAGGACGAGGCGATCGCCTACCTCAATCTCGACAGCGCCAAGCTCGGCGGCAGGCCGCTGGATCTCGCCACGGGTTCGGCCGACGGGCTGAAGCAGGTGGAACTCGACATCGCCTCGCGCACGGCCGGCGCCGCCGCATAGCGCGCACGGCTATAAGAAAGGCCCGGCCGCATCGCTGCGCCGGGCCTTCCTTTGTTGCTGGGTCGTGGAGCCTCAGTCGCCGTGCTTGCGCTCGCGGGTGGGGGCCACCATGCCGGGGGCGATGAAGCCGATCGGCGTCACTTCCATGGCGCGCTTTTTGAGTTCACCCTTCATGCGGATGTACTCCTCCTCCATTTCCTCGGTCACCGTGGCGCGGCTGTCCTCGAGAGCGTCCTCGAAGTCCGCAGCCGTGACCTGATCCACCGCCGCCCCGCGCTTGCGGATGGCGACGAGGCCGGCGCGGCGGACCACGTCTTCCAGGTCGGCGCCGGTGAAGCGCTCGGTGCGTGCCGCGATCGACGCCAGCGAGACGTCATCCGCCAGCGGCATCTTGCTGGTGTGGATGCCCAGGATGTGCTCGCGCCCGGCGGCGTCGGGGGTGCCAACGTAGACCAGTTCGTCGAAGCGGCCCGGGCGCAGCAACGCCGGATCGACCAGCGCCGGACGGTTGGTGGCGCCGATCAGCACGACCGACTGCAGCTCCTCCATCCCGTCCATCTCGGCGAGGATGGTGTTGACCACGCGGCTGGTGACCTGCGGTTCGCCGCCGCCCCCGCCCATGCCGCGCGCGGGCACGAGGCTGTCGATCTCGTCGATGAACACCACGCAGGGGGCGACCTGGCGGGCGCGGGCGAAGAGCCGGGCGATCTGCTGCTCGCTCTCGCCGTACCACTTGCTGAGGAGGTCCGACGACTTGATCGAGATGAAGTTCGCCTCGGCCTCCTTGGCGACGGCCTTGGCGAGCAGCGTCTTGCCGGTGCCCGGAGGCCCGTAGAGCAGGAAGCCCTTGGCCGGGCGGATGCCCAGCTTGTGGAACGCCTCGGGGTTCTTCAGCGGCAGTTCAACGCCTTCCTTGAGCTTGAGCTGCGCCTCGTCGAGCCCGCCGATATCCGACCAGCCGATGTTGGGCACCTGCACCATGACTTCGCGCATGGCCGAGGGCTGGACGCGCTTGAGGGCGGCCAGGAAGTCCTCGCGCAGGACCTGGAGGCTTTCCAGGACTTCGTTGGGGATCGTGCGCGCTTCAAGGTCGAGCTTGGGCATGATCCGGCGCACCGCCTCGATCGCCGCCTCGCGGGCGAGGGCGGCAAGGTCGGCGCCGACGAAGCCGTGCGTGGTGCGCGCCAGTTCGCCCAGGTCCACGCGGTCGCCCAGCGGCATGCCGCGCGTGTGGATGCCCAGGATTTCGCGGCGGCCCTTCTCGTCCGGGACGCCGATGACGATCTCGCGGTCGAAGCGGCCGGGACGGCGCAGTGCCTCGTCGATTGCGTCGGGCCGGTTGGTGGCGGCGATGACGACGACGTGGGCGCGGCTGTTGAGGCCGTCCATCAGCGTCAGCAGCTGCGCGACGAGGCGCTTTTCCGCCTCGCCGTGGACCTGGTCGCGCTTGGGGGCGATCGAATCGATCTCGTCGATGAAGACGATCGCGGGCGCGGCCTTGGTCGCTTCCTCGAAGATCTCGCGCAGGTGCTTCTCGCTCTCGCCGTAGCCCGAGCCCATGATCTCGGGCCCGTTGATCGAGAAGAAGCTGGCCTCGCTCTCGTTGGCGACGGCCTGCGCGAGGCGCGTCTTGCCGGTGCCCGGCGGGCCGTGGAGCAGCACGCCCTTGGGCGGGGCGACGCCGAGGCGGGTGAACAGTTCGGGGTAGCGCAGCGGCAGTTCGACCATCTCGCGCAGTTGGCGGATCGTGTCGCCCATGCCGCCGACGTCGTCGTAGTTGACGTCGCCGCGTGCGTCGTGCGCCTCCTCGAAGGTCTCGCGCAGTTCCACCTCGGTGTTTTCGTCGATGTGGACGATGCCGCGCGGGGTGGTGGAGACGACGTTGAGGCGGATCTGCGTCAGCGCATAGGCGGGCGCGTTGAACATCCGGCGCAGCTGCGGCGGGATGTCCGCGACCTGCTGCTGTCCGGCGGTGGCGACGAGGTCGCCTTGGACCATCGGCCGGCCAAAGAAGTTGCGCTTGAGCGCCACTGCCGGCCCCTGCAGGCGCATGTCCTTCTGCGCGGGCGCGAAGACCACGCGCTGGGCGGGGCGCGATTCGGCCTTGCGCACGACCACATGGTCGCCCGAGCCGACTTCGGCATTGCCGCGCTGGAGCCCGTCGAGGCGGATGACCTCGAGGCCCTCGTCCTCGTCGTAGGCGAGCACGGCGCGCGCCACGGTGACAGCCTTGCCGGTGATCTCCAGCACGTCGCCTTCCAGTGCGCCTATTTCGGACAGCGCGGCGCGCGAGAGGCGGGCGATTCCCTGGCCGCTCTCTTCCTGACGGGCCGCTGCGACCTGCAGCTTGACCGTGCGCTCGTCTGTCCTGGTGTCCGTATCCGCCATCGCGCTTCCCTTCTTCGATCCCGTTCCCGATGGCCTTGCGCGTGAAGCGCGGCTCGTTCGGGCGGCGAGATCGGAAGCTAGGTATCGCTCCGAGTGATTTCAAACAGCCCGACACGGGGAGCAACTGTCGCCGGCATGGCGGGTTCCCCGATTCGCGAGGGAGCAAGGCGGGCGCAATGCGAAACGGCTTCAGCATCTGCCTGTTTTTTAGGCACACTGCACAGCGGCGCAGAAATGCCGCTCCAGCATTCGCCTGCCCAAATTTTAGGCAAAAAAATGGCCCGATCGTTGCCGACCGGGCCTTGGAAGTTTTGGGAGAGGATGCCTGAAAGGCACTGTCTGTATGACCCGACTCGGCTTATTGTGCAAGTGCGAAGTGGCATCCTTTGATTGCAAAAATCACAATCAAAGTTGCATAATGCTGCACGAAGCGCCGAAATTTGCGGAATTCCTCAACAATCCCGCCTTGTATGATAATGAACGGCCGTTCAGGTCCGGGCGCATCGCAGCTGCGTTCCCTACCGCCAGAGCGATGCGCGCAAACCTTTGCTTGCTGCACTGCGCCATTTGCTTGTCGTGCTTAGTATCGGATGTGCAACGGGAATTCAGGCAGAAACAATTCCGCCGTCATCCGGCGAGGGCGGAAGCAGGAACCTGCATCAATGCGCGAGCAGCAGCGCCGGAGCGCTCTCGGAATCGAGGAAATGGGCCGTCACCCCGCCGAACAGGAACTCACGCATCCGGCTCTTTCCGTAGGCGCCCATGACCAGCAGTTCGGCGTGAGCCTGAGTGACCGCGATGGCGAGGGTCTGTTCGGTCGAATCGCGGCGCTCGTGTTCCTCGAACGCGGCGCCGATGCCGTGGCGGGCAAGGTAGCGCAGCGCTTCGGTCGCGGGGAAGCCGCCCTTCTTCTCGATCACGGAGAGCAGCGTGACGGAATGGCAGGTGGCGAGCAGCGGCACCGCGCCGCGCAGCGCTGCGGCCGATTGCTCGCCGCCGTCCCACGCAACGCAGGCGTGGCGGACCGGCACGTCGAGCGCCTTGTCGTCCGCCAGCGCCAGGATCGGCGTGCGCGAGGTGAGGGCGAGAT
Organism: Novosphingobium sp. AP12; assembly: GCF_000281975.1. GTDB lineage: Bacteria > Pseudomonadota > Alphaproteobacteria > Sphingomonadales > Sphingomonadaceae > Novosphingobium. The sequence goes on along the minus strand of NZ_AKKE01000085.1, from coordinate 1,231 downwards.
CGCCCGCGAGGCCGCCCGAGCGAGACACCACGACAAGGTCCGCCAGCCGCGCGGCATGGGCTAGCGCGGTGACCGGCTCATCCTCGCAGCGGATGACGTCGAAGGCGACCCCGCTACCGGCCAGCTGTGTCTCGACGGCGGCGGCAACGGCGTCGTCCACCTCGCGCGCCTGGTCGAGCGCGTCGGACATCACGTAGCTACCGCCCATCGGGTCCATCGCGATGTAACGCGAGACCGGTGTGTCGACGAGCACGGTGACGTGGCCGTCGGAGCGGCGGGCGATGTCGGCGGCGGTCCTGATGCGGGCCTGCGTGCCGGGCTTGCGGTCGGCGTTCACGAGTATCGAGCGCATGGTCTGTCTCCCATATGAGCGGCCTGGGGCCGGGGCCCTGCGCGTGCCGGTTCCATGACCGGGATCAAACGCGGGCGCGGGGGGCGCCGTTTGCGCAGGAGTCATGGGAGAAACGAGCGGCAGGCGGGGCGGTTGCAGCCGGACATATGCGGTAACATTTGCGCGACTCGTCGTCCCGGCCTTCGCTGGGATGACGTCAATCCTTCAAGGGATCGATCGTCAGCCGCGATGCCCGCGCGAAGAGGTCGAGGATCACCGGGTCGCGTTCCCTCGTGCGGATCGCGGCTTCAAAATGTACGCCCTGCGCCGGTCGCGGCAGCACTTCGCGCAAGGTCCCGGCGAGCAGGTGGCCTCGCACCATCGTCTCCGGCAGCACCGCGGCCCCCTGGCCGCTGGCGACGATCTCTATGAGAGTGCGCACGTTGTTGCAGGTGTGAAGCGCGCGCGGGGCGATGGCGTGGGCCTCCAGCGTCTCGTGGGTGACGGCATGCAGCGGCGAGTGATCGGGCAGCGACCATACCGGCAGCGGCTTTGCGAAGCCCCCCGCCTCCGCCACTTCGGCACCCGCCGCCCAGACCAGCTCCACCGAGCCGATCGGCGCGGTGCGCATGCCGGGGCTGGCGACGGGTCCGGCGAGGAACACGATGTCGCGCGTGCCCGCTAGCAGCTGCGCCAGCAGGGGCGCGGTGAGATCGATCTCGATTTCCATGGCGACGCCGGGGCGGTCGCGCTCGATCGCCTGGATGAAGGCGGGCAGGCAGCTTGCCGCGGCGATCTCGCCAGAGCCGATGCGCACGGCGGCGGTGGCGCCCGCGAAGTCGCTCGCCTCCAGCAGCACCTGTTCGAGCCCGTGGTAGAGCGGCTCCCTCGCCTGCACCA
>NZ_AKKE01000084.1 GCF_000281975.1 Novosphingobium sp. AP12 | reverse complement strand
CCCCCCGCCGGGCCGACCGGCTCGCGGGGCTGGTCACGCAGATCGAGGCGGCCGGCGGCAGGGCGCTGGCGATCCCCGGCGACATGATGGTCGAGGCCGACGCCAAGCGCGCGGTGGAGGAGACCGTCGCGGCGTTCGGTTCGATCGACATCCTCATCAACTCGGCGGGCGTGATGCAGGCCGGCGGCATCGAGAACTGCGACACCGACCTTTACCGCCGCGTCATCGACATCAACCTGATGGGCACGGTCTACACCTGCGCCGCCGCGGTGCCGCACATGCTGGCCAAGGGCGAAGGCGACATCATCACCATCTCCTCGCTCGCCGGGCGCAAGGGTGGTCCGATGACCAGCGCCTACTCCGCCAGCAAGCACGCGGCGAACTCGTTCACCGACGGCATCCGGCAGGAACTCGGCGGCAAGAACATCCGCGTCACCACGCTGATGCCCGGCGCCACCGAGACCGAGGTGGGCGACAACATCGTCGATCCCAACTGGCGCACCGCGATCCAGGCGCACGTCGGCAAGGAAGGCGCCGTGAAGCCGCGCGACATCGGCGAGGCCATCGTCTTCATCCTGTCGATGCCGCGCCGGACGAACATCTCGGAAATCACGGTGCGGCCGACGATCGACACCTCGGCCTGAGCCACCACGATTTTCCGATACGACAACAAGACGGGAGAAGGACAATGGCCGGAAGGCTTCAGGACAAGGTCTGCATCATCACCGGCGCGGGCTCGGGCATGGGCAAGGCGATGGCGCAGCTGTTCCATGCCGAGGGCGCGAAGCTCGTGCTCGCCGATATCTCGGGCAAGCAGGACGAAGTCGCGGCGAGCCTTGGTGACAATGTCGTTGCCATGCACTGCGACGTTTCGGACGAGGAACAGGTCAAGGCGCTGGTCGCAAAGGCCGAGAGCGAGTTCGGCCGCCTCGACGTGCAGTGCAACAACGCCGGCTTCGGCGGCGGCATGGCGGCGCTGCACGAGCAGCCGATCGAGCTGTGGGACAAGGTCCACGCCACCAACATCCGCGGCGTGTTCCTCTGCATGAAGTACGGCATCGAATCGATGCTGAAGACCTGCGGCGGCGCCATCGTCAACACCAGCTCGGCCTCGGCGGTGATCGGGTGGAAGCACCACGGCGTCTACTCGTCGGCCAAGGCGGGCGTGCACCAGCTGACCAAGGTTGCCGCGCTCGATTATTCGGACAAGAACATCCGCGTCAACGCGGTGGCGCCGGGCACGATGTGGACCGGCCTCGTCGAAGCCTCCAAGACCCACGACACCCCGCCCGAGGGCTTCCCGACGCTGGCGGGCATCCCGATGGGCCGCTGGGGCTACGCGCGGGACATCGCCAATGCCGCGCTGTTCCTGGCGAGCGAGGAGGCCGCCTACATCACCGGCGTGGTCTTGCCGGTCGATGGCGGGTATTCGATCGGCTTCTCGGGCATGGGCGCCGAGCGCCCCGGTATCGTCAGCGTCAACACCGACGGGACTTGAGCTCCGGTCGTCGCCGCTCCTAGAGCCAGGGCGCGGCGACGATCCCGGCCAGTTTCGGGTCCACCCAGAGATATTCGGTGTAGTGCCCGATCCGCCTGCGCGTATCGACATAGCAGAAGCACAGCCCCGCCTCGGGCGAGGGGTCGGCCGGGAACAGGAAGGCGAACTCGTCGCCGCTCCCCCGCACTTCGTCCAGCAGCGCCTGCCACTCGGAATAGGGCCCCGGCACCGCCACCGCGACATGGTGGAAGTTCAGGATATGCGCCGAGAGGTCCATCGCCTCGGTGTAGACCTCGATCGCGCCCGAGACCGGCTCGATGATCTCGAACTGGCGGACCTTGCCGGGTTCACCCACATTCGCAATCGCCGACTTCACCGCCAGCGGGCGCCGCGTCCCGTAGGACAGCACTTCGATCTCGGCCTGGCTGCGCACAAGCCCGGTCACGCCCAGCTCGGCCTCCGCGTGGGCGATGGCAGCGTCCATGTCGCGCGTCACGTAGCTCATCTGCACGAGCTGGCCGTACCGCGCGCCGAGGTGGGTCATGCGCCCTGCTTCACCGGTATGCGGTAACGCGAGATGTAGTCGGCGAAGGCCTCGTGCACGCCCTCGCGGGTGAGGCCGTAGCGTTCGAGCGAGTAATCGTGCTTGCCGTGCTTGCCCTTGGGATTGGCGGCCATGTAGGCGTCCATCGCCGCCTGCGCTTCATCGGTGAAGGGCTCGCCGAAGTGCTCGTAGATGCGGCGGCATTCGCCGATCGGGTCCTTCATGATGTCGACGTACTGGACGTCGAGGATCGCGTCGGCACCATGCTTGGCGCGGAAGGCGTCCTGCCGCTCGATCATCAGCGCGAAGGTTTCCATGAAGGTCTCGCCGATGCGGTGGAGGTCGACATCGTCCGAATAGATCATCCGCACGTTCTCGATCAGGCTGCCGATCGAGCCGAGCACGTCGGCTGGGTCGCGATGCGTCATGACCAGCTGCGCGTCGGGATAGACTTCCGCCAAGGCATCCAGGAACAGCGGGTGCCACGGGTTCTTGAGCACCCAGCGCCCGCCCGTCTCGGCCTGAAGCAGCTGGAGCAGCCGCTTGTGGAAGCGGAAGGCTGGCAGGTAGTCCGCCTTGTGGAACAGCCAGTCGCGGTAGCTCGGGATATCCGCCTGCGATTCGAACACCTGCGCGCAGAACGAGTAGTTCATCGAGAACTGGCACTCGGTGGGGCTATGGGCGTCCTCGTAATGGATCGCGGCGATCTTGGGCATGTATTGCAGCGCCATCTGGGTGGCGTCCTGCATCTTCTGCCACCGCGGTCCGGCCGCCAGTTCCTCAGGGTTTGGCGGCGGCACCGGGTCGTGCGATTCCCAGCGCAGGAACGGACGGCGGGTGGGATCGGCGGCGAGCAGGTTGATGAGCAGCGTGGTGCCGGTGCGCGGCAGGCCGAAGACGAACAGCGGTTTCTCGACCGGGCGCTCCAGCAGTTCGGGGTGGCTGGCCAGCCAGTCCTCGATGCGCAGGCGGCCCGCCATGTACTTCTCGAGGTCGCGGTGGGCGAGCTGGCTGCCGCGCTCGCTGAACCTGGCCTCGTCGGCATAGGCGCGCAGCAGCACCTCCAGCCCTTCGAGCGCGGCGGGATCGCCGATTTCGTTCAGCCCCGTTTCGGCGCGTGCGGCCGCGATAACATCGTCGACAGTCATGCCGGTTGTCCTCTTCCTGTCCCTTATCGTCCCTGCGGTGTGCGGAAGGGTGGGGGCGATTGCAAGATAGCGGACACTGCTTCAGAATTGCCGACAAGGACGCGCCAGGGATGCGCGCAGGCAGTGGAGAGGCGCACAAAACCATGGATCTGAGCGAGGCAGGACACGCATTCGTGACCGGCGGGGCGAGCGGCATCGGGCTAGGTATCGTTGATGCGATGCGCCGGCGCGGGCTGCGAGTGACGGTGGCCGACATCGACGCGCAGGCGCTGGAAACGGTGGTCGCGGCGCGCGGCGATTCGGTCCGCGCCGCCGTGCTCGACACCCGCGACCGCGCGGGCTGGGCACGGGCCAAGGCGGAGGCGGAAAGCGCGTTCGGCCCGGTCGACGTGCTGGTCAACAACGCCGGCATCGCCCCCAACGGCCGCGAGTTCGCGGACATGGACCCGGAGAGCTTCGACCGCATCCTCGCCATCAACCTCGTCGGCGTAGCCAACGGCGTCTTCGCCTTCGCCGCCGACATGCGCGGGCGGGGGCGGGGTCACATCGTCAACACCTCTTCGCAGGCCGGGCTGACGGCGAGCGTGCCGGGCGTGGGTGCCTATGCCGTCGCCAAGTTCGGGGTGACGGCGCTGACCGAGGGACTGCGGCAGGAAATGGCGCCCCACGGCGTCGGCGTCTCCTTGCTGTGCCCCGGTTATGTCGCCACCAATCTTGCCGAGAGCACCCGCAAAGTGGGCGGCGAGATCAGGGACTACGCCGGAGCCATGCCGCCTTCGAAAGTCACGCCGGACGACGTGGGCGAGATGGTGGCCGCCGGGATCGAGGGCGATGCGGCCGTGATCGTCACCCACACCAAGGTCTGGCGCAGCATGGAGCCGCGCCTCGCCGCCATCCGCGCCGCCTGCGACCTGCGCGACACGGCGGCATGAGCGGTTCTCTGGAGGACCGTATCGCCCGGATCGAGGCGCAGGGGGCCGTTGCCGATCTCGTCCACGCCTATGCCCGCGCGGTACGGCGCGAGGCTTACGAAGATATCCTCGGCCTGTTCGCGGATGGGGGCACGTTCGAAGTCCGCTCGGGCCAACCAGATCGCGCCGAGTTCGCCGTGCGCCAGCGGTTCGAGAGCCCGCAGGCGCTCGTCGCGTTCCTGATGGAGGGCAAGGGCCGCCCGCATCCGGTGCCGCTGATCCACAACCTGATGGTCGAGGTCCGGGGCGAGGCGGCGAGCGCCAACGCGATGATGGTCGCGAGCATCACCGGTACCGACAAGGTCGTGACCGGGGAATACCACGACAGCTTCGTGCGGATCGGCAGCGAATGGCGGTTCGCCGCGCGGATCTATACGGTGTTCGGGTGACGGCGGTGGAGGTGCCCGGTCGGGATGCCGATGGCGATCCCAGCCTACGCTGGGATGACGATATGTGCCGGATGACCGTATGCGCCGGGTGACGGTACTTATCGCTTCTCCACCGTGACGCCGCCAAACATCATGCCTTCCGCCGGGCCGGTGAGGACATCCATCGGGAACACCTTGGGTACGCTGCTCGCCGCGTCCAGCCGGGCGAGGTGCTCCGTATCCAGCGTCAGCGCCAGGGCGCCGAGGTTGTCGGCCAGCTGCTCCGGCGTGCGGGTGCCCAGCACCGGCGAGGCGACCGCCCGGTTCGCCAGCGTCCAGGCGAGCGCGACCTGCGCGCTCGACGCGCCGATCTCCTGCGCCACCGCCGCCACCTCGTCGGCGATATCGAGGTTGCGCTCGCTCAGTCGCCCGCTTGCCGCGTTCATGGTCCTGCGGTCGTAGGCGCCGCCCGGCGCAGGCGGCGCAAGGTCCGCGCGGGTGTACTTGCCCGCCAGCACACCGCCGCCGAGCGGGGACCACGGGCAGACGCCCATGCCCATCTCGGCCGCCATCGGGATCATCTCGCGCTCTACGGTGCGCTCGATCAGCGAGTAGCTGATCTGCAGCGCGCAGAACGGCGTCCATCCGCGGATTTGCGCGACCGCCTGCATCCGGCTCGCCTGCCAGGCGGGCGTGTCCGAGAGCCCGGTGTAGAGCACCTTGCCGGCACGCACGAGGTCGTCGAAGGCGCGCAGGATCTCTTCCACGGGGGTGCGGAAGTCCCACATGTGGAGGTAGAGCAGGTCGATCCAGTCGGTGCCCATCCGCCGCAGCGAATCCTCGACCGAGCGCACCATGTTGCGCCGGTGGTTGCCCGAGGCGTTGGGGTCGCCGGGCCGGGTGGTGAGCGAATACTTGGTCGAGATCACCACCCGCTCGCGCCGCGCGCCGAGCAGCCGGCCGAGCACTTCCTCCGAGCCGCCCATGCCACCGTAGAAGTCGGCCGTGTCGATGAAGTTGCCGCCCATGTCGATGTAGGTGTCGACCATGTCGGCGGCCTGTTCGTCGCTGGAGCCCCAGCCGCCGGGCTCGACGCCGAAGGTCATCGTCCCCAGCGCCAGCGGCGATACCCGCAGGCCGGACCCGCCCAGCAGGCGGTAGTGATCGAGCCTCGTGGCCATTCGTCTCTCCTCTTCGCGCCCTTGTGCCGCGCCGCACCGCCACTGGCCATGCGCGCGGGGCGCTCTTCCCGCTGGGTCAAATCGACCTTCCGCGCGCATTGCATCGCGCCCAAGCGCATCGTAGCAGGCGCATCATGATCGCCCATGTCGAACCCTTCCACGCGACCACGATCGGCCGCATCGCCTACGAACTTGCCGCGCAAGGCCGCGACGTGATCCACATGGAGTACGGCCAGCCCTCTACCGGAGCGCCCGCAGCCGCCATTGCCGCGGCTCATGCGGTGCTCGACAGCGAGCCGGGCGGTTACTGGGAAAGCCCGGCCCTGCGCGAGCGTATCGCGCGCCACTACGCCGAGGCTTACGGCGTCACCGTCTCCCCCGAGCAGGTGTTCCTTACCTGCGGCGCCTCTCCCGCCTTCGTGCTGGCGCTGTCCTGCTGCTTTCGTCCAGGCGCGCGGGTGGCGCTGGCCCGGCCGGGCTACGTCGCCTACCGCAATGCGCTGCGCACGCTGTACCTCGAGCCGGTCGAGATGCCCTGCGGTCCCGAAGAGCGCTATCAGATCACCGCCGCCGCGCTCGACGCGCTCGATCCCGCGCCCGAGGGGCTCATCATCGCCAGCCCGGCCAACCCCACCGGCACCGTCATCGCGCCCGAGGAACTCGCCGCGATCGCCGAGGTCTGCGCGCGCAAGGGCATCACCGTGATCTCGGACGAGATCTACCACGGCCTCACCTACGGCCCGCAAACGGACTCGCTGCTCCAGCATGTGCCCGAGGCGCTGGTGGTGAACAGTTTCTCCAAGTGGTTCAGCATGGCAGGCTGGCGGCTTGGCTGGCTGGTGGTGCCGCCCGCGCTGACAGGGCCGGCCCGCGCCCGCATCGCCAACCTGTTCCTGACACCGCCGGTGCTCGCCCAGCATGCCGGGCTCGTCGCGTTCGACTGCCGGGAGGAGCTGGAAGGCCACCACGCGAACTACGCCCGCAACCGCGAACTCCTGCTCGCCGCGCTGCCACGCCTCGGCTTGGCGCACATCGCCCCGCCCGACGGCGCCTTCTACATCTGGGCGGACATCGGCCACATGACGCGCGACAGCTTCGCGTTCTGCCGCCAACTGCTGGAGGACACCGGCGTCGCCACCGCGCCCGGCATCGACTTCGACCCCGTCGAAGGCAACCGCTTCATTCGCCTCAGCTTTGCCGTCTCCACGTCCGAGATCGAGGACGCTATCGAGCGCATGGTCACCTGGTTCGCCGCCCAGCGACAGCAGGTCAGCCCGGCCTGACGACGTCCAGCACAGCGCGCGTGAACCAGGCGTCCAGCGCCTCCGTCTGCGCGGCGGCGAGGCCTGGCAGGGGCAGGTGCTTCGTGAAGAACACGTAGCCGATCGCCAGCATCGCCAGTTCCAGCGCGCGGACCTGCCCGTCGGCGCCGCCGAGGTAGTCCGCCATCGGCGTGATGCTCCGCTCGGTGAAGACGCGCGCGGCGATCTGCGCCGCCTCCGGCTCGCCCGAGGCCATCGCCATCATCAGCATCGGCCGCGCCGAATTGTCTTCCTCGCGCAGGGTTCGCGCCAGCGTCTGCGCCATTTCTTCCGGAGGCATGGCAACAAGGTTGTCGACGGCCATGGCATCGCGCAGCGCCGCCTCGAACAGGCCGGCCTTGCTGCCGTAGTAGCGCAGCAGCAGCGTCGAACTCGTCCCGGCCTCCGCCGCGATCGCGCGGATGCCGGTGTGCGAATAGCCAGTCGTCGCGAAAGCACGCTGCGCCGCATTGAGTATGCGCGCACGGGCCGCGTTCGCGTCGCGCTTGTGGACGGGGGCCTGCATGGCGCGACGCTACCGCCCGGCTTGACAGCTTGCCAAGTCCGGCGGATGTTATCAGTTGATAACTTATAAAGTGGGAGAGGGATTATGGCGACATTCGTACTGGTTCACGGCGGCGGTCACGGCGGGTGGTGCTACAAGCTGGTGGCGCAGCGGCTTCGCGCCATGGGCCATGAAGTCTACGCCCCGTCGCTCACCGGGATGGCCGACCGCAAGCACCTGATGAGCGACGCGATCGATCTCGACACCCATATCACCGACGTGGCCGAACTGCTGGAGTACGAGGACCTGACGGACGCGATCCTCGTCGGTCACAGCTACGGCGGCATGGTCATCACCGGCATCGCCGATCGCAAGCCGGAGCGCGTCGGCCACCGCGTCTACCTCGACGCCGCCTATCCGGTGGACGGGGAATCGCTCTATGAACATGCCTATCCGATGATCCACCAGGCCAGACAGGGGTTGCACGAGGTGGACGGCGTGGAACTGGTCATGCCGCCGATGCCGGGCATGGCGAGCTTCTTCGGCGTGACCGAGCCCGAGCTCGGCGCATGGACCGACGCGCGGCTGACCGCACAGCCGTGGAAGTGCTTCGCCCAGAAGATCACCTTCACCAACGAGGCCGCGATGCGCGCGATTCCCGAGAGCCACCTCATCTGCACATCGACGATACCAGGGCGCGACATGGCGCTTCTCAAGGCGCGCTCCGAGGGCCGCGTCTGGGACATAGATACCGGCCACGACCTCATGCTGACCGAGCCGGATTGGGTGGCAGAGCGTCTGGACGCCATCGCCAACCCGTGATTCCTGCGGGATGAGCCGCTACGGCATCCGGAGGGGGCCATATACCGAGCTTTCACATCGTCGTCGTAGACTGTAGCAATGCGGGACGGTGTTTCTTTGCACGCGGGATCTGCGTATTGACGCAAAGCGGCACTTCGGGACTTTGGCGCACCCCTTCGGACGCGAGAAAAACAAAGAGATGGCGAGTACCCCAGACAAATTGACCGGCGACCGTACGCGAGCAAAGCGCCTGCGTGAGTTCCTTCACGACTGCGCAGGCAGCGGTCCCGGCGAGGAAATCGATCGTGTGCGCGAAGCGGTGCGCGAATTGACACTGAGCGGTGTCGGCAGGCGGATCGGCGACAAGAGCGGGTTCGACCCGGTCGCCGTTCATGCCATGCTGGACTGCGGGGCCGGGATGAGCGCGGTGCTGGAGATCATGGGGCGCGACACACGCTTCATGCTCTCGCGCGGGGCGCACGATTCCTGTCTCGCCAGCGTGGTGAACGGCGATGGTGCGGAAGAGGCGCTGGCCGAGGGGCCGACGCTGGCGCTGGCGCTTCTGGGCGCGCACGTCTCGGCCGTCCTTGGCCGGATCGAAAGAGCCGCGCAGGGCGGAGACACCCTGACGGCGCCCACCTCGATGCGGCTGCATTGAGGGCGCAGGACTTCGGCGCGGATACCGGGCCGGCGTTCATTCGGCCGCTCGCTTGCGGCAGGCCGGCTGCGCCGTCACTAACCGTGCATGGCTGAATTCCACCCCGAACTGCGCCGCGCGGCGCGCATCATCCCGCGCTTCGGCTTCACGCCGGGGCTCGCTCGCTTTGCCCGGTTCGTCCAGCGTATCCGGGGCGTGCCTCGGCCACCGGCGGTGACCGGCGTGACCATTCGCGACGTCACGATACCTGGACCATCGGGCAATGCCGCCGTGCGGGTGCGCGTATATGCGCCCGATATCGAGCGCAGCGGCAGGCCCGCGATGCTGTGGATACACGGCGGCGGCTTCATCATCGGCACGCCCGAGCAGGACCAAGCGAACAACCTCGCGCTTTGCCGTGACCTGGGGATGGTCGTGGTGGCCGTGGCCTATCGACTTGGCCCCGATCATCCCTATCCGGCCGGGCTCGATGACTGCTACGCCGCGCTGCGATGGTTGCACGACGGTGCGGAGGCGCTTGGCGTCAATGCGGACCGTGTTGTCATCGGCGGCAACAGCGCGGGCGCGGGGCTGGCGGCCGGTCTCACGCTTTACGCCCATGATCGCGGCGAGGTTCCGGTCGCTGGGCAGCTGCTGATCTATCCGATGCTGGACGATCGCACCGCGCTGCGCACCGACGTCGATCAGTCCAGCCTGCGCCTGTGGAACAGCCGGAGCAACCTGCTGGGCTGGACATCCTACCTCGGTCGATCCCCCGGCGGGGACGATGTGCCGGACTACGCCGCGCCTGCCCGGCGCGCGCATATGGACCGGCTGCCGCCCACCTGGATCGGCGTCGGAACCTGTGACCTGTTTTACGATGAAGACGTGGCCTACGCGGACCGGCTTCGCGAAGCTGGCGTGCCCTGCACGTTGAAGGTGGTCGACGGCGCATTCCATGGTTTCGACATCGTGGGCCAGAAAGCAGAGGTCGTGCGCGACTTTCGCGGCAGCTACGTCGCGTTTCTGCGCCGGGCACTGGGCATCTCCGCCTAGCCTATTTCGCCACCATCGCGCGAGTTGCGGATGTGCCGGCAGGTTGCGACTGGTTTGCGCGGTGACTGCGGGGGCGGCGCTCTTCAATGCATGCCGGCCGAGTTGGGGTTCAGTTGGCTAGCCAGCCTGTTGCCTCGCCGCCGTTCGACCGCGCGGAAGGCCGCTTGCAGACAACCGCGCGGTTGAGAATGGCTTGGTGTCGGAGTGCTGGCCCTCAAGAGTGCTCTGCGCCTGAATTTGTCACCGGCACCTCATGAAAAGCGCGACAGGCCCGGTCGGGAGGGGATTACGACCAGGCCTGCGCTCAGGAGACTGCGGGTACGGATGTCGGCTTTCTGGGTGCCGACAGGTTCGTTTTATCCAGGCATGGCTAACGTCGGGTTCACGTCGCCTTAGGTGCAGTTACGGAAAACCGCCTCATCAGTTCACCAGTGACGCCTCGATGGCGATGCGGATGGCGTCGGAGGTATGGTTGGCGCCCAGTTTGTTGAGCATGTTGGCGCGGTGGATTTCCACGGTGCGCGGGCTGATCGACAGTTTTTCGCCGATCAGGCGGTTCGATAGCCCGCTGGCGACGCCGCCCAGCACCTCACGCTCGCGGCGGGTCAGGCGGTCCACCCGGGCGCGGGCCATGACTTCGCGCAGCTTGGCGTTGCCGAGCCCTTCGGCGCGGGTGATGGCCTTGGCGAGGTTTTCCACCAGTTCCTCGGGGCTGATGGGCCAGGCAATGTAGTCGATCGCGCCGTCGAGCACGGCCTGGACGATGCGCTAAGCGCCCGGCTGCTCGCTGAAGGCGATGATCGGAAACCATTCGCCGTGGCGGGCCATGCTGTCGATCAGGTCTTCGATGGCGCCGGGTTCGTCATGGATCAGCACCACGCCGGAACGCGGCCACGACGCGGCCAGTTCGGTGACGTGCTCGAACGGCTCGACATGGATATTGCCCGCCGAAAGCACGTGACTGATCGCGGCGCGTCGGCGCATGTCGCTGTCGATCAGGATGAGGTTCGAGATGAGGTCCACGGCCAGTCTCCCATTGGATTTGTGCCTAGGGAGATACTCGCATCGCTTGCCGGCCGCGCGCCCGACCTGCTCCGAAACCGAGCCAACCCGGGGTTGTGCTCGGCTAACCCGGCGTTTTCCCGGCCCTACGCAAACACCGAAACGGGTGCTTACGGGCCGGACCGATGGGCTTATCCGCCCTTCAGCGCGCGCCCGATCTCGACGAAGTCTTCGCGCAGGACCGAGATCCGTTCGGAATCGAACTGCAGCGCGCTGTCGAGCACGGTGCGGCGCGCGGCTTCGTAGAGCTGGCTGAGCGCACCGGCGATTCCCTCGCCGCCGGCAAGGCCCATCTGCAGGGCGGTGATCGCAGTCAGCGCGCGGGTCATCGAACGGCTCTTGAGGCAGTTGTCGCCGCGCCGGTCGGCGTGGACGGCGGTGCCCAGCGCGCTCACGAGGTGCTCGTAGCAAAGGTGCACAAGTTCGGCCGGCCCGGCGCCGCTGACGCGCGCGTCGAAATCGACGCGCCGGTAGGCTTCCTGGGGGGATGTCAGGAGCATCATGTCAGCTGCTCTTGTTCCACTGGGCGATCTGGTTCGTCAGCATCGAGAGCGTCGACTTCGACGCGCCGATACGCGTTTCCGACGCGGTGAACTGCGAGACGAGGCGGGCGCGCAGCTTTTCCTGTTGCTCGGCCAGCGTGCTCTTCTCGCTGGAAATGCTCGTCTTGTTCTTGGTGTAGCTGGCAAGCGAACTGCCGAGCGAATAGGCGTCGCTGGTGGAGACGGCGGCGCGGTAGATGCGGTCCACCGTGCCGTAGACGCCGTTGACGCCGTTGGTGAACATCGCCGTCACGCCCTGCGGGTCCGATGTCATCGTCGCCGACAGCCTGTCGGTGTCGAGCGCGAAAGTGCCGTCGCGCTGGGTCTTCAGGCCCAGGTCGGCAAGCGTTTTCGCAGCGCCCGTGGCGCTGGGCATGATGATGGTCGAGCCGAGCGAGGACAGCGAACGCTTGAGCGCGCGAGCACCTGCATCGTTGGCGAGGTCGCCGCCGATGGTGGTGGCATTGTTCAGCGCGCCGACGACTTCGTTGAGCGCGTCGACGAAATCCTGCATCGAACTGGCGATCGCCCTCGTCGGGTCCGAGAAGGCGACCGTGGTCGGGGCGGCGGTGTTCATGCCCGAAAGCTGCAGCTTCACGCCGGGGATCGCGTCGGTGACGGTGTTCGACTTTGCGGTCATGGCGAGGCCGTCGACCTTGAAGGCGGCGTCGCCGGCAGCGGAAAGCAGCTTGCCGCTGGTCGAGGCGGGGTTCCAGGCGAGGGTCGAGAGGGTCGGGTCGCCCGCTTCCAGAACGAAGCCGTTTGCCGCGCCCTCGGCGCCCTTCAGCACCAGCTGCGCCCCGTCCACGGTGTTGGTGACGTAAGCACTGACCCCGGCATTGGCGCCGTTGATGGCGGTCGCGATGTCGGCCAGGGTGGCGCCCTGGGGGATCGTGATGTCGACGGCGGCGTGGCCGGTATCCTGGGCAAAGCTGCTGCCCGAGACGGTGCCGAACTTCAGCGTCAGGGTGCCCGAGCCGACCGGGCTGCTGGTCGCCGCGAAAGGAGCGCTCGCCAGCTGCTGGCCGCCCGCGAGCTTGGTGACTTCGAGCGAATAGCTGCCGGTGGGCTGGCTGCTGCCCGACAGCGTGGCATTGGCGACGCCGCCGTTGCCGATCGTCGGCGTGCGGGCGAGGTTGCCCGATCGGACCAGCGAACCGAGCGAGGTGTCCAGCCCGAGCATCAGCGACTTGATGTTGGAAGCAGCCGAAATCTGTGCATCGAGCTTGTCGGACCTGGCCGCGAGCCGGTCGTTGCGCGAGGAGAACTGCGCCGTCGCCAGGTTGTTGGCGAGCGCCGTCATGTCCACGCCGCTGCCCCCGCCGAGCGCGGTTGCGAGCGAGGACGTGGTCGTCACGGAGGTGGTGCTGCTTACCATGGTTCCTAAAACGTCATCGGGAGGGCGGGGTTAAGGGAGCGAAGGATCAGGAGACCGATTTCGGATCGAGGTGGCCGTCCGCGTCGAAGCGCAGCGTCACCGGCACGGAAACCTGCGGCGGCGCGCGCTTTTCGCCGCGCTTCAGGGCGAGCACGAAGGCGAGGAGGGCGGCGACGGCGACGTAATGCTCCTCGCGGATCACCTGCTGTTCGCGGGTGGTGTAGAACACGGAGCGGGCGAGTGCGGGATACTCGAGCACCGGCAGCGCGGCCTCCGCGGCAAGCTGACGCATGGCGAGCGCCTTATCGCCGCGGCCCTTGGCGACGACGATCGGGGCGCCGGCCTTGCTGGGATCGTAGGCGAGCGCGACGGCGAAGTGGATCGGATTGGTGACCACGAACTGCGCCTGCTTCATCGCCGGGACCAGCCCGCCCATGGCGATCTTGCGCTGGCGGTCCTTGATCATCGCCTTCTTCTCGGGCGCGCCTTCGCTTTCCTTGGACTCGTCGCGCACGTCCTGCAGCGTCATGCGCAGGCGCATCATGCGGCGCACGATCTGGATCGGGAGGTCGAACAGCGCGATCAGCAGCAGGCCGCCCGAAAGCCAGAACATGAGCAGGACGATCGTGCTCCAGGCCCAGGAGAGCTGGCCCATCACATCGCCGCGCCCCAGCCGCGCGAAGGCGTCGATGCGCCCGTCCGCCCAGGTCCAGGCGATGACCCCGAGCAGGCCGACCTTGGCGAGGCCCTTGACCATCTCGATCCAGCCCGAGGGTCCGAACACGCGCTTGAGCCCGGACATCGGGTTGATGCGCGAGCCTTTGAGGGCGAGGTTGCCGCCGACCCAGCGCCCGTCGCCGAAGCCGAGCTGCGCAATCAGCGACACCGCCATGACTGCGCAGCCCAGCACCGCGATCGGCGGCAGTCCGGCGACGAGTGCGTCGATCAGCATGTCGCCGGGGCTGAAGTCGTCGAGCGAGGCGCGATCGAACGAGAGGCCCTTGCGCAGCGTCCGCTCCGACAGGTCGAGCACCCACGGCCCCGCCAGCAGCAGCCATGCCCCGCCGATAGCCATCGAGGCAGCGATCGCCAGTTCGCGCGGGCGGATGACGTCGCCGCGCTGCGCCGCGTCGCGCTTGCGCTTCTCGCTGGGCGCGAAACTCTTCTCGCCTTCCTGCTCGCTCATCGCGCCAGCACCTCGGCGACATGGGCCAGCGCTTCCTCGGACAGGCGCGAGACCATGTCCGTCAGCACCGGCGCCGCAATCATCAGCGCCGCGATCCCGCCCAGCACGCCCGCAGGCATGCCCAGCGAGAACAGGTTGAGGGCAGGCGCCGAGCGGCTCAGCACGCCGGTCACCAGCTGCACCACCAGCAGCACCAGCGTGACGGGCAGCGCGATGGCGACGGCGGTCAGCAGCATCTGCGAGGCGAAGCCGGCGACGAGGGCGAAGCGCTCCGGCCCCAGCCAAGTCTGGCCGGGCGGGAACACCTCGTAGGAGCGCACCACCAGCGCGAACCACTGCAGGTGCGCGCCCAGCGCCAGGAACACAACCGTCAGCACGACCATGAAATACTGGCCGATGGCGGGCGACTGCGTACCGCCGACCGGGTCGATCGCGACGGCCATGTTCATGCCCATGCCGCCGCCGATGATCTCGGCCGCGATCACCGGCGCGGCGAACGACAGTTGCAGAACGAAGCCCAGCGTCAGGCCGACGAGCACTTCGCCCAGCACCATCAGGATGCCCGGCGCGGAGAATATCGCGGCGGGCGCCGCCACCGGCGTCCACGCGCAGACGAGGACCGCCACCGCACCGGCCACCATGACGCGCGCCTGCGGCGGTACGGTCACCGCGCCGAACAGCGGTGCGGCCACCAGCGCCGCGCCGATCCGCGTCATCACGAAGACCAGCCGCCAGAACTCGGCCTCGAGCGCGCCGAAGCCGAAGTCCATTCCTATCACGGCGAGACCTGTTCCGCCTGCCCGGTCCGGGCGATCTGCGCGAAGATATCCTGCGTGTAGTCGGCGATCAGCGTCATCATCGAGCCGCCCAGCAGCACCAGCACCAGCGCGATCACCGCCAGCTTGGGCACGAAGGTCAGCGTCTGCTCGTTCACCGAAGTCGCCGCCTGGATCACGCCGATGACGAGGCCCACCGCCAGCGAGGCCAGCAGCACGGGCGCGGCGACCAGCGCGGTCACCCACAGCATCCGGTCGGCAAGGGCTAGCAGGGCGGAGATGTCCTCCACGGCGCTACCCGAAGCTCGCCGCGAGCGAGCCCATCAGTAGCGACCACCCGTCCACCATGACGAACAGCAGCAGCTTGAACGGCAGCGAGACCACCATCGGGCTCATCATCATCATGCCCAGGCTCATCAGCACCGACGACACCACGAGGTCGATCACCAGGAACGGCAGGAACAGCATGAAGCCGATCTGGAACGCGGTCTTCAGCTCACTGGTGACGAAAGCGGGCATCAGGATCGAGAACGGCACGTCGGCGGAGGAGGCGAAGCGCGGGGCCTTGGCCATCTGGGCGAACATCATCAGGTCGCGCTCGCGCGTCTGGCGGATCATGAAGGCGTGGAACTCGCGCCCACCGTTCTGGATCGCGGTTTCGGCGTTGATGGTGCCCGCCGAGTAGGGCGCGATGGCGGCGGCGTTCACCCGCTCCAGCGTCGGGGCCATGATGAACATCGAAAGGAACATCGACAGCCCGATCAGCACCTGATTGGGCGGCGACTGTTGCAGCCCGATCGCCTGCCGCAGGATCGAGAGCACCACCAGGATGCGCGTGAAGCTGGTCATCATCAGGATCAGGCTGGGCAGGATCGTCAGCAGCCCCATGATGAGCAGCAACTGCAGCGACATGTTCATGCCCGGCCCGCCGGTCCCGCCGAGCGAGCCGAATGCGCGGTCCAGAGCGCCGGGGATGGCCGTGGGTGCGGGCGCGGCGGCTTGCGCGCGGGCGGAGGCTGATAGGAGAAGAGCGGGGAGGGCAGCCAATACCGCCGCTTTACCTTCCCGCGTCATTCTCCCTCTCCCTGAACCCGCACCCTAGCCGGCGCCTCGGCCAGACGGGCCAGACCCTGCCGCGACACGGAGACGAGGATCTCGCGCCCATGGAACTCGATCACCGCCAGCTTCAGCGTCGGCGAGAGCATGGTCGTCTCGACGATGCGGATCGACTTCGAGCCGGTGCCCACCCCCACCCGCGCCTGAACCGTCCGGGCCAGCTTCAGGCAGCCCCAGACCAGCGCCGCGATAAGCGGCAGCAGCACGAGGAGCTTGAGCACGTACCACAGCATCGCGGCCTACTCCTGCCCGCCGAGGCCGCCATCGGGCAGCCCGAGAGCGTCGCCCGGTGCGGCGGTCTCCTCGATGCCGAGCATCTCGACGATGCGCAGCCCGAAGCGCCCGTTGTGCGAAACGACCTCGCCCTTGGCGATCGGCTTGCCGTTGACCAGCACGTCGAGCAGCTCGTCGGTCATACGGTCCAGCATGACGAGGCTGTCTGGCCCCAGCGCGAGAACGTCCTTGAGCTTCATCTGCGTGCGGCCCAGCTCGACTGACAGGCGCACGTCGACGTCGCGCAGGAAATCCAGGCCGCGGGAGTGGATGCTCATCTTTTCCATCTTTCCAAATCAGAACGCATGCTGGAGCTGGACCGCGACCCGGTCCTCGACTTCGCCGACGGTGCCGGTGGCGATCGTCCGCCCGTCGACCCGCAGCGGCACCGAGCGCGCCACTGTCACCGGCAGCACGTCCCCCGGGCGCAGCGCCGAGAGGCGCGAGAACGGCAGGCTCATGTCGACGAGCACGGCGGTCACCTCCAGCGGCATCGAGGCGAAGGGCTCCTCGCCGGGGCCGGGGCGAGGGGTACGAACGGCCACCCGGCGCTGGCGACGCGGCACCACGAGCGCGGCGGCGAGCGTCGACAGCGGGAAGGCGAGTGCCAGCGACCAGGGCTGTGTGCCGGCTTCCTCGATCTCCAGCACGATCCGCAGCAGCGGCTCGGCGGGCGCGAAGGGGGCGAGTTGGGGCAGGTCGGTGTCGCGGCGCAGCGGGCTGACCCTATGCGTCGCGTCGCCGCCCAGCCCGGCGCTGAGCGCGGCGGCGATCGCGTCCTCGATGCGGGCGAGCAGCAGTTCGGCGGAGAGCGGGAAGGCGCTGGGCATCGGGTCCGGCACCACGCCGCGCCCGCCGAACGCGCGGTCGAGCAGGCGCAGCACCGGCGCCGCCTCGAACGTCGCGAGCAACGGCATGCGCCGTGGGCCTAGACCCATAAGGCTATGCGCGGTGAGGGAGACATCCTCGCCAGCAATGCTGTCCAGCGTGCCCTCCGCGGGGATGCCGATGCGCACCACGGGGGCATCACCGCCGGTCAGGCGGCCGAGTCCTGCGGGCAGCGTGCGCGCCAGCTTCTCGCCGAGTTTCGCCAGCGGGCGCACCATGTCGCCGATCGAGGGACCGGCGCCGAGCAGTTCGGCGCAGTGTAGCGCCGGGGGGGAGGTTTCCGGCGCCATTACTGGATGATGAAATTGCGGAAGTAGACGGCATCGACGCCGCCGAAGCCTTCCTTCTGGATCAGGACCTGGTTGATCGCGGCGGTCATCCGCTTGTTCAGGCGCTCCTTGCCGTCGAGGCTGGTGACGTCGTCCTCGGGCGTGTCGGCAAGAATTTCCAGCAGGCGCGAACGGATCGCCAACTCGTGCTTGGCAAGCCACTGCAGCACGCGCCCGTCGCGCCGGGTGGAGCAGGCGATGCTGGCCTGGACCATGGCGTCGGAGTCCTTGAGGTTGGAGGTGAAGTCTTCGGTGAAGGTGAAGTAGGCGGTGCGATATTCGTCGCCGCCTTCGCCCTCGACTTCGGCGCCGCCACCTTCGCCCTCGCCTTCCTTCGCGGGGGGCGCATAGGGGTCTTCCTCGCCCTTGCGGACGAGCTGGGGGCCTTCCTCCTTCTTCTTTTCCTCGGCGTGGCCGCCGCCGATCACGCCCGCAGCCACGAGCCCGAAGGCAGCGCCGCCGCCGACCACGAGCATCCCCACAGCGACGAGGATCAGCCCCATCTTGCCCTTTTTCTTCGGTTTGTCGGCATCGCCGGCAGGTTTGTCACTCATTCACGCATTTCCCTGTTCCATGCCCCGGTTCCGCTGCATCAGGCGTAGACGCCGCCGCCCGAACGCTGCTCGGCTCGGCCATGGGCGGGCGAACCCGGCTGCTGCTGATTCTGCTGGCGCATGAAGCTGCCCCCCTCGCGCCGCGGCTGCTGGCCGGAAGCATCGGCGCGGGCCTGCGGGCCTTGGCCCGCGGTATTTGTGTTCGTCTGCGGGCCGGTCTGAGCCTGGCTCTGGGCGTTGTTCTGCTGGGCCGCCGATCCGTCGTGGCGGGGCTGCTCGCTGCCAGCCGAGGCATTGCTCGCCATTGCGGCAGCGGCCGCCTGCACGGCGCCGGTAAACTCGGGATCGCGGCTCGCCATCGTCACCGAAAGGCCGCCGTCCGAGTGATCCAGCTGCATCGAGACGCGGCCGAACTCGCCGTGCGCCATGGCAGTGCGCACGACATTGGGGGACGCCGCCTCGCGCGCCTCGGCAAGGCGGGAGACGAGGGTATCGAAGTCGTGCGGCGTCTCGGCCAGGGCGGGCGCCGGCGCGCTCGACCCGCCGGGAGCGGGGGTTGCGGTCGGCATCGGCGCATCGGCGAGGATCGGCTGTGCGTCGGGCTGCGCAAGTGATTGCTGCGCGACCGGCGTGATCTCCGCTTCCACGGTCGTCGCTGGCCGGCCGTCATCCTGCGTCGGCGCTGGGCCAGCGGGCCTGGTGGCAGCGTCCGCGTGTGGTTGGGCGAAGTCCGCCTGATCGACGGCGCCGCGCGTGATCGGGCCAGGCACCGCTGGAGCGGCTGGTGCCTGCTGCGACGCAGGCGCGGCACCATCGTTTTCGGGGGCGCGCGTCGGGGCCTGTTGGACGGTCGGCTGTTCGGTGGTTGCAACAGAAGGCGTCGCAGCCGGACGGGCAGGGGGCGCAGCCGAGGTAGGCAGCGAGGCTTCTGCGGGCGGCATTGCCGCCGGCGTGTTCACCGAAGGCGCAGTCATCGCAGGAGCATGCGTGTCGACCGCGTTCCGCACGGGTGCCGGCGGCACGGCTTTCGTGGCATCAGGCGGCACGTTGGAGGCTGCCGGGAGCGCAGCGGCTAGCAGCGCCGGGGATTCGGATGCGTCGGCGGCCACGATTTCGATCGGCTCCAGCTTGACCGCACGGGCCTGCGCAAGCGTGGCGTCCTTGGCCAGCACGGGGTGGGATGCCTCGGTTTTGAGCGGCGCTATGGCTGCCGTGCGCGGCGCGGTCGAGGGCGCGGCCCTTGAGGGGGCCGAAGGCATGGGAGCAGCGGCCAAGGCCCGGGTCCGCTCGGCAGGCATGGCCTGAGGCGTCATAGGCAAGGGCACCGATGAGTCCTGCACGGCGACGGCCATCGCGGGAACAACGGCAACGACAGCGGCCGACATCTGGCCGACGACCTCAGACTCGATCGGCTCCGCCTCGGCGATGGTCGCCTCGGGCTCGCGGCGAAGCGGGAGGCCGGGGGACGGCAAGATCTTGCCGGTCGCTTTGCCGGCCTTGCCGTCGATGGGCAGCGGCTCATCGGTGAGTGCGACGGTTGCCATAGGCAAGGCGGTGGTGGCGGGCTCGGATTTGGGAGCCGAGGTCGGCAGCGTTGTCGGGATACCCGGCAAGGGCTTGGGCACCGCGTGCTGCGTCGGCGAGGCAATCGCCGTTACGGTGCCCTCCGCCAGGGTCGGCGGTACAAGCACAGCGGCCATTGCGACCTGTGACGTGGCGGGAAGTGCCGGTCCGTCCGACTTTGCGGCCGCGCCCGCAGGCAAGGGAACGGGGCTCCGCACGATCTGTGCGACAACGCTCAGGCCGCCAGGAACAGTGCTTTCCAAAGGGCGCGGTACTGCGGCTCCGGCCTGCAGTGCAAGCGCGGCGAGGCCCTGCTGTGCGCCCTTCACGGCGTCGCCCAAGGTCGTCGGTTCCGGCGGTTCCGCAGGCTGCGTCGGCGGAGCCGCATCGCCCATGACTGCGCCGACTTTCACTACAACCGTGGTCTGCGTAAGGCCCATCAGCGCTGCAAAGTCGGCACCCGACGTGCCCGGCACGGCGCTGGACGCAGGCATGCCGAGGGTCTGAAGGGCGCTGGCACTGAGCGTCGGGGCGTTGGTCTGAATCATGCGGGGCCTGTCCTCGTTGGCGTCAGCGACTTCTATTCAAGTTCCGTGCCATTCGTCCGGCGACTTGTCAGGACGGGGGGCTGGCCCTTGCTGGCGATGCGGCGGGCCTGGAGATCGGCGCGGTCCTCGATGGCGGCGCGGCGGCGTTCGGCCTCGACCAGGGCCTGCTGCTTGGCGTCGGCGATCGACTGGGCGCGCAGGGCGTCGCCGTCGGTGGTGCGAGTGAGGGCCTGCAGGCCGCCGACGAAGCGGCTGACGTGGTGCAGGGCCGCCCCGTCGCTGGCGTCGCGCCGGGCGGCATAGCCGCTGGCGAGGCCTCTTGTGCGGTCCGAGAGCATCTTCAGCTGGGCGAGGGTACTTTCGGCCTGCGCCGCCTCGGTCGCCGCGGTCTGCTTGGCGATGGCGCGCAGTTTTTCCAGGCGATTCAGCCGGTTGAGCTTCTTCTTGTCGGCGCTCATCCGAGCAGTCCCGCCAGCTGCGCGGCGCTGGTTTCAAGGTTCACGACCTCGCCCTGAGCCTGACATAGAAAGCCCGTAAGTGCACCTTGCATGGCGATGGCCCGGTCGAGCTGCGGGTCGGCGCCGGTGCGGTAGGCGCCCATCAGCACCAGATCTCGGTTGGCCTCGTAGCTGGCGGTGAGCGCGCGGAAGCTGCGGGCGGATTGTTGATGCGCGGGCGGCACGATGTCGTTCATCACGCGGCTGAGCGAGGCGGCGATGTCGATCGCCGGGTACTGGCCGCGCTGGGCGAGTTCGCGTGACAGGACGATGTGGCCGTCGAGGATCGAGCGGGCGGTGTCGACCACCGGGTCGTCCTGGTTGTCGCCGTCCGCGAGCACCGTGTAAAGGCCGGTGATCGAACCGCCGCTTGCCGCCGAATTGCCTGCGCGCTCGACCAGCTTGGTGATCGTGGCGAGGGCGGAAGGCGGATAGCCGCGCGCCGCGCCGGGCTCGCCCAGCAGCAGCCCGATCTCGCGCCCGGCGTGAGCGACGCGGGTGAGGCTGTCGAGGATCAGCAGCACGCGGCGACCCTCGGCGCGGAAATGCTCGGCCATCGACGTGGCGAGCATGGCGCCGCGCAGGCGCAGGTTCGGGGCGTGGTCGGCGGGGACGGCGACGATGACGGTCTTGTGCCGCTTGGCGTCGTGCATGTGGCGCTCGACGAAGTCCGAGACCTCGCGGGCGCGCTCGCCGATCAGGCCGACGATGATGATCTCCGCGCTGGCGCCGTGGGCGATCATGTCGATCAGCACCGACTTGCCGACGCCCGAGCCCGCCATCACGCCGATGCGCTGGCCGACGCCGAAGGTGGTCATCGCGTTGAGCGCACGCACACCGGTGTCGAACGGCAGACGCACCGGGCTGCGGTCGAGCGCGGACGTGCGCACGCCGCCGGCGGGCCATTCGAGCCGGGTGTGGATGGGCAGGCCGCCGTCGATCGGCAGTCCCTCGCCGTCGACCGCGCGGCCGAGGAACGCCTCGCCCACCGGGAGCATGCCGGGGTGACCTTCGGGCACCACGCGCGCGCCGGGGCGCAGCAGGATCGTATCGCCCAGGAGCATCATCATCGTGCGGCCGTTGCGAAAACCGATGACTTCGGCGGGGAAAGTCTTTCCCCGACCGCCCGCGACCCGGCACATCGCTCCGACCGGCACCGACAACCCGCTGACTTCCAGCAATCCGCCGTCGCAGGCGGTAACGGTGCCGAACCGTCGCGGCGCGAGGTCGAGCGGGGCGGCGGCGAAGTCGGCGAGGATCGAGGCGGCGGGGTCTCGGGAATGGGTCATCGTTCCAGCCTCTGCGAATCCGTCTCAGGTCGTCTCCGTGCGATCGTTCACCCTTGGTGCAGCGCTTCGGCGATCGCCATGCGCCAGCTTCCGGGGCCGTCCTCGACCCCGCCCATCGTGCCTTCGACGCGCACGGTGCCGCGTTCGAGCTTCGGATCGGGCACCACCTGCCACTCGGCGGACAGGCGATCCGAGACCAGCTCGATGTCCGCCGGATGCAGGCGCACCACGCGCTCGTCGTCGGCACGGGCGAGCATGCCGACAGCGCGTTCGATGCGGCGGGCAAGCGCGGCTTCGTCGATCGCGAGCGGAGCCAGCGCGGCCTCGCACAGCGCGGCGACGGTGTCGCGCAGGCGCAGGCGCAGGTCTTCCTCCATCACCGCGTCGAGGCGGGCGAATGAGAGCGCCAGTGCCTCGCGCGCGGCATCGGTGGCGGCGGCGCGGGCCTGCGCTTCCTCGCTCGCCTGGACATGGCCTTCCGCGTAACCGCGCGCATAGGCATCGGCGACGGGGTCATGCATGTCGGGCTCGGCGATGGCGAGTTCGCGGTGCGAGGGCGGCAGGCCGGGAGCGCCGCCGAAGCGCGCGCTGGGGCGGAAGCCGGCGGGCTGGCCCAGCGCCTCCACCAGCGAAACGCGGGGGCGCACGGTGCTGGTATGCAGTGCCGTCGTCTGCGCGAGGGTGAAGCCGAGGTCAGACATAGTCGTCGTCCCCGCCCGCGCCGAACGCGATGGTGCCATCGGCGGCGAGCTTGCGTGCGACCGCCACGACTTCCTTCTGCGCGGTCACCACGTCCGCGAGCTTGACCCGGCCGCGCGCGGCGATCTCGTCGCGCACACCGTCGGCGGCGCGGCTCGACATGGCGCGGAAGAACACCTCGCGCTCCTCCTCGGAGATGCCCTTGAGCGCGTCGATGAGCGTCTCGTTGGCGACGTCGCGCAGCAGCGCGCCCATCGATTGCGGGTCCAGCACGAAGAGGTGTTCGAACTTGAACATCTCCTCCTCGATCTGGCGCGCCAGCACTTTGTCGCGTTTTGTGAGCGCGCCCATGACGTGCTTCTCGACGACCTTGCCGACGCCGTTGATGATCTCGGCCGCCTCGCGCGCGCCGCCCATCTGGAGCGGGCGCTGGCCGTGGCTTTCGGTGATCCGGCGCGAGAGCAGTTCCTCCAGCATCTCGATCGCCTGCGGGGCGACGGGGCCGAGCGTGGCGATGCGATGGACGATCTCGGGCTGGACCTGCGGCGGCAGCGCATGGAGCACGGCGGCGGCGACTTCGGGGTCGAGCTGGATCAGCAGCACGGCGATGGCCTGCGGATGCTCGCCCTTGACCAGCGGGGCGAGCGCGTCCGGCGTCAGCCAGCGCGCCAGTTCCAGCGGCGATGTCTGCGGGGCGGCGGGGGCGATGCGGCGCATGACGTTCTCGGCCTTCACTTCGCCCACCGCGCGGCTCATCATCGCGTGGACCTGACCCACGCGGTCGTGCGCGACGAGGCCCATGCGCTCGGTCTTGGCGACGAAGCCGGCGATGGCCTCGGCGATCACGTCCGGCCCGATCTCGCCCAGCGCGACCATCTTCTCGCCCAGCAGGCGCAGTTCCTGCGGGTCGAGCGCGGCGAGGATCTCGGCGGTCTGGTCCTCGGCCAGAAGCATCATCATGACCGCGGCGCTGTCCGCTGGCTGCATCGGCATAAGCTGCGTCATTTCTCAGGCGGCCTTGGTCTGGGCCTCGGGGGCCGGTTCGGCGAGCATCTGGCGAAGGACGTGGACCGCGCTCTCGGGCTTTTCGGCGACGATGCGCTGGGCCAGGCCAAGCTGGCGGGCGAGCAGGTCGGCGCGGCTCACTTCGACCGCGACGCCATCGGTGCCGGGGATGGCGGTGAGCGTGTTGTGCGCGGTCTGGGCGGGCGCCTGGTCGGTGGTATCGGCGGCTTCGCCCTTCCTGCCCTTCTTCGCCTTGGACGGCTTGTCGCCGCGCATGGCCTTGATGACCGGGCGCACGCCCAGCAGCAGGACCAAGAGCACCGCGAGCACCGCCGCTCCATTGCGTACGACCATGGCGAACCATGGCGTCTCGTAGAACGGCGTGGCCTCGACCGTGACAGGCTCGAAGCTGCGGGTGACGATCTTGACCACGTCGCCGCGTTGCGGGTTGGCGCCGACGGCGGCGCTGACCAGCGCCTCGAGGTCGGCGAGGTCCTTGGCCTTGGCGCCCTTCATGGCGTCGGCGCTGATGGCGACGGCTACGGTCAGGCGCTTGATCCCGCCGGGGCCGGTTTCGGAAACCGAGACCTGACGGCCCAGCTCGTAAGTCTTGCTGGTCGAGCTTTCGCCGTTGGTTGGCGCCGGCGCTGCACCGGGAGCCGCGGGAGCGGTGCCCTGCGGCGGGCCGGCAGTGGCCTGCGTCGCGGGCGGCGGGGTGTTCGAGAGCACGCCGGGCACGCCCCCGGCCTGCGGCGGGCCCGAGGTCTGCGACTGCTGCAGCTGTTCGGAGCGCACGACGCCGTCCTTGTCGTAGCTTTCGCGCGCGGCGGTGACCTGGTCCATGTCCAGCTGGACCTGCGTTTCGGTGGTGAACTTGCCGTCGCCCAGCATGGGGGTCAGGAGCTGCGCCACCTGCTCGCGCAACTTGGCCTCGAGGCGCGCCTGCATGTCGAGGCGGTCGTTGTCGGCGCCCTGGCCCTCGGACAGCAGGCGGCCGTGCTGGTCGACGACGCGCACGGCGTCGGGCGAAAGGCCCGGCACCGAAGCGGCGACGAGGTTGAGGATCGCCGAGACCTGCCCGTCGCTGAGCTGGCGGCCGGACTTGAGGCGCACCATGACCGAGGCGGTGGGCGCGAGGTTGTCGCGCACGAAGACCGACTTCTCGCCCTCGGCAAGATGGACGCGCACGGAGTCCACGCCGTCGATCTGGCCGATCGTCAGCTGCAGGTCGTGCTCGCGGGCGGAGCGCATGCGCTCGCCCTCCAGCGTGCGGCTGGCGCCCATCGGCAGCTTGTCGAGCATCTGGTCGCCGGTCTCGGGCGTCGCGAGCGCGCCGTCCGAGGCGACGAGCATGCGGGCCTTGTAGAAATCGCCCTCTCCAACGGTGAGCGCGCCGGTCTGGTTGTCGATCGCGTACGTGATCTGGGCCGCGTCGAGTGCTTCGGCGACGCCCGCGCGCTCGCTGTCGTCGAGCTGGGCGTAGAGCACGCGCTGGGGCGAGGGGGCCATCATGCTCCAGGTCAGCGCGGCACCGCCGATCGCGGAGAGGCCGATGAAGATCGGCAGCATCTTCTTCACCGCCGGCTGCGCGGTGAACGAGGAGAGGCGCGTCAGGACGCTGCCGCCCGAAGCATCGGCGAGGCCGGAGAACATCGAGGCGGGGGCGGGAAGGCCCGAGGCGGGAGCAAGGTCGGTCATCTAGTCAGACTCCCATCCGCATGATGTCCTGGTAGGCGGACAGCAGCTTGTTGCGCACCTGCAGGGTGGCTTCGAAGGCGACGCCGGCCTCCTGGCGGGCGAGCATGACCTTGGCGACGTCGGTGACCTCGCCCTTCTCGTAGGCAACCGAGAGGTCCTCGGAGCGCTGCTGGACCGCGTTGACGCTGCCCAGCGCGTCCTGCAGCGCCGAGGTGAAGCCGTTCGCCGGGCCCCGGTTCTGCGTGACGCCGTTGTTCTGGCTGGCCGCCTGCGCGGTGTGGATCTCGCGCAGGAGATCGTTGCGCGAGATGATCTGCTGGCGCAGCTGCAGGATCTGCTGGATGCCGCCGCCGCCCATGCCGCCGATACCGGGAAGGCTGCTCATCGGCCGCCTCCGATCGCGGTACGGCCGACTTCGATGCCGGCCTCACGCATCGAGGCGAGGCGGTAGCGCAGGGTGCGTTCCGAGATGCCGAGTTCGCGGGCGGCGCGCAGGCGGTTGCCGCCGCAGGCTTCGAGCGTTTCCATGATGGCGCGGGCTTCCGAATGCTGGACGATGCTCGACAGCTTGCGGTCGCTGTCCATCGCGTCGACCGGTGCGGGGTGGACGAGTCTCATCTCGAGCCCGCCGATCGGCGCGCTGACGAGGCGGGCGGGGCTGTCGAACACGATATGCTCGGGCGTGATCTGCCTGGCGCCGTGGGCGAGCAGCAGTGCGCGGCGCACCACGTTCTCCAGTTCGCGCACGTTGCCCGGCCACGAATGAAGGCGCAGCATGGCGAGCGCGCCCTCGGTGAAGCTGGGCAAGGAGGCGGTGCTGCCCGCGATGCCGGCGGCGTGGCGCAGCGCCATCGCGAAGGCGAGCGGGGCGATGTCGTCCGCCCGTTCGCGCAAGGGACGCAGTTCGAGCGGGAAGACGTTGAGGCGGTAGAACAGGTCGGCGCGGAAGCGGCCCTGGGCGACTTCGGTCGGCAGGTCGCGGTTGGCGCAGGCGATCACGCGCACATCCACCTTGATCGCACGGGTCGAGCCGATCGGCACCACTTCCTGCTCCTGCAGCGCGCGCAGCAGCTTGGCCTGGAGCGGGAGCGGCAGTTCGGCGATCTCGTCGAGCAGCAGGGTGCCGCCGTCCGCCGCGCGCATGAAGCCTTCGCTCGCCGCCGTCGCGCCGGTGAAGGCGCCCTTCTGGTGGCCGAACAGCATCGCTTCCAGCATCGTCTCGGGCATGGCGGCGCAGTTGACCGCGATGAACGGGCCGTCGCGGCGGGCGGAGCGGGTGTGGATGAAGCGGCTGAGCACTTCCTTGCCGGTGCCGGTCGGGCCGTTGATGAGCACCGGGATGTCGCTGGCGGCAAGACGCTCGGCCAGCGCGAAGACCGACAGGCTCTCGGGATCGGCGGCGATCGGGTCCTCGGGCCCGGCCATCGCGGCGAGCAGCATGGCGAGCGCGGTCTCGCTGACCGGGTCGGCATAGGTCATCGAGGTCAGCGACGCACCTTCGCGCGACAGCACCGGAACCGGTCCGCGCGAGAGGCGCACGCAGCGGGTGCGGGGCCGCAGGGGGCTGCGGTCCGACGTGTCGCGAAAATCGATTGCAGCTACGTCGAAAAGAGAGGCCGCGATCGCGCCGGCGCGCTGGAGCAGCGGGCCATGGAGGCGAGCTGTGTCGTCGTTGATTTCCAGTGCGGCCATAACGCTCAATTCCCTTGGAATTAACCAGTTCCTTGAGGCCGCTTATGCGTGGTTAACGGCAAAAAGAGCGGTAATTTAAGGCCGCGTAGATGCCCCTAATCGGCAAGTTTCTGCAGGTTATCTTCGCGCGCGCGAGGGCGAGGCGGCCCGGTGGGTTTGCGCGGCGGGTGGCTCTGGTCAAGGAACGGGCCGACGCTCTCGGGAGCAGTGGCGGCGGCAGTTTCCGGGCTTTTTCGATCGGTTTGGCGAAGGGACTTAAAGTTCCCGCGCTCCTGCCGGTCTAGTGGCTGGGGGCGGG
>NZ_AKKE01000083.1 GCF_000281975.1 Novosphingobium sp. AP12 | reverse complement strand
GCGTTAGCCGCTATCGGCTGCCCAATCATCCGTTCAGAGACCGCACGCAACTCGCGGCAGTGCTGCCAGCCCGATGCGCTTCCTGTTGCCCGGTCAATATCAATCCGCCCGGCTCGAAATCTCGCTTCACTCCTGCGCCTGGATTGCGATCAGGCGATTGATCCTGATGAGCGGGGGGCCGCCCAGCGTTGGAGCAGACGGCGGGCCGGTGTTTCCAACAACGCATAGGTGATTGCGGATGCTGCGATCGAGCAGGGAATGACCACAACAATCCACTGCAACCGCCCCTCGATCGGAACGATCTTCGCGTCGACAGCCTCCAGGACGTTGAGGATCACAGGATGGATCAGGTAAAGCGAGAAACTGATGTTGCCCAGCCACACGACGGGCCGGGATCGCAGCAGCCGCGTCGCCCGCGAGTCGGAGGTTGCAATTACGAGAATAAACATCGGGTAGACGGGTATCAGGAACCAGGCATCCTGATCGATGACAACATAAGCCAGATAGATGGTCAGAAATACGGCTGCGATGAGCACGTCCGCCAGCCGCGCCGATATCTGGAAAGGCGAGGTTGTACCAATACGGTAGGCCAGCCAACCGCCACCAAAGCCTACCGCTGCCCTCGCGAAGGCGAGCCACGATCTTGTCGGCTTGCCCAACTCTGCGTGCAAGACGAATGCCAAGACGGCTGACGCGACGAGGAAAATCAAGATCGCGCGCATTTTGGAGATGCTTTTACCGTAGGCTACCAGGAGCGGGAAGAGACTGAAATAAACCCACCACTCTACCGACACCGACCAGGCAGTATAGTTCCAGAGCTTTTCCGCTCCCGCCAGCGGCATGGCCATCGTCAGGGTCGCTTCGCGAAGCGCCTGCAAAGTATTTATATGGTCAGGCCAACGCTGGCCCGAAATTTCCGCATAAGCGAGAACGGCAGCGGCCATTGCGAGCGCGGTCATGGCGTGCAGCGGATAAATACGCGCGAACCTGGCGACTGCAAATGCGCGCAGATCGAACTTATCTTTGGACAAGTAAACGTAGGAAATAACGAAACCGGAAAGCGCGAAGAAGATGTCGACCATCGGCTGTCCGCGCAGGTACCATTCGCCGCCCTCCTGCGTAGAGGCATGATGAAACACGACTGCCAGCGCAGCGACACCGCGCAGCCCTGTCAGCTGCTTAATATCCCGGCCAACCTCCAGCATCATTGCCCCCTCACGACACCTAGAACTACCGCAGCCAGAATGATGCGACCGCCCCCAGATCTATCAGCGTCGCATCTATCACGTTCTTGCCGGCGCTGAAATATCACCCAGCCGAACAGGCCGAGAATCTGTCAGCTTTCGTGTGCCGGGGGAGTCGCGGTCAGTCCGCTTGATTTTGCAGGCGCCTGTTCCAGATCAATCGCCCTGAGAGTTTCCCGCCTTCGAACAGTTTACACTCCGCACGGGAAAATAATCGCGACCCCGCTATCCACCGTTCCCCATTTCGAATATACAAGCCGCAAGTCGCTAATAGCGGAAGCGATGATAATGGACATGGACGTTTCTACCCTTGAGCTCGCGCTCGCTGTATCGGCATGCATCAGGCGGCAACTCGAGAGTTGCCAGGGCTCCGCCATCGTGGTCCCTCGCGACATCGCCGAACTGGCTTTGGCCTTTACCGAAGCTGCCATAGAGAGCTTGCAGGCACAGACACCCGAACTCGCTCGGTCGCTAAATTGACAGCTTCTCATTACGCTAATCTATCCGGCAGCCAACGCCGCTGAGCTAAACGTCGGCGTCAGGACAGCAATCTGTGCTCAAAACGAGACGCTGGCCCTAAGACGAAGACTGGCGCTGTGATCCCGCTCTCTGACAGCCAGCCTCGAACGCTGGAGGATCACTGGGGAAGACTCGGGATGTTCGAGGCGCGCCGCTTCAACTAAGACAAGGTGCAGCATCAGTATCGCCTTTCTGCAAGGAGGAGGTTCCCAGTGCGCCCATTTGTCCCCCAACCTCTTCGCTGCTTCCTCAACCGCCATGCCCCGATACGGAACAAGGTTCGCTGGGACGGGCTCCGCGAGACCGGTCGCTGCAGAAACTGCGGTGTGGCCGTTGTGAGAGGCGCACCACATGTCTGGCGCGCGATAATGCCGTAAGCTTCCGCTCTGAGACTGGAAATGCCGGTCTAGCCCCCATGTTCGCTTCCTGCAGCTATCCCTGCCGGTTCAGACGACGCCGCTATTCGACGCTGGCGATGGGCATGGATCATTTCGATCCCGCGCGGGCCGCTTGTACAGGCGCAGCCTATGCTTTAGCCTGTGTGCTGCGATGACCGAGCAGGCCCCTTACGAGGGACCCGCTATGAAAACGTTAATGGCTGCTTGGACTGCTGCTTGCATAATACACACCGCGCCGGGCGCCGCGGGCGAGGCGCAAGTGCAGCTTTTCAATTCCGCCGGTGATCGCAACTTTCAGCTCCTCGAGCCGGGCCGGCGTTCGCCCTCCCCCGCGCCCGCCGGCGTCTCGCCCGGGTCGGCTACCCCGCGCGCTTCGTTGGCGACGTCCGGCTCAGGCGGCGTCTCTTTCCTAGCCTGTTTTATTCACGGA
>NZ_AKKE01000082.1 GCF_000281975.1 Novosphingobium sp. AP12 | reverse complement strand
GGCTGCCGGCACCTGCCGAGCCATCGCGCGAAGCGTGGAGCCTCAGTCGCACTGATGGACTGTTCGGGCATCGCCTGATCGTCATTTCCCGGCTTATCCGACCGGCCGGAAGCAATGAGCCGGTGCTCGTCCAGTTCGCATCCGATGATGATGCCCTAGTGCTCTCGCTGCGCGAATTCCGCAACGAGACCGCACTTGCACTGGTGCTGCTCTGGATCGTGCTTCTGGTCGCTGCCGGCGTGCAGATCAGGCTTGGGCTGAGGCCGCTACTGCGCGTTCAGGGGGAAGTCGAGCGGCTGCGGGGCAATCCATCCGCTCGCCTGTCGAATGACCATCCCCGTGAAATTGCGCACCTGGTCGAGGCGATCAACGCCTTGGCGGACGCTCGGGCAAGTGACGTGCAGCGGGCACGCCACCGGGCTGCGGACCTCGCCCATAGCCTGAAGACGCCGCTTGCGGCCATGGCCGCGCAGAGCCGCCGGGCGCGCAGTGAAGGTGCACCCGATGCTGCTGACGCCATCGATCGTACCCTTGCCGTCGCGCGTGCCGCGCTGGAAACGGAGCTGGCGCGCGCCAGGAGCGCATTGGCGCGTGGCTCAAACGGCGAGACTGCTGATCTGGCGGATGTTGTCGACAACGTGATTTCGGTGCTGGAGCAGACCGAAAAGGGCGGAAGTCTGGTCTACGATGTGCAGGTCGATGACGGCCTTGCCGTTCCCGTGGCTGCGCCCGAAGTCACGGAAGTCATCGGCGCCCTGATGGAGAATGCAGTCCGGTTCGCCCGCCGGGGAGTTGCGATCAGCGGCATCGCCGAGGCCGGAATGATCTGCGTCTTCATCGATGACGATGGCCCCGGCATGGATGCCGGGCGGATCGATGATGCCCTGGCGCGAGGTGCGCGCCTGGATGAGGCGGGTTCGGGCCACGGCTTCGGTCTGGCGATCGTCAAGGAACTGGTCGATGCGACGGGGGGCACGATGGAATTTGCCGAAGCCCCCATCGGAGGCCTGCGCGTGGCGCTCAGCTGGGCGTCGGAGCCCTAGTCGTTGGTGTCGCAGCGCGGACATCTTCGAACACTGTCGCAGCAAATGCAGTGAGCGCACGAAGCAATCCGGCATCTCGCAATCGTGCCCGTGCTTCCGGAAGCGAGAACCAGGCACGCTGCCGTACGCCCATTTCCGGCCACAGCTCCAGTTCTTCCAGCACTGCGAGGGGATAGATCTGTGCCTGGCTGGGGTCTGCCAGTGAGGATGCGAGCAATGGCTCTGCCGCAACGGTGCCGCGTACCCCGGCTTCCTCGAAAGCTTCTATGGAGGCACGGTGTGCTGCCGTCTCGCCCGCCTCGATCTTACCCTTGGGCAGAATCCACTTTCCCTTGCGGCGAGACGTCACCAGCAGGACCTCGAAGCCGTCGCTTGTCATGCGGTACGGAAGGGCATGTGTCTGAAGTGGCATTTTCCAGCTCGGCAAGCACAATCGACGCAACCTAAGCGGGTCATGTCAAGGGAGGCAACATCGAAGCAGTGGTCAGCGCGCCTTCAAAAGCGCGGCATCACCCGCTGGTTGAGCAGCAAGGCTTCCGCTTCGCAGGCGGTGGGCTGCTCTCCGCTATGGCGCAGAGCGTCGAGCTCCGCTTTCGCGGCCTCGCGATCAGCCTGGTATTCCGGCTTGGTCTGCACCAGTGCCATGGTGGCTGTTGCTGATAGCATTCCTGCCTCGACAGCACTTTCGTTATGGGCGCCGCAGACGAAACGGCTGTCGCCATAGGCACGCCCGCGCTCCAGGATCTGCTGCGCACGATCAGGTGCGATGCTCGACAGGACAAGGGCCCAGGTCCACCCCCAGGTCGTATGGCCGGAAGGATAGTCATAGCTCATCCGGTGCTTCTTCTCGTCGTAAAGCTCGGATTCGGGCTGGCATATCCGGCCCTTGTCGATCGTGAAGGGGCGGTGCCGCTGGTAGACCGCTTTCGCCTTGCTCGACTGTGCACTGGTATCCGCGCCCGCGCGCTCGATCAGCATCATGAGCTTGGGAGCATTCTGGGGCGTGAGCTTGACGCCCACGGCGCAGCTGAAATCGCGCGCCAACGCCGGCACGGAGTAGTCGGCATCCTCGGTCGCGAGCTTCCATCGCGGAGTGTCGACAAGCTTGCGTGTCGCCTTGAAAATCTTGCGATCGGTTTCGTAGCGCGGATCGCCGGGTCGCGGCGCCGGTTCGACTATATGCGTCACGTCGAATTCGTCTGCCGCAAGGTAGCCCTTGGGTCTTTCGTTCGAGACCGCCGATGCGGTTATGAGCACGGTTGCAGTGACCGCAGCGGCAATCGACAGTCTGACCTTCACGCGTGTTCTCCAATCGCTGACGAGCTAGTCTCTCCAACTGCGCGGCGTCAATATGACACTTATGTGACAATCCAGATGCATTGTGAGCTACAAACGTCCGCCACCCTCCGTGAGTAGCGTGATCATGCCTTGCAGCGATATTCAGCCAGCGTCTCCACCAGTTGCCCGTTCGCGTCGACGACACCGAGGCCAATCCCTGACACTCGGCCCGCAGCGCGCGGCGGGAGGGGAGCCGCATCTTTCATATATTGCCCAGGTTTAGACTGCGCTCATTCGCGAGCAGGCTTAGATGTGGATCAAACTCCATGAATACATTCGGCGATCCATAGCGTTCGAAAGCTGGAAGCTTTTCAGGATAGTCCTTTATCCAGGATGGTGCGGATAGGTTCTGTGATCGCAGTGGTTCTGCTGCCAGCGTGATCTTGTCCGCCAGTCGTTGCAGGGCGGCTGTTCGGTCAACTTTTAAAAACAGCCAGTTGGAGGAGGTCCTTTCCAGGCCGGCGACCGTGAGGGGGAATGATCTGCACCCCTTCGTGGCCTTGAAGACAGCGGCTTTTAACGCCGGCGCCGCGGACGGCGGGTATTGCGTCAGGTAGAGCGTGACGTGGGCCTGCTGACCTTTGGCATGGAAGGTGGCCATACCCCGGGCCGCGAGATCGACGCTCACCTCGTTCACTGCATGAACGATCGATGGCGAGGGGATCGCATAGATGTCGATGCTGAGGCTTTCTTTTGCTCCGACCGGCCTGGCAACGACCAACGCTAACATCAGGGCCATGAACGACGTTCGCGACATACGAATAGGCTCACACCGAGAGGAATGACGGGTCCGCCATTTAGCAGCCCGTTTGGCGAGTCTGCAAACCCATCGGCCGTTTCCAACGTCGACCCATTCCGGCCGTTCGGCGCCTGATTCTTCGTTCCCAATTGCCGCCCGTCCGCTATCCTGTGGCAACCGATCGTATTCGGCTATTAGCACAACTTAACCAGAAGGTCTGGCCATCGTCACTGTCGCCATCGTCAGCAACGAAGCGAGAGATTGAATACGTTGCGCGCAAGAGAAGTGTGAAAGATATACATGGTTTCGGTCTGTGGATTGAGCCCAGGAAATGAAGGCTCTACCGTAGGCCCATCCTGTCCATTTTCTTGAGCAGGCCGACCCGCGAAAGGCCGAGTTCGCGCGCGGTATGCGTGTGGTTGTGGCCGGTACGGTCGAGAGCTTCGGTGATGCGGAGCCGCTCGAGAGCAGTCACCTCATCCTGTAGCGTCTGGCCGGATGGTGGCAGCGTTGCGGTATTCGGCACAGGCTCGCGATCCTCTCCCATCGCGAAAGCGAGGTCAGCGATGCCGATCGTCAACCCGCTTGCGCTCTTGGGCGCAAGGGCGGCGGCACACTCGATGACCGAGCGCAGTTCGCGCACGTTTCCAGGCCAGCCGTGACTTTCCAGCCAGTCCAGTGCGCCGGGCACGAAGCTGGCCGGGCCTTCGCTGGCACGGCGCAGGAACAGCCGAGCCAACAGGGCTATGTCGCCCGGTCGGTCTGCCAGCGCCGGGACCCGCAGAACGACGCCCTTCAGGCGGTAGTAAAGGTCTTCGCGGAAACTGCCGCCCGCAACAGCGGCGGCAAGATCGCGGTGGGTGGCGGCAACGATACGCACGTCAGCGCGGCGAACCTCGCGGGCGCCGACCGGCTGGTAACTGCCATCGGCGAGAAAACGCAGCAGTTTGACCTGCATGGTGGCTGGCATCTCGCCAATTTCGTCGAGGAACAGGGTTCCGTGCGCGGCGGTTTCGACAAGGCCGGGGCGATCGGCATGGGCGCCCGTGAAGCTGCCCTTGAGGTGGCCGAATAGCTCGCTTTCCAGCAGGTCTGCCGGGACCGCGCCGCAATGCACCGGCACCAGCGCGCGGCCGGCGCGCGGCGATGCGGCGTGGATCGCGCGGGCTACCAGTTCCTTGCCGGTGCCGCTGGGCCCCAGCACCATCACTGGCAGGGCCGTGGGCGCGATACGGCGGATCATGTCACGCAGCGAGGTCATCGGCGGGGATTGCCCGACCAGCCCCATGTCCTCTGCCGAATGCTCAAGGGCTTTCGCTGCAGCCAGGTCGCGGGCAAGCCGCGCGCGTTCGAGGGCGCGTTCGACGACGACCTTGAGCATATCGGGATCGACCGGTTTGGCGAGGAAGTCCCACGCGCCGGCCTCAATCGCCTTGAGCGCCAGCGGCTGATCGGCATGCCCCGTCATCACCACTACCGGAGCGGGCGCGAACGCCGGGATGAGGGCAAGCCCGGCCTCGGGATCGTGATGCGGGGGCATCGCCAAGTCCAGCAGGACCACGTCGGCGCCGTGCTGCGCAAAAGCCTGCCGCGCGGCGTCGCCGTCCCCCACCGTGGTCACCTCATGGCCGAGCGAGCGGAGCCAGCCGGCAGTCAGGCGCTGGAATGCCGGTTCGTCGTCGGCGAGCAGGATCATGGTGTTCTCCCGAAGGTCAGGCGGAAACAGGTGGACCACCCCGACCGCGCGGCCAGCGTTACCGTGCCGCCGTGCGCCTCCATTATCCGCCGGACGATGGCAAGGCCCAGTCCAGTCCCCCCGGGGCGGCGAGACACGAAGGGGCGGAACAGGCATTGCGCGATATCCGGGGCGATGCCCGGCCCGTCGTCGCAGATGTCGATCGTGACGGGAGGGCCCGGTTCGGTCACGATCAGGACGCGGGAGCCCATCGCGCGGGCATTGTCGACAAGGTTGGCCAGCGCGCGATTCAGCGCCATGCGGTCGGCCTGAATCTCAAGGTCGGGTGGGCCCTCAACCTCCACGCCAAACTGGCCGAGCAGGTCGTTGACGCGCAGGGCGCGCGGCGTAACGGTCCAGGCGCGGGCGTAATCGAGAATGTCCGTGACCAGCGCATTCATCCGCGTAACTTGTTCCCCGATTTCGGCGCGGACTTCGGCCGGGGCGCTGGTGGCGGCCATCTGCACGATACCTAGCGGGTTGCGCAAGTCGTGCGCCACCGTCGCCGCCAGCGCGCCCAGTTCGGCGAGGCGCGCCTCGCGCTCGGCATCGACCATGCGCCGGGCCGCCGAAAGGCGGCGTGCGCTTTCGGCGGTGATCGCGGCGAAGCGCTCGGCGGTGTAGCGCGTGCCAGCGGGGGCATCGTTCCATCCCCGCAGCGAGACGGTTTCGCCTTCGAGCAGGAGATCGGGGCTACCGGGCGGCAGACCGAGGTGCCGGTGAAGCAGGGCGTTGGCGGTGGCGGCCAGGTCGGTTTCGTCGGTTGCCTCGGCCATGCGGTCACGCCACTGCGCGATATCCGCTTCGGCGATGCGGCCGCCGGGGAATACCATGCGGTCCACCAGACGCTTGAGCGGCGTGAGGATTGCCAAGCCCAGGAGCAGTGTTCCCGCCAGCGCGAGCCAGGTCGCCAAGAAACCTGCCGGGCGACCCGCGAGTGTCAGTGGCAGCGCGGCTATGAACACGCTGGCGGCGCCTGCTCCGGCGAGCAGGAGTAACCAGACGAGCGCACGACGGGCCCAGATATCTGCGAGCATGAACCGATGGCGCACGATGCCGTAGACCAGCGCCACCGAATAGAGCGGCAGCAACAGCACCGGCCAAGGGTAGGCCTCGATCCCGAAGGCGGGAAAGGCAAAGCCGGAAAGCGCAACGAGGCCGATCAGGCTGGAGACGAATACGGCGCCTGCCTGTTGCCCGTGAAGGCCGTCCTGCCGCTTCCAAACGACGAGGAGCCGCAGGTGGCCTGCGATCGACAGGGCCGCCGCCACGCCCAGCACACCCCAACCCACTGCCGAAGGGATGAAGAAACCCACAAATCCGCGCCAGGGCACGACCGTCCCGACGCCGAATAGCATGCCGACCAGCGCGGCGAACGCGGCAAGAGCATAGCTCGCCACGGCAACAGGCCGCAGCGCACCGCAAAGCGCAAAGGCGAAGACCAGATGGACGAAGGCCGCGGCGGGCAAGGGAGACAAGGCGATCAGCGTAGTAGTGACCCCTGCGGCCTGCTGCCCGAAAAGCGCGGGCGCGGCTTGGGCGATGCTCCAGATGCCGACGCCGGTCAGGAATGCGGCGAGCAGCGACGATCCGGGAAGGTTTCGCGCGCGTAACGCCACGAATCCGGCCAGCATAAAGCTGGCGATCGCCGTCAGTGCAAGCGCGCCGATAAAGGCCGGGATGCCGATCGCTGTATCCATCGTTGATAATTCTACCATCACTTTGCGTACACGTCGTTAACATCCGTTCGTGTCGGGGAGCCAGAAATCCTCGGCCTTGCGTGAGTTTACGCAATTGGCATGCCACTTGCGGAAGGGCTTCTGAAGCCGCGCCTGCCTGGTGCGACATTCATGAAGGAGCCTGCCATGTTGATCCCGATTGCCGCTTTGCTGCTGACGTATGCCCTCACCGTGCTGATCGCGACCTTGGCTGTCGTCGCCCTCTGGCGGCCGCTGCTCATCCTCCTGTCCGAGCTGTGCGGCACCGAGCAACGCTCGCGGTTCTGGAGTGTGTGGACGGTGGTGATGATGATGGCCACGCCGCTGCTGCTCGTCTCGCTCCACCCGGTCGCGACAGACCCGACCGACCTTGTGCAGGGAACGATGACGAGCGCGCTGTTCGGCATTCTCCTGGCGCTTGTCGGCATGGGCTATGCGGTATGGAGCCGCACGCCCCGCGCTGGCCATGAAGCGTAAGGAGGCCATGATGCGTGTGCTTGTCGTAGGCGCAGGCGGCTTCATCGGGCGGCACGTGGTGGCGCGGCTTGCAAGCGAAGGCCTACAGGTCGTCGCTGCCGGGCGCGATCCCAATGCTCTGTCGCGCCTCCTGCCCGGCGCGGAGATCGTGCCCTGCGATATAACGCGCGACGGGGCCGGCGATTGGGCGCAGCGGCTGCGCGGCATAGATGCCGTGGTCAACTGTGCCGGTATCATCGGCGCCGGAGCCGATTACGCCAGGGTCCATCAGCACGGCGCCATTGCCCTGTTCGATGGCGCCCGCGCGGCGGGTGTCGGCCGAGTGATCCAGATATCCGCACTCGGCGCTGACGAGACCGGGACGACGCCGTACCATCGCAGCAAGCGTGCGGCGGACGATCACCTTGCCCGCCTCGGCGCCGATGGAACGACCATGTGCTGGGCGGTTCTGAGGCCCTCGCTGGTTCTGGGGCGAGGCGGCGCCAGCACTGCGTTATTCGCTGCACTGGCGGCCTGGCCGGTAAGGCCGCGCCTGGGGGGCGGCGACTGGCAGGGGCAGCCGA
>NZ_AKKE01000081.1 GCF_000281975.1 Novosphingobium sp. AP12 | reverse complement strand
CCTAGCCTGTTTTATTCACGGAGGCGGGTGATAGGGTTGGCGGGAGTGGCGTAAGCGATTGCTTTGCAGTAGGAAAATGGGTGTCTAGACCAGTCCTGCAGCGAGGCAATTTATGCCACGGACCACACCCGCCGCGAGCGATGATAGCGCACCGGGATTTTCGTTTCCAGCGGTTGGCGGGAAGAAGATCACAGCCGCGTTCGACGGTGGCCGGCTGACCTCGGACGGCGGCGTTCTGCTGCTGGCGCAAGCCGAGCGAGCGATGGGAATTTGCCGGAGGCTTGCGGCTTGCATCGCCGATCCGCGTGACCCGACGCGGGTGACCCATCGCCTTGATGACATCCTGCGCGCCCGGGTGTTCGCGATCACGTGTGGCTACGAGGATGCTGACGATCTCGACGCCCTGCGCGACGATCCGGGGTTCCGCCTGGCACTGGGCAAGTTGCCGGGATCGGGCGCGGGGCTTGCGAGCCAACCGACGATGAGCCGCTGGGAGAATGCACCGACCACGCGCGAACTGGCCCGGATGATGGCCGCGATGATCGGCGTCTACTGTGCCAGCTATCCGGTCCCACCGGCGGCGGTGACGCTGGACATCGATGACACCTGCGATGTCGTGCACGGCTATCAGCAGCTCTCGTTTTGGAATGGCCATCACGGCGAACGCTGCTTTCTGCCGATCCACGTCTACGACACTGCGACCGGCCGTCCGGTCGCGATGCTGCTGCGCACCGGCAAGACGCCGTCTGGTGCCGAAGGTGCCGGCCACATCCGGCGCCTGGTGCGTCATATCCGCCAGCACTGGCCCGATACCCACATCACCATCCGCGGAGACGGGCACTACGGTCGGCCCGAGATCATGGCGTTCTGCGAGGCGGCCGGGGTCGATTACGTGTTCGGCTTGCCGACCAACGCCGCGCTGCGGGCCGATCCGATCATTGTCGCCGTCGCCGATGCCTGCGCGGTCAAGCGGGCTCAGCGCCAATGCCCGGTCCTGCGCCATTATACCGAGACCCGCTACGGCGCCAAAAGCTGGAAGGGCCAACGCGCGTCGTCGCCCGGATCGAAGCCAGCACGCTGGGCATGGACATCCGCTATGTCGTCACCTCGCTGACAGAAGGCTCGGCCGAGCATATTTACGACACGCTCTACTGCGCGCGCGGCCAGGCCGAGAACCTGATCAAGCGCCACAAGACCCAGTTGGCCAGCGATCGCACCTCGTGCCGCTCGGCCAATGCCAACCAGATGCGCCTCATCCTGCATACCGCCGCCTACTGGCTGATGTGGCGCATCCAGCAGGCCATCCCCAAGGCCACTGCGCTGGCCGCTGCCGAGTTCGCGACTCTGCGCCTGCGGCTGCTCAAGGTCGCTGCCCGCGTCATCGAAAGCGCCTCGCGTATCCGTGTCGCCTTCGCGTCAGCATGCCCCGACGCCGGCGTGTTCAAAGCCATCGCCACCGGTCTTCGGCCAGCGCCGACATAGCCAGCGCGGCCATGCCGCCGAAACCCGAGCCCTCGTCCCGTCAAACTCGAAAAGCCCATTGCTCCTGACGCGGTGAAAAACACCGGCGCCGGCGCTCGCCCAAGTCAAGCCGCCAAACACCGATCGAGCTCGGGACACACCAGAGCGGCGGGCTCGTGAATAACCCGGGCTAG
>NZ_AKKE01000080.1 GCF_000281975.1 Novosphingobium sp. AP12 | reverse complement strand
TGGAAATAGCCGGGGCTGAGCGCGAGCGCCTGTGCAAGATCGGTCAGGGACGGCGCGGTCTCGCTCGTCTCGATCATGCGGCACGCCCGCGTGACGATCCCGGCGTTCACCACCTCAGCCGCCGGCCCGTCAGGCTTGCACCGCTTGCAGGGCCGGAAACCGGTCCGCTGCGCACTTTCGAGCGTATCGTGGATCGTGACGTTGCCGGGATTGCAGCCGCGCGAGGGGCATGAGGGTCGACAGTAGATGCCTGTCGTGTCGACCGTGTACCAGAATGCACCGTCAGCGCTCTTGTCCCGGGCAACGACGCGTGCCCAGCGGGGATCGGCGAGGGTTGTTGCTGCCTTCTTGTCTTGGCTGTTCATGACTCTGTCCTCTAGAATGCACGTACAGAGCTAATCCCGGCCGCGGCTATCGGCACTCCGACTCTTGCTCTGGAATCAGATGCTACCAAAAGCGGCGCCCTCGGTCGGATCAGACCGAGGGCGCGCGCAGTGTTAGCCAACGGCGGCGAGTATATCCTCCCGCGCGCGATCGATGTCGGGCATGTGGTAGCTCTTCTCTTCGATCTCGGCGAGGCGCGATGGGGCGGCCTCGATGTTGGACACGCCGTAGAGCTTCTGGAAGTTCATGATCAGCGGCTGCCACTTCCCCGGATCGATCCGGTTTTCATGCCCGTCCATCAGCAGGTCCGGATGGACGTGCACGCGGGTGATGCGCACCTCGAAGGCCGAGATCAGGCCCGCTACCTGCGGATCGTCCGCCATCATGTCATGGCGCTCCGCCAGGACGGCTTCGAGCTGGATCGGGCATTCCAACACGCGAGGGGCAGCCACGGTCTCGGAGGCGACCTGGGTAAGGCCGGCCACCTCGAACTTGCGGGGCTCATATGCATAGCCGAGGCGCTGTTTCATGTCCTTGGTGCCGGTCAGGCGCGCCAGCTTGTTCACCGCGTCGACCTGCTCGACAGTCGCCAAGTTCAGGACGCATTCTCCGGTGCGGATCATGTTCTGCGGCGTTTGCGAGGCGGTCTGCAGGCCCAGCATGGCGCGCCAACCAAGCCACCAAGCCGAGGACATGGGGGCGACATTAGCGGTCCCATCCTCGTTCAGCGTGGTGATCAGCACGACCGGCGTGCCAAGGTAGAGGATCGACGGTTCGATGGCGATGTGGGGTGCGATCATGGCATTGGCTC
Source organism: Novosphingobium sp. AP12 (assembly GCF_000281975.1). Taxonomy (GTDB): domain Bacteria; phylum Pseudomonadota; class Alphaproteobacteria; order Sphingomonadales; family Sphingomonadaceae; genus Novosphingobium. Next base: position 1,226 of record NZ_AKKE01000080.1, on the reverse strand, counting down.
CGTGAATGATGACGAAGCCTCTGATGCAGCCGATCAACGGGATGCGAACTCCGCTTCCTGCTTTGGAATCGACGTATCAAGCCGATGAACTGAGTTCGCTACGTTGGACTGGGAACGGGCCAACTCACGACATTCCTGAATCTGGTCCTTATCCCGAGTTTAGCAAAGCAGCCGATCCGGCCGAGGCTGGCCTACGCCCGAGTTCAGTCACTGAGGTCGGCCAAGTAATCTTCGTCTGCGACGGGCTCCATCCAGGTCACCGCCGTCCCGTCCAGCACCTCGGCGACCGCGATATGCGTCATTGCGGTCGTTGCGGTGGCGCCATGCCAATGGCGGCGCTGACACGGACACCAGACGATGTCGCCGGCGCGGATCTCGGCCTTCGGGCCGCCCTCGCACTGAGTCCAGCCGACACCTTGGGTGACGATCAGCGTCTGCCCAAGCGGATGCGTGTGCCAGTTGGTCCGGGCGCCCGGCTCGAACGTGACAGTGGCACCGGCGGCGCGGGCGGGGGCTTCGGCCGAGAAGGGGCCGTCGATGCGCACGGTGCCGGTGAAATAGTCGGCGGGGCCGGCCTTGCTGGCAGTGCCGTTGCGAGTGATTTTCATGATAGTTCCTTTCGGGCAGGATGCCCGGGGTGTGAGAACAAGGCTTTGCAGAAATGTCCGGCACACGGACCGAGCGATCCGCGCGCTTGCGACGGCCGCTTCACGCCGGGATGCCGCCAAGCCATTGCTTGATCTGGTTGAGCGTTCGCCGTTCCTGGTCGGCTTCCATCACGAAGGGCGGCGCGATCCGGGCTTCCCGGGCGTGGCTGGCAAGCACCGAAGGGCTTCTGCCGACACCATACCCGCCATGCGTGATGAACGGGCGCAGCATCTTGCCGCGCAGATCGTGCGCGGTAAGGAACGACCGGATCGGCGGCGGGGCGGTCTCGCCCCAGACGGGGAAGCCGAGGAAGATCTCGTCATACGCCGCAATGTCGGCGACCCCAGCCGCCAAAGGTGGCTCGTAGCCACTGTCGCGTTCGCGCGTCGCCAGGGCGACATGCTCCTCATAGTCTTCCGGGTAAGGCTTAGCCGGCCTGATCTCGAACAGCGTTGCGCCGAGCTGACGATGTAGCGTTTCGGCGATTACCCGTGTGTTGCCCGATCGCGTCAGATAGGCGACGAGCGTCTTCGATCCGGTCATCGTGCGCGATCCTTGTTAGCGTCCGCGCTCGTGGT